>JACRET010000040.1 GCA_016218105.1 Deltaproteobacteria bacterium
CAGAGCTGGGGTTACCTCATGCTCACAGCAAACTTCTAATCGCTGTTTAGCGGTCAGACAGGTTTAGAAAGGGCAGGCCTTTGGGCCTGCCCTTTTTTTTTCTGCAGGAAGGACTGCGGGATGCTTCAAATGCGCTGGCAATGACGGCTGCGTTTTTCTTAACCCCGCCGCTTTAAAAGGCCTGGTTCAGAAATCTGGCGCTATATTGACAAAACCGCATAATTGATATAGAGTTCTCCGCATCAGCCCTCTTTTGAATTTCCTAATATTTCCTGCATAGAATCAGACCTTAACGTTATTCCATCTAATATCTGAGATAGTCATGAAAACCTGATAAAAGTCATTTAATGTTATCGGCGTACTTTATATATTATAGCGAACAAATTGGAAAGGAGGCAGGGCTATGCATGAGAAAAGGGAAGATGGACCTATCCCGGCAGGTCAAAGGTTTTACGACAACATCTTTTTGCTTTTGATTTTAGGCGTTGTAGTCCCGACACTAATCTATACGGTTTGGGGTCTCGTAGAGATTATGTACATCCCCAAACTGCCTATAGCCCCATAAGGAGGAAGAGAAATGGCGATTCACGAGCCCGAGAGAATATGGTGGAACCCGCTCAGTAAAGACGAAAGGATATGGGTCGCTGTAGCGCTTATCTGGATGCTGGTATCTTTTATTTTCATGCCTGTTTATCATCTGGTAGGTTCGCAGAACCCGCCGTCGACGACATACGCGGTTTCAGCCGCGAACTTCGACAAACTTGTCGAGGGAATGGTAGCGAAGTACAAGGTAGGCGAAGAAAATGGTTTTCCGGTTGTGCACCCGGATCCGTCGGAGCCTGTGTTCATAAAGGCTTCCATGTGGCAGTGGTATCCGATATTGGAGCTTGAGAAGGGCAAGACTTACAACGTGCACCTTTCATCTATGGACATCCAGCACGGTTTTTCGCTCCAACCCATTAACATGAACCTTATGGCTCTGCCCGGATATGATTATGTGCTTAAGCTGACGCCTACTTCAACAGGCGAATTTCACATAGTCTGCAACGAATACTGCGGAGTCGGCCATCACACGATGGTCGGGAAGATGTACGTAAAGTAATCAAAGCTGCTAGGAGGAGCTAAAAGATGCCTAAATTCGACCACAGAGAAGTGATGGAGGCGCCGGGGGTATTTGTGCTGGCGCTGATTTTCCTGGCGCTGTTTATTGTAACATGGTTCGCCCACCTCAAATGGCTTTCTAACATTTGGGGCATACAATAAAAGCCCTGATCAGGATAAAAAATCCTGGCTTTATAAATTTCAATATGGTTTGAAGCCGGCTGTACGCCCGCATCGTAAAATGGCAGGAAGCGCGCGGGCTAAAATATATACGCCCGTGGTTAATCGGCTATTTTCTGATGGAAGTCATTTTTTTGATGATGGGACGGCTGTATAATCGCTCTTAAGACAAACTAACGGGCGCTTGGTAAATTTGAAATGGAGGTGTAAAACAAAAATGGCAAATTCTGACTTCAGGATATGTTCCCTGTCAGGGCTCAAGATAAACAGAAGCAGTGAGCTACTGATACGCTGGAACTTGATAGCCGCGTTCGCGACCCTGGCTGTGGGCGGGCTGATGGGGCTTCTGGTGCTCCTTACGAGGTGGCCCAGCGTGCATCTTCTGCCGCTGGAACAGTACTACAGGTTTTTGACGGCACACGGCCTGGACGCGCTCCTCGCGTGGATAATATTTTTTGAGATAGCGCTGGTGCACTTTACATCCGCGGTGCTGCTCGGAACCCGGTCTTACGTTACATGGCTGGGGTGGGTGGCCTTTGCACTGATGCTCATAGGCGGAGCCGTTATAAACACGGTAGTCGTCCTCGGCAAGGCGGACGTCATGTTCACGTCATACGTGCCTCTTAAGGCGGACCCGCTGTACTATCTCGGCGTGATCCTCTTCGCGGTAGGCGCGCTTATCGGGTTCATCCACTTTTTCATAAACATAGTCCTCTCAAAAAGGGACGGCGGATTCAAGAAATCGCTCCCGCTCGGTAGCTTTGGCCTGGCTGCCGCCAGCATCATCGGCATCCTCACGCTCGCACACGGCGCCGCCATATTTATTCCGACATTCCTCTGGTCGATGGACATAATCGGCTACATAGACCCTTCCGCTTACAGGCTTGTATTCTGGGGCCTTGGACATTCGTCCCAGCAGATAAACGTATGCGCGATGGTCGCGGTATGGTACATGACCTCAGCTTTTGTCGTAGGCGGCAAGCCGGTAAACGAAAAGCTCTCCAGGACGGCGTTTGTACTTTATATACTCTTTATTAACCTCGCTTCAGAGCACCACCTCCTCGTCGACCCGGTTCTCTCAAGCTGGCATAAGGTCGTAAATACAAGCTACATGATGCACCTCGCCGTCCTTGCGTCAATGATACACGCCTTCGCGATACCCGCCTCCGTGGAAGTCGCTTTAAGGAAGCAGGGCTACACAAGAGGGCTCTTTGAATGGCTCAAGAAAGCCCCATGGGGAAACCCGGCTTTCTCAGGCATAATCATCTCCATCGTGCTCTTCGGGTTTCTTGGCGGTATCACAGGCGTCATCTTCGGAACCGAGCAGTTCGCCATAATCCGCCACAACACCTTCGCGATTACCGGGCATTTCCATGGAACGGTTGTCGCTGGAACAACGATCGCCTTCATGGGCTTCACGTATCTTCTCATCCCTTATATCTTCAAAAGGGAGCTTATCTGGAAGGGTTTCGCGCAGATCCAGCCCTGGCTTTACGGGGTGGGCGTTGCGACCTTGTCGATAGGCATGATGAGCGCGGGCTCGTTCGGCGTTCCGAGAAGGCATTATGACATTACATTCTCAGGCGCTCCGTTCTCATTCACCTTCGACCCGGCTATCGACATGTTCATGTCAATGATGGGCGTAGGCGGCGTGCTTGCGGGACTGGGCGGTATCCTTTTTATAGCAATAGCCTTCGGCTCAATAATATGGGGCAAGAAGGTTCAGTAAAGATCGATCATAGGTTGTCCAGAAAGGGCCGCGCGGAGTGCGCGGCCCTTTTTTTTGCCCTGGCTCGGTTTAATTAAGAAAAGTCATATGTTATAATGTCAAATATTGCTAAAAGCTAGGTGCGAGGTTTCGAAATAATAGAATTTTTTTCTACATTCTATAGATGATAAAAATCATACACTCGCTGTAGCGTTGTTGATACTATAGTAACTGGTACAATGATAAATCGTTTCCAATCAGGCCCCGTACCGCTCTGTTTTCCTTCTCATCCAAAGAGGTTGGTTATGTTTTGCTTTAATCCTAAAAGGCTCTTAAGCGCGGTTTTTGTATTCCTGCTGTCACTGCAGGCAATGCCAGCCTTTGCCGCCGCTCCGCCGGATACCGAGGCGTTA
This sequence comes from Deltaproteobacteria bacterium, assembly GCA_016218105.1. GTDB lineage: Bacteria > Desulfobacterota > GWC2-55-46 > GWC2-55-46 > GWC2-55-46 > GWB2-55-19. The sequence continues at coordinate 3,403 of JACRET010000040.1, forward strand.
AGAGAGGCCTTTGACGCCTCCGTCAAGGCCGAGGGGACAAGGCTCGATGAGTATGCGCTTGTCGACCAGGATGGCGTAAGTTTCAAGCTAAGTGATTATTTTACGCAGAATAAGCCGCTTGTAATAAGCTTCGTATACACTACGTGCCCTCAGGTATGCCCTACGATAACAGCGGAACTTAAGTCCGTGGTTGATAACGCCAGAACCAGGCTGGGCAACAGGTTCAATGTCCTTACAATCGGCTTTGACCCGGCCAACGACACGCCGGAAGGGCTCAAAAGATACGGGCATAAGTTAGGTTCCGATTTCAAGGACATCAGGTTCGCTACAGGCTCCGAAGAGACGGTGAGGAAGTTAACCAGGCAGGTGGGGTTTTTTTATAAGAAGAAAGAGGACGGGAGCTTCGACCATATAGACATGGTGACGGTGGTAAGGCCGGACGGCACGATTTACAAGCAGGTTTACAGCCTGAGGACCCAGTCAGCGACCCTGGGCTCGCGCCTTGAGGAGCTGATCACCGGAAAAACGGCTGCGCCCGGTCAGGTCTCCCTCATAGACAGGTTAAAGTACTTTTGCTATAAGTACGACCCTTACACAGGCCGCTACGTGATAGATTATCCGATCTTTTTAAGCATATTCATACAGCTTGCTGTCATACTTGCCATTATCTACGCCGTGTGGGGCAAGAAGATCATAGGTTTTTTTAAAAAGACGCGAAGGTAAATTAGCATCCCCGCCGCAGGCGGTGGGGATGCTTCTAAATGTCAGGGAGTTACAATTCCTCTTCGCCCGCCAGCCGCAGAGCGATGCGGGGTTGGCGCTCGCGACGCATTTTCAAGACAAGGAAGGCATAATGGAAGGAAAAAGGGAGTTTAAAAAGAGCGGACTATTGGAAAGTATCTGGCTCTTTATCGAAAAATTTCTTAACCAGGCCGTTGCCACCGAGTACAACCCTTTTTATTATCTCGGGGCGATAAGCGTATTTTTCCTGTGGATAATACTTGTGACAGGGATATATCTGTTCCTGTTCTATGACATATCGGCTCACGGGGCCTACCTATCCGTTCAGCAGCTTACCATAAACCAGTGGTATCTCGGAGGGGTGATGCGCTCCCTTCACAGATACTCTTCCGACGGGCTCATAATAACCATGCTCCTGCACGCGGCAAGATGTTTTACCCTGGACAGGTATAAGCACTGGAGATGGCTTGCCTGGGTATCCGGCGTGGCTATAGCGTGGATAATATGGATAGGCGGCATATTCGGATATTGGATGGTATGGGACGAGAGGGCAAAGCTCGTAGCCACGCTCTCGGCCCACATGCTCGAGAATATCCCGATATTCGGGCTTCCTTTGAGCCTGAACTTCGCCAGGATAGAGAACCTCACGGACCAGCTCTTCTATATAATACTGTTTATACACTTCTCCACCATCTTCTTCCTTTTTATCCTGATAATGGTCCACATCACGAGGATCACCAAAGCGGTCATAAACCCTCCGAGGGCCGTAGCGTACGGTTTGATTATCGCCCTTCTGGCCCTTTCGTTCATAAAGCCGGCTACAAGCGCCCCTCCGGCCGAGCTTGCGAGGCTTGTTGAAGCCGTCCCGTTCGATTGGTTTTATCTCTTTATATTTCCCCTCTTTAACTATATGTCCGCGCCCTTCCTCTGGGCGTTCATCGTGTCGGTCACTTTGATAATCGCGGCCGTTCCGTGGTTATCCGGCAAGAAGAAAAATCCGCCTGTAAAGGTAACCTACGAGAATTGCACCGGGTGCGAACTATGCATGGAGGACTGCCCATATCAGGCGATCCTCATGAGGCCGAGGACCGACGGCATGCCTTACCCGTTAGAGGCCGTCGTGATAGACAAACGGTGCGCGAGCTGCGGCATATGCGTAGGGTCGTGCGACTACAAGGCCCTTAACCTCCCCGACATAACCGAGGACTCGGTCAAGGCGGAGGTAAAGAGGCTTGTGGCGGAGCTGAAGGAATCGGCCGTTACGGAACCAAAGGTGATGATATTCGCGTGCGCGAAGGGCGCGTGGATAAACAACATCGCGGACGGCAGGGGCGGGATCACGGGTTATGAATGGGCAAGGGTTGTCACCCTCCCGTGCATAGGGATGCTCCAGCCCTCGATGCTCGCCATACCGATGGAGAAGGGTCTTGACGGCGTCTTTATCGCCTCGTGCAAGCAGGGCGACTGCCATTACAGGAGAGGCAACGAATGGCTCTCAGGACGCCTTGCAGGGTTCCGCCCGCCTGTCGTCAAGAGGTCAGTGGACAGGTCAAAGGTGAAGTTAGCGTACCTTTCGGCCGTTGAGGAACAAGGCTTCCTTAATGAAATAACCGTCTTTAAAGACGCGTTAAAATCGCGTAGGAGTTGACCATGTGGATTGCTGGAGTCTTACTGGCGTTCATACTGCCTGTCATATATATAGTGGTAAAGGAATGGCGGAGTAAAAAGGAATCCGAGAAAGGCGACGCGCCTAAAAAGAAGAAGGAGCCGATATCTTACCCGGCGCTGGGAAGGCTTACCGTGCTGCTTTTCATTCTCCTGGCGCCCGCGCTCTACTTTTCGGACGTTGCATATACTTTTTATAAACCCGAAGATGCCGGGTTTAAGATAGCTTTCAAGCATACGGGGAGGAGGGTAACGGACTGCGAGGAAGCCGACATCATAAAGAAAGCCGGCGAGAGATACCGTAAGGAGCTTAAGGATTCGAGGCAGGTCAAGATGAATATAGGGGGTTTGGCGCATTGCCCGAGGGAAAGGTTCCCCGTCGTGGTCGAGTTCTACATGGATGACAAGAAAATGCTTGATAAGGCTTATGCCCCGACAGGATTTAAAAAGGACATGGCCTCTTACATATACGAGGAGTTCATTATAGAGCCCGGACTTCACAAATTTTCGGCGAAGCTTTACCGCAGCGGCCCGAATACGCCGGCTGATTATACCTTCGAGGATACGGTCGAGCTTAAGTCCAAGGAAATAAAAGTCATAAGGTTTGATGAAAAGTCAGGCATGTTGCTGATGAACTAGCACTGACCCAGTAAATGTCTTAAGCCGGTTTCCCCCCTGGGCTTAAGCCCAGGGGGGAAATTCAACCCAAACGCCGCAAGGAAGCGGGGATTCGAGATATCTATTCGCCATCAAGCTTTTTTTAAACCCGCCGATAAATATAGGTATTGCAGCCCTTGAAGGAAAAGCAGAAAAAAACCTTGTAATAAACACCCTTTTCCTATAATATCCAATTAAATAACGGCTAGTTACGCGTATTTTCTCACAAATTCCCCCGATTTAACTTAAGCCCTGTTGATACCATGAAAGAGAAAAACAGATGAGATTCGGAATCAGGGGTAAATTATTGATATTCGCGGCTCTTGTGTGGGCCGTGATCTTCGGCGTATATAGTTTTTATATATATTACGAGAGGATCGAGCAGACCCGCAGGATGGCCCTTACTACGGCGAACTTCCTTTCGAGGAAGGTGGCGGCCGACAGGCAGTACTACACTTCCACAGTCGTAAAGCGAGCGCTTGAGGCCGGGCTCACGGTATCAGGCTCCTATCACGAAAGCCCCAACGCCATACCGCTGCCTACTACATTTATTAAAGAGGTCTCCAAGTCTTTCGGCAACGCTGGGGGCCTTCATATGGAGATCGTAAGCCTGCATCCCATAAACCCTTCGAACGCACCCAGAGACTCTTTTCAGAAAGAGGCGTTGGAACTTTTTGCGCGCGGAGGCGAGGCGAATCATTACAGGTTTGAGGATTTTGACGGGAAAAAGTCCGTCAGGTATATGATACCCGATATAGCCACTTCCGAAACCTGCGTCGAATGCCATAATAATAACATTGCGAGCCCAAAGAGGGATTATAAGATCGGTGACGTGGCGGGGGCGCTGGAGATAGTGGTTCCGATCGAGAGCGAGATGGCCGCAGCGATGGCTGACGTCTGGCGTTCGATATTTTATGGCTTCGCTGTGATCCTGTCGATGGGTCTTGTAGGGCTTGCCTTTATAAGAAAGGTCGTGACCTCGCCGATCCTTAACCTTGTCGATACCACCAGGCATATGGCTGAAGGAGACCTCACTGGAGCCGCCTCCGTAAAGTCGAAAGACGAATTGGGGGACCTGGCCGCCCAGACAAACGAGGTCTTGGGGAACCTCCACAGGATGATAGAGGGCATACGGAACACATCCGAAGAGGCTATCGAGATATCCGCGGGCTTAAGGGAGATGAGGAGGCAGGTCTTCGAGGGATCGAACAGGCAGGCCGCCTGTCTTGATTCGGCCGGCTCTAATTTGAAATCAATGAACGCCTCCATAGAGGAGATAGCCAATTATACGGAGATACTTACCGCCTCCATAGAGCAGGGCTCGTCGTCGGTGCTTGAGCTTGGCGCCTCCATTAACGAGGTCGTCGACAATATGGAATCCCTCTTTTCAAGCGTCGATGAGACAGGGGCATCGACCCGGGATATGTCCTTCTCCATAAAGGAGATTTCTGAAAATATCGAGAACCTTTCTTCCGCGGTAACACAGGTCTCATCCTCCATGATACAGATAAACGCCAGGACCCGCGAGGTCGAGACTAATGCCGCCGAGGCATCGAGGTTCGCCGATGATGTCATAAGGGACGCCAGGGCCGGCATGCAGACGGTCGAGTCCACGATAGGCGGGATAATAAAGACGAAAGATATTACGCGGGAATCTGCTATTATCATAAACAGCCTGTCCGAAAAGATAAAAGAGATCGGAAAGATACTCGATGTCATCAAGGATGTAGCCGAGGAGACAAACCTCCTGGCCCTTAACGCCGCCATCATCGCCGCGCAGTCGGGAGAGCACGGCAGAAGCTTCTCCGTGGTATCAAACGAAATAAAAGACCTTGCGGAGAGGACGTCTACTTCCGCCAAGGAGGTATCCGAGATAATAGGGGCCGTTGAGATAGAGAGCAACCGGGCCGTAAAGGTCATGGAGCGCGGGTTCTATAGCGTCGAAGAGGGCGTAAAGCTGTCCATCGAGGCCGGGGAGGGGCTTAAAAAGATCGTAAGCTCTGCCAACAGGTCTACGAACAGCGTCCGTGAGATCGCCAGGGCCGCCGCGGAGCAGGCAAGGGAGAGCCGGATGGTCGTGGATGCAACCGGGAAAGTTGCCGAGATGACCCGCCGAATAGTAAACGCGACTCAGGAGCAGGCCAGAGGCAGCGAGCTCATAAACAAGGCGTCTGAGCGCATGTCCGAGATAGCCTATAAAGTGAAGGGCTCGACAAGGTCACAGGTCGAGGCGAACAAACAGATATCCTCAGCCATGGATGAGGTAAATAAGATAGCCAATTTCATAAACAATATTATTCGCGAACAGGAGCGGAGCATCATCAAGGTTTCAGAGGCTGTAAACGGTGTCGTAAAGCTATCCGCGGAAAACATCAGCAAGACGGCCGAGGCCGATAAGGGCATTGAAAGGCTCTCCGCTGTTAACCGTGAAATGCTCCAGGGCGTGCAGGGGTTTAAGCTCAAAAAATAGTTATTTTGTCAGATATTTTCAAAAGTTAGCTCTATCTGGGGCTAAAAGGCCATTTTTTGTTGCAAGGGGAGTCTGAATCACATATAATACTTTAGAAGTATTTGCTGTTTTTAGCTTTTTTTAACCTCAAAAGCCAGCTTTTTAGCCTCCCTAATTTGTTTTTCTTCACGTTTTTTTATTTTTTGGCTTTTTGAGTCAGGCTTGAGCTTGATCAGGCGGACTTAAAGCCTGATAGGCGAGAGTGGCGGAATTAGGCAGACGCGCCAGACTTAGGATCTGGTGGGCAACCATGGGGGTTCGATTCCCCCCTCTCGCACCAATATGAAGATGCGGCGTTACCTGAGAAGCCATTTTAAAGAGCGCCTCAAGCTTGCCGCACCAACACGAAGATCTACATCAGGGGGGCCACCCCTTTAAAATTTTAAAACTAAGGAAAGGTATAAGGAAAGAGATGCAGAACAAAGAGATCAGGATAGGAATTGAAGATTTAAGTTCGGTAAAAAAGAAGCTGGAGATCACGGTCTCGGCTGACGCCGTAAAGAAAGAGATAGAAGCCGCGTACCAGTCCTTGAAATCCTCGGTCAATATAGCCGGTTTCAGGAAAGGCGCAGTACCAATGAATATAATCAAGGCGCGTTTCGGCGATCATGTGCAGGAAGACGTGGCGAAGAAGCTGGTGGAAACCTCTTACCCCCACGCGCTCCATGAAAAAGAGCTCGTCCCTGTAGAGGCACCGAAGATAGAACTGATCACCACGAAGCTTGAAGATGGCAAGGAATTTACCTACAGCGTTACCGTAGAGGTAAACCCGAATGTCGATCTATCCGCCGACGATTATAAAGGCATGGAGCTTAAGAAGGAAAAGATAGAGGTCAGCGATAAGGACATAGAGGAAGGCATAGAGAGGCTGAGAGAGGTTAAGGCCGACTTCAAGGAGATAGACAGGGCCGCGAAGGCAGGCGATCTTGTTGTCGTGGATTTCGAGGGCTTTCTTGGAGACGAGCCGGTAAAGAACAGTAAGTCCGTCGATTACCCGGTAATACTTGGAGAGAAGACGCTCCTCCCGGGGTTCGATGAGGCGTTGACCGGGGCTTCAAAGGGCGAAAACAAGGAAGCAAAGATAACATTCCCTGAAAATTACAGCGAGAAGGCCCTTGCCGGAAAAGAAGCCAAATTCAAGATAGCCATAAAGGCCGTGAAGGAAAAGGGACTGCCTGAGCTGAACGATGAGTTCGCCAAGTCCGTCGGGTGCGATACGCTCGAGGCCCTCAACGGGAAGGTCAAAGAGGAGCTTGTCCGCGTAAAAGAGACGCATGATAAGGAACGGCTTAAAAACGAGATACTCGACAAGCTGATCGCGAAGCACTCGTTCGATGTCCCTGAGACGCTCGTCAACAGGTACCTGGGCGTAATACTCAATAGAATAATCGATAACATGAAGCAGGGCAATTTCAACCACGGCGACCAGGGGCTTCCGATAGAGGACCTTAAGGCCAAGTACCGCAGCATGGCTGTCCGCCAGGTGAAGGAAGACGTGATCCTCGACGCCATCGCGGCCAAAGAAAAAGTTGAAGTTTCCCGTGAAGAGACCGAAAAGGCAGTAAGGAGCATTGCTGAGGGCAGGAACGTCTCATTCGAATCCCTGATGGGCAGGATAGAGAGGGAAGGCGCCCTTGAGATTATAAAGGATGGGATGAAACACGAAAAAGTGTTTGATATAATCCTCGAATCCAGCAAATCTGCCGCTTAGGGGCTATTGACAGTCAATAAGGCAATAAAACATCTCTAGGAGGGTACATGACTTTAATCCCGATGGTAGTTGAACAATCAGGCCGTGGGGAGAGGGCGTATGACATATATTCAAGGCTCCTTAAAGACAGGATTATCTTTCTAGGCTCCGCAGTAGACGATAATGTAGCGAATCTCATGGTCGCGCAGCTCCTTTTTCTCGAATCCGAAGATCCGGAAAAGGATATCCATGTCTATGTCAATTCTCCCGGCGGCTTGGTAAGCGCTGGGCTCGCCATATACGATACCATGCAGTACGTCAAGCCCGATGTCTCCACTATCTGTATCGGGCAGGCCGCTTCTATGGGGGCGCTCCTGCTCGCCGGGGGCGCAGCGGGCAAGAGATTCGCATTGCCGAATTCACGGATCCTTATCCATCAGCCGCTCGGCGGCGCTCAGGGGCAGGCTACCGAAATAGACATCCAGGCGAAAGAGATATTAAGGATCAGGGAAGAGCTTGCGGGTATCATGTCGCGGCACACGGGCCAGTCTATAGAGAAGGTCCACAGGGATACGGAAAGGGATTTTTTTATGACTGGGCAGCAGGCCAGGGACTATGGTATAATTGACAAGGTAATTGAGAAAAGGATTTCTGCCGAGCAGCTTAAGCCCAGGTAAAACCTGCCTAAATTGGGCTCTGTAAAACATTGCCGGCTGATTTTGAAAATAAAAGGCAACGAAGCACGTAAGCAGGTGAGGTGTTAAAAAGCTTGGAGGATAGGAGATGTCAGTAAATAAAAAAGGCGGCAGTTATTTGACCTGTTCGTTCTGCAGCAAGGGTCAGGATGAGGTAAGAAAGCTGGTTGCCGGTCCTATGGTATACATATGCGACGAGTGCATTGAGCTCTGCAATGACATAATAGCCGAGGAGTACGAAAAAGAAGAGTTCAAGAAACGCGAGCATACCATACCAAAGCCCACTGAGATCAAAAAAGTCCTCGATGAATATGTGGTCGGGCAGGACCACGCTAAAAAAGTCCTCTCCGTAGCCGTTCATAACCACTACAAGAGGATAGAGTCCAAGGTAGCCCTTGGCAACGTCGACCTCCAGAAGAGCAACATCCTCATAGTCGGGCCGACGGGTTCGGGAAAGACCCTCCTTGCGCAGACACTGGCCAAGATACTCAACGTGCCTTTTACGATCGCTGACGCGACGACCCTTACAGAGGCCGGGTATGTCGGCGAGGATGTTGAGAACATTATCTTAAGCCTCCTGCAAAACGCTGAATACGATATCGAGAGATGCCAGAAGGGCATCGTATACATAGACGAGATAGACAAGATATCGAGGAAGAGCGACAGCCCCTCAATCACGAGGGACGTCTCAGGCGAAGGCGTCCAGCAGGCGCTCCTCAAGATAATCGAGGGTACCGTCGCGAACGTCCCGCCAAAGGGCGGACGCAAGCATCCGCAGCAGGAGTTCCTGCAGGTCGATACGACCAATATCCTCTTTATCTGCGGAGGGGCCTTCACGGGACTCGATACGATCATTTCGCAGAGGGTTGGCAAAAGATCGGTCGGCTTCAATACCGAGGCCAAAAAGGCCGTTGAGCCTAATTTCGCCAAGTTGCTCCACGAGGTCGAGCCGCAGGACTTCCTGCGTTACGGCCTTATTCCGGAGTTCATGGGAAGGTTACCGGTAGTGGCGGTGCTCGATGAGCTGAACGAAAAGGATCTGGTAAAGATACTTACAGACCCCAAGAACGCCATAATAAAGCAGTACCAGAAACTATTTGAGTTTGAGAACGTCAAACTCAAATTCACGGACGCGGCGCTCGCAGCGGTTGCCAAGGAATCCATGAGGAGGAAGGCCGGCGCGAGGGGGCTCCGTGCGATTTTAGAGAATGTCATGCTCGACACGATGTATGAGCTCCCGTCACAGTCCAACATCAAGGAATGCATAATCAATGATGACGTGATCTTTGACAAGGCGAAGCCCATCATCGTTTACGGAAACAGGGCCGAGACAGCTTAGGGACTCCTGTATAATAAAGCCGGAGACGGACGCAAAGATGCTGTCTTTTTTAAAGGGAGGAAACAATTTGAAAAATAAAATGGTAATACCGTTAATCCCGTTAAGGGACATAATTATATTCCCGTACATGGTAGTGCCCCTTTTTGTGGGAAGGGAGAAGTCCATAAAAGCCCTTGAGCACGCCATGAATAACGATAAATCGATATTATTGGCCGCTCAGAAAAAAGCCAAGACAGAAGAGCCCGGCCCGGATGATATTTATGAGGTAGGCACGCTTGGCACCATCCTTCAGCTACTGCGGCTCCCGGACGGGACTGTAAAAGTACTGGTAGAGGGCAAGCGCAGGGCGCGCATAAAAGAGTTTGTCTCCGAGGACGAATGCTTCATGGTAAACGTCGAGGACGTCGATGAAGTGATAGACGAGACGGTTGAGACCGAGGCTTTGCTAAGGTCTGTCGTAAAGTCCTTCGAATCTTACGTGAAGTTCAACAAGCGCGTCCCCCCCGAGATGATCATGAGCGTATCCTCGATAGAGGACCCCTCAAGGCTCGCCGACACCATCGCCTCGCACCTCACTGTAAAGCTTGAGGACAAGCAGGCCCTTCTTACCATCTCCAGCCCTACAAAGAGGCTTGAGAGGCTCTACTCGATCATGGAGAGTGAGATAGAGATACTCGAAGTCGAGCAGAAGATAAGGCAGCGCGTAAAGCGCCAGATGGAGAAGACCCAGAAAGAGTACTATTTAAGCGAGCAGATGAAGGCGATCCAGAAAGAGCTCGGAGAAAAAGACGAGTTCAAGTCCGAGATCCAGGAGTTCGAGGAGAAGATAAAGACAAAGAAGATGTCCAAAGAGGCCACCCGGAAGGCCAAGCAGGAGATAAAGAAGCTCCGGCTCATGTCTCCGATGTCCGCCGAGGCGACGGTCTCAAGGAATTATATCGACTGGCTGGTAAATCTTCCCTGGGATCATGTCACTGAGGAGAAGAAGGACATTACCGAGGCCGAACGCGTGCTCGAAGAAGACCACTACGGGCTTAAGAACGTAAAGGAGAGGATAGTAGAGTACCTTGCCGTGCGCGGCCTTGTAGAAGAGATGAAAGGCCCGATCCTCTGCCTCGTAGGGCCTCCAGGCGTCGGCAAGACCTCTCTGGCCAAGTCCATAGCCAGGGCCACAAGCAGGAATTTCGTCCGCCTGTCGCTCGGCGGCGTAAAAGACGAAGCCGAAATAAGAGGGCACAGAAGGACTTATATCGGCTCCATGCCCGGCAAGATCGTCCAGTCGCTCAAGAAGGCAGGCTCGAATAACCCGGTATTCCTCCTTGACGAGGTCGATAAGATGAGCCATGACTTCAGAGGCGACCCGGCATCGGCCCTCCTTGAGGTGTTGGACCCCGAGCAGAACCATACTTTCAATGACCATTATCTCGACTGCGATTACGACCTTTCGAAGATAATGTTCATAACCACCGCGAATTCGATACAGGGAATACCGTATCCTCTCCTCGACAGGATGGAGATAATAAGGATACCCGGCTACACGGAGCTTGAGAAGCTCCATATCGTGGAAAGGTTCCTGCTGCCAAAGCAGCTTAAGATGCACGGACTTACAAAAGAGAACCTCGACCTCGGCAAGGCTACGATACTATCGGTAGTCAGGCATTACACGAAAGAGGCCGGCGTAAGGAACCTTGAGCGCCAGGTGGCGACCATATGCAGAAAATCCGCCAAAGAGATACTTAAGAAGGGCAGGGAAACAAGCGTCTCCGTGACAGCCAAAAACCTGCCTAAATTTCTGGGCGTCCCGCAGTTCCGTTACGGCACCAGGGAGACGGTGGATGAGATAGGGGTAGCAACAGGCCTTGCCTGGACTGAGGCCGGCGGAGAGCTGCTGGCCATAGAAGTAGCCCTCGTCCCCGGCAAAGGCAAGCTCATCATAACCGGCAAGCTCGGAGACGTCATGCAGGAGTCCGCACAGGCGGCCATGACATACATCAGGAGCCGCGCGACAGAGATGGGGCTGGAGAAAGACTTCTATCAGAAGCTCGATATACATATCCATGTCCCCGAAGGCGCTATACCCAAGGACGGGCCTTCGGCGGGCATTACGATGGCTACGGCCATAGCCTCCGCGCTCCTCAGGATACCCATCCGTAAGGACGTGGCAATGACCGGTGAGATAACCCTAAGGGGCAAAGTCCTTCCGATAGGCGGGCTTAAGGAAAAACTCCTTGCCGCCCACAGGGCAGGCATCCCAACGGTGCTTGTGCCGAAAGAGAACGAAAAAGACCTCAAGGAGATACCGTCGCTGATACTCAAGAAGGTGACGCCGGTGCTCGTGGAGCATATGGACGAGGTGCTCATCCAGGCCCTGAAAGTAAAGGGCAGGGAAGATATCTTCAAGGAACTTAAGCCGAACTTCGAAAAAGAGCCGGCCCCGGTCCCTACGGAGGCTGACATCGTTGTAAGGCACTGATCTGCAAATCAGGGGGACGATTAAAGACGTTCCCCTGATTTATCTTGACAATAGATTGAAAAGCTGTTAAAAACCTTAGGTTCCCCGTCGAAGAGACGGGGATTCTTTTCTCTCCCCGGGCATAGAGGGTTTGAGAAGAATCAAGAAGAACCGGAGGGGAATCCCCTCTGAATCTCAAGACGGGCGGATAGCTCAGTTGGTAGAGCACAGCCCTTACAAGGCTGGGGTCACAGGTTCGATCCCTGTTCCGCCTACCATATTTTATCATTACTGGGGCCGTAGTTAAGTCGGTTATAACGCTGGCCTGTCAAGCCAGAGGGCGCGGGTTCGAGTCCCGTCGGCCCCGCCAGTTTTGTGTAGGAAGATCAACTTCCTGCCAGCAGAAGTAAAAAAAGCAACCTGAAAAAATCAGGTTGCTTTTTTTTTTGATGTTTATGATTATATTTCAAGGGACTTGCACAGGATTTCAAAAAGCTAAAAGGAGAA
>JACRET010000043.1 GCA_016218105.1 Deltaproteobacteria bacterium
CTGTCTGCGCTATCTCCCATACGCACGGGTCTACGTTGAAGTCGCAGCAGACAGCTATCGGAAGATTCGGGTTTAATGTTATACCGGGGTCTTCATGCCTCTTTGAGTCGTACGAGTAATAAGCCATGCCCGTGGCGCCCTCGAAGCTGCCCTCGTACTCCTGCCTGAAAGTCCTTTCATCTAGAATCCTTCTTGCCGCTTCAAGCTCGGTTGCGGGCAGTATGTCTGATGAACGCCAGGAATAGATCCCCCATTCCGGGTCTTCGCCGCCCCTTGCGTAATCGACAAGTTCCTTGTAGTGGTTTAGCCCCTCAGGCACCCCGATAAACCAGCACCACCCCATTCTGTCGGACAGGGCCGGCCTGATATTCTCAGGCCAAGCCGAGGCCCTCATGTTCGCGTACTCGTCAAGAACCCCTCCGTCCCATGGCGTGCCCTCTATCCTTTGCGGCTTATCGAGCCCGACCACCCATATCTCGCTTTCAAACCGCGTCACCAGACAGAGGTCTGTTTCATAAACACGCTTGATCCAATTAAGGGGCGTTAAGGACTTCAAGTCCTTCCAGAATATTCTCTTGGCCTGGTCTCTTGTCGGGGCGGCGGCGAAGTATCTGGGGTCGCTCCAGGGTTTCCTGCCGGGAAGCGACATCACGAGCTTTCTTTTGGCCAGCTCAGTCTTCCCGCTTCTCCTTCCGGCCGGCACAATCGCAAACCGTTTCTTTTCAGTCAGCAGCCTCTCCTGCTCCCGGTGGTAACGTAATTCGTGCCATCTCGCTGATAATCTCTTCCGGGTCATCGTGCCCTTCGCTATTGTCCTCGCCTGCTTCTACACCCCACGCCATCCTTTCGCCCCTTATTACGTTAGAGAGCACCTCGCCGGCCATTTTTGCGACCTTGAGATCTTCCAGCCCAGTCTTGGCATCGTTATTATGCAGCCCTTTTATGAGCCTCTTTTTAACGCCTCTCCACAGGCTTTTGTGATCATCCAGGACATTGTCTAAACCCGCGGGCTCATCTCTCCTGCTATTTTTTTTCAAACCCGGTTCCCCGGCTTCCCTGCGCCTCTCCCATCCTTCTTTTTTAGCCCGCCTCCTGATGGTGCTCCTGTCACATTTGTACTTTAAAGCCATCTCCCTTATAGAGACAGCCCCTTTCTCCAAATCTTTTTTTATCCCCGGCCAGTCAATCCCCACATTTAAACCTCTGTAATGGATCTATGCGAAATTTACTTCTGCTTACAGCTCATCCAGATCTTCATGGTCTGTGCACCTTTTTAAGGGATAAAGACTTATGAAGACCTTATTACATTCTCCGCACCTCTCAGGCTCCCTTAGAAGCACTCCGCGTCTGGGGCTGCCCCCTGACCTGAAATAATCTCTTCCTGCAAATTGTGAAGTGCCGAAGCTTATCATCTCCATTGTTGTTACCTCCACATGGCGCTTTTACACTATGGTGTTTTATTTCTACCCCTTTCTTTTCATCTCCTCGATTTTATGGAAGAAATCTTTTCATTTTATTCTACCCCGCGCCCTTGAAATAAAAAAAGGCCGGGTATATACACCCGGCCTTTGCATATCTCTATTTTTGATCTATAAGACCTTTTTAAGAACCCCTCGTCTTAACTTCTAGCAGGATGTTGAAAAAGTCCATCCATGGCTTTTTCAACTACGGTTTGACCGAAATGAATAGCAAAACGGAAGTTTTGCATCGTAAGGAAGTTGCCATTTCCAATGCCCGCCGAAAGGCGGGCTGCTCAACGGCCAAACATCACTAATTGCTCTGGAAAGTCTTGCAATTAGGCAATCCATCCATGGATTGCACTAACAGGGTGTTTTTCAACACCCTGCTAGATTTTTCTCACTCTGTAAGCCAACTGTGGCCGTTTTCGTTGATCAAGCGCTGCCCTTTTTCTTTTATATGTTCGACACCTCCGCTGAATCCGTAAACCCTGAACTCACCGAGCATGTCGCCCATCGATTGATACTGCCTGACTGTCTTATATTCAAGCCAGCCAATCTTTGCCTCAGATTCCGCTTTCTTAATCTCGAAAACCCTCCTCCTCTTTCTGTGGCCTTGAAGACGCGATCTTCTCTTCTGCCCTGTAGAGTATCTCATATGCCCTCCCTAGCGAGATCCTGTGGCTCTCCGCGATGATTTTCATGTGTGTGTTCCAATAGTGGTACTCCGTAAAAACTGACCTTTCTCTTGGGCTCAATTCCGCCAGAGGCCACAAGATGTCCCGTATTTCAACCCCAGAGCCTTTCAGTTGACCATAAAAAGCATCCGGATCGATCCTCGTCTTCTGCAAATTCCCCTCCCGTGGAATTTTTTAAAAAAGCATCTCAGACCGGATGTTCTTTGCAAGCACATCCGAAAAAGCAAGGCGCTTCTTCGCAATTTATTTCTTTTATAGATCAGGAAGAAGAGAAAAGGGAAATAAGACATGGATACACATTATGGCCATCCTTAAACGGCACAGAATAATCGATCCGGTATTTTGGGTTATAATAATTATATTAAATATCAATGTGCTTGTCAAGCACATATTTAAACTGGACAATTCCAAATTTCAAAAACAAAAAAAATCCACGCTAATTTCCATCAGCGTGGAATGCAATTCAAGCTTGAATTTATAAGCCCGTACTGGAAACTCCGGGCTTAAACCCTGGGAGGGTCGTATAAAGACTACACGTTGAACCTGAAGTGCATAATGTCCCCGTCCTTAACGTCATACTCCTTCCCCTCAACCCTTAAAAGCCCCTTTTCACGGCAGGCCGCCTCCGAACCATACTTCACAAAATCCTCGTATGACATCACCTCGGCCTTTATGAACCCCCTCTCAAAATCGCTGTGTATGGCGCCGGCCGCCTTCGGGGCTTTCGCGTCCCTTTCAACGGTCCAGGCCCTGACTTCTTTTTTGCCGACAGTGAAAAACGTAATAAGGCCGAGGAGCTTGTAGGCCGAGGCCGCCAGCTTGTCCAGCCCGGACTCCTTTAGCCCCAGGCTCTTAAGGAATTCGGCCCTCTCCTCTTCCGACAACTCCGCTATCTCAGATTCTATCTTTCCACAAATAGCCACAAATCCGGCCCCTTCCCTGTCAGCCACTTCTTTTACGGCTTGAGCGGCGTGAGATACCCCGGCAAGATCGTCCTCGTCTACATTGGCGACATAGATTATCGGCTTGGCCGTAAGCAGGTTCAAATCCTTGACGAGAGCCGCCGTTTCTTTCGTAAGCACAGATCTTGCCGGCCTGCCGGCTTCGAACGCGGCCTTAAGAGCGTTATATACCGGTATGGCCTCGGCCACCAGCTTATCTCCGGTTTTCGCCATCTTGGGGGCCCTTTCAAGTCTCTTATCCACGGTATCGAGGTCAGCGAGTATCAGCTCTGTCTCTATTACCTCAATATCCCCCTTGGGGTCTATCTTGCCTTCGACATGCACGACCTGCGGGTCCTGGAAGCACCTCACTACATGGGCGATGGTATCCACGCTCCTTATGTTTCCAAGGAACTGGTTACCAAGCCCTTCGCCTTTGCTCGCGCCCTTCACTATCCCGGCGATATCGACAAACTCAACCGCCGTCGGCAGAACCCTCTCAGGCTTGGCGATCTCCGCAAGCCTGTAAATCCTCTCATCCCTCAAAGGCACCATCCCTATATTAGGGTTTATCGTGCAGAAAGGATAATTCGATGCCTCGGCCCCCGCGGCTGTCATGGCGTTAAATATTGTGGACTTTCCTACATTCGGCAGACCTATTATGCCGCAATTAAATCCCATCTTCTTTTCTTAAGTAACTTAAAGCTACTTTATCCTTTCGTTATTATAAAAAAAACAGGGCAGACGCCTTAGCGCCGGCCCTCTATTTTATACAATAAAATGCTTCAATAAGCCAGCATGATATTTAAAAAAAACAATCCGTGATTATCAAGCGGCCGCTTCAAAACTGCGCATGGCTACAGTTTTTCGTTGATACAACACCCGGCAGGCCGCCTGTTTCAGCCCTCACAAAAAAGCTTCAAATTATTAAAGGGGCTATAATAAGAGCCACTATGGACATAAGCTTTATAAGTATGTTCATCGCCGGCCCTGAAGTATCCTTGAACGGGTCTCCGACAGTGTCACCTACGACGGCGGCCTTGTGCGCATCCGACCCTTTTCCGCCGTACGCGCCTTTTTCGATATACTTCTTGGCGTTGTCCCATGCCCCGCCTGCGTTAGCCATGAATATGGCCAGGAGCACCCCCGTAACCGTAGAACCGGCAAGCATCCCCCCCAGCGCGTGCGCCCCGAGTACGAAGCCGACGATTACCGGGGCCGATACCGCGAGCAACCCCGGAAGTATCATCTCCCTCAGCGCCGCCCTGGTGCTAATATCGATGCACTTGGCCACATCAGGCTTTACGCCCGCTCTGCCCTCAAGGAGGCCGGGGATCTCCCTGAATTGCCGTCTTATCTCCTGCACCATTTTAAACGCGGCCTTACCGACACTTGTCATCGTAAGCGCCCCTATGTAGAAAGGTATTACTCCGCCAAGGAGCATCCCGATAACCACGCCCGGGTCTGTAAGCGATATCTCGAAAGGCTTCCCGATCTTGAGGCTTATCGTCTGTCCGAACGCGGAAAACAGCGCAAGGGCCGTCAACGCGGCCGACCCTATGGCAAAGCCCTTCCCGATCGCGGCGGTAGTGTTGCCTAGTGAGTCGAGGTTGTCGGTGATCTCCCTTACGTCCTTCCCAAGCCCGCTCATCTCTGAGATACCTCCCGCGTTATCCGCTATGGGCCCGTACGCGTCAACGCTCATTATAATGCCTGTGGTCGCGAGCATTCCAACGGCCGCTATGGCGATACCATAAATGCCGGCGGCGTAGTTCGCGATGTATATGGCGACGCAGATGGAAATCAAAGGCAGAGCAGTGCTCTCCAGCCCCACGGCCAATCCTGTTATGATATTCGTAGCAGGCCCTGTCTCGGATGATTTTGCTATCTTCTCCACCGGCCCGGCGGAGGTGAAATGCTCCGTTATAAGGCCTATAAAGCTTCCTCCGAGGCACCCGGCAACGACGGCCAGGTACACCTTTATGCTTAACCCCGAAACAATGGTCACTAAATATCCGAGCCCCAGGAATAGGGCGGTTGTGGCAAGTGTCGTATACCTGAGCGCCTCCGCCGGCCCGAGCCTCTTCATCACATTCAACACGAATACGCCAAGCATGGACGAGGCCAGACCTGCCATGACAAGCGCGATCGGATACGACATTAACGCCTCCGGGGCGCCGAGGCTTAAAATCGCGCCACCGGCCGCCGCCGATGCGCCAAGGGCTATTGACGCCACTATGGCGCCTACATACGACTCGAATATATCCGCTCCGAGGCCGGCCACATCGCCTACGTTATCGCCTACGTTATCCGCGATAACACCGGGGTTCCTGGGGTCGTCTTCAGGTATGCCCGCTTCGATCTTCCCTACGAGGTCGGCTCCGACATCGGCGGTCTTGGTGTAAATGCCTCCTCCGACCCTCGCGAATAACGCTATCGAAGACGCCCCCATCGCGTATCCGTTTATGATTGAAGCCGTCTCCGGCTTTCCGTAATATATAAAGAAAACTCCGACTCCGAAAAGCCCGATGCTGGCGACCGAAAGCCCCATTACCGAGCCGCCGAGGAATGCCGTTGAAAGCGCCTGAACCATCTGAGGCTTGTGCCTGTTAGCGGCCTCAGCTGTTCTCACATTCGCTTTCGTAGCGGCTTTCATGCCGAAGAACCCGGCGAGCATGGATGATATCCCGCCGCATAAGTACGCGATAGCCGTGGGGACGTTTATAAAGACGGCAAGCAGCACGGCGACCGCGGCCACGAAAATAACGAGTATCGAATACTGCCTTTTAAGGTAGACCATCGCGCCGTCGTGGATAAGATGCGCTATCTCCTTCATCCGGTCGCTGCCTTCGGGCAGTCGCCTTATATGAAGATATATTATTAGTGTCATTAAAAGACCGGCAAGGCCGAGAAGAGGCGCAAACATGGTAAGGTTGGTCATGGCAGCCCTCGTTAAAGGTAGGTAAGACTCTTGCTTTACGCCTTCGAGTTCCGTAATCCCCGATTTCCAGGCAGCATTATACTATAGCTATTATATCAAAGAAATGGTTATGGATGGGAGCGGACGGGATTAATCGGCATTAAAACTGTTCATGGCGCGTTCGATCCCCTCTTTTATGATCACCTCAAGCGAATCGGCGCCTTTAGCGAGCATCTGATCAAGGGCTTCGGTTTCAGAGGCGCTGAAGGGGCTCAGCACATAGTCTACTATGTCTCCGTGCAGGGGCCTTCCGACGCCGAGGCGGATCCTTCTGAAGTCCCTGCTGTAAAGATGTTTTATTAAGGAATCAACCCCTCTGTGCCCGCCGCTTCCGCCGTTTTTGCGAAGGCGTATTTTACCTAAAGGCAGGTCACAGTCGTCATAGGCCGCTACGATAGACTCGGTAGGGACAGGTTGGTTTGATATGAACTCGGCTACAGCCTCTCCGCTTAAGTTCATAAAGGTCAGGGGCTTAAGAAGGGCGACTTCCACTCCTTCTATAAAGCCCCTGCCACAAAGAGATTTACCTCTTCTGCTTAATCTTATCTTATGGGCCTCTGCGATCCTGTCAACGAGCATGAAGCCGACGTTATGCCGTGTTATCTCATACTCCGTGCCGGGATTGCCCAGGCCTACTATAAGAAACAACTGCCAAATCCTCCGGATGCTTGAAGCCGAAGCCTGTTACTCTTCCTTTTCAGCTTCCTCTTTCTCTTCAAAGGACTTCGCGAGCTCAGCCTCGACCTCTTCAGCGGTCTTAGGCGCGACTTCAGCCGTAGGCGCGACTACCGAAACAATGGTCATATCGGCATCGTCCACCGCCCTTAATCCATCCGCGAGCTTCAAGTCCTTTACGTGCAGCGACTGCCCGATCGCGAGCGGGGTTACGTCAACGTCAAAGGAATCCGGTATCTGGGTGGGGAGACACTCGATCCTGACTTTCCTGAGTTCCTGAGAGACGATCCCGCCGTAGGCGATACCCTCGGCTTTTCCGATTACATGTAACGGGACCTCTACCACCAGCTTATGGTCCATATGGATCTCAAGCAGGTCTACGTGCTGCAAAGAGCCCATGAGCGGATGGCGCGTAATCTGCTTAAACATAACCATCCTGTTCTTGTCGCCGCCAAGGCTTAGATTCACAAGGACGTTTCCGCCTGCCGCGGTATGGAGCACTTTTTCAAGCTCCTTTCCATTAAGCGTGAGCGGTAAAGCGTCTTTAACGCCGGCCCCGTATAGAATAGCGGGTACGGCCCCGGCGCTTCTGAGCCTTCTGGCGGGCCCTTTGCCGGTTTCCTGCCTCTGGCTGGCAGTAAGATTTATCTGTTCCATATTTTCATTCCTCCGTTGATTTCTGTATGGTCAAGCCAGCTAAACAAAAAGAGAGCTTACCGACTCTCCATAATGTATCCTCTTTATGGCTTCTCCCAGGAGCGGGCCTACTGAAAGCCTTTTCACCTTGTCCGTAGAGTTGTCCCTCTTGGGAATGGTATTGGTCACCACAAGCTCTTTTATCGGCGACTTCTCAAGCCTGTCCATCGCGGGGCCGGAAAGGACGGCGTGCGTGCAGCAGGCGTATATCTGCCTGGCGCCTTTTTCATGAAGGGCCACGGCGGCCTGGGTTATGGTACCGGCCGTATCTATCATATCGTCCAGTATTATGGCGGTCTTTCCCTCGACCTCGCCAATTATGTTCATTACCTCCGAGACATTCGGCCTCGGACGCCTCTTATCGATTATAGCGAGATTTGCGCTAAGCCTCTTTGCGAATGCGCGGGCCCTCTCGACTCCGCCCGCATCAGGAGAGACGACGACAAGATCATCGTGAAAATTCTCTTTTATGTAATTCAAAAGAACTGGCGTCGCGTAGAGATGATCGACCGGGATATTGAAGAACCCCTGTATCTGGCCTGCGTGAAGGTCTACGCATACAACCCTCGTAGCGCCGGCTACAGTAATGAGATCCGCCACGAGCTTCGCCGATATCGGAGTCCTCGGAGCCACCTTCCTGTCCTGCCTCGCATACCCGTAATACGGCAGCACGGCCGTTACGGAAACAGCGGAAGCCCTCTTGAAGGCGTCGAGCATTATAAGGAGTTCCATCAGATTGTTATTGCAAGGCGTGCAGGTCGACTGCACCACATATACCTCGACCCCCCTGACGCTTTCCTGTATGTCCACATAAACTTCGCCGTCACTGAAACTCTTTACCTCTGACTTGCCAAGCGTGATGCCAAGGTGTTCGCAAATTTCCAAAGCGAGCGGCTTATTCGAATTCCCTGCAAATACCTTTATCTTGTCCATATGAGCTCTCTTCGTCTTTTTTTTGTTTCACAGCTGGCTGGGGCGGGAGGATTCGAACCTCCGGGTGCGGGGATCAAAACCCCGTGCCTTACCGCTTGGCGACGCCCCAATCTCTTGGTCAGGGTTCATGTCGTAAGGCTATCAAAGGCTTAGCGCTTACCGCCGCAGCTAAAACTTCTTTAAACAGTCCTGTTACCCTAAACACTCCCGGTGCCCTTCAGCCATTTCAAAGCCCCGGTAATTGAAGCACCCCGCGGAATCCGCGGAGAATCATCTATATGTAGGGAAAAACTATTTCTATTCGCACGCTTGGCCCCCCGCAGAAGACTGCGGGGAATTCGCTCGCTCTGCATTATTCAAAGCCCCGGCGCAAGAAAAACGGAGTTACCCTCAGGGAGGCTGTCTTTTAAGCTCTTGCAAGCCGCCTCGGCGCCGCTCATATCATTAAAAATGCCGAAAACCGTCGGCCCGCTCCCTGACATTAGAGAGCCTATAGCTCCGGCCTTAATGAGGGCATTTTTAAGATTTGAGATGACCGGGTGCTTTTTCAGCGTAACATCTTCAAGGTCGTTCACCAGGCAATCCCTCAAATCTTTCGCCGTGATAAAGGCCTTTTTAGAATATGATAGATTATTATCTTCCGTCTTTTTTGTCAAGTCCAAATTATTGTAGACCCAGGCCGTGGAAACCTGAAATCCTGGATTAACAAGCACGTAGGGCAACTTTGGCAAAACCGTTTTTTCAAGCTTTTCACCCCTGCCTTCGGCAAAAGCCGGCCCCTTGAGGATAAAAAACGGGACATCCGATCCAAGCGCCGCCCCCATCCCCATCATTTCCCCGTCTTTAAGCCCGGTTTTCAGCGCCTCATTGAGCCCCATTATTACAGCCGCCGCGTTCGAGCTTCCCCCTCCGAGGCCTGCCCCTATCGGGATATTCTTCTCGATAAAGATACGAACATGCTTTTTTAGATTTAATCTGGTCAGGAAAAGGTCAGCGGCCCTATGCGCCAGGTTTGACGGGTCTGCCGGAAGTTCAGGCTTTGAGCAGCTTACCGCGATCCCGTCCCCGTCTTCGACGTCTATAGTGATATTGTCATAAAGCCCGACAGGCTGCATGAGAGAGGAAATGTCATGATAACCATCAAGTCTTTTCCGAAGTACCCGGAGGAACAGGTTGATCTTTGCGGGGGAGGCAACTGCGATGCTACTCATTTAGGGTAAATTCAACTCTCTTTTTGGGATTGTTCTCCATGCGGGATCCGCCTAGAAAAAACCCGAGCAAAGAAAAATTTGTGGTAGGGTCAAAAGGCAGTTTCCACCAGCTTTTAATCCCTGTATCAGGCGGCTGCGGCGGCGCTTGAACTGTTTCGTTATGGTCGTGTCCGTGATTGTCAGCCATGTGAATCTCCTTACATCAGAAGCGGCCTTACCGCCTTGATCGCCATGTCTATAAAAGGTGTGGGATAGATCCCCAGAAAGACAGTCCCTACAGCCGTTATAAAAAGCACGATATTATATGTCAGCCCGGACGATGGCGCAGTCTCGAAACCCGGCGCGGGCTCCTTCATGTACATATAAAAGATGACCTTCGCGTAAAAGAAAAGCGATATTGCCGTACTTACCACACCTATGGAAGCGAGCCAGTAAAATTTCTCGTCGATCGCGGCAGAGAGCACGAAAAACTTTGCCGCGAACCCGCCTGTAGGAGGTATCCCTGCCAGAGACAGGAGAAAGAGGGCCATCAGGAAGGCCAACAGCGGCCTGGAAGATGCAAGCCCCCTGTAATCGCATATGTCTTCATAACGGCCGTTAAACCTGAAGTGCGCGACAAGGGCAAACGCGCCCATGTTCATAAAGGCATAGACGAGGAGGTAAAACACTATCCCAGCTATACCTATGCTGTTAAAGACCAGCAGCCCTATCATTATTATACCGGCATGCGCGATACTGCTGTAAGCCAGCATCCTTACGATATTTTTCTGCGAAATCGCCACGACGCTTCCGAATATCATCGTCGCCGCTGAAACCATCCAGAGGAAGCTCGACCATTCCGGCTGGAATGCCGGGAATGCCGTTATAAATACCCTCAGGAATGCAGCAAAAGCCGCGCCCTTCGAGCCGACTGAAAGAAATGCCGTTACAGGCGTAGGAGCGCCCTCATACACATCAGGAGTCCAGAGGTGGAACGGCACGGCGGCTATCTTAAATCCGAACCCTACGGCCAGGAGGATCAGCCCCAGCGTCAGGAAAGTGTTTTCTCCCTTGCCCAGGGTCATCGCTATATCCATCAGGTTGGTCGAACCTGCCGCCCCGTAGACAAACGACATCCCGTAAAGCAGCACGCCTGAGGAGAGCGCGCCAAGGATAAAGTATTTAAGTGCGCCTTCGACGGACCGGCTGCTCTTTACCCTGTACGCGACCAATATGTATGATGACAGGGCCATCAACTCAAGGCCCACATACACGTTAATGAGGTCGTTGGCAAGCCCCATCACCATCATTCCGACCGTGGCGAAGAGTATTATATGGTAGTACTCGCCCCTCTGGATATTTACCTTCCTGAGATATTCCATCGACAGGAGTATGGTAAATATAGAAGCGATGATGAAGATCACGTTAAAGTACGCGGAGAACGTATCGGCTAGCACAGATCCGGCGAATATAGGTTTGGGATCGGCCACATAGGCCGCTACGGGCAGTATGCAAAGAAGCCCGGCTATGCTTACCCAGCCTAGAGCCGCCTTCGACTGCCTGGGAATAAAGAAATCCAGCACCAGCACAAGCAAGGCCAGCCCTGTTACCAGAAGCTCCGGCATGATAGACATCAAATTCACATTAAGATCGACCGGCATACTTATTTCTCTATCCTTTCAGCAGGAATGGTAGTCTCAAGCTGCGCCTGGGCAGCGGGCGCCTCCTGTGCGGTGCCCTTCTTGTAATTCTCCTCCACCTGCTTTACAAGGCTCGTTAAAGACGCGTCCATCACATTAAGAAACGGCTTCGGATAAATACCGATCCAGAAGACCAGTATGATCAGCGGCACAGTCTCCACTATTTCCCTGAGCCCAAGGTCCTTTAATTTTCCGCCGCTGTAGTAATAATTGCCGAGGAACACCCTCTGGAAAAGCCACAGGAGGTACACAGCGCCAAGTAGAACGCCAAGGGCTACCAGCACGGCATAGGCCCAGTGCGCCTTGAAAGCGCCTATAAGGACGAAAAGCTCGCCTATAAATCCGTTCGTGGCAGGCATACCCATAGAGGACAAGATAATTATGAGGAAAAACACCCCGTATACCGGGAGCTGCTTGAACAGCCCCGTGTAGTCCCCTATTATCCTTGTATGTGTCCTCTCGTATATCATGCCTATAAGAAGGAACAGGGCCCCCGTTGAGATCCCGTGGTTTATCATCTGCAGCAAGCTGCCCTTGAGCCCCTCGATATTAAAGACGAAGATGCCAAGCATTACGAAGCCCATGTGGCTCACGCTAGAGTATGCAATAAGCTTCTTTATGTCTTTCTGCGCAATAGTCACCAACGCCCCGTAGAGGATCGCGAATATGGATATCCCGATCATCAGCGGAGCGAAAAGCATCGAAGCGTTCGGCAGCATGGGCAGCGAGAATCTTACAAACCCGTAGGTCCCGAGTTTAAGGAGCACCGCCGCAAGCACTATACTACCCGCTGTCGGGGCGTCCGTGTGCGCGTCCGGCAGCCAAGTATGGAGCGGGAACATCGGTACTTTTACGGCGAACCCCAGGAAAAACGCTATAAACACCCAGAACTGTATAGCCGGAGCTATCGGCGAGAGGGAAAGGATCGTAGCGTCAAACGTATATATGCCCGTGGCGCGCCCATGATAGAAGTAGATGACAAGCACGCCGAGGAGCATGAACAAACTCCCGACGAACGTAAAGATAAAGAACTTGATCGAGGAATAGAGCCTTCTGGCCCCACCCCATATGCCGATTATGAACACCATCGGTATCAGAACGGCTTCCCAGAATACGTAGAAGAGGAAAAAGTCCATGGCCATAAAGATCCCCAGGGAAAAAGTCTCGGTGAGGAGGAAGAGGGCCATATACCCCTTGAGTTTTTTATCTATTTCCCGCCATGACGCGAGTATGCATATTATCGTCACGAGCGTCGTAAGGAGCACTAAAAGCAGGCTGATGCCGTCTACGCCCAGAAAATAGCTGATGCCGAACCGTTCTATCCAGGCCTTCTTCTCAACCCACTGCAACCCGGGGTTCGACGGATCGAACGTAAGAGGCAGATAAAGCGAGAGGAGGAAGGTCGCTACGGACGTCCCGAGCGCGGTCCATTTTATAAGGACGTCCCATTCCTTTTTGTAGAAAAGGATTATGAAGAGCGCCCCGAGGGCCGGCAGGAAAACTATGCTTGAAAGTATGGGAAACCCCGTCAACTCAACCCCCGTCATTTACCTTCTCCTTGGGACGGCGCGTGTCCATGTGCATCCGCTGGCATCGCATGAGCTTCAGCGTGATCAACAGCGTGCACGGGCTTAAGAGATACATTCCCCGCTTCCGGAGTCTTAGCCTTGTTCTTGTTCATCATCTCGACTATATGGGCCGTGCTTGCGGATGAAAGGCTTAAAAAGTGCTTCGGATAAACGCCTATCCAGATTATCAGGATTATGATAGGGGCCAGAGTGATAATCTCCCTCGCGTTAACGTCCTTGAGCCCCTGATTCTCCGGGTTCGTCACTTTGCCGAAAACGACCCTCTGATACATCCAAAGCATATATGCTGCGCCAAGTATTACGCCCGTAGCCGCCAGTATAGACGCGGTGGGATTGGCGCTGAAAAGGCCCATAAGTATAAGTATCTCGCCGACGAAACCGTTCGTTCCCGGCAGCCCTATCGATGAAAATACTATTATCATCACGAGGACGGAATAAACAGGCATTACCTTTGCCAGCCCTCCGAAGTCGGCTATCATCCTCGTATGTCTCCTCTCATATATCATGCCTATTAAGAGGAAGAGCCCACCTGTTGAGATGCCGTGGTTTATCATCTGAATGACCCCGCCGTCCAAACCCTGCTGGTTCATGGCGAACATACCGGCCATCACAGCGCCCAGATGGCTTACGCTGGAGTAGGCCACGAGCTTCTTGACGTCTTTCTGCGCCAGCGCCAGGAGAGAGCCGTAAATTATGCCTATTACAGCGAGTACCAAGATCAGCGGCGTAAAAGCCCTGCTGGCGTCAGCCAGGAGCGGCAGATTGAACCTTAAAAACCCGTACGTGCCCATCTTAAGGAGCACGGCGGCCAGTATTACACTGCCCGCGGTAGGGGCCTCGACATGCGCGTCAGGCAACCATGTGTGGAACGGGAAGACAGGCACCTTGATCGCGAAGCCCAGGAAAAATGCTATAAACACCCACCACTGGAGGTTATACGGATACGTGACCTCATAGAGCTTCAAAAGATTGAACGTATACTCGCCGGTCATGTTGCCGTGCGCGTAGTAAAGGGCTAAAATGCCTACGAGCATGAATACCGAGCCGAACAACGTATACAGGAAGAATTTTATATTGGCGTAAAGCTTTCTCGGGCCTCCCCAAACGCCTATGAGGAAGTACATGGGTATAAGGCCGATCTCCCAGAAGAGGAAAAACGCTATCATGTCCAGGGCCACGAAGACCCCTATCATGCCTGCCTCGAGTATAAGGAGGTGTATCATGTACTCCTTGACCCTCTCCTCGACCGCGCTCCATGAAGAAAGTATCGCTATTACGCTTGTGAGCGTCGTAAGGAGGACGAGGAGCAGGCTGATGCCGTCCATCCCCAGGAAATACTCGACCCCGAGCCCGGGTATCCAGGTAGCCCGCTCTATGAACTGCATCTTATGCGTGGATGAATCAAAATACAGAAGCAGTATGAGCGAGACTACAAAATTGACCAGAGAGAACCCCAGGGCCGTCGAGCGCAGGGATTCCTTGAACTTTCCGGGCATGAAAAAAAGCACTATCACCCCGAGGAGCGGAAAGAAGATAAGGAACGAGAGTATCGGCATATTAAGCGCGTTTTCGATCATATTAACCTAAAAAGACCCTTACTATAATGATGAGGATGCCTAAAACGAATACAAAAGCGTAATTCTGAAGGTACCCGGTCTGCATCCTCCTCCAGATCGAGCTGTTAAAGCTCACCAGAGTAGCCATCGAGTTGACAAAGCCGTCTACTATGTAAATATCGAACTTATGCGACACCCAGGCCGTAAATCTCGTGAACCATGCCATAAAGTTCACGAACCAGTCTATCACTCCGAGATCGAAGGACAGGCACCATACCGCGAACCTCTTGATCGGGTTGACGATCAGGTAGTCATATAGCTCGTCTATATAGTACTTGTTGTAAAGGAGCTTATGCAGCCCGGAGAAAGTCCCCGCGAGCACCTCCGGCCTCCAGAAGGACGGCGCGTACTTTTTGAGCGGCTCGTAATAAAGCAGCCCTGCCAGGAATATACCGGTTGCACCCACCGCCACTGAAACCCCCATGAGTATCAGCTCAAGCCCGCCGTGAACGGCCTCTGCCGCTCCGGCATGAGCCTCAGCGACAACGGCGTGTCCGCCGTGGCCGAATACCGGGCTGAGGAACTGGTGAGCGGCGGTCCCTTCCTCAAAGAATGGTATGCCGACGATGCCGCCTATTGCCGATAACACGGCCAATATGATGAGCGGTATCGTCATGGACGAGGGTGACTCGTGCAGATGATGCTGTGTGTGGTGGTCTGCCCTGCATTTCCCGGTAAAGGTCATAAAGACCTGCCTGAACATATAGAACGCGGTCATGCCTGCGGTTATAAGGCCCACTATCCAGATAATGTAGTGCCCCTTCTCAAAAGACTCCCAGAGTATCTCGTCCTTTGACCAGAATCCGCTGAACGGCGGCATACCGGCTATGGCAAGCGCGCCTATGATAAAGGTGGTGGAGGTTATCTTCATATGCTTATGAAGGCCGCCCATCTTTCTCATGTCCTGCTCGCCGTCCATCGCGTGTATGACGCTTCCGGAGCCGAGGAACATGAGGCCCTTGAAGAACGCGTGGGTCATAAGGTGGAACACACCGGCGGTATACGCGCCGACCCCGACCGCCGCGAACATGTATCCAAGCTGGCTCACCGTGGAATAAGCGAGCACCTTTTTAATGTCGTTTTGGACCAGTCCCATCGTGGCGGCGAATAATGCCGTAAATATGCCCACTACGGCTATGACCTCGCCCACGTGTGGGATAAGCGAATAAAGCGCGTTGTTCCTGGCGACCATATAAACGCCGGCCGTGACCATCGTTGCCGCGTGGATAAGAGCTGAAACGGGCGTTGGGCCTTCCATCGCGTCCGGCAGCCACACATATAACGGGAACTGCGCCGATTTACCCGTCGCGCCTACGAAGAGGAGCAGGCCTATCAGAGTAAGTGTCGTCGGGTCCAGGTGATGAATATTTTCAAATACGTCCTTATAATCCAATGAATGCACCCCTATCCCGGACAAGCTCCAGAACAGGATGAATAATCCAAGGATGAAACCGAAGTCGCCTATCCTGTTTACAATAAAGGCCTTCTTACCGGCGTCTGAAGCTGATTTCTTTTCATACCAGAATCCGATAAGGAGGTAAGAACAGAGGCCCACGCCCTCCCACCCCAGGAACATGACAAGGTAGTTGGAGCCAAGCACAAGCATGAGCATGAAGAAGACGAAGAGGTTCAGATAGGAGAAGTACCTCCAAAACGCCTTGTCATGATGCATGTAGCCGGTTGAATATACGTGTATAAGGAAGCCGACCCCGGTCACGATCATTATCATCAATGTCGAAAGAGGGTCTACAAGGAATGATATGTCTACATTAAACGACCCGCTGAGTATCCAGGTGAAGACCGAGACCTCGATCGAGCGCTCTGCGGCCGGGATCGTCATGAGCTTGTAGAAGACCGAGACGGAAATGATAAAGGCAAGCCCCATCACGAGACAGGCTATAAAGCCGACCGTCTTCTTGGAAAGCCTGCTACCCGCGACTCCGTTGACAGTCGCGCCTATTAGCGGAAGCAGTGGTATCAACCAAACCAGATCTATCATCCCTATCCTCTCATCTCATCCAGCTCATCGACATATACCGTGTTTCTCCGCCGGTATACCGCCACAAGTATGGCAAGCCCTACGGCCGCCTCCGCGGCGGCGATAGTGATGTTAAACACGACGAATATGGTGCCGTTCAGATTCTGCAGGTAATACGAAAAAGCAGCCAGGCTTATATTTACGGAATTGAAGACAAGCTCAAGAGACATCAATACGATTATAATGTTGCGGCGAAGGAGCACCCCCGCAACTCCGATGAGAAAGAGTATGAGGCTTAAGACCAGAAAGTGAGTTAATGTAAGCATAAGCTATCCGTTTATTCGGCTTTGTTTCCCTTGCCTCTCATAACGAGCACTATGGCTCCAATGAGGGCTATAAGAAGCAGTATCGACACCACTTCAAACGGGAATATGTAGGTTGTATACAGAGACCTGCCTATGACCTCCGTGTTTTTCACGAGGGCAGGCTCGTTAAAGGGCCCCAAGGGGGCCGTTATCCTGCCTGATATCATGAGCATGCCCATCACTATAAAGAGCGCGATAAGTACCGCAATCGCGGGCACCGTCTGGCTGTGCATGTGCTCCTTGAACTTTTCCCTCCCGAGATCCAACACCATTACAGCGAAGAGAAAAAGTACCATGACCGCGCCCACGTAAATGAATACCTGAACGGCTGCCAGAAACGGCGACCTTAAAAGGATGAAGATCGCCGCGACCTGCAAAAAGCAGACGATGAGATAGAGCGCGCTATGTACGGGGTTACGTACCGATATTACCAGTACCGCCGACAGCACGGCCAAAAAGGCGAATATGTAAAAAAAGAGCTGCTCCATTTTATAACTTGCTCATCCTTTAAATCGCGGCGCATTCCCCGCGGCTTTACGCGGGTTGGCCGACGAATAAAAATTGTTACATCCCGGCATTTCGAAGATCCCCATGTCCGGCGGGGGGCTTCTGAATTATATGCTTCTCTTCTTCGTATTTGTAAGGTCGGCCTTTACTACAATGCCTCTCTTTGACTGTATGAACTCAGCCCTCGCGACTACTCCGCCCTCAAAAGACTCCGGTATTGGTTGCGGCTTAAGGAGTTCTTCTCTCTGCCTGACATTGCACCTTGAATCCGTGCACGCAAGCTCATATTCACGCCCGAGCCGCACCGCCCTTGTCGGGCAGGCATCCTCGCAGTATCCGCAGAACAGGCATCTTACGAGATCCACCTTCCAGACCTTCGCCACCCTGTCGGCGATCCCGCGGCCCGTGTCATCCTCCATCGGAATTACCGTGATGCACTGGGTGGGGCAAGCCTTTGAGCAAAGCTCGCAGGCTACGCAAAGCTCTCTCCCGTTCTCGTCCTTATTGAGCGTGTGGAGGCCTCTCCAGCGCCTGTGGGGTACCCACTTCTCCTCATCGGGGTATTTGTGCGTAATACTCCTGGAGACGTTATAGCCGAGCGTTATCGAGAGCCCTTTCACGAAATCCGTGAAAAGGACTTTTCTTATCAGATCTAACAAATTTATGCCTTCTTTATTATCCGCCATTACCAGAAACCTTTATATGTACAGCCTCATGAGGCCCGTAATAAGTATGGTCACGAGCGATATCGGTATCAGCACCTTCCAGCCTATGTTCATAAGCTGGTCGTACCTGTATCTCGGAAGCGTGAACCTTATCCACATGAAAAAATAGATGAATGCGGCGACTTTGGCTATAAACCATAATATCGGCGGTATCGGAAGCGGGATGTTAAAGGGCGCGTTCCATCCGCCGAAGAAAAGGATTACCGAGAGCACCGATACCGAAACCATCGCCACATACTCCGCCAGCATGAAGAACGCGAACTTCATTCCGCTGTACTCCGTATGGAAGCCGGCGGCAAGGGTTCCCTCATCTTCCGGCAAGTCGAAAGGCACGCGGTTGATTTCGGCTGTAGACCCTATTATGAATATCGCGAACCATATCGGCCCGACGGGCAGGTAAAAGAAGTTCCAGTTAAGCAGGCTTCCGCCCTGGCTCCTTACTATGTCCACGAGGCTTAAGGAGTTCGCGAGCATCACAACGCCAATGGCTGCGAAACTTACGGAAATTTCATAGCTTATCATCTGGGCGGAGGAACGTAGCCCTCCGAGGAGCGAGTACTTGCTGTTTGACGCCCAACCGCCGAGTATTATGCCGTAAATGCCAAGCCCAGATATTGCGAGCACGTAAAGGATACCCACGTTCATGTCTGAGAGGTAAAGTGTCACCTCTTTATCGAGCCCCGGTATCAATACGCTCTCGCCAAACGGGATAGCGGCGAAGACCGCGAACGCAGGCACCATCGCGAGTAAAGGAGCTATGACGAAGAGCAGCTTATCCGCCTTGTCCGGGATGATATCTTCTTTAAAGAGCAGCTTTATCATGTCCGCGAACGGCTGCAGGAGCCCGTGAGGGCCGACCCTCCAGGGGCCGAGCCTTACCTGTATGTGACCGGCGACCTTCCTCTCAAGCCAGGTCAGAGGCAATGGAAGCCCGAAGAGGATCATCGTTATGACCCCGGCCTTGACTATTATGAGGAAGAACTCCAGTATCGTTGATGTATCAGGCATTTTTTAAGGTTCTCTTTTTTATTTTGCGCTTCGGTACGTTAAAAAAACTCTACCTTCTTCTGCCCCACATATAATTTATCATCTCGATATACCTTGAGTTCATGCCGCGCACTATCGAGTGTATCGTGAAGACTATATTTTTAAGCATCTTGTAGATGATCCGGGGATTGCCGTCCACAAGCGTTTCGAAATCCGCCTTCTCTATTACGTAAGTCTCAAGGTCGGAAACCGCCACAACAGTGGCTGAACGGGGTCTACCGTCCAGGAAACTCATCTCCCCGAATATATCGCCGTCCTTCATTATCGTAAGGGTGAAAAGCTCCCCGTCCGGCGCTATCTTGCAGGCCTTGACCTCGCCTTTCCTTATTATATAGATCGAAGCCCCGTCCTCTGATTCCTTGAATATCGTATCGCCGAGCTTGAATTCCTTCTTTTTAACTACCTTCGAAACAATCTCCAACTCATTATCGGAAAGGTCTGTAAAGAACGGCAACTCTCTAAGTAATTTTGGGTCTACCATGATCCACCTCCCAAACCTTGTTCAGGCAGCGCGGAAAACCCGCCGCCCGTCTTGCGTTTAAGCCTTGCTGATCTTTACCGACGGCGACCCTTCGCCGCGCGTGAAAAACCTGTTAACAGGGACATCCTCGAAGTTCTCGCCCATAAACACTATTCCGTTCTTCGAGCCCGAAGCCGTTCTTAAGGTAACTACAGCTTCATAGTCTTTTGATTTTATCTTTACCCTCTCGCCGCTCTTAAGGCCTAATGACTTCGCGTCCTCTTCGCTTATCTCTATCACCGCGGCCTTCAAGAGGCCCGAAAGCGTCTCCGACCTCATCGAGGCCTTTCCGGAGTGGAAGAGATGGTTTCCGGTAATGAGCTTGAAAGGATATTCCTTGTCTTCATTCCCTTTGGGGCTGAAATCCGCCACCTCAAGCGAAGCGTTCCCCGAAGGCCGTACCAGCGCCTCCTTAAGATCGAGCTTGTTGTCGCTGTTCCTCTTATTATTGAAGGAGAGGCTTACCTCTGCGTACATCTCATTAGTACTGCGTATCTCGTCCAGGACGAGCGGGAAGTTCTTTGGGCCAAACGCCGGGTCGAATCTCTCGCCAAGCGCCCTTATGATATCCAGGTCCGGCTTTGCCTTTCCCGGCGGGTTGATAAGCCTCCTAATAATCTGGGCCCTGCCCTCCTGGTTAGTGAATATGCCTTCCTTTTCGCCGAAACTGGCGCCAGGAAGAACCACATGGGCGAGCTTCGCCGTCTCGGTCATGAATGTGTCCTGCACCACGAGGAATTTAACCCTCGACAGCGCCGATGCCGCGAACCCCTCGTCAGGATACATGGATACTACGTCGGAACCTGCTATGTAAAGCGAATCGATATTCCCTTTTGATGCCGCTTCCAGCATGCCATCGCAGCCAAGCCCCTTTTCCGCGGCCTTCGAGTATGCCGGGCCAAGGGAAGGATGCACACCCATCTCCCATGCCCCTCTCTGGTTACAGCGGTCCAGCACAGGCAATATGGAGACTTTCTTCCCGGATGACCTGAGGAGTTCCCTAAGAAGCCCCAGCTTCTTTATTCCCTCAGGGAACCTAAGGAATTCCGTACCCGCCATTATCGAGACCGTCTGGGAGGCGCGCACCTTGTTTACAAGGGAATCTACCAGCTCTTTTTTGACGCCGGCGGCGCGTAACTCCTCATCAAGCTTCCCTGAAGCTATCGCCTTGAGCTCATCAGACGCCGCGACCTTCTCTGCGTTAAGGCTGAGCACAACCGCCTCGATGAGCGCGCCTTCTTTCCCGGCCATATGCCTTATCGCAAGGTTCGCGGAGGAGTCGAGCTTCATGGCCCTCGGAGAGGCGATAATGACGTTCATCCGCCTGCCCGCGCTTATGCGCCTTACTATATAATCCGTTACCGGGTTCTCATCTGATAGATGCGTGCCTATTATAATTACGGTGTCCGACTCCATGCAGTCAAATACCGAGACCCCGCCCTCGTTCATCGAGGTTGCCTTGATAAAGCCCTCCACGGCCTTGGCGTCCCACCGCGAGCTTGAATCTATGTTGGGGCTCTTTAATATCGTCCTGAAGAGCTTCTGGAACAGATACAGCTCTTCGTTTGTAAGCCTCGGCGAAGCTATACCGCCGAGCTTCTCGCCCCTTGTCGATGAAAAACCGTCTTTTACCGCGGCCAGGGCCTCTTGCCAGGACGCAGGCTCAAGTTTTCCGTATTTCCTTATAAGAGGCGTCTTTAGCCTGTCGAGATGGGTGACGTAATCGCAGCCGAACCTTCCGCGTGCGCACAAGGTCTCGCTGTTGAGCCCCACTCCGAGCTGCGCCTTTGACCTTATAAGCACCCCGCCCCTCTCCTCTATCACCATCCTGCACCCTGTGGCGCAGTATGGGCATACGGTATCGGCGCCTTTCAAATCCCAGGGCCTGGTCTTGTATCTATAGGGAAGCCGCATGAAACAGCCGACCGGACAGACTTCAATGCAGTTGCCGTCCTGGTCGCAGTCGAGGAAGTGCCTGAAGAAGCTCGTCTCTTCCTGATGG
Source organism: Deltaproteobacteria bacterium (assembly GCA_016218105.1). Taxonomy (GTDB): domain Bacteria; phylum Desulfobacterota; class GWC2-55-46; order GWC2-55-46; family GWC2-55-46; genus GWB2-55-19. The sequence continues at coordinate 21,620 of JACRET010000043.1, forward strand.
TCGCCTCTTCCGAGCGCGCCGAGGACGTTGGCGCCGACGACCTCCCTGCAGACCCTGACGCATTTCATGCACTGAACGCATCTGTTTGAGTTCTTTATTATGACCGGGCTTAAGGAATAGTCCTTTTCCTGGAACTTGAACTTGGGCTCTGAATGCCTCCCCTTGTGCGGGCCGTACTTATAGACCATGTCCTGAAGCTCGCACTCGCCGCCTTTGTCGCAGACAGGGCAGTCCAGGGCATGATTGGCCAGCAGGAACTCCAGCATCGACGCCCTCGCGGACATAACGGTCGACGTCTCGGTATTTATGGACATACCGTGGAGCACGGGGGTCACGCAGGAGGGTTGGAGCTTTTTCTGCCCTTCTATCTCGACCAGGCACATCCTGCATGAGCCTATGCCCACGAGGTCGGCCTGATAGCAGAATGTCGGGATCTCGTATCCCGCCCGTCTCGCCGCGTCGAGGATAAGGGTGTTATCCTCTACCGTTACTTCTTTTCCGTTTATTTTTACTGTTACCATTTTTTCTGCCGTTTTAATCTATTCGTTCTATCAAGAAACCATGCACCGCTTGTGATCCACATGGTACTGGAACTCTTCCCTGAAGTTCTTAAGATGCCCTCTCAAGGCCATCACTGCCCCGTCGCCGAGCGGGCAGAATGTGCGTCCGAAGATGTTCGTGCATAAGCTCTCAAGAAGCTCTACATCCCCTGGCCTTCCCTGCCCGTGCTCTATCCTCTTCAGCACATTCGTCAGCCAGGGCGTGCCGTCGCGGCACGGAGTGCATTTTCCGCATGACTCATGGCTGAAAAACCTGTTTATAATGTAAGCCGACTTTACCATGCAGGCCGACTCGTCCATCACTATCACCGCGCCTGACCCCAGCATCGAGCCCTTGGCCGCGAGCGAATCGAAATCAAGCGGCGTATCCAATTCCTTCGAAGTCAAGAGCGGCGCGCTTACTCCGCCCGGTATCACAGCCTTCAAGGGCCTGTCGGAGATCATCCCTCCGCAGTGGTTGTAGATCAAATCCCTTACTGTAACCCCCATCGGAAGCTCGTAAAGGCCCGGCTTTTTGACATGGCCGCTTACGCCGTAAATCTTCGGCCCGGGGCTCTTCTCAGGTCCTATGGATGAGAACCACTTTGGCCCCTTCTCTATTATCGCCGGCACGCAGGCAAGCGTTTCCACATTATTTATGACCGTCGGCTTGCCGTAAAGTCCGGCAAGGGCCGGGAACGGCGGTTTCTTTCTTGGCTGCGCCCTGTAGCCCTCGATGGACTCCAGGAGCGCTGTTTCCTCGCCGCATATATATGCGCCGAATCCCCTATGTATGTACATATCAAGAGAGAAGTTAGAGCCGAATATGTTCTTCCCGAGGAATCCCTTTGCATACGCCTCGTCTATGGCGGCCTGCAGCCTCCTTGTGCCGAAGACGAATTCGCCTCTTATATATATGTAGCCGGCCGACGCGCCTATCGCGTAGCAGGTGATCATCATGCCTTCGAGCAGGAGGTGCGGGTCATGGTCCATTATGGCCCTGTCCTTGAAGGTGCCTGGCTCTCCCTCATCGGCGTTGCAGCACAGATACTTCTGAATCGTCGGGTCCTTCGGTATAAAGCTCCACTTAAGGCCGGTTGAAAAACCCGCTCCGCCGCGCCCGCGAAGCCCCGAGTCCTTTACCATCTGGACGATATTATCGGGCCTCATCTTAAGCGCTTCCTGTATAGCCTTGTATCCTCCGTTAGCCACATAGTTCTCAAGCTTAAAGGATTCGGGCTTGCCCAGGTTTTTTAAAAGTACTTTTTCCATTCTGCGGTTCTGTTCCCAGGGTGGGGTAGTGCCCCGGCCCTCAGTTATTCAAGGCCCTTAAGTATCTCGTCAACTTTCGCTTCAGTTAAATTCTCGTGATAGTCGTCATTTATCTGCATCATCGGCGCGGTTCCGCACGAGCCGAGGCACTCAACGGTTGAGAGCGTGAACTTCTTGTCTGGAGTGGTCTCGCCTGTCTTTATGTTAAGCGTCCTCTCCATATGCTTGATGAGGTGCTCCGCGCCAAGCAGCGAGCAGGAAATATTCCTGCACACCTGCACATGGTATCTGCCGACCGGCTTGTCGATGTTGTACATCGTATAAAAAGCCGCGGCGGCGTTCACCTCAACAGCCTGCATCTCAAGTATCGCGGCGACCTCGTCCATGTCTTCCTTCGTAAGATGCCCTCCGCAGCCTTTCTGTGCGGCCCTCAGGGCATCCATGACGGCAGACCTTTTATTCGGGTACTTCCGAAGCGCCGCTTCTATCTCTTTTTTTGCGTTTTCTGAAAGCATATCCCTGCTCTAAATGTTAATTGCTCACCGGCAATGAACCCTCCGGTCCCGCTTCAGGCTTTTTCCGGAGCTTCGATACTTAATGCCTCATCCGATTACTTGTCGCATTCGCCAAAAACAGGGTCAAGGCTTGACACGATGGCTATGACGTCGGCCAGGTATCTTCCCTTTGACATATGGTTTATGGTCTGGAGGTTATTAAACGATGGAACCCTTAATTTAAGCCTGTACGGCTTCTCCGTGCCATCGCTCACTATATAAACCCCAAGCTCTCCCTTGGGGGCCTCTATCGCTGAATACACCTCGCCTTTCGGCACCTTGAACCCCTGCGAGACATATTTAAAATGATGTATCAACGCTTCCATGTTCTTATAAACATCGGGCTTTGGCGGTGGGACTATCTGCGGCATATCCACGTTAAACGGCCCGTCCGGCAGGTCCTTAAGCGCCTGTTTAACGATGCGCAGCGACTGCTTTATCTCTTCGAACCTGACGTTATACCTGTCCAGGCAATCCCCGTTCCGTCCCGTCGGCACATCGAACTCGAACCTGTCGTACACAAGATACGGTTCATCCTTCCTGATGTCCCATTTGATCCCGCTGGCCCGCAGGGCCGGCCCGCTCAATCCCATTGACACGGCTTCTTCGCCGGATATCAGCCCTACGCCTTTATTCCTCTGTATCCATATCCTGTTCCCGAGCAGTATCTTTTCATATTCATCGAGCCTCTTGGGCATTATCTCCAGGAGGTTTTTGATCGATTCCTTAATGCCTTCGGTAAAGTCGTACCTTACTCCGCCTACGCGCAGGTAGCTTAAGGTCATCCGCGCGCCGCATATCTGCTCGAATATATCGAGAACGATCTCCCTCTCCCGCATGGCGTAAAGGAGTATCGTCATCGCGCCCAGGTCCAGCGCCCAGGCCCCAAGGGCCAGCAGGTGCCCCGCTATCCTCGAAAGCTCCGCGGAAATGACCCTGATGTATTTCGCGCGCTCTGTTATTTCAAGGCCCAGGAGCTTCTCAACCGCCATCACGTAGGCAAGATTGTTGCTCATCGCGCACATGTAATCGAGCCTGTCTGTATAAGGGACGAACTGGTGATAAAGGAGGTTCTCCGCTATCTTTTCCGTGCCTCTGTGGAGATACCCGATATCAGGCTCTACATTTATTATCTTTTCACCCTGAATATCCAGAATAAGATGCAAAACCCCGTGTGTCGAGGGGTGCTGCGGTCCCATATGGAGTGTGACTTCCTGGGTAGATATTATTTCTTCGCGCTCAGGCATGCTTTTAATTTACTGCCGTTAGGCCTAACGAGTTATTTTTATTTTTTATTCTTTTTCGGCGTAAGCAAATCACGCCGCTTATGTCTTTACTCAGATTTCTTCCGGCTTTTCTTCGCCATAAGGGTTATATCTATCCTTGTAGCCCCTTAGAGGGTAGTCTTTTCTGAGCGGGAACCCTTCCCAGTCATTGGCCAGATATATCCTCTTAAGGTCAGGATGGCCTTCAAAGACTATTCCGAACATGTCATATGCTTCCCGTTCGGGCCAATCGGCCCCGGGCCATATCGAGGTTATGGAAGGCACGGTCTCGCCTTCTCCCGCTTTTACCTTTATCCTTATCCTGTGCTTCTTGGGGATCGAATAGAAGTGATAGACGACCTCGAACCTCGGCGCCGCACCGTAATAATCGACCCCCGATATATCCGCGAGAAAGTTCATCCGAAGCTCAGGATCGGTCTTCAGGAAATTGCAGATGGCGCGAAGCGCCTTAATCTCGACCAGATGGGTTATCTCGCCTTTAAAAATGGTAGTCTCGATTATATCGTGCCTGAACGAGTCCCTTAACTTCTTTATAAGAACTTCTTCTTTGTCTAAAGGTGTCATTTGCTTAAAGCTATCTTCCTCTCTTCAAGGATGAAGGGGTTCTCCCTCTTTATCTTTTCCATCAGCTGCAAAAATCCGAAAAGGAGCGCGTCAGGCCTGGGCGGGCACCCCGGTATATACACATCGACAGGCACTACAAGGTCAGTGCCCTGCACGACCGCATACGTATTGTAAGGCCCTCCTGCCGATGCGCAGCCGCCCTGCGCTATGACCCACCTCGGCTCAGGCATCTGGTCATACAGCTTCTTGACCGCGGGGGCTATTTTCTTGGTCATCGTCCCTGCCACGACCATAACGTCCGACTGGCGGGGAGAGGGCCTGAATACTATGCCGAGCCTGTCCGTATCGTAACGGGAGCACCCTGCCGCGATCATCTCTATGGCGCAGCACGCGAGCCCGAATGTCATCGGCCAGAGCGCGGATGAACGCCCCCAGTTGACAACGTCGCCGACAACGGCGTTATGCTTGACCGTCTTGACGAGCGGGTTGTTCCTTATGACATCGGCTATGGACTCGAGGGTGGTAAAAAAAAGAGACTCCTCGAGCGGGTTTTTGTTCTCGTCCATAAACGCCTTTTCTACATTAAATATCAGTTTGTTTTTTTAAAAATTTTAAATCGCAAAACCTGTGAAAGCTAAACCCATTCAAGCGCACCCTTGACCCAGGCGTAGATAAGCCCTATCGCAAGGATAGCTATAAATACTATCATCTCAACGAATATGAAAACCGATAGCGCTTTGTCTGTTAATAGTACTGCCCAGGGGAAAAGGAAGAGTGTTTCAACGTCGAAGACGATAAAGAGTATGGCTATAATAAAGAAATGCACCCTGAAATGGCCCTGGTTAGCCTCTCCAACAGGCTCCATGCCGCACTCCCAAGGAGACAGCTTTTCCCTGTAAGGGTTCCTTGGACGGAAGATGAAGCTCATGAAGAGGGCACCGATGGCCATGAAAGAGGCCAGACCTATCATCACGAGAACAGGCAGATAAGAAAAAACCATCTTAGACCCCTTCGCTGTTTCTTACAATAAAGATTGTAAAAAAGTTCTATTTGTTACGATAAAATCGGCCAGGGTAGAAGGCAAGATAAAACAACCGCGAACTTTTGTCAAGGATAAAATGGTATACTGTATACAGTTATTGGGGAGAAATCGAACGCTTCACTCACATTAGTTCCAGCCAAGGCGTAATAACCTTAAAATACAATAACTTACCCTTACAACTGGAACAGGTCTCTTCTTCTATCCTTTATAATGTCGTTTACAGGCGTAATATTTTTCTTACGGGCGTCTTTCGGCTCTATTTCAACCGCCATTGCCACGGCCTTTTTGCCTCCAGCGCGGAACAGCAGCTCCCCGCCGGGCGACACTATCTGGCTCATCCCGATGAATTTAAGGCTTTTGCCTCTAATGCGCGCCTCTTCCCCGACCCTGTTCGCGGTTAGCGAGAAGACCCTGTTCTCTATGGAGCGGGTGATCATCGCGGCTGGGCAGTATGGCAGCACCAGATTGGACGGATGGCATATTATATCAGCCCCCTTAAGGGCGAGCGTCCTCGCCGCCTCAGGAAATAACCAGTCAAAACAGATCATCATCCCTATCCTGGCCTTGCCGGTATCATATACCTCAAAAGGAGTATCGCCCGGAGTAAATATCTTCTTCTCATCCCAGAAAAGATGCGCCTTCCTGTAAATTCCCATCAACCCTTTTGGCCCGACAAGGACGGATGAGTTATAAGCCTTCCCGCCACTGCGCTCAGCGATCCCAGCCACTATGAACGACTTCTTTTTTCTGGCAACCTCAGTAAGCCTGCCGGTCGCGTACCCGCCCTCCGCGTCTTCAGCAAGCTTCAGCATTTCCGGCCTGGATTTAAACTGGTAACCGGTTGAGAAAAGCTCCGGCAGCACTATAAGCTCCGCGTCGAGCTTCTCGATCACCTTGATCGCCCCCTCTATATTTTCCCTGATCCTGCCGAACAAAGGGCTGGTCTGCACAACAGCTGCCTTCATAATAGCTCCAGAAATAAAATTTTAGTCAGCCTCCCGATACGGGCTGGCGGTTGAACTGTGTATAGGACGATTTACAGGAGAAAGAGGTTTTCAGAGGCCAGAAGATTGAAACTCAAAAAAACAGATGAACCCGGTAATGCTGAGGAAGGGGCAATGACTTCAGAAAGAGAAAATAACCGGGCCAGTGCTCCCTTCCCCTTTTTAAAAAACTATTCCTAGCGGCAGCAGCCTGTTTTCTTTGTAGCTGCCTTCTTTGTCGTTGTCTTCTTTGCGGCCGTGGTGGTTTTCTTCTTAGCGGGTTTCTTAGCGGTTGCCATTACGTCCTCCTTGTGATTTAGAGTTCATTTTTTCGTAAACCCTTGCGCCATCTGAAAAATATTTATCATTAATATCGCGCAGTGTCAACACTTTTCACCCGGATTTTGTCTTCAAATGCTTGCATGCACGCACTTTGTATGCTAATTTAAAAAATCACTTTCACACAGAAGGAGCGAAGAGGTGGCTATCACAAAAAAAGACGTGCTTCACGTAGCTGATCTCGCAAGGCTTGAGCTTACGGAGGAAGAGAAAGATCTCTACACGGACCAACTGACGAGAATACTAAACTATGTAGAAAAGCTCTCGGAGCTCGACACAAAAGGCATTGAACCTACCACCTACACTGTGCCGCTCAAAACAGCCATGAGAGAGGACAAGGCGCGCCCCTCGCTGTCGCATGAAGACGCGCTCTCCAACGCCCCCGAAGCCGAGAGAGGGTGCTTTAAAGTGCCGAAGATAATAGAGTAGGTTTTAAATAAATCCTCAAGGAGTATTTAAATTGGATTTAACCTCCATCACGATACGCGAGCTTTCCGACAAGCTCTCAAAAAAAGAGATCTCATCCGTAGATGCGACAAAGGCATTCCTTAAAAGGATCGAGGAGACTGACAAAAAGATCCATGCCTTTCTCACGGTTACTCCCGAAGAGGCTTTAAAGCAGGCCGCGGCGGCGGACAAGAGGATCTCAAATGGCGAGAACCTCACCCCGCTTACCGGGGTCCCCATTTCAGTAAAGGACATCTTCTCCACGAAAGGCATCAGGACCACCTGCGCCTCAAAGATACTTGAGAACTTCATACCGCCTTATGACGCTACCGTCGTAAGGAAATTAAAAGATGCCGGCGCGGTAATACTCGGGAAAAACAATATGGATGAGTTCGCCATGGGCTCATCGACCGAGAACTCAGCCTATTTTAAGACACTCAATCCGTGGGCGGCTGACCGCGTCCCCGGCGGCTCCTCAGGCGGCTCCGCCGCGTCCGTTGCCGCCTCCGAATGCGTAGCCTCGGTCGGAACCGACACGGGCGGCTCTATCCGCCAGCCTGCCGCTTGCTGCGGCGTAGTCGGCCTTAAGCCTACGTACGGCAGGATATCCAGGTTTGGGATGATAGCTTTCGCCTCCTCGCTCGATCAGGCCGGGCCTTTCACAAAAGACGTAACCGACTCGGCGATAATGCTCCAGACGATGGCCGGGTTCGACCCGCTCGATTCAACCTGTATTGACGCGCCTGTCCCCGATTACACATCCGTCCTTAAATCCGGCGTAAAAGGCCTTAGGATCGGCATACCCAAAGAATACTTTATCGAAGGGATGGACAGGGAGATCGAAGAGGCCGTGCGGGAAGCCCTTGAGGTCTTGAAGAGACAGGGCGCTGAGCTTGTGCCGGTAACGCTCCCCCATACCGAATACGCCGTGGCGGTCTATTACCTTGTAGCGACCGCCGAGGCTTCAAGCAACCTCGCCCGCTACGACGGCGTCAAATACGGGCTCAGAGTCAATGACACTGGCAGCCTCCTTGACATGTACAAGAAGACGAGGGACAGGGGGTTCGGCGGCGAGGTGAAGCGAAGGATAATGCTCGGCACCTACTCTCTATCGGCGGGATACTATGATGCCTATTACAAGAAGGCATCCCAGGTCAGGACGCTTATAAAGAACGACTTCGAAGAGGCCTTCAAGTCCTGCGACATAATAGCCACGCCGACCTCTCCCACCGCCGCGTTCAAGATCGGCGAAAGGATAGAAGACCCTCTTACGATGTATCTATCCGACATATTCACCATCTCCTGCAACCTCGCGGGCATACCCGGTATTTCCATCCCGTCCGGGTTCACGAAAGACAATCTGCCTATAGGACTGCAGCTGCTCGGAAAGTTCCTCGACGAAGGTACGGTGCTTAAGGCCGCTTACGCCTACGAACAGGCGACTGACTGGAACAAGAAAAGGCCCGGGATATAAATAAAATTCAAATGAGGTCTTTATAGATGAAATATGAAGTAGTGATCGGACTTGAGGTACACGCCCAGTTATTGACGGAGTCAAAGCTCTTCTGCGGGTGCTCTACAAAATTCGGCTCTGAGCCGAACACGCAGGTATGCCAGGTTTGCCTGGGCATGCCCGGCGTCCTCCCGGTGCTCAACAAAAAAGCGGTGGAGTTCGCCATAAAGATGGCCTTGGCCGTCAATTGCAGGGTCAATAACAAGAGCGTATTCGCCAGAAAGAACTACTTCTACCCCGACCTCCCCAAAGGCTACCAGATATCACAGTATAACGAGCCGCTCGCGGAGCTTGGATATCTTGATATAGACACGAACGGCGGCAAGCGTATCGGCATCACCCGCATCCACATGGAAGAAGACGCGGGAAAGCTCCTTCACGGAGAGCGGCCCGAAGACGTAAATTACAGCTTCGTCGACTTGAACAGGACAGGCGTGCCGCTGATAGAGATAGTAAGCGAGCCGGACATGCGTTCCTCTGATGAGGCGCAGGCTTACCTTAAGGCATTGAGGGACATCGTCGTGTACCTGGAGATATGCAGCGGCAACATGGAGGAAGGGTCTTTCCGCTGCGACGCCAACGTCTCTATCCGCCCTGTCGGCGCCGAAAAGCTCGGGACAAAGGCAGAGCTTAAGAACATGAACTCCTTTAAATATGTAAAGGAAGCTATCGAGTACGAGATAGAGAGGCAGATCGATCTCGTCGAATCGGGCGGCAAGGTTCTCCAGGAGACGCGCCTGTTCGACGCCTCAAAAGGCGTAACGGCATCGATGAGGTCAAAGGAAGAGGCGCACGATTACCGCTACTTCCCTGAGCCCGACCTCCTCCCGCTTCTGGTTGAAGACGCGCTGGTTGAAAAACTCCGCGGCGAACTCCCGGAACTGCCCCAGCAGAAGAGGGACAGGTTCATAAAGGAATACGGTATCCCTCCATACGACGCGGGAGTGCTTACCTCTTCCAAAGAGCTTGCCCATTATTACGAAGCCGTCGTAAGGGCCACAAACGAACCGAAGGTATCGTCCAACTGGGTTATGGGCGAGCTCTTAAGGCTTCTTAAAGAGGATTCAAGAGATGTAAAGGACTGCCCCGTCAAGCCCGATTCCATCGCGAGCCTTATCCAGATGGTAAAGGGCGGAGAGATAAGCGGCAAGATGGCCAAAGAGGTCTTCGAGGAGATGTACAAGACCGGCAAGGGGCCCAAAGAGGTCGTACAATCAAAAGGAATGGCCCAGATCTCAAACGAAGATGAACTCTCGAAGATCATCGATAACGTAATAAGCGGGAATCCCGAAAACCTCGCAAGATATAAGGCCGGAAGGGTCCAGCTCTTCGGTTTCTTCGTGGGCGAGACCATGAAGGCCACAAAGGGGCAGGCAAACCCGCAGGTGATAAACAAGCTTTTAAAAGAAAAACTCGACGGGAAATAAGATCAGCTCACAAGAAAGTCAAGGCGGCTCAGTTTTAAAATTGAGCCGCCTTTTTTATTTTATGCGGTTGGAAAAACCCTGGCATTTGCCGGGCGTATCGCGTAAGCGCGCAGACCCTGCGTGCGGCAGAGGACGGGCAATCTCTACTTTATCTCAAACACCTTCCACCCGTTCCTCTTCCACCTGAAATAATCACTGAGTATCCGGGAATGGTCAAAGGCAAGCGGCGGGATTTCATCTTTGGCAAATACACCCACATTTTTAGCGTCGTCCTTTGCCTCAGGCTTCCCTTCAGCCTCAGCTACGAAAACTACCGACAAAGTCGGAAACCTGGGGTCTCTCTTCGGGTCGGAGTATGCGTGGAGCTGCGTCTTAAGCCTTACGTTTAAAGAAGTCTCTTCAAGCGCCTCCCTTACAGCCGCGTCCTCAAGGCTCTCTCCCGCGTCAACAAAACCTCCCGGCAGGGCCCATCCGGCAGGAGGGTTTTTCCTTTCTATCAGCACTATCCCCCCTCCCAGCTCTATTATGATATCGACCGTAGGGAGCGGATTCCTGTAGTTTCCCATTTACCTTTTCCTTTATCCCGGACGCACACCCTTAAGAAACTCCGCGCTCTTCTCCGGGACAACTGTATTAATGAACATGCCGCTTCCGAGCTCGAACCCGGCTGTTTTCGTCAGCCTCGGCACGATAGACAGATACCAATGGCAGTATTCGTTCCCCCGGTCCTGCGGCCTGCTCGACCTTATGACGTAATTATAATCCGGATCTTCAAGCCCGTAGTGGAACTTCGATAAAAGGACTTTCAGGTGATACGCTATATCCCTGATCTCTTCCTCTGTTATGTCTGAAAAGACGGCCGAGTGCCTTTTCGGGAATATCCATGTATGAAATGGAGAAAGCGCGGCGTAAGGCACAAAAGTAAGGAAGTGCCCCGTATCGATTATCACCCTCGCGCCTTCTTCCTTTTCGCGTTTCAATATGGAGCAGATCATGCACTCGCCGGTGTCGTCGAAGTAGTGGAGCGCCGCCTGCACCCTGTCCCTTATCTGTATCGGGACGACGGGCGTGCCGACGAGCTGCGAATGGGTATGCTCAAGGGTGGTGCCGGCGCTCTCCCCGTGATTTTTGAAGAGAATGACATGCTCGACTGTGGGGTCTTTGTGCGCGTCTATAAACCGTGCCTTGTAAACCCGGAATATATCCTCGATATCCCTGACGTCCATAAGGGCTGTCGATATGTTGTGTATGGGATTTTCAACGATTACCTCGTGAACGCCTATGCCGGAGATTGACCGCTTGTACCCGTCAGATACCCTCTTCTTCTCTCCGGGCGAGAGAGCGGGATATTTATTATCCACTACCCTTATCTTCCAGTTCCCGTCAAAAGGAAGCCTGTAGTGCTCCTGCGGCGTCCTGTATTCGTTGCCGGGGCAGAAAGGACAAGTCTTAAGGTACGGAGGCACCGCGGGCTTATCCACCGAATTCTTGAAGTCCATGGGCCTTTTGGCCCGTTCAGTGGCTATTATGACCCACTCCCTCGTAACGAGGTTAAGTCTGAGTTCCGGCATATTTTACTTCTTCCAGGCGGCCCCGTCCGAGTTCATAAGCGCCTCGATCTCGCTCACATGGGCCTTCTCCTCTTCGGCAAGCTCATTGTATATCTTCCTCGCCTCGATGGCGGAGGTCTTCCTGCCCAGCTCTTCGAAATACTTTACCGAGTGCCTTTCAGTATCGAGCGCCACGTTTAGGGCCTTTTTCGTAGTGTCCACTATCTTAAGAAGGGCTTCGATATTTATGCGCCGGGTAAAGATGTCCGCCGCGCCCGTATGCTCGACATACTCCTCTATCTGAAGCTCCTCTTCCGTTATCTGCTCGTTAAAGCCAGCCTCGGGATAGAACTTGTTCTCAATGATCTTAAGGTGCTTTCTCTCATCCTCTGCGAGCTTTTTAAATACCGCCTTTGCGTCCCTGCTCTCTGTCCTCTCGGCCAGGAGATTGTAAAACCTGAACCCGTTTATCTCTATCAACGCCGCCCTCTTGACAGCCTCTTTCTCATCGATGTGCTCAAATACCATAATGTAATCTCCTTTAAAACACGCCTTTTTCTAAATCTATCAGAAAACGCGGGTTTAGGCAAGCAGGAGGCCGTAAAGTAGCTGTTGAATCATTTGGCGATTAATGATAGAAAATTGACTTAATATATTGCTGGTAAATCTGAATTCGGCTTGGTTATGAGGATAGCACCTTACTTTAAAAGGAGGTCAATTCAATATGGGACTGCTTAGCGGTAAAAAAGGCATAATCTTCGGTGTCGCGAATGAAAAGTCCATCGGCTGGGCCATCGCCCAGATACTTCACAAAGAGGGCATGGAGCTTGCTTTCTCCTACGCCGGAGAAGCGCTTGAGTCCAGGGTAAGGCCTCTGGCGGAGTCCCTCGGCTCCAGGATAGTCGTTCCCTGCGACGTCTCGGACGACAGCCAGATCGACAATGTTTTCGATATAGTCAAACAGGAATGGGGCGGACTGGATGTAATGGTCCATTCCCTGGCCTTCGCCAAAAAAGAGGAGCTCAAGGGAGAATTCCTCAATACGACAAGGGACGGCTTCAGGATAGCCCTGGAGATAAGCGCGTTCTCCCTCGTAGCGCTCGCCAAAAGGGCTGCCCCGCTAATGGAAGGCCGCAACGGCTCCATGGTGACCTTAAGCTACTACGGAAGCGAAAAGGTAATAGCGAATTACAATGTAATGGGGGTAGCCAAAGCCGCCCTTGAGGCGAGCGTCAGATACCTCGCCGCGGACCTGGGCCCGAAGGGGATCAGGATTAACACCATCTCAGCCGGCCCGGTCAAGACCCTCGCTGCCATGGGTATCTCCGGTTTCAAGCAGATACTCGATGTGGTAGAGGCAAAATCCCCGTTAAGGCGCAATGTCTCGCAGGAAGACGTCGCAAAGACAGCGCTTTACCTTCTAAGCGGCCTTTCAAGCGGAGTCACCGGAGAGATAATATACGTAGATTCGGGCTTTAACATAATGGGTTTCTAACAGGTTGCTGAAAAACCCGTAATTTATTGAATTACCCTGCAATAAATGGCAGGTTTTGTCGGCAAGGTACCTGTTCTTTTATATAGCCTGGCGGAATCCCGCCCTTAAACGGGCGGGATTCCGCCAGGCACCCGATGAAGCTCCCCGCGGAATTCGCGGGGAATCTTCGATATGTAAGGAAACTAATTTCTATTCGCTCGCTTGCCCCCGCAGAAAACTGCGGGGTATGCGCTCGCTACGCATATTCAGGCTGCTCAAAAAGATTCAGCTGCGAGGCGTCGAGAAGCGAGGAATGAGACGTACTTTGTCTGTACGCCGCAGTGACGAGCGTCGAAGACAACAAAGCAGATGGACTTTTTCAGCAGCCTGCTAAAGAACCCCTATGCGGATAATAGCCGATCTCCACATCCACACCAAGTACTCAAGGGCGACGAGCAAGGACATGAACCTGTCTACCCTGGCCTCATGGGCCGGGATAAAAGGCATCGACGTCCTCGGCACAGGGGATTTCACCCATCCGGCGCAATTCGCCTCCATTGAAGAGACCCTCGAGACAGCCGAAGATGGCCTCTTCAAATTAAAAAAAGACAAAAGCCCCGAGGCCGTCCGTTTCATGCTCACGGCCGAGGTCAGCAACATCTTCTCCCAGAACGGCAAGACGCGCAAGGTACACAGCCTCCTCCTCGCCCCGGACGTCAAATCAGTGCGCAAGATGAACTCCGCCTTCTCGAAGCTCGGCAATATCGCCTCCGACGGAAGGCCTATCTTCGGCTTTTCGGCAAAGGACCTTCTGAAGATAGTCCTCGACGCATCCCCTGAAGCGATGCTCATTCCGGCGCACGCATGGACGCCCTGGTTCTCGATATTCGGCTCGAAATCAGGTTTCGATTCCATTCAAGAATGCTTTGGCGACCTCTCAAAACACATCTACGCCATAGAGACGGGCCTATCATCGAACCCGCAGATGAACTGGCGGCTCTCCTCGCTCGACAATATCACCTTTATATCAAACTCAGACGCCCACTCTCCGTCAAAACTCGGCAGAGAGGCGAATGTGCTCGACGCGGATTTAAGCTACAGCGAGATAACAGGGATAATAAAGAAGAAGGACAGGGAAAAATTCCTGTTTACGGTAGAATTCTACCCTGAAGAAGGCAAATACCACTATGACGGCCACAGGGACTGCAAAGTCCGCTACTCGCCTGCCGAGACCATAAAGGCAAACAAAACCTGCCCGGTATGCGCCAAGGGCCTTACTGTAGGCGTAATGAGCAGGGTAGCCGAGCTTAGCGACAGGCCCGAAGGGTTCACCCCGCCAAACGCGATACCCGCGAGGCATATGGTGCCTCTTGAGGAGATACTTTCAGAAACCCTTGAAGTATGCGTCTCCTCGAACAAGGTCAAAAAGGAATACAGGAGGCTCATAACCGAGGCCGGGAGCGAATTCAGCATACTCCTCGACATGGAAGAGGCTGACCTCATAAGGCTTGCCGGAGAAAAGACAGCCTCCGCGATATCAAAGGTCCGTAGCGGCGATATATCCATCACCCCTGGCTTTGACGGCGAGTTCGGAAAGATAAAGATATTCAGCAAGACCGCTGACATCACGGCAAGCCCACTCCAGCCGAAGCTTTTCTGATCCTTTTGAAAACCCTTTCTTCATTTCAAGAGTTACGATAAAATACGCCGTATGTATAAGAAGATACTCTTCTGCCTCGACAATTCGGACTCCGCCAACAGGGGCGTGGACACCGGGCTTAATATCGCAAGGGGTTTTTCAGCCTCTGTCACAGGGTGCCACGTCTACGCCGCGCGGCTCCACAACGACAGGTTCCGCCAGATGGAAGGCGGGCTGCCTCCCGAGTACCAGAAGGAAGAAATATTAAAAAACCAGCGTGAAGTCCACGATTCCCTTATCACAAAGGGCCTTAAAATAATCTCCGACTCATACCTGGCCCCTTTCCTCGCAAAGGTAAAATCTGCGGGGCTCGACGGCCTCGGCGTAAGCAGGGAAGGCAAGAACTTCGATGAGCTGGTAAAGGAGACAAACGAGGGCGGATACGATCTGGTTGTAATGGGCTCCCTCGGCCTCGGAAAGACCGAAACAAGCCGCATCGGCAGCGTTACAGAGCGGGTCGCAAGGAGGGTTCGGACAGACCTCTTTATCTCTAAAGACACCTCAAACTCATCAGGCAGTATAACCGTAGCGATAGACGGAAGCCCATCGTCTTTCGGCGGCCTCTTAAGCGCCATTAAGCTCTCGAAGGCATTAAATTTGAAGATCGAGGCGATAAGCGCCTTCGACCCGGATTTTCACCAGACCGCCTTCCGCTCTATCGCAGGCATACTGTCGGAAGAGGCCGGAAGGGTCTTCCGATTCAAAGAGCAGGAACAGCTCCATGATGCGATAATCGACAAGGGCCTTCAAAGGATTTACCGTGAGCACCTCTCCACAGCCTCGGATATGGCGGATAAAAACAATGTCTATTTAAAGACAACCCTTCTTTCAGGCAAACCGTCGAATGAGATAATCAAGCACGTAAGAAAGACAAACCCCTTTCTCCTGGTCCTCGGGCGTATTGGCGCGCATTCGTCCGCCGGCCTTGATATCGGCTCCACTACCGAAAACTGTTTAAGGGAAGCACTGTGCGATGTTTTGATCTCATCGAAGGAATTTACCCCTCTTATCAATAAATCCGGCGGCATTGAATGGGATGGCGAGGCAGGGAACATCCTCACATCCATACCTTCATTCGCCCGTCCCATAGTCAGGAACATGGTCGAGGACGCCGCGAGGAAAAACGGCATCTTAAGGATAACAGCTTCATTCATGCGAACTATCCGCAAGGACATGGAAGGCTAACCCTTATGGACGCATCCCTTTCCACCCCTTTTCTCATCTCATGGAACATCACAAAAAGCTGCAACCTTAAATGCGCCCACTGCTATCTTGACGCCTCCGAGCTCGATGGCAAAGGGGACATCTCCACCTCTGAGGCATTAATCTTCGCCGACAGGATAGCCGAGGTAAACCCGAATGCCATGCTCATCCTTACAGGCGGCGAGCCGCTGCTGCGCCCTGATATTTTTAAAATAGCGCGGTACGCAGGGAAGCAAGGCCTGACCGTAGTCCTCGGCACGAACGGAACCCTTATACAGAGGGATACGATATCCAGGCTGAAAAACTCCGATATAAAAGGCGTCGGTATAAGCCTGGACTCCCTGACGCCCGGACTCCATGACCGTTTCAGGGGAATTCCCGGCTCATGGGAAAAGGCCATGAACTCCATAGAACTCTTAAAGGAAGGCGGGATAGACTTCCAGATACAGTTCACCGTCACAAATGAAAATAAGGGAGAGCTGGACAGGCTCTTTGGATTTGCATATGAAAAAGGCGCGCGCGCATTAAATATCTTTTTTCTTGTATGCACAGGGCGGGGGCAGAAGATGAGCGATATCGCCCCTTCCGAGTACGAAACCATATTAAGCCGGATAATCCGGGCAGAATCGGAATATGAAGGGAGGATGATGGTGCGGGCCAGATGCGCCCCTCATGTCCTCAGGGCGGCTTCCACCCTTGACCCGTCAAGCTCTCTCGTAAAAGGCGGTACCTCAGGCTGCATAGCCGGAAGGGGCTATCTGAGGATATCCCCGGAAGGGCTCGTTACCCCTTGCCCGTACATTCCCGCTGCCGCTGATTCGATGAGCCTTGGATCAAACGGACTCAGGTTTATACTTGAGCATGACAAGGCTTTTAAAAGCTTAAGAAACCCTGTCTACAACGGACGGTGCGCGGAGTGCGAGTACGGCGAGAGTTGCGGCGGCTGCAGGGCGCGCGCCCTCTCCACCCATGGCGACCTCATGGGAGAGGATAACTGGTGCGGATATATTCCCCCAAGCAACGGGAAGAAAACCACTGAAAAATCCATCGGCCCTGTCTGGACTCCCGAAGCGGCTGAACGCCTTGAAAAGGTCCCCGGCTTTCTGATGCCCATGATAAAAAAAGGCATAGAGAGCTACGCCAGGGCAAGGGGCTTGTCCGAGATCACGCCTGAGATGATGGCTGAGCTGAGAAAAAAGGCCGGGAGGCGGTGAGCGGGATGAATAGAAAGAAAGGCGCCGGAAAGCAATTCTTCGGCTGCGTGCTCCTGGGGCTCGGGCTGCTCAACACACTGCTTACGCTTAAGGCTGGGCTTTCGCCGGACATTTTCAACTACGCCCTTATGATCTCCGGCGCGGTCTTTCTTTCCGCAGGCATATGGCAGGGCAGAAAGACCTGACAGGCCGCCCAAAAAATCCTTTAGGCGAGCGGGCGAATGGGAAGGCAGACTGGTATCTGTAGGGCCCGTTCCCCGAACGGGCCGGGATGCAGCAAGCAAAACATCCCCTTCCTCGACGGGAGTGGACTGAGGGGAGAGTGAAGTTCACGCCTCTTGGTAAAAGGCCTCTTTGCGCGCTGCCACGCGCTTTCGGATATTGGCTCCTCTCGCTGTCGGCTCTCTCCCTCCAATGGAACTGAAGCCCGGTCGCTCGCCTCTTTTATTCGCTGCGCAATACCACTGTGTTTTTTAAAAACAAAAAGCAAAACGAATGTCATTGCGAGCGAAACGAAGCAATCTCTTTTTAAAATCCCCCTCATGTGCCGCCCGCTAATCCCTTCGCGCGCTTTTAAGCCATAAAAGCTCCAGCAAAAAAACCGCTACGACCGCCCCGGCCACCCACGCATAGGCCTTGCTGCCTGCTTTTCTCTCCAGTATTACGGAGTGCCACCCGGTCATCGCGTGCTTTCCGCCCCTGTCTCCGTTAGAGCCGTCCCAAGCGGCGAAAGCGACCGGGATAAACCTGCCCTCCTCAAAACCGATATCGTTTTCATCCGATGGTCTCAGAGGCCTTTTAAATATTACCCGCCATCTGCCCTTTTCGTAGCGGCCCCTGGCAGGTACGGCGGGGGCGGCTTCCTCCAGATTCTTAAAACCCCTGGCCCTGATTACCTTCGAGGACTGCGAAAGCCCCGCGCCTTCTTCGCTCTGCCAGTGCCATATTACAACCGGCCTTGAATCTCCCATCCCGAAATAGGGTTTCTCATTCTCTTTCCCTGTCGTGGCTGGGAACTCTATCGCCACCCCGTCCCTGAAAACCTCTCCATCTGCCAATTCAATCGACTTTTCGTCCCCGGGCGCCGATCTGGTGGCGTCGTCCCACTCAACGAGAAACGCTATCTCGTTTTCATTATAAAGCGCCTTTACGGACAAGGAATTGAGCGTTGGCCTGAACTGCCTTTCATCGGCTATTAACTGGGGAACAAGATAAAAGCTTGTAAATTCCGCCTTATCCCACAGAGAGTCATTCGCCTCCTCCGGGAGCCTTCCTTCCACTTTAGCGGCCCTTATAAATGATTCGTCCCCGGGTTTTTTGTAAGCCGCATTAAGAGATGCGACGTAGTTCGCCACGTCCCATCTCTCCCCGTCAGATAATTTCTTTTTACTCTGCGGGTCGGCAAAGCTCGGCATCTGCGTGCCGGGTATGCCGACGGTTATCCTGGTGTATATGTCTCCCGCTGAACTGCCCGCCCTGTATGTCCAGCCCTTCGTAAGGTTCCTCGGCCAGGTGCGCGCCCCCCAGTCGTCCTTCAATTTCTTTATGCCGTCACCCATGCCCTCTTCGCCGTGGCACTCGGCGCACCTGTCCTTGAAGGTGTCCCGTCCCCGCTCAATGGATTCCTTCGAGGCCTTTTGCGGCTTTATCCCGATAGTAGGCTTTTCTGGAGGCTCAAGACCGGATAAGCCCTTAAGATAGGCCGCGAGATCCCAGATCTCCTTATCGCTCAACACATCCGACCAGCCCGGCATGGAAGTATCGTTCATCCCGTTCCAGCCCGGCATGGAATCATGCGAATAGCCGCTTATCATCTTGTATAAATCCTGATCGCCTGGCGCCATCTCATCGAATGGTGTCGTCTTCCATTTATACAGGCCGAGGGTAAAATCCCGCGGAGGAGGACTAAGGAACTCAGCCGCCGGGCCGTCGCCTGCGCCGTCCTTTCCATGACACCACCAGCAACGCTTGGCGTAGATCTCTTTTCCGGCCGCGGGATCGCCCGAAACCGCGAAAGCAACCCCCGGCGCGAAGAAAAACAATAATGCAAATATTATAAACGCCCTTATCATATCAACTGTTTTTATGGCTCCCTGAGGGTATAAGAGACTACCTCGGCCTGTTCCCGGTATAGTCGTACAAAAAAAGTATCACCTTCCAGACCTCTTCCTCCGTGAGCTTATCCTCCCACGCAGGCATCGAAGAAAGCCCCGGCCCTCCTTCCGCCGGCAGCCCCGGCCCTCCCTTTACAATCCTCCAGAACACGTATGATTCCTTAAGCTGCGCTATCGTATCCTTCCCCTGAAACGGCAGCGGCCGCGGGGTCAACCCATGCGCGTAGTGCCCTTTTCCGTCGAGCTTATCCCCGTGGCAGAAAAAACAGTTCTTGAAATAGATTATCCCGCCCTCGTTTGCAAGCTCCTTAAGCCTTTCCGGGCCCAGTCCCCTGTCAGAAGGGTCTTCATTCAACGCCCAGGGCTCTCTAAAAGGGTTCTCAAGCGCGGCGAGGTCGAACGTCTTTCCGTACGCGTTGATATTTGAAGGCGGCGCAGGATGGACTGACCTGAGTGCGGGAGGCGCCTCTACGCCCGCGCTTACGAAACCATAAGTCAGATATCCGGCCACCAGAGGCAGAATCGCAAAGACCACATTCCTCACCGCCGCCTTATCCGGGTCTTCAACAAGGGCCCTTACGGGCCTTACAAGCTCCTCCGCGGCTTCATCGGTAGAGGTCATCACAAGCAGGGCCGTTACGATGACAAAGAACATGTACATGAATATGAGGCTCTCCGGTATGGGCTTCCCCATAACCCACCCCGGGGCCTTGAATGCCGAGTAGGCAGCGATGACCGCTATCAGGAATTGTCCGAGCTTCGGTATCTTCATTCTTTTGCTTCCGCAGGCGCTTTCATGGCCGTGGGTTCTACCCCCGCCTTCTTTTGGAGGTAAGCTATAACGGCGTTTACCTCCAGCTCGCTTAATCCAATCGCGCCAGAGGTCACGTCCGGCATGGGAGAGACCGTATCATCAGTCCCTGCCGCCCCGAATCCAGCCACCACATAGGCTGAAGGGTTTATCATTGATTCACGGATATACCCTTCGGTATCCTTCGCGGCTCCCTTGTATTTCGGGTCTTTAAGCCTCTCTGCGGCTACGGCGGCGATATCCTCGATCAGAGGCGCCCTCCCGCCAACTGGATTATGGCAAAGGGTGCATGCCCCTTTTCCATTATAGACCTTCTCTCCAAGGGCTGTGAAGCCCTCAAGGCCCATTGACGACAGGTCGATTGCCTCATCCTTCGGAGGCGCTTCAGGTTTCATGTCAGGGACATACTTTACGGAAAAAAGGGTGTAGACCGCGATAACCGCGAGGCTGAAGGCCGCTATTTTAAGGAGGTTATTCATCGGCGCCGCCCCGCGTTTTTCCGAACCGTGCCTGGCTCAGCCAGAATATGAATATCACTATCGCCATGAATATGATCGTGCCAGCAGAGACCACCTTTGAGGCATAACCGATACTCGGGGTGAACGCGTCCGGCGAATTGTCCCTCATTACGGAGAACACATGCCAGTGCTGCCGTATGGCCGATCTCACGAACCCCATGAGGCCCATAAGCCATGTGAAAGACACCGCGATAAGAATCAGCGCGTACTGGCTCCTTCCTGGCATCCTCCCCCATCTAAACGGGCCGGCCTCTTTCGCGCCCCGGAACATCAGAACCTCTATCGCCATGCACGATACGATCACAAAAAGCGTCGATACGACCTGCGGCACGGATGAAGCGACCTTATAAACCGTGTTAGTAAAATATCCGTAATAGACGCCCAGGAAGATTATGTTGATTACCGCCGCCATAATTATCGCGGCCTGGGCATAATTGCCGTACGCCGCCCATTTGACGGCCGCCACCTTATTAGCCCTCCTGTATAAAAGAAAGCTGATAAAAGTAGCTATAAGCATTATGTTTACGGCGATGTTTTTCGCCGGCATCAGCCCCAGGGGCCCCAGATAAGGATGGTACTGGCCGCCCAAGGCCCTGACCTCGGAAGGCGTAAGTATCAGAGTGTGCGGGGTGAACCAGACAAGAAAGGCCGCCGCGATAACGAACCCGATGTATTTGATATACTTCGTGTACCTGTACCCCCCTTCGCTCCTCGACATCCCGCACCAGAGGTAATAGTTAGCCGCTAAGAACAGCGCCCCTATTATCACGGCCTGGATGATAAAGAGCCAGGCGAAGATGCCGCCCATGAGCGTTATCCCCATCTGCTGGCTGTAGGCATATATCTCGGCGGTAAGCCAGTATCCGGCGAAAGGCAGAGGGAGGAGCGCGCCTATCGCTATAAAATTCGACGTATACCCCATCCAGTCATAATGCGCCCTCTCCTCATCCGTGGCTGAGTTTAAGAACCTGTATGCGGCGTAGGCCCCGACGATAGAGCCTCCGTAAGCGATATTGGCTATGTACCTGTGAAGATTCATAGGGTTCCAGAGATGATTGTTAACGGCGTGCCAGACATTCCCTCCGAAGCTCCCCAGCTTATCTACACCCGCAGGCGACATCATGAACGTCACCCAGGCGTTGGCTATGAACATGATGGCTGTCCCGGCCAGATTGAGCGTTATCCCGACGCACAGGTGCGCCCACTTCTTAAGGCCTGAGTCCATCCTCTTCCAGCCGTAATAGTATGTATAGAGCGCGGCATTCTCAACAACGAACAGGATCACATATAGCGTTGCCGTGGGGCTGAAAATAGAGGCGAGGTATCTCATGAGGTGGGGATAGAACGCGACAAGGGAGGTCAAGAGCAGTATTCCCGTTATCGCCGTCACCGAGTACGCCGTAATGCTTACCCGTATGAACTCGTACGCCATTTTGTCATAGCGCCTGTCCCCGGTATACATCCCTATCGCCTCTATTATAAGGACGAATATCGGGACAGCCAGAACAAACGCCGCGAACCAGAGGTGCATCTGCGCCGCCATCCACACAGCTACCCTCGGCCGTACTATCTTCATCTCCGGATAGTCCTCCGCCTTTAGCTTTGGCGCGGGAGGATAGGGATTGGACGCCTCTTTTACCGCCGCGCCTTCAGCCGGGGCCGCGGCGATACAGACGCTTGCGCCCTCTGGAATGAAAGACGGCAGCGCGATAGAAATAAAAACGGATAAAAGGAGGGCTGATATGATTTTTTCAAATGCCTTGCCGACAAAGGAGATCACTGTTTACGGTTACCCCTTGAATATGAATGTGAGCCCTTGGGCGCTAAAGAGCGCGACATCAAGCAGCAGATAAAAAACCGAACATACCGCGAAAGCGATTAAAAAAAAGACTGCCGTTCTCACCCTGTCACCTGTTTCCGGGTCCCCTGCCCATATTGACATTTACGGGAGTATTGGTTATCTTTAGGCATGCTCAACCTTGCGCGCAAAAAAATCGGACCGGCCGATATCCTGATATTTTTGGGCGCCGCCGCAAATGCGGCCATACTTCTCTTTATTATCGCCGGCTATCTGCTAAGAAGGTAGCTTCCCCACCCCGGCCGCCGGCCATTTCAGGCGGCTCTTATTATACTCTTGAACAACGCTTTTTTACAAGAAGTCCGGTAGATTATCCTCTTTTTTTTTGTTACAATAAAATTAAGCCGACAAAACTGAAATCAACAATGGCTCAGAGCAAGAAAAGAAAGGCCCTGATACTCGGCATCGGCAACATCCTCCTTAAAGACGAGGGGGTCGGGGTAAGGGCCATGGAGCTTTTTAAAGAGACTTATGAGCCCACCGAAGCCGTCTCCTGCGTTGACGGCGGCACCTCCGGGATAGGGCTCCTTTCCCTTATTAAGGATTTTACTCACATCATCATTTTCGACGCTGTATCCTCCGATTCTCCTCCTGGCACAATACACAGATTCAGCGGGAAAGATCTTGAAAAAGGGCCTCCCCTTAAAACCACCGCGCACCAGCTCGGCGTAAAGGACCTTCTTCTGCTCTCCGCGTTTGAAGGGCATCGGCCCGAGGTCTCTATCATCGGGATCGTGCCGGGGAATATTTCAGCAGGCCTCGCCCTCACGCCTTTGATCAAGGGGAAACTCCCGGAGGCGATTGAGGCGGCGGCGGAAGAATTGACCAGGTTTGGCTTCAAGGTAAAGAAGAGGAAAAAAGATGCATGAAATGTCGATAATCAAGGGGATCATCGGGATAATCGGAAAAGAGATGAAAAAGAGCAAGCTTAAGAAGCTTCACGCGGTTAAGATAAAAGTAGGCGAGCTTACGGCCGTTGAGCCCGAGACCTTAAGGTTCTGCTTCGAGGCGTCGATAAAGGACACGCCGTGGGAGGGCGCGCGCCTTGAGATAGAGGACGTCCCGCTGACCGGCAAGTGCCGCGACTGCCATACCAAATTCCGTTTTCATAATTTCGTAAGCATCTGCCCGGTATGCAGGGGGAGGGCTATAGAGAAGCTCACAGGCACGGAGCTCGACTTGGTCTCGATAGACGCAGTCTAGAGGATAGAATAAAAATGCACGACATACTGATAGAAGAAAAAATACTTTCAAGGAACGACGCGATAGCCGCCGATAACAGGAAGCTGTTCCGTGATAAAAACATATTCGCGATAAACATGGTCAGCTCGCCTGGCGCGGGCAAGACCACGCTGATCGAAAAAATGGTCCCGTACCTTAAAGAGAGAGTTCAGAATTTTTCTGTAATCGAGGGAGACTTGGCCACCGACCTTGATTCGCAGAGGCTTTCGAAATACGGGGTACCCGTCAGACAGATAAATACAGGCAAGGCCTGCCATCTGGACGCCCACAATATCAGCCATGTGCTGCCGTGGCTATTCGAACAGCAGGATACCAGCCTGCTCATAATAGAGAACGTCGGGAATATGGTCTGCCCAGCCGAGTACGATCTGGGCGAGGACATGATGGCAACCGTGATGAGCTCGACCGAAGGCGATGACAAGCCCCTCAAGTACCCGGCGATATTTAACGCATCCGACGTGCTCATAATCAACAAAACAGACCTCGTGCCTTATACGAACTTCGATATCGGGCGCGCGAGGGAGAACGCCTTGAAGATAAACCCGAACCTCGTCATATTCGAAACATCCTGCAAAACAGGTATGGGCGTCAGGGAATGGAGCGATTACCTCTCCGATTCCGTCAAGAACCGCCCTGTTTCGGGGAACCGACCCCTCAGCGAGGGATAAAGTGGACGACAGCGCAAGGATACATATAACAGGCATAGTACAGGGAGTGGGCTTTCGCCCCTTTGTCTATAACCTGGCAAGCCGCCATAACCTGAAGGGCTTTTGCCTCAACGACTCTGAAGGAGTGATCATCGAGGTTCAGGGTGGCGCCATATCCTCGTTTATAGAAGAGCTTAAAACCTCCGCCCCTCCTCTCTCAAAGATCGAGACCATCACGGTAGAGCCTTTAAGCAGAAGCGGGGTATTCACGGATTTTACCATCAGGGAAAGCAGCGCCCAGGAAGGCAAATTCGTCCTCGTCTCCCCCGACATCGCCATATGCG
This sequence comes from Deltaproteobacteria bacterium, assembly GCA_016218105.1. Classification (GTDB taxonomy): domain Bacteria; phylum Desulfobacterota; class GWC2-55-46; order GWC2-55-46; family GWC2-55-46; genus GWB2-55-19. Next base: position 46,260 of record JACRET010000043.1, read on the forward strand.
CCGATTGCTTCAGAGAGCTCTTCGACCCGGCTGACAGGAGGCATCTCTATCCGTTCATAAACTGCACGAACTGCGGGCCGAGGTATTCGATAGTCAAGGACATACCCTATGACCGCCCGCGCACGACTATGGCAAAGTTCAGCTTATGCGAGGAGTGCTCAAAGGAATACCACGACCCGGCGAACCGCCGCTTTCATGCCCAGCCGAACGCCTGCTGCGCTTGCGGCCCAAGGGTTTGGCTTGGCGGAAAGGACGGAGGTGAAATCAGCGCCGGGGGCAATTTTGAGGTTATTAAAAAAGCGCAGACCCTTTTGAAAGACGGAGCGATACTTGCCATCAAGGGCTTGGGCGGATTCCACCTGGCGTGTGACGCCGCGAACGGCGACAGCGTCAAGAGGCTCAGGAGGAACAAGCGGAAGTCTTACATGAAAGACAAGGATTCAAACAAGCCCTTCGCGGTAATGGCCCCGGATGTAGCCACGGCAAGATCATTCGCCGCGATATCTGAATTAGAAGAAAGGCTACTCAAAGACCGCGTCCACCCGATAGTGCTGCTCTCCAAGAACGGCGGGAATGCCTTATCAGAATCCGTCTCTCCTGATAACAGGTTTTACGGGACGATGCTCCCTTATACGCCGCTCCATCATATATTGTTCCATGGCGCGGGCTTTAACACCCTTGTGATGACCAGCGGCAATCTATCGGAAGAGCCGATAGTGACCTCAAACGATGAGGCGGTCTCAAGGCTCTCTGCGATAGCCGACAACTTCCTCCTCCACGACCGTGACATTTACATGAGGGTCGATGACTCGATCACGAGGGCGGAGGGGAAAAAGATAAAAATACTGCGCCGGGCCAGAGGCTATACGCCCGACACCATAGGCCTCGATGAAGGGATGGAAGAGATCCTCGCCTGCGGCCCGCTTCTTAAGAACACATTCTGCATCACAAAAGGAAGGCACGCCATCTTAAGCCAGCACATAGGCGATCTTGAGAACTACGAGGCGCTTCTATTCTACAAGGAAAGCTTAGAGAACCTTAAGAACACATTCAAGGCCAGACCCGGAATAATAGCCCATGACATGCATCCGGACTATATGAGCACAGGCTTTGCGCTCGAATACGCCAGGGAGAACCACATACCCGAGGATAAGATAATCCCCGTCCAGCACCATCACGCCCACATAGTAAGCGTCATGGCCGAGCACGGGTTAAAAGGCGGGGTAATAGGCGTCTCGTTTGACGGCACCGGATACGGCACGGACGGCAATATCTGGGGCGGAGAGTTTCTGATAGCCTCCAGACGGGATTTCAAGAGGGCCGCGCACATCGATTATGTCCCTCTTCCAGGCGGAGACCGGGCGATAAAGGAGCCCTGGCGGATCGCGCTCTCCTATCTCATCAACACATACGGGCTTAAATCCGCCGGAGCGGAGGCAAAAGAATTCTTCGAGAGGTTCGATTCAAGGGAGATCGAACCCGTCTTACAGATGCTGGAAAAGGGGCTCAACTCTCCCCTCACCTCAAGCGCCGGGAGGCTCTTTGACGCCGTCTCTTCGATCATCGGCGTAAGGGACAGGATCACCTTCGAGGCGGAGGCCGCGATAGAGCTGGAATCGATCGCCGATATCGGCTCCGCCCTTTCCAAAGGCCCTTACCCGTATGCCTTCATCGAGGGAGAGCCTTTCAGGATAGATTTAAAGCCCCTCATAAGGGCGATAACGGCCGACAAGAAAAGCGGCCTCGGGAATCCCATAATTTCAGGAAGGTTCCATCTTACAATATCTGATATAATAGTAAACTCAGCCAGAAAGATTAAGGATACCAGCGGTATAAATACCGTAGTCTTAAGCGGCGGGGTCTTCCAGAACAAGACCTTATCAAGCCTCGCGGAAGAGAGGCTTGATAAAGAGGGCTTTAACACCGTGTCAAACGAGAGGGTACCCGCCAACGACGGAGGTATATCCCTCGGCCAGGCCGTTGTCGCCTGGGAAACAGTCAAAGGAGAAAGATAAAATGTGTCTCGGAATACCGGGAAGGATAATAACCATAAAAGGCTCCCATGCCACGGTCGATGTGGCTGGGACTAAAAAAGACGCGTCCATCAAGCTCCTTCCGGGCTCTAAGGCCGGGGACTACGTGATCATCCACGCCGGTTTCGCGATAGAGAAGGTGGATGAGGAAAAGGCCAGAGAGACCTTAAACCTGATAGATGAGATAATAGAGAAATGAAATACATAGACGAATTCAGGCAAAAGAAACAGGCCCAGGGCATACTTGAGAAGATACGCTCCATCTCGAAACGGCCCGTGAGCATCATGGAGATATGCGGCACCCATACCCATTCGATTTCAAAATACGGGATAAGGGAGGCGCTCCCGGCAAACATCCGCCTCATATCAGGGCCGGGCTGCCCGGTGTGCGTCACTTCAGCCGCTGACATCAACAGGATAATAGACTTCAGCAAAAGCCGCTCGGACGTCATCATCGCCACATTCGGCGACATGATGAGGGTGCCGGGCTCGCATTCATCGCTCCAGGAAGAGAGGGCGAGGGGCGGAGACATCCGTGTCGTATATTCTCCCCTTAATTCGCTCGATATAGCCAGGGCAAACCCGGATAAAGAAGTGGTGCTCTACGCCGTCGGTTTTGAGACTACGGCGCCGACCGTCGCCGCCACCATCCTTTCGGCCAGGGAAGAAGGGATTAAAAATCTTTCCGTACTGTCCTTGCATAAGCTTACGCCTCCGGCGATGAAGGCCCTTCTTGACAGCGGCGAGGTGGAGATAAACGGGTTTATCTGTCCCGGCCATGTCACGGCCATTATAGGGGCGAAGGCGTACGAGTTTCTCGCGTCCACTTATAAATCACCCTGCGTCGTGGCCGGTTTCGAGCCTATCGACGCGATACTGGGGCTCTACATGCTTGTTAAACAGCTTGAAGAGAACAGATGCGAGATAGAGATCCAGTACAACAGGGTCGTCACATGGGACGGAAACCAGAAGGCCCAGGAGGTCATTGACGAGGTATTCGAGCCAGGAGACAGCTTATGGCGCGGCGTCGGCATGATCCCCTCCAGCGGCCTTAAGATAAGAAACGCATACGCGGATTTTGACGCCGAGAGAAAATTTACGATAAAAAAGGGCGTAGACGCGGAGCCTCCGGGTTGCCTGTGCGGCAGCGTCCTTAAGGGGATCATCACCCCCGATAAATGCCCCTTATTCGGAAAAACGTGCACGCCTGAGCGTCCAGTCGGCCCCTGCATGGTCTCATCTGAAGGCACATGCGCCGCGTTTTACAAATACAGGAGAGTGGAATAGGCCTGTTTAGCAGTTTTTCCATTCCCTCAGGAACGAATGGACTGATAAAGACCGCGAATTTTTATAAAAGGACGATAATGAAAAAAGACGATAGAAAAATACTCCTCGCCCACGGAAGCGGCGGAAACCTTACCCGGAAGCTTATAGAAGAGGTATTCGCCGAAGCGTTCCGCAACGAGCTCCTGGCCCCTTTAAACGACCAGGCCATCTTCAAGCTCCCGCATGAAAAACTCGCCTTCACGACTGACTCATACGTCGTAAAACCGATCTTTTTCCCGGGCGGCGATATCGGCAAATTATCCATCTGCGGCACTATCAACGATCTAGCGGTAGGCGGGGCCGAGCCAGTTTATTTAAGCGCCTCATTTATAATAGAAGAAGGCCTCCCGCTGGACGAGCTTAAAAAAATAGTGGCCTCGATGGCGCGGACAGCGAATGACTCGGGCGTCAAGATAGTCACCGGGGATACAAAGGTAGTGGAGCGCGGGAAAGGCGACAAGCTGTTTATCAATACCGCCGGCATAGGTATCGTAAGGGACTCCGTTGATCTGAGCCCGGCGGCCATAAGGCCGGGAGACGTGATTATAGTATCCGGCACTATCGGAGACCACGGGATAGCGATAATGACGCACCGGGAAGGCATACAGATGGACGTGCCGGTTGACAGCGACTGCGCGCCGCTTCACAACCTCACTTCAGACATGCTTAACGCGGCCGACGGCATAAAGGCCATGAGGGATCCTACGAGGGGGGGGCTGGCTACGGTACTCAACGAATTCGCCTCCGCTTGCGGATTTTCGATGAATATCAGGGAGGACGACGTGCCTGTCAGGGAAGCGGTGAAAGGCGCCTGCGAGATACTGGGCTTTGACCCGCTTTATCTCGCTAACGAAGGCAAGCTCGTAGCGGTGGCTTCAAAAGAATCGGCGGAAAAAATCCTTCTTGCCATGAAGAAGAACCCCCTCGGAAAAGACGCGGCTATAATCGGGGAGGTCAAAGCTGAGCCTAAGGGCAAGGTGCTTCTTGAAACGTCTATCGGCAATAGAAGGATACTGGACATGCTCTCCGGCGAGCAGCTGCCAAGGATATGCTAGCAGGCCGCTGTCATGCATAGCGAGCGGTTAGCGAGCGAATCACAATTGAGATTTCCTTACATGCAAGTTTTTCGCAGCTTGCTGCGGGAAACTTCAAAAGTCCATCTGCTTCGTTGTCTTTGTCGCTCGTCACTGCGGCGTACAAAAAACCAAATATTCCCCCGGATGAAAAACGCTCAAGCCTCCGTGTCCAAGAGATGCCTCTTCCCTTCCAGAAAATCCTCAAACCTCTTCAGGTCTTCTTTCGAGCAGTTCATGAATTTTACGTGCATCCCTTTGGGGTATTTGGGGTTATCTATATTTACCCCGACGACCTGGCCCTCGAATTCGCTTAAGACCTTTTTTTCAGGAGGCATGTAAAATCTCAAATGTAGCGTTGCCCCCGGGTTTAATGGCGCTTCCGTCATTATGTAGACCCCGCCTTTACATGCGTTCAATATAAAATCCGCGCACTCATCCCTTTCACCCTCCCCGTATTTCACCTCAAGGCATATCGGGAACCTTATGTGATTGCGCCTGTCGCCTTCAAGCTCCTCGACATCCCCGCCCTTATCAATAAATATCTTGTCCATACACACCTCTAGCTCACTTTAAGGAGCACCTTGATTACGCCTTTCCTCTTTGCGAATTCAAAGGCTTCCACCCCTTCCTCGACAGGGAATACGCGGCTTACAAGCGGCTCCACATCGACGGCCTTTTCCGCCAGGGCCCTTATCGCCGGCTTGAATGGCCCGCACCTTGAGCCGATCAACGTTATCTCATCTATCACAACCGCGTTAAGGTCAGCTCCGGTCCTATCAGCCACTGTCGTCTTAAGTACGATAGTCCCTCTGGGCCTCACAAGCTTAAGCGCCTCTCTCAGCCCCTCTCCCCGCCCGGTACAATCCACTACTATGTCGTATTCCTTTTTTAACCCCTCAGTCCCCGGCGCAGTCTTGATACCCCTAGCCTCAAGGATCGAAAGCTTCTCCCTGCTGTGCCCTGCGGCTATCAGCACGCATCCGGTCAGCGAGAGCACTTCCGCCACAAGTATGCCAAGCCTTCCGTCCCCAAGGACGCAGACGTTCTTATCCCTTCCGATATCGATCTGGTCGAGTATCTCAAAGGCCGCGGCGAGCGGCTCAACAAATACCCCTTCCTCATCCGAAATAGAATCAGGCAGCGCATGGAGGTTTTCTACAGGGAGCGTCAGGTACTCGGCAAACGCACCGTCTCTTTTGAAAATACCCAGAACGCTCCTGTTCGCGCAGTGCGTCCGCATACCCCTATCGCAGTAATAGCAGCTGCCGCAGGAAAGATTTATCTCGCCCGTCACCCTCTCGCCTATAAGGCCTTTGAGGGAAGCGTCTTCTATCACCCCGGAGAACTCATGCCCCGGCACGCCTTTAAAACCCATATAGCCCCTGGTGATCTCGATATCGGTCGCGCATATGCCGGCGTACCTCACCTTTATGAGGGCCTCACCCTCTCCCATTTCCGGGGCAGGGTAGCGGCTTGTATATTCAAGTCTTCCGTCGTATATGAGCGCTTTCATTTTTCAGATTATATCAGAAAGCCCTGATTTTTATCTAGCAGGATGGTTGAAAAAAACCCTGCCAGGGGTTACGCAAAAAAACACGCCAGCCGCCAAAGGGGATGTGACCGGAATCACATTGTCTACAAAGGATTTAATATATTTTGTAACTATCTGATTTCTAAAAGCAATCTTACCTTGAAACCCGATTGCTCCAATTGTTTTGAAGACGCTTGGGGTCACAGAGGAACTTAGCAAATAGCAGATGGCTTCTACAATTGAAAAAAGCTGGTTTACCCAGGGCAGGCGAGCCCTGATCTTCATAGCCCCGCACAGGGGAGCCCTCCTCGTAATAATGCTAATGACCTTGCTGGTAGCGGCGCTTGGCGCGCTTGAGCCGCTGGTCATGAAATACATCTTCGACAAACTGGGGACCAAAGTGGTGGCATCCCTCCTTTACGGCGTAGGGATGCTCATCGGCTTGAACCTTCTGCGCGAGGCTATCGGCGGCGTCTCCAACTGGCTTACCTGGCGCGTAAGGCTTCATATAAATGACGGCCTCCTCGACGCCACGGTCAGCCGCCTGCATTCTCTTCCCGTCACTTATCACAGCGAAGAGACCGTAGGCGGCATTATGACGAAGCTCGACAGGGGGATAAACGGGCTCGTCGGGGCGCTCTCGGAGATCGCCTTCAACGCATTCCCCGGTCTTGTTTACCTTATAATCTCTCTCGCCGTCATGTTCCGCCTCGATGCGAGGCTATCCCTTATAGTCCTCTTCTTCGCCCCACTGCCCGCCCTTATAGGCCTGTACGCGGCCGACGAGCAGACGCAAAGGGACAAAATGCTCCTTGAACAATGGACGCGCATATTCTCGCGCTTCAACGAAGTCCTTACAGGTATTATTACGGTTAAGAGCTTCGCCGCCGAAGAACATGAAAAGCAGCGTTTTATAACAGGCGTCAAGGGCGCGAACAATATGGTTTTGAAGGGCGTCGGCATCGATACCTGGGCAGGCGCGGCAAAGAACATGATCGGGGTGTCCGCCAGGGTCGCCGCGCTTGGGGCAGGCGGGTATCTCGTTATCAGGAATGAGATCACAGCCGGCACGCTCGTCGCCTTTCTCGGCTACGCAGGCGGGCTCTTCGGGCCTGTTCAGGGCTTGACCGGGGTCTATCAGACGCTAAAGCGCGCCACGGTCTCCCTCGACACGATCTTCTCGATACTCGACGCGCATGACAACATGGGGGACGCGCCTGACGCCAGACATGTCCATTCGTTAAGGGGCGAGGTAGTATTCGATAACGTCAGCTTCGGCTACACAAAAGAGGCGCCGATACTGAGGAATATAAATTTAAATATCAAACCTGGCGAGGTCGTCGCGCTAGTGGGGCCAAGCGGCGCGGGAAAGACCACGCTTGTCGCCCTGCTCCAGAGGCTTTATGACCCGACAGGGGGCTCCATCCGCGTGGACGGGGCCGATCTCAAGGAGCTTAAGCAAAGGTCGCTCCGTTTGAAAATAGGGGTCGTATCGCAAGACGCCCTGCTCTTTAACGATACCGTAAAAAACAACATCTCGTACGGAAAGGTTGAAGCGAACCTTACCGATATTTTCAACGCGGCCAGGACGGCCAACGCCCACAACTTTATCATACGCCTGCCCGACGGCTACGATACGGTCATCGGCGAAAGGGGCAGCCGCTTATCCGCCGGAGAAAAACAGCGGCTGAGCATCGCCAGGGCCATTATAAAAGACCCTCCCATACTCATACTGGATGAGGCTACATCGGCCCTTGACGCCGAGTCCGAATCCCTCGTCCAGCAGGCCCTCTCGCGTGTCATGGAGAACAGGACCACGTTCGTCATAGCGCACCGCCTCTCTACGGTCGTCAAGGCCGACAGGATACTCGTCCTGAAAGACGGGGGCATAATAGAGGAAGGGAGCCATAAGGAGCTGTTAAAATCCGGCGGTTATTACGCTTCACTTGTGGAATGCCAGACCAGAGGGCTGCTCGTCGATGCGGCCTGATCACTTCTTTTTACTATAAACTGTTTTATAATAAACGCTGTAATCCCGGATGGGGCAGGTATCGCAAAGCGGATTGACCGCCTTGCAGGTCTTCCTGCCGTGAAGGATGAAAAGGTGGGTTGTCTGAGTCCATCTCTCATGCGGTATTACCCTGCAAAGGTCGGCCTCTATCTTGTCCGGGTCGTCAGACCCGGTAAGGCCCAATCTCTGCGAAACCCTCTTGACATGAGTGTCCACCGCCAGCGCGTTCTTCCCGAAGGCGTTACCGAGGACTATATTGGCTGTCTTCCTGCCGACACCGGGCAAGCCCGTAAGCGCCTCCAGCGTCTCCGGCACCTTTCCCCCGTGCTCTTCGGCGATCTTTGCGCAGCACGCCTTTATGTTCCTGGCTTTATTCCTGAAGAAGTTCACGGAGCCTATGGCCTCCTCTAAATCCTTTAGCGGTGCTCCGGCGTACTCGAGGGCAGACCTGTATTTTTTAAAGAGGGCTGGCGTGACCTTGTTTATCAGCTTGTCCGTGGATTGGGCGGAAAGGATAGTGGCTATGAGGAGTTCCAGGGGATTTGTATATTCTAAAGCGGACTTTGCGCCGGGGAATTCCTTTTCAAGGATGTCGAGTACCCTTTTGGCCTTCTCGCTTTTTTCCATTGGAATTTTATATTACCGGTACATGCGTCCAATTGGCAGATTGCCAGCAGGTAGCTGAAAAACCCGGATTTTATTCAGGCTGCTCAAAAAGATTGCAGCTGCAAGGCGTCGAGAAGCGAGGAACGAGGCGCACTTTGTTGTACGCCGCAGTGACGAACGACAATGACAACGAAGCAGATGGACTTTTTCAGCAGCCTGCTAGTAAGTCCGCTCTATGACATAGTCCGCCACAGCAAGAAGGGCCGTCCTCTCCGTGTCGGGCTCAAACATATCCAGGTTTTTCCTGGCTTCCTCTATATAGAGGCGGGCCCTGCTTATCGTATATTCTATCCCGTGGTATTTGTTTATTATGCCTATGACTTCCTTCAGTCTCGAATCATCCAGGTCGTCGGCCTCAACGGCCTTCTTTATAAAAGCCCTCTCCGCGTCAGTAGCCTTTTTGGACGCGTAGATAAGAGGCATCGTCACCTTGCCTTCACGCAGGTCGTTTCCGACGGATTTCCCGAGGTCTTCATCGGTTGAGATATAATCGAAGCAGTCGTCCATCAATTGATACGCTATACCCAGTCCCATCCCGTAGTTCGCGAGCGCCACTTCTTTTTCCAAGCCCATTTCGCCAAGAATACCGGCTATCTGGGCGGCGGCTGAGATCAGAACGGCCGTCTTGTTTGTAACGACCTCCAGATACTCCTTCTCGGTCGTCTCGGCGTCGCTGTGCTTAAGGAGCTGGAGCACCTCTCCCTCCGCCATGCGCGTGGTCGTGTGCGACAGGACTTTAAGTATCCTCATGTCCCCGTGCGTCACCGTAAGGGAAAACGCCTTCGAAAGGAGGTAGTCTCCGACAAGAATGGACGCGCCGTCGCCCCAGACCGTATTGGCGGAGGCGTTCCCTCTCCTTAGATCCGCCTTATCAACTACGTCGTCGTGAAGGAGCGTCGCGGTATGTATGAACTCTATTACGCCAGCGAGCGGGATATGCCTGTCACCCTTGTAACCGCAGAGCCTCGCGGACAAGAGGAGTATCATCGGCCTGAATCTCTTGCCGCCGCTTTTGAGTATGTATTCGCCGACCTTGCTTACCAGAAAGACGTCGGAGTTAAGGTTCTTCTTGAACCCGTCTTCCATCTTTCTGATATCATCCCTGATAAGGTCGAAAACTTCCTGAATGTGCATTCCTGGCTCCGTCAAAAATTTTCTGAATAAATGGCAGACCTATACCAAAAGCCCGCGCCTGAAAATGTGCAAAGGTATAAATATGGGTTAGATGTTACCCCAACTGCGGCATTCTGTCAAAGAATTATATTCGTGGAAAAGAACAAGGCAGGCGGAATCCCCCGGAAAGCGTCCAGGAGCCTTTGCTGTAGCAGATGTTGGGTAACGCTTCTCTAAAGCAACCTACGTTACTTATTTTTATTCCTTTGAAAAATTTCTTCGACGGCACGCATTAAAAAATACTAACTTATCGAATATCTTAAAAATTATTCCATAAAATTATTTCTGTTGGCCTATATTCAGCACCTAACTCATGCTCATCTATATTTATTGCCTGTAAAGCATTTAAGACGAAATTTGGAACGTCCAATCCACTCGGATTCTTTATATAAGCTTTATAAGTAACGTAGGTGGGCTGAGCGAAGAGAAGCCCAACATTCAGGATGGCTGGTGCGGCCAATAATTATCTTGAGCAAGGGCCCGCTGAAATCGTAAACTTCCCTCATGATACGCGTAACCGGCAATATCTTTATCGACGAAAGCGAGATCCAGGAGGAGTTTGTCCGCTCAAGGGGCCCCGGCGGCCAGCATGTGAACAAGGTCTCGACGGCCGTCCAGCTCCGCTTTGACATCAGGGGCTCGAAACTGCCTGAGGAGGTCAAGGAGAGGCTCATCCGCCACGGGGGACACAGGGTCACCGAAGAGGGCGTCATCATAATCTCGGCGCAGGAGACAAGAAAGAGGGAGATGAACAGGGCCGAGGCGCTGGAAAAACTCCTGGACCTCATCAGGAAGGCGACGGAGAGGCCCAAAAGAAGGATAAAGACAAGGCCGTCCCTATCCGCCAAAAACAAGAGGGTCGTTGAGAAGAAAACAAGGGGCGGCACCAAAAAGATGAGGAGGAAGGTGAAGGGGGAGGAGTAGAAGGGTAAACACAAATCGTTGTCTTCGCTGCGCTCAGCCCAAGCTACCTGACTCATTTCCCAGGCACATAGTAACGCAGGTTGGGTTAGCAAAGCGTAACCTCACACAAATCTACAGTATGCAGATCTGTTTTATGAGGCAGCTCTCACACTTATCAGGGTCGGCCTTCGAGGGGCATTTATCCAGTATCCCGAGCCTGCATAGGGCAAAATCGTATTTGACAGGGTCTCTCGGGTCAAACTCTTTCAAAGCCTCCGTTATCTCCTCGGCCATCTTCCAGTCGGGCGAGGCCCTCCTTGTAAGCCCGATATTCTTCGATATCCTTGCTATATGGGTATCGAGCGGTATTATGAGCTTTGCCGGGTCCACTTTTTTCCATAACCCGAAATCGAGACTGTCGCCCCTCCTGACCATCCACCTCAGATAAAGGTTGAGCCTCTTGCACGGGCTCCCGTCAACCGGCGTAGGGAAAAAGAACCTGACGCCGGCCCCCTTCGGCAGCTCTTTCTTCCCATAAACGGGCGTTGCATCCAGAGACAGGACGCTTTGAGAAAACGCCGCCAGCGCTTCCTTTATATTCCGGTGCTCCGGAGAGTAGCCCTTGAGGAAAAACCCTCCTATCGAGCCGCACTCATCCATCATCAGCTTCGCGAAATAAAGGAGGCAGCAAACGTCCTTCCCGTCATTGAACCTGTGCACGAACCCGTCGAAGGCGCTCAAATCCTTTTTCGGGTCCAGGTTCATCACGAAACGGCAGGGGTGCGGCCCCACTATCGCCATAACTTTTTCGATGCTTCTTTTTATGCCCGCGACCCTTCCGTAAGCGAGCGAAGAGCTTATCAGCCCCACTATCTCCTGGTCACGGCGCTCCTTAAACTTGTGAACGAATTCAAGCGGGTCTGATGAGAGGTACTCAAGGTCAAAGGTCTTATAGAGCTTGTCGAGGTGAGACTTAAGCTCCTTCAACCCGGTCTGTTTTTTATCTATTTTTCCCATGCTGGCGCCTTCTTAACACCTTAAATAATTTTACCATTTAATGCAAGTATAATAGCGGAACCCTGAAAAAGGCCTATAATTGTTTAAACGATTACGCGGCCATTTTCGCCCCCCGCGCATTTTTCAAAAAAAAGCTTGCGTTTTCATAATTAAATCACGCATATTATCAACCAAATCGAACCCGATACGCCCCGGAGGTAATTTATGAATAAAAGATTCCTTGCCGCAATCTTTTTGGCGCTTTTCGCATCCGGCTCCGCAACTCTGGAGGCCTCTGAATTCACCGATAAATATATTGAGGCCCTCGACGAGAACGACTTCGTAAAACAGACAACTCTCATCGAGCAGAACAAAGACAAGCTCCCGGCCGAGATCAAGGGGCTGGTAGACGAAGCGATCTCTCCGAACACCCCTAAAGAGGAAAAAACCGGTAAATTCCATATAGCCGAGCTGCTCGCGAGGGCGTACAAGGATATTTCAGGTGATGTAACCCTCATTAAAGAGGTAAAGAAAAAGGCCTTCGACGCCCAACTGTCCGCTCCCGTAAAATCAACCGCCGTTAACGGCGTGCATACTATCGAGATGCCGAAGGCTACCGCCGCGGTAAAGAACGTATTCATGCCTGACAATATCGTTATCAGGAAAGGCGAGACCATAAGGTGGGTCAATACCGACGCTATCACCCACATATTCTCAGCGATGCAGATAATCAGCACTGGCGGGTTTTCCTCAAAGAGCGTCGAGGCAGGCGGAAACTTCGAATTCAAATTTGACAAACCCGGCGAATACTTCTACCTCTGCTTCATCCATCATGCGATGGTAGGAAAGGTGACGGTGGAGGAGTGATCCTTTAACTCCTCCCCTTTACAAGGGGAGGTTGGGAGGGGTCAATATTTACGAGCAGTCATTGCGAACGAAGCGAAGAACTCATCGGTAAGCGGGGTATTCCCGCCATTTGAGACACAAAAAAAGGGATTGGCCTAAAGGCCAATCCCTTTTTAAATACTGGTCGGGGCGAGAGGATTCGAACCTCCGGCCCCCGCGTCCCGAACGCGGTGCTCTACCAGACTGAGCCACGCCCCGACTGTCAACATATCAAACTAATCCATGACCAAACTTGCCAATCCAGCCAGCCAGATTTAACATAAATCATCGTCGTCTCGATGTCAAGATGACCGCCGAGCCTCATGATCTTCTGGACAGGTACATTTTTCCTGGCAAGCTGGGTACAGAAGGTATGCCGAAGTGAATGTATATCCGCATCCGCGATTCCGATTATTTTATAGCATACCTTCAGGTTCCGAAGCAAATTATTTTTCCACGTATTTGCAAGGCAGCCCCGATGAAAGGCCGATTGATAATTATCTTTCAAAGAGTTAAAATCCGGTTGAGTAGTCTGTTTTTTCGTTTTCATTCAGACGGAAGGGCTGTATGGTGGAAAACCGGAGATTAGCAGTTATAATGGTAGGGCTCCCCGCAAGGCGCAAGACCTTTCTGTCTTTAAAGCTGCAAAGATATTTTGAATGGCAGGGATACAGGATCAGGATTTTCAATGTCGGCGGCTACAGGAGGGATATTTCAGGCTTTAAGTCCTCAACCAGCGATTTCTTCGATCCGCGCGCCAGGGCATTTGCCCAGGAGAGGGAAAGGATCGCCAAGCAATGTTTCAGCGACCTGGCCGTTTGGCTGCGGGCCGAGGGAGATATAGCGATATACGACGCGACGAATGTCACCTCCGCGAGAAGGGAATATCTGATTTCAGAATGTCTGAGGAATGGCTTTGACTATATCTTTGTGGAAAACATCTGTGACGATCCGGAAATCCTTGAAAAGATCGTCAGCTCGAAGGTAAACACCAGCGCCGACTACAAAGATAAGAAGGCCGCATGGGCGAAAAAGGATTTCTGGGAGAGGATACGCCATTACGAGAGCGTTTATGAGACGGTCGGCGAAGGTCTGCCGAATATCAGGCTTTTTAACTTCGGGGAGAGGATAAGTAAAAATTTTGACCCCGGCCACAGCCTGTACTGTGAAATTGCGGAACTTCTGGAGAGCGTCAATTTGAACGGAAAAAACATCTATATTACGAGGCACGGCGAGACTTTTTTCAACCTTGAGGACAGGATAGGGGGAGATTCTCCCTTAACTGAAAAGGGCGTGGATTTCGCGAAAAAGTTGAATAGCCATTTCACAGGCAGGGATTTGATAATTTTTACCAGCAATAAAAGGCGGGCTGTAGAGACAGCCTCTTTTTTTGACTGCGAGAAGGTCTGCCTCGAAGAGCTGAACGAAATAAATTCGGGGATTTGCGACAGCATGACTTACGATGAGATAGCCGAGAGATACCCCGCGATCCACGACTCCCGAAAGACCGATAAATTCCACTTCCGCTATCCCCAGGGAGAATCGTACCGGGACCTGATCCAAAGGCTTAAAAAAGCTATCCTCAGGATCGAATCGCAGAGGAAAGATGTCCTGGTAATCGCCCACAGGGCTGTCAACCGCTGTCTTTTTTCCTATTTCATCCCCTTCCCGCAGGGAGACATCCCGTATATCGAAATGCCTCTCAACAAGATCATCAGGATACATTCTAAAGATGCCCGCTATGCGTTTGAAGAGCTATCGATCTGAACTTCCTGCTTACCTTATTCGTCTCTGATAAACGGCATTTTTTAAAGCCAGAAAAGAGAGTGCCCCCTGTTGGACAGGGGGCGGCAGGGGGTTATGAAATGGGGTTCGGGCGGAGTTATTTTGCGTTATATACAGATAAGTGGCGGGGGTTGATTTCCTTGTTTGAGTCCTTTATCAAATAAGGCTTACGGTATTCAGGCTGATTACCATCATTGGCCTTAAGCTCTCCTTTATTGTCTTTCGAGATATTGAAGTTGGACACAAGCTCCTTGAGCTCGGAAGCGAGCCTTGCGAGATCATTTGTAGCGTGCGACACTTCAGCTATCGTGCTCACGTTGGCCTTGGAGACGGCAGCGATAGAGTCCATGTTCTGGGCTATCTCATCCGTTGTCGCGCTCTGCTCCTCTGCTGATGTAGCGATGTGGGCTATCATCTCGGTTACGTTCTCTACCCCTGATACTATCTGATGAAGCGCCTCGCCTGCCTCGTTGGCGAGCTTTACGCCGTTTTCAACCTTCTCAGTGCCGGATCTCATGGCAACGACAGCCTTTCCAGTCTCTTCCTGTATCGCTTTTATCATATCGCTTATCTCCTTTGTGGCCTTGGAAGTCCTCTCCGCAAGCCTCCTGACCTCATCAGCCACGACAGCGAATCCGCGGCCCTGCTCCCCGGCACGCGCCGCCTCTATCGCCGCGTTAAGGGCAAGAAGGTTTGTCTGGTCGGCTATATCGTTTATAACGGATACTATCGTACCTATCTCTTCAGACCTCTTGCCCAGGTTCTTCACCGTATCGGATGTTATCGAGGTGGACTCCGCGACCTCTTGCATCGCCGTTATGGCTAGATTGACCACCTCGCCGCCGTTTGCCGCTATCCTCTGTGCGGCACGGGCCGATTCAGACGCCTGCTGTGAGTTCTTAGCGACCTCGATGACCGTGGCGTTCATCTCTTCCATGGCCGTAGCTACCTGCGCCGTCTGCCCTGACTGCCTGTCCGCGCCCTCCTCTATCTGCGTCGATGAGCTTGAGAGCTCTTCCGAGGCCGAAGCCAGATGATTAGAGGAATCCGTGATCCTTCCTATGACCCCGGACATCTGTTCCGCCATGGCGTCAACGCTGTCGCCGAGGGCGGCCACCTCATCCCTCAGATCCATTCCCAGAAACTTTAATTTTATCTCAGCCCTTTTTGTAAGGTCTCCGCTGGCGAAGTCCTCTACAGTCTGCTTTATCTTTATGATCGGCTTTATCATATGGTCGTTCGCTATCCACATGAAAAACACCGCAAACGCACCGCATATCAGGGCGGATATCGAGAGTATCGCGAGCCCCCTCATGGCGGCGCTCCGGGCTTCGGCTGCTATCGTCTTCGTAAGCTCGTTTGCGGCCCCGACTATTTTCGGCGTAAAATTATCTACCAGCGCGTGCATCTGCGACTGATAGGAATCGTTTATCTGTATCCCGCTTGTAAGAGAGTTTTTCCTTACCGCCCACATGGACTCCAGCGCGGCAAGCCTGTCGCCTTTAATGCCTTTAAGGACGGCAAGGGTGCTGTCCAACTCGGATATGGTCTGCCTCAACTCGTTAGATACCAGCTCCTTGTCCTGATAAGAGATTATGTAACGCTCAAACAGGTAGCTGAGCTTTACGGTCCTCATCCTCTCAAGCCCCGCCATGTTCACGTACTTTCCGTCGAGGACAGTTATCAGCTCGTTCAGCTTTTCCACCATCGGGAAGGTAGTGTCCTCAACTTCGGCTTTCGCCACCCTGAGTCCGTCCCCCGCCTCCATCGCCTTATCAAGGGCGGAGCGCATCTCCACCCATTCCTTTTCAAGGAGGCCGAGCTTCTCAAGCATCGCCGCGTTCGTTATGGCGGCCGATCCATCCGTGCCTTTTTTAATGCCTTCTATGACCTCTCCGAATTCGGCCTTCTTCTGCTGGAACGTCTTCTCAAGCTCCTCATTCCCCGTCATAACGTGCCTGTTGAGTATCTCCGCTATCTCAACAGCCCTCTTTCTGAGCGACCCCGCCGTCTCGACCTGGGCGTATTTCTCGCTCATCCCGCCGATAAGGACATAGATTATCGGTATCTGGATTATGAAAAGTATTAAAAGAAAGAGGTAGCTTCCTATAAACCTTGTTTTAAGCGATTGTAGATTCATGTGTCTCCTTGCTTTGAGCGCTGGTTAGAATGTTACCATTCTTACTGTTTTAAGGAGCTGGTCGGCTGTAAAAGGTTTTACCAGCCAGCTTGTAACCCCTGCGTCTTTCCATTCCATCTGTTTATGCAGCTTGAATTCTGAAGCGGTTATAAGCACCGGGATATTATAGGTATCCGGGGTCGCCCTTATCATCCTGGTAAGCGCGACCCCGTCCAGGCCGGGCATTTCAAGCTCCGCGATAACGAGGTCAGGCTTAAGCCCCTCGTTTATCTTGTTTATCGCCTCAATACCGTCCCTGGCGGCCAGAACCCCATAATGTTCCATCACCAGTGTGTATGCCAGCATCGACCGGACGCTGTAATTATCGTTGACGACCATTATGGTTTTATCCATCAGAGCACCCTCTGTAAATGAGAAGTTTTGTAAAGTACTCAGCATCAGGGCCATAGTTTTGAGGTTGTGCGGCTTGTATAAGAATATATCGGAGGGTACAGGATTTGCTCAATGGGGTATAAGGTTTATTTTAGGATGGCCAAAAGGTTGATTTCGGGGTAGTCCACTGGCCGATGGGGCCTGGGATTTGAACAGTGTGAGAACGATGGAATAAGGGGGTAAAAAGAGGAGCGAGAGCTTAACAGACTGCTGAAAAACTCAAAATAACATTGAAGCTCCCCTCGGAAAGCCACGGGGAACCTTAGATATGTAAAGGAAACAATTTCTATTCGCTCGCTTGACCCCGCAGCAAGCTGCGGGGAATGCGCTCGCCATGCATATTCAGGCTGCTCAAAAAGTTCAAGCTGCAAGGAATCGAAAAATGAGGAATGAGGCGTACTTACCTTGTACGCCGCAATGAGGAATTTTGAAGACGACGCCGCAGATTGGGCTTTTTGAAGTTTCCCGCAGCAAGCTGCGGAAAACTTGCATGTAAGGAAATCTCAATTGTGATTCACTCGCTAACCGCTCGCTGTGCGTGACAGCAGCCTGTTAATGAAAGGTCAATCGGATTCGACGATGCCTTTGCGGATGGCTATCTTTATGAGATTTGCCATGTCGCTTACCTTAAGTTTCTTCATTATATTGTTACGGTGGCTCTTTACGGTAGAGACGGAGATGAAAAGCTTATCGGCTATCTCCTTGCTCGTTGAGCCGTCAGCGATGAGCTTTAATATCTCTTTTTCGCGTTGGCTTAATGTGTCGAACGGATCCTGGCTCTGTTCCTTTTTAATTATATCGACGAAGTCGTTAAACAGCTCCTCTGAAACGGCGGGGCTGGCGTATTTCGATCCCTTCATGACCTTTTCAACCGCCATAAGAAGTTCCGAAGGGGCCGAATCCTTAAGCACGTAAGCCATGGCGCCAGCCCTGAACGCGTCTATGGCATGAAAGACATCAGCGTGCATCGAAAGGATTATCACCTTCGTTTCCGGGAACTCCTCCGTAACGCGCCTTGTCGCCACTATCCCGTCGAGATCAGGCATTGTGATGTCCATGATGATGAGATCCGGCTTGACGGAGGATATCTCCTTAAGGGCAGAAACCCCGTTATCGGCCTCTCCGGCGACTATATAATCCGGGAGCGCAGAGAAAATGGACTTTATCCCGTTTCTCAAGACAGGGTGGTCATCCGCTATGAACACTCTTATTTTTTTCATGGGAGGCATTATAGAATATAAACCAACATAATTGCAAGATTCTGCTTTCATTACTTCGGGACAAGGGGAGATTTACTTTAATGGAAAAAGTGGGAGATCTGACTAGGCGGGCTCGGCGTGTCTTTCCCTCGACTCTTCGACTATCTTGTCAACATCCATCTTATCCAGGGATTCCTCCCTTAAAAGAGCCTCCGCGAGGTCGGTCAATACCTCCGTGTTTTTGCTTAATACCTCGTCAGCCATCGTTTCAGCTTCTACTATCAGCTTGCGTATCTCCTGGTCCATAAGCCATGCCATATTTTCGCTGTATCTCTTGGACAGGGACAGCTCCCTTCCGAGGAAAGGATGTTCCTCGCCTCTCCCGAGGTTTATCGGGCCGACCTTGTCGCTCATACCCCACTGCGCGACCATCTTCTCCGCGAGAAAGGTGGCGTTTTTAAGGTCATCCTGCGCGCCGCTGCTTACATCGTTGAATACGAGTTTTTCAGCCGCCCTGCCTGCGAGCGCCACCGCGAGCTTGTTTATAAGATATTTTTTCGGGTAATAATGCCTGTCCTCGACCGGAAGGAACTGTGTGACCCCCATCGCCATGCCACGCGGGATTATGCTTACCTTGTGTATGGGGTCCGTGTAAGGAAGCTCCCTCGACACCAGCGCGTGGCCTGATTCGTGGAACGCGGTTATCCGCTTCTCCTCCCCGCTGAAGGCCTCTTCCCTCTTCGTGCCCATAATGACCCTGTCGACCGCCTCCTCGAAATCCCCGGTGTCGATCATGTCCTTCCCCTTCTTGACCGCCTCCAGCGCCGCTTCATTGGCCAGGTTTTCCAGATCCGCCCCGGTCATCCCGGGCGTCCCTTTTGCCACCTTCTCAAGATCTACATGGGGGGAGAGCTTCTTGTTTTTCGTGTGCACCTCCAATATAGCCTTCCTGTCCTTCCAGCCCGGCCTCTCGACTACTATGTGCCTGTCGAAGCGGCCCGGACGCAGAAGCGCCGGGTCAAGCACATCCGGCCTGTTAGTTGCGGCCATTACTATCAATTCCTCATGCGGCTCAAACCCGTCCATCTCGCTCAAAAGCTGGTTCAAGGTCTGCTCCCTCTCGTCATGCCCGCCGCCAAGCCCGGCCCCCCTGGTCCTCCCCACCGAATCTATCTCGTCTATGAATATTATGGAAGGTTTCGTCTCCTTCGCCTTCCTGAACATATCTCTTACGCGCGAGGCGCCAACGCCTACGAACATCTCGATAAACTCGGAGGCGCTTATGCTGTAGAAAGGCACTCCGGCCTCTCCAGCCACGGCCCTGGCGAGCAGGGTCTTGCCTGTCCCCGGCGGTCCCACAAGGAGTATCCCCTTTGGCACCTTGGCGCCGAGCCTCGCGAACCGGACAGGGTCTTTAAGGAACTCTACCGTCTCGGCGAGCTCTTTTTTGGCGTTCTCGAGGCCGGCGACGTTTTTGAAGGTGACGCTCGGCTTTTTAACATTAAACAGCTTGGCCTTGCTCAACCCGAAGCTAAGAACACCGCCGCCTCCGCCGCCCTGGCCCTGCTGAACCCTCCTCATTATCAATACCCATACCCCTATTATAAGCACCCACGGAAGGGCTATAAGCGCAATCTGCCAGACGAGCGAGCCGCCTTCCGGCTTAACGTTTATTTTAATGCCCCTGTTCTCAAAGTCCTCTACTATTTCATTTCCCTGGAAAGGCGGGAGGTTTGTGGAAAAGTTGAAGACGTCCCGCGCCTTGCCCTCGCCGGGGATGTTCATGGAGACGGGCTTACTCAATTCTCCCGTGACTTTCAACCCTTTTATCGTTACGGATTTGATATTGTCTGTCTTAAGCTGATCCCTGAATTCGGTATAGCTGATCTCAACGGTGCGCGTTACATCCTTGGACTTGACCAGCTCACCCCACATATATATAAAAACCCCGAAAAGCAGCATTATGAAGACCGCCTTCCATATTGGGCTTTGCTCCGTATCCTTTATCTTCCTTTCTTCGGTCATATATTAAGTCTATATGAGTTTCATTTTAAATCAAATCGGCCCTGGCCTGAGAAAACTATGAAAAAACATGAAATTCCCTGAAATTTGACTCTATGAGGTTATGAAGATATACTCAAAACGTGTTATCTCCGTATCCGCGCTGCTTATGCAACCCTGTAACTCACGAGGAGGGAAAGATGGAGACAAAAAAGTCGTATCACGAGAAAAAAGAAGAGCTTTTAAAGGACTTGAGCGCCAGGATCGACGACCTGAAAAAGAAGGCAGACCAGAGCGCGGCGGATTTAAAGGTCAAATATTACGAGCAGATCGAGGCCCTCAGGCCAAAACAGGAAGCCGCGAGAAAGAAATTAAAAGAGCTTAAGGAATCCGGAGAGGATAAATGGGAAGGCCTCAAGGACGGGATTGAACATGCTTTTACAGATCTGAAAAAGACCTTTGACAACGCCATGGGAAAGTTCAAGCACAAATAGGGCGCCTCACCTTCTCCACAGCATGAGCGCCATATCGACCGCTATAAGTATAAAGATGCCTAGTTCGAGCATATACGCGCGCTTGGCCGCTATCTCGTCGTGGAGCATCTTATAGGTATTCATTACTATCTGGAGCTTCTCCCTGATGCTCACCTCCAGGTCCCTGGACCGCAGGAGTGACATGAACGTCCTATAAATCCTCGCGTAGTACACGTCCTCCGTCACCTTTAGCGCGTTATTGACGCGCTCCGTGACCTCAGTGATGTCCGTTATGGTCTGCGTTATCTTCTTGGCTAGCCGCTCGTATTCACGCAGGCTGAAGAGGGAGACCCTCCTTGCCGACAGGATCCTGTATATCTCCTTAAGCTCCTTATCGATCATGTTATCATAATATCTCAGCTCGAATATCTGCGCGTTCGCGAACTCCAGTATATCCGGGAGGTCAAAGCTACCGGAAGGGTCTATGATGAAGGCGTTATCGATGTGCAATATTATTATGTCGTCAGGATAGTAGCTGAAGCTGTGCCTTAACGTTTCCTGCCTGGTGAAGCGGCTTAATTCCCTTTCCTCATAAAGAAGCAGCCTTGTAGGGTCATACCTGCTCAAGAACTCCGGTATTTTGATATCTTCCCCAAGCTCCTGTATGTAGAAGACGAGGTAATCCTCTATAAGCCCCTCTTTAAGATCAGGGTTTACGACGGCTCCGCCGAGGGTTTCCATAAGCATAGTGGTATATTCCCTGGCCAGGGTATTGATGGACGGGTCGTTCTCCAGGCTTTGCGTCACCGACTCAAGCTCCTGGAAAGACGTACCCTCCGGTATCGGGAGGTCAAAGGCTATGGAAAGGACGCCGAAGTCGTACGCCTTTGCTATGACATTAACCTTTGCGGCGCGCCGGAAAAGGTCTTTGGTGAAAGGGGGTAAATCGAACGCGATAGGCGGGTTGGTGAATTCCAGCGCCTTCATGTAAGGATATTTGGAGAACTGGAGCCTTCTGGCCCCCTCTTTGGCGCTCTTTTCGATTATGGAGAGATTGATCTCGGTCGCTATGTCAAAGAGCCTGTATATTACTATTCTGCCTTTTTTAATTGAAAGCATAAAATCCATTCCAGTCAAAATCTAAAAACGAATGTCATTGCGAGCGGAGCGAAGCAATCTCTTTTTAAAGCCCCCTCACAGGGGCTTCTTCTGTGTAGGGCCCGTTCCCCGAACGGGCCGGGATCGACTCTTAAATCTCCCCTCCCTTGACGGGAGGGGACAGAGGGGAGGGTGAAATTTATCTCTTGGTAAAAAACCTTTTTGCGCGCGGCCCGCGCGCTTTCGGGTATTGGCTCCGCTCGCTGTCGGCTCTCTCCCTCCGATAGAACTGAAGCCCGGTCGCTCGCCTCTTTTATGCTCGCTTCGCAATACCCCTGGTATTTTTTGAAGAACAAACTGCAACAACGAAAGTCTTTGCGAGCGGGGCGAAGCCATCTCTTTCTCTACTTAAAATCCCCTCCCTCGACGGGAGGGGACAGAGGGGAGGGTGAAATTTATCTCTTGGTAAAAAACCTTTTTGCGCGCGGCCCGCGCGCTTTCGGGTATTGGCTCCGCTCGCTGTCGGCTCTCTCCCTCC
>JACRET010000041.1 GCA_016218105.1 Deltaproteobacteria bacterium
CCTTAAGATAAAGGGGGAGGACAGCAAGGGGGTCTTCTTCGGCTACGCAAAGACGATAAGCAGGGGCGGGATGTTCGTAGCGTCCGTCAACCCGAGGAAGGTAGGCGAGGAGTTTGCCATCACCTTCAAGCTCCCGTTCATGGAGAGCGACATAAAGTGCAGGTGCGCGGTCGTCTGGATGAGGGAGTACGAGCCACACAAGCAGGACCCGGGCATGGGGATAAAGTTCATGGACCTGGACGACGAGACGAGAGACAAGATAGAGGAGTGGGTGAGCAAGGGGTAGGGAGCGGAATTTTTTTTTGAGGGAAACGATATTTTTACAATCCCCCTCAATCCCACTTTAGAAAAGGGGGAAATGGACAAATGAGATGTGCTTTGAAAGTCCTGAAGGGGGGTGACTTTTTGAGAAAAAATTTAGTTTTCTATTCTGGCTGAAAAAATCTACTCCGGATTTTCGATAGAGTTCAATATCAGTTTCTCCCAGTCAGGTATGCCGTCTTTTATTATCTTCTGACAAATATCCTCAGCAAGGGATTGGTATTCAGGAAATGTGTCCCTGACATGAGCTATTTTTTCCGCGATACCTTCACATAATAGGCCGCTATGTGCTACCTGGCTTCGGAATTTATAAATCTTTTTTAGTTGCTCGAATATTTTCTTCCGGTTTTGTGAATTCCCGATAAGCCAACTTCCCCGTAGTCGAAAGGAAAGTGCTAATTGCTCATCTTTTCCATCAAGAAGGAGCATTTCTAAAGCAATACCCAAATCGAGAATTTTATCCTCGATTTGTCTGCGTATTTTTGCCTGATATAAGCGAATTAGAATTCTTTGAAATTTTTCTTTTTCAGTTGTATTGAGCTTTTCGTAAGCCTCGATAAGAATATTAATGATGGTTATTGATTCACTCTGTAATTTTGTGCTTCCGTCATTTTTTATATCGCACAGAAACATACCACCCCCACCAGAACTAAATATACCAAAAGGAATTGTTAGTGGAGTATATGATGTGGCATAGTAAGGTACACAAGCGATGCCTTTGACAGCATTCAAAAGCATCGCAATTTCATTTAGTCGGCGAGAGACATTCCAGAAATCAGGATTATCATTTATTATGGCTTCCGGATCATTAGGCCGTAACTTATTGACATAACAAGGCTTGGTAATAGCACACAAAGGGAAATTCATTATCTCATGCACTGACATTCTAAATTTAAGAAAATGTTCTTTATCATCTGAATCTGGCATATCCTTTAAAGCTTGAATAGTGTAGCCATCCTGTAAAGATATTGATTCATCAAGCATTACTCCTATAATCCAAAGAGTATTGATTACCTCTATTTTGTCAGAATCGAGAAATGATTTTAAATGAGATATGGCCGCTTTCTTGCCATACTCGTTTACACACCATAAAAACCACATCGCCAGATGTGAAACTTCAAAAATTCTACCGCCGCTGCCACGAGAAATCATCTTACCGTTGAGACTAAGTATGCGTGAATCGTTATTAAATATTTTTAAAATTTTTTGACCAACTTCTGTGTTTAAGATTTTAGAGTATTGAATAGATACTCGTGATTGGAAGCCAATGGTGTCGGCGAAAATCTTAATATTGGTTTTTGGACTTATTGGCTCGTCTAGTTCCGTCAATTCGTTTAATTCTGTTTCTGTTGTCATATGGTTTCAGATACCTTCATGTTCTCACAGGGATTACGCGCGGCATGAGCCTCAAGACTCACTTGCCTCTCTTGAAGGCCATGGTAAGGCCCATGAGTGTGCCCAGGACGAGGTAGACGAGCCCCTCCATTATGAAAAGCCTGCTTTGCGCCTTCAAGCATGATGCTTACTACTTAACGCTCCAGGTCGTCCCCTTAGCCGAGTCCTCAAGGACGATGCCCTTTTCCAGCAAACCGTTTCGGATGGCGTCGGCGGCCTTGAAGTCCTTCCGCTTCCGCGCCTCCTCGCGTTCCTTTATGAGCCCTTCTATCTCCTCGGCGGGCATGGCCGCGCGCGAGTTACGCTCGCCGAAGTATTCCTCCGGCGTTCTCGCGAAGAGGCCGAGGAACTTGCCGGCTTCCTTGAAGAGCGAGAGCGTGTAGGATATCTCGGTCCAGACACCTTTTTTCTCTCCCGTCGCCTTTGCCTCGTCCATGAGCTTGTTGGCCTTCGTTACTTCCTTGAATACGGCGCCGATCACCTCCGCCGTGTTGAAGTCGTCGTCCATGGCCGAGGTCATCTCGCTTACGCGGTCCTCTATGCAGTGGATGCAGGACTCGACCTCGAAGGCCGACGGGTACTCCTCTTTCATCCGCTGTACGGTCTTGTAGTACCGCTCCATCGCGGACTCGGCGTCTTTCAGCGAATCACGGGTGTAGTCTATTGGCGACCTGTAGTGGCTGGATAACAGGAAGAGCCGGAGCGCGTCGGCGGTGTAGTCCTTGAGCACGTCCCTGATGTTCAGGATGTTGCCGATGGACTTACTCATCTTCTCTTTCTCTATGTTCACGAACCCGTTGTGGAGCCAGTACTTCACATAAGGAGTCTTGCCTGTCGCCGCCTCGCTCTGGGCTATTTCGTTTTCGTGGTGCGGGAAGATGAGGTCCTTTCCGCCGCCGTGTATGTCAATCGTATCTCCGAGCCTTTCCATGCACATCGCGGAGCACTCGATGTGCCAGCCGGGCCTGCCCTTGCCCCAGGGGGAATCCCACGCGGGCTCTCCGGGCTTGCTCGATTTCCAGAGGGCGAAATCCAGCGGGTCCTTTTTTCTCTCGTCGACATCCACCCTCGCGCCGGACTCGAGCTCGTCTATGTTCTTGCCCGACAATTTTCCGTAGTCTTTCTTCAGCCTGACCGAATAGTAGACGTCGCCGTTAAGCTCGTAGGCCGCGCCTTTGTTGATGAGGGTCTCGGTCACTTCTATTATCTTCTTTATCGTTCCGGTCGCCTTTGGCCTGAAGTTAGGTATTTCGACCCCGAGCGCGTCCATGTCCTCGTCAAAGGCCTTGATGTATCGCTCGGCGAGCTCCTCTGAGGAGACACCTTCCTCGTTCGCACGGTTGATGATCTTGTCATCGACATCGGTATAGTTCCGGGCGTATTTTACTTCATATCCTCTGTATTTGAGGTATTTGAATATGACATCGAAGGAGACCGCGCTCCGTGCGTGGCCGATGTGGCTAAGCGCGTATACCGTAGGGCCGCAGACATACATCCTGACCTTGCCCTCCTCTACCGGCACGAAGTCCTCTTTTTTTCTTGTAAGCGAGTTGTAGACTTTTATCGGCATTGTCGCAATCCTTTCCAGATCCTTTAGATGAAACTCTTTATTCTTTTTAACGCTTCAATTCTGCCGACGAGCTTCAGGACATTCACGAGCTCTATCCCCTCTTTTTTTCCGGTGAGCGCGTACCTTATCGGGTGAAAGAGCCGCGGCCCTTTTTCGCCGGTCTTTTTCTTGACCTCTCCGATGATTTTATTATACGCGGGTCCGTCAAGCAAATCGAATCTCGCCGCCTCGTCCGAAAAGGCCCTCAACGCTTCTTTTGCGTAAGGCTCGTTCAATACGGCGAGGGCGGCTTCATCATATCCTATCCCGCCTGTCACGGAATCTATTATATCCTTAAGCTCCGAAATGGTAGAGGCGTTGGCCCTTATTTCAAGTACGGCTTCTTTGAAAAGCACATCCCTTTCACCCATTCCGAGGGAGGCGAAGAGGGCGGAGGCGTCCATCTTTTTTATCGCCTCCCTGTTGAACGACTTTAGCCGCTCGACGTCGAATACGGCAGGGGAGTTCGAGAGACTTTCGAGCGCGAAGTTGGATGAGAGGTCGTCGAGGCCGAAGAGCCCTTCTTCGGGAGACCAGCCTAGCCGGGCTATGGCGTTGACGATGGCCCCCGGCAGATAACCATCGTCCCTTAATTCGCCTACAGAGGCGTTCCGCTCCCTCTTGCTCAAGGGGAGTTTGTTTGGGCCGAGGACGAGCGGGATGTGGCTGAAGGACGGGGCTCTGAGGCCGAGCGCGTCAAATAGCAGTATCTGGCGCGGGGTGTTCGAGAGGTGGTCGTCGCCGCGGATGACATGCGTTATCTCCATGAGCGCGTCGTCTACGACGACAGCGAAGCTGTATGAAGCTGCTCCGTCGGATCCGACAATCACAAAGTCGCCGAACGCGCTCGTCTCGAATGAGAGCTCGCCGTGTACGCCGTCAATGACTTTTATCTCTCTTTCAGGGACCCGGAACCTTATAGCGGGTGCAGCGCCTGCGGGGGCTTCGGATGGTGTCATAATCCTGCACCTGCCGTCGTATCTCGGGGGCAGGCCTTTGGCAAGCTGTGTTTTTCTGACCTCTTCAAGCCGCTCCTTTGAGCAGTAGCAGTTATACGCAAGCCCGGCGTCCACAAGGCGCGCGGCATACGACTTGTATATGGAGAGCCGCTCCGACTGCCTGTAAGGGCCTTTTGCGCCGCCGACATCGGGCCCCTCGTCCCAGTCGAGGCCGAGCCATAGGAGGTCTTCGAGGATGTTTTTTTCGAATTCTCTTGTTGAGCGCTCGATGTCGGTATCCTCTATGCGGACGATGAAGCTGCCGTTGTATCTACGCGCAAAGAGCCGATTGAAGAGCGCCGTCCTGGCGTTTCCGATGTGGAGGCGGCCCGTGGGGCTTGGCGCGAAGCGCGTGCGCACGCTCACCCTTCGCTCTCCTCAAGGATCGCGACGGCGTAGGCCGATATGCCCTCGCCCCTGCCGGTAAAGCCGAGTCCCTCTTCGGTCTTGGCCTTTACGTTGACCCTCCCTTTGGGGCAGTTGAGGGCCCGGGCGATGTTAGTGGACATCTCGGGGATGTACGGCGCCATGCGGGGGGATTCGCAGACGATGATCGAATCGATGTTGCCTACCGTAAAGCCGCTCGATACGATGAGCGCGCCTGTCCGCCGGAGGAGGTCGATAGATGATATGCCCTTGTAGGCGGGGTCGGTCGGGGGGAAGTGCCTCCCGATGTCGCCGAGCGTGGCTGCGCCTATGAGCGCGTCGATTATCGCGTGGAGGAGGACGTCGGCGTCCGAGTGGCCGAGGAGCCCCTTTGGGAAGGGGATATCGACGCCGCCGATGATGAGCTTTCTGCCTTCGACCAATTTATGGACATCGTATCCGTTGCCTATGCGCATGAGAGGGTCCTTCCTTATCTCTGTTGTCTTAAAAAGGGTGGAAAGGATCTCACCCTCGCCCTTGCCGGGCTGGCAAATCCGCGACGAACTGACAGAGTTTAATTTTACCCAGTGGCTCCGTTCGACTTTGGCCGCGCGCCGAGCGCCTCAATCCCCTCCCGTCAAGGGAGGGGAAGTCTGGAGAGAGTCGCGCCTCTTTTCCCGAGCACGCCTTCGGCGAAGAGGAGGTCCTCAGCCGTCGTTATTTTGAAGTTCTCGTAAGAGCCGCTTACCACAGAGACCGCCTGCACGGCCCTCTCGACAAGCGAGCTCTCGTCAGTGCCGTAGAAGTTCTCCGCCTTTGCCTTCCGGAAGGCGTTTACGAGTATCTCGCGCCTGAAGGCCTGCGGGGTCTGGACGGATACGAGGCGGGTCCGGTCGATAGTCCTCGCGACCATGCCGTCGGAGACCTCTTTTATGGTGTCCTTCACGGGGACCGCCGCTATCGCGGCCCCGGTCTCAAAGGCTGAACGTATTACGGCGTCTATTATCTCGACGGTCACGAGCGGGCGCGCACCGTCGTGGACGACGGCCACTTCCGCGTCGCTGGCGAATTCGAGGGCGTTCCAGACCGAGTCCTGGCGCTCTTTCCCTCCTGCGACGATTTGAGAGACCTTCTGGAAGCCGAAAGGGGAGAGCGAGCCCCGGCAGTATCCCTCGTCGCCGGGCGCGACAGCGATAATTACCGCGTCAATGAGGGCCGATGACTCGAAAGCGGCAAGGGTGTAAGCGAGGACCGGAGAGCCCGAGAGGAGCAAATAGTTTTTCTTTCTCCCGCCCATGCGCCTGCCGAGCCCGGCAGAGGGGATGATGGCGACGACCTTACCTTTCGGGTTTCCGGGCATGCTTGGCATGTAAGCAGTTTAATAAAAAAAGGTGTCCAATAAAAGGATTTTTTGGGGAGGGGGGATTTACGGAACTGATTATTCGCCGGTATTTGATTCTTTCTCGTAAGGGTCTTTTGAGTTTTTTGTCGGGTTACGCTTCGCTAACCCGACCTACAACTACTCTCTCGCAAGGTTTTCTTGAATTTTTTGTTGGGTTACGCTTCGCTAACCCAACCTACATCCTGAAACCGCACAGAAAAGATGAGATTGCTTCGCTTTGCTCGCAATGGCAACGGGCAGACGGTAGATGCGTGGTTTGGAAAAAGGGATTGAAAGGGGATGGGGCTGAAGGTCTACTGGTAGACCGGCCTCTTCGACTCCTCCCGGACCTTGGAGAATATCATCCTGCCGCCGGTGGTCTGGAGGACGCTCGTGATAGAGACGTCTATCATCTTGCCCAGGTGCTCTCTTGCGTTGTCTATGACGACCATCGTGCCGTCCTCGAGATAGCCCACGCCCTGGTTATGCTCCTTGCCTTCCTTAAGCACCAGGATGTTCATTATCTCGCCGGGGAGCACGACCGGCTTTAAGGCCGTGGCGAGCTTGTTGATGTTGAGGACATGGACGCCCCGGAGCTCGGCGACCTTGTTCAAGTTGGCGTCGTTCGTGAGTATCCTGCCGTTGGTCTCGCGGGCAAGCGCGACGAGCTTGCTGTCGACCTCC
>JACRET010000049.1 GCA_016218105.1 Deltaproteobacteria bacterium
CCTGTTCGAAGCAGCAGACGAAAATTATCATTAAAGGGGCCTTCAAATGTGGGGGATCATTCCAGCCGCAGGCGCGGGGAGCCGCATCCAGCCGCTCGCGTTCTCAAAAGAGCTGCTGCCAGTAGGCAGCAGACTGGACGGCGAAATAGAGAGGCCCAGGGCGGTAAGCGAATATCTCCTCGACCGCATGCTTATAGCAGGAGCCAGGAAGATATGCTTCATAATCTCTCCGGGCAAGTCCGACATAATGGAGTATTACGGAGGGAGCGTCAACGGAGCGCCTATCTGCTATATCGTCCAGCAGAGGCCGCTTGGGCTCTGCGATTCCATATTCAGGGCGCTTCCCTTCATAGACCCGGATGAGTTCGTAATAACAGGTCTTCCGGACACGGTCTGGTTTCCTGTTAACGGGTTTTCTTCACTCGGTAACGACGAACTGTCGTTCCTGCTATTTCCGGTAGACCGTCCCGAGTTCTTTGACGCGGTCGTCACCGACGGCTCAGGGAAGGTTTTAGAGGTGCAGGTAAAGAGCCCCTCCGCGAGATCGAACTGGGTCTGGGGGGCGTTCAAGCTGAGGGGCTCCGTACTCGCGTCCCTTCACGCCCTCTGGCAGGAACGCGGGTGTAGCGACGAGTACATAGGCACTCTCGTAAATGATTATCTGAAAAGGGGCGGTACCGCGTGCGGTATAAGGAGCGGAGAGTCTTACGTTGACGTAGGTACCCTTGACGGCTACAGGGAGGCTATCAGGCTCCTTGGCAAAAAGGCGGCGGACGGGGAGTAGCTGTAGATAAATTTACGCCATATAAGATAAGGAAGCGGATAGGCGTGTCCCGACTTTGAGTTCGTGCTCCGCCCCGAAGAGGGGGCTAAGTATGCGGAAGGATAGGGAAGGAGGCCGAAGCAGATGATCGAGGCTGTAATGTTCTGGAATGAGCCAAACAACCTTTCACACTGGGATTTTCATTTAGACCCTGACTGGAAGATATACGCCGCGATGGTCAATGCCGCGGCCACGGCTGTAAGGGCGAGAAGACCGGGACTTCTTCGCGTATTGGGCGGCATTTCGCCGATAGACCCGGATTTTATCTTGAATATGAAGGGGAAGGGCGTGCTCGATCATGTGGACATAATAGCCGTGCACGGATTTCCGTTAGACTGGAATCACTGGTCGATTGACGAATGGCCGGAGAAGCTCAGGGAGATAAAGGCGGTTACTGATCTGCCTGTCTGGGTATCCGAGGTCGGCGTCTCTACATTCGGCGCTGAGGAAGTACAGGAGTTCGGGTTGAAGCGAACCGCCGAGTTGCTGATAGGCAGCGCCGGAAGGATCCACTGGTACAGCCTCTATGACCTTCCCCGCGCGTGGCCTGCCACGACCAGGCACCGCGAGGCCGAGGGCTCTTCATATTACAGGCATTTTTATATGGGGTTGATAAAAGAGGACGGCAGACCGAAGATGGCGCTTTCCAGATTCATGGACTACACTCCCGATATCGGCATATGCCAGTGGTTCCACTACGAGGATCACAGGCTTGACGGAGCTGTAAGGTGGCTCAAAAAACTAGGCGTTAAAAAGCTCCGCACGGGGCTCAGCTGGGCGGACAGTCTGAGGCCTAACGCGCTGTCATGGTTCGACAGGCAGATGAAGGCGCTCGATGATTTCGATCTGACGGTGACCTTCTGCTTTACGCCCGACATAAAAGGCATACAGTCGAACCATACAAGCCCACCCGGGAGGATCGAAGAGTTCGCTGAATTCTGCGATTCCATGGTCAAAAGATATGCGGGATAGCGCGTCCGGGGGATTAAATATTGGCACTGCCGCGCTCATTGAAAAGATAAGAAAAGGCGTTGCCTCGCCGAGGGTGCTTATTATATCCGCGCACCCCGACGACGAGACCGCCGGGGCGGGGAGTTTATTCAGATACTTAATAGACCCTTATTTCATGCATACGACCGACGGTTCGCCTAGAGACTTGAAAGACGCCAGGGCCGCTGGTTACGGCACAAGAGATGAGTACGCAAGGGCCAGGAGGGCGGAATTTTCAGAGGTGCTTCGCTTGGCCGGGCTGCCTCCTCAATATTCCCTTGAGGCCGGGTTTATAGACCAGGAAGCGTCGTCAAATCTCTATGAGCTGACCTTGAAAATCGCAGTGCTGATAAGGGAGATAAAACCTGATCTGGTTATGACCCATCCTTACGAGGGAGGGCACCCTGACCATGACGCGACGTCGTTTGGCGTTCATGGCGCATGCGCGATTATCGGCAGAGAGAATGGGCGCGTTCCTTTGATCATTGAATTTACGTCGTATCACGCGGACGGGAGTAAGATGGTCAGCGCTGAATTCCTCCCGTCCCCGTCAGACGAAGAGGCGGTCACAGTAAACCTTGAGCAGGAAGATAGATTATTCAAGCAGAGTCTGATGGACGCATTCCTGACGCAGAAAAAGGTTCTAAGCCAGTTCCCCATCGAACTGGAGAGATACAGGAAGGCGCCGCTCTATGATTTTACGGCCCCGCCACATGCGGGGAGGCTTTTTTATGAATTTTTCGACTGGTCCATTACAGGGGCCGATTGGCGCGTGTCCGCAAAAAAGGCCCTCATCAGATTGAGATTGTAACATCCTGATATTTTATTTTGAAGATTCCCCGCTGCGCTTAGGGGGGGCTTCAAACCGGACGGCCAGATATGAAGCTTTCTGTCTTGAATGTCGCTTACCCGTTTGCCCCGGTCAGGGAGGATACCGCCGGAGGGGCCGAGCAGGTGCTCCTGCTCCTTGATGCCGCGCTCGTAAGGTCAGGCCACAGGTCGTTTGTGATAGCGTGCGAGGGTTCGTCAGTCAAAGGTGAACTGTTCAAAACCGGAAAAATCGAAAAAGCGATCGACGAGGATTCAAGGAGGCGCGCGCACAGGGAGTACAGTGAAGCGATAGAGAAGGTTTTGAGCGAACGGGAGATCGACGTAATCCATATGCACGGGTTGGATTTCGAATCATATCTGCCCGGAGGCGATCGTCCGGTCCTTGTAACGCTCCACCTCCCGCCAGGCTGGTATAAAGAGCTGAATGTAAAAAGGCCCGGTACGTACTTCAACTGCGTTTCGCTTTCACAGGCGAGGGGGGCGCCTCCGGGGCTTAAGCTCCTGCCCGAGATAGAGAACGGCGTTCCGGTAAAAAGATTGTTCGCAAACGTGAGCAGGAGAAGATTTGTGATGTCTATCGGGAGGATCTGCCCGGAGAAGGGATTCCATCTGGCGATGGACGCGGCAAGGGCCTTGAATATCCCGTTCCTGTTGGCTGGCGATCTCTTCGGGTACGATAGCCACGAAAAATATTTCAGGAAAGAGATAAAACCGAGACTCGGTCACAACTGCCGTTTTTTGGGCCCTGTAGGTTTTGACCGGAAGAGGAGGCTCCTGAGCGCGGCGAGATGCGTCATTATACCGAGCCTCGTCCCCGAGACAAGTTCACTGGCGGCGATGGAGGCGCTCTCGTGCGGCACGCCTGTCGTAGCGAATGATATCGGGGCGTTATCGGATATCGTTGAAAATGGAAAGACGGGTTTTCTGGTCAGAGACAGCGAAGAGATGAAATGCGCTATAGCGATGGCCAGGGATATTTCTTCGGACGTTTGCAGAGCGAAAGCTGAGGAGAGGTTCTCATCCGATATCATGACGTCCCGATACATCGCTCTGTACGAAAGGCTTGTAAAGGGAAGTGGATAGGTAACGGCTTAAGCCAGGCAATGGAAAAACAGGGATTAAACACCGGTGTGATCGCTACCCTCTCAGGCCTTGAAGAGATCAGGGATGAGTGGACGGAACTCTGGAAAAAGTGCGGATGGGCAACGCCATTTCAAGCCCCCCAGTGGCTTATCCCGTGGTGGAGGCACTTCGGCAAAGAGGGATTATTTACGGTCACTGTCAGAACAGGAGGCAGGCTGACCGGTCTGGCCCCTTTTTTTATATATTCGCCGCTGAGCGATATTCGCCGGATGATCTTCATAGGCACCGGCATCTCCGATTATCTGGATATCCTGTTTGAGCCAGGCTCGGCTGAAATCGTAGCGGAGGCTATACTTGATCGCCTCTTGAAAAGCGCTTCCATGTGGGACAGGTGCGAGCTTGATGAGCTCAGGGCCGGCTCCCCTCTTTTGACGCTGAAGGCGCCGGAAGGTTTCGATATCCGGATATCAGATGCTGATATCTGCCCCTTTATAAAGCTGCCTCAAAGAGCGGGCGAATTGTATTCCGGCTTATCTCCGAAGTACAGGCGGAAGGTGAGCAAGGGCAAGCGTGAAATGGCGGCGACTGGCGGGCTGAGGGTCGAAGAAGCGTGCAAGGCTACCCTGCGCGAATTTTTAACGGATTTGTTCGCGCTCCATGGGGCCAGGTGGGGCGGCGAAGGCCTTCCCGGGGTACTCTCAGACAATAATCTCCAGAGGTTCCACTTCGATGCCGCGGAAGGCTTGTACGATATAGGATGCTTAAGGCTTCACAGGCTCGTCTTTAAAGGTGAAAATGCGGCGGCGCTCTATTCGCTGATAAAAGGCGGGCAGGTCTTCTGCTATCTCTCTGGCTTTGAGCCGAAGTTCGGCAGGTTCAGCCCCGGAAGGTACCTGATGGCCTATGCCATCGAGCGCGCGATAGAAGAGGGTTTTGAGATCTTCGATTTCATGCGCGGCGGCGAACCGTATAAGTATTTCTGGGGTGCCGTGAACAGGGTCAATTACCGTTTCGTTTTAGCGGGCTGCTGAAAAAGCTTCATCTGCTTCGTTGTCATTGTCGCTCGTCACTGCGGCGTACAGGCAAAGTACGCCGCATTCCTCGCTTCTCGACGCCTCGCAGCTGAAGCTTTTTGAGCGAGCCTGAATATGCATAGCGAGCAAATTCCACGCGGATTCCGCCGGGAGCTTCAACAAAATCCAGGTTTTTAATCAGATATATTAGAAGAACAAAAGTGCTGTTAACCGAAGCAGGGGGTTTTATGATTGTCTATCGCAAGAACGAGGAGAAGACGGCTCCTTCGATCTATTTAAACCGCATACGTTCCATAATCGAGCGTATTAAAGATCTGAACGGGGAAGACCATGACTCCGCACTGGAATTGCTCATGGAATGGGGGGTGCTGGAGTCCGCTGCGGCAGATGCCTTGTGCGCGGGAGGCGCGGACAGCCTCAGCAAGACTAGCTACGCCTTCAGGCAGGCCGGTATCCTCGCCGGCCATGTGTTTTGCTCCTCGTGGGACAAGAGGGGCGGGGATGCGGTGCGTTGGGCCGGAGAGCTTTCCAACGCGATAAACGAGATCTATTCTCTGAATCTCCCGTCCGAGATCATAGTCCGCGAACCTGAGGGATACGCCCATTACGGGTTATTTCCCGAAGTTTACATGGAGGCAGCCAGGGACTTCTACGAAGAGCTTAGGCCCGCGGAGGCCGTCTGCATAGGGCTTCGCTCCATTGGCACGAGCCTTTCGTCCGTTATAGCGGCCAAGTTGGCGGACCTGAACTGCCAGGTACACTCCTATACGCTTCGCCCCCAGGGACATCCCTTTGACAGGTTCATAAAATTGACGGATGAGCTCCGCTCGCATCTTGGGTCCTTCAAGTCGTCTTATTTTTTAATATCGGATGAAGGCCCGGGGTTAAGCGGGTCGTCCTTCGCAAGCGCGGCCAAGGCGCTCTCCGAGGCCGGGGTGAGCGATGAGAGGATAATATTTTTCCCGAGCTGGCTTCCTGACGGGTCGGCTTTTTTGTCCGACGAGGCGAGGCAACGCTGGCAGAGGCACAGGAAGTATGCCGCTGACTTCGATTCCCTTTGGATAAAAAGCGGGAGGCTCAAGGACGGGTTTACCTCAGCCGACCTGATAAATATCTCAGGAGGCGGATGGCGGTCTTATTTTTATAATGATGAAGGGCATTACCCGGCCGTAAATCCGCACCATGAAAAAAGGAAGTATATTTCCCTGGGCCGGACTCTGAATGGCAATGGGAACGCTCAACAAAAAGGAAGGGGACTTCTCTTCAGGTTCGCGGGCCTCGGGCGATGGGGAAGGGCCAAGCACGAGAGGGCTCTCAAGCTATCCGACGCGGGTTTTTCACAGGATGTCATCGGCTTTAAGAGCGGATTTCTGGTTACCGAGTTCATCCATGGCAGGCCTCTCGCCGAGCACGAGGTGAATCAGCTTTTGCTCGATACCATGGCCCGTTATACGGCTTTTTTGAATGAGAACTTCAAGGCCCCCGGGACGATCAGTTTCGATGAGGTCTGCTCCATGATAAAAAGGAATACCTCGCTGGGGCTGGGCGATAAATGGGAAAAGAGGCTCGGCGGGATAGAGGCCTTCAGGGGCATCTTCGATGAGAACATACCGGTGGCGGTGGACGGGAGGATGCTCCCGAATGAATGGCTCCTTACGCACAGGGGCTATATAAAGGCGGATGCGTTCGACCATCACGCTGACCAGTTCTTCCCGTGCTGCCAGGACATAGCATGGGACCTGGCCGGGGCGATAGTGGAATTCGGCTTGAACCCGATGGAAGAGGATTATCTCATAAGCAGGTACCATTCTCATTCAAGGGAAAAAATAAAATATGAACGCCTGCTCTTTTATATGATAGCCTATCTTGCGTACAGGCTTGGGTATGCGTATTTCGCCGCAAAGGAACTCGCCAGATCGCCTGACGGTTTACGGTTCAATAAACTTATGGACAGGTACTCTCTGCAGCTTAAAAGGGAGCTCCTGAAATTGCCTAATTAGGGGTTGAATGCCATGTCCTTTAAAATAGACCTTCATAATCATTCGACATACAGCGAGGACAGCACTTCGGAGGCCCTGGAATCCATAGAGCGCGCCATGGAAGTGGGTCTTGACGGGATAGCATTTACCGAGCACCACTCGTATACGGCCTCTGAACCTGTTGAGAAATTGAAAGAAAAATACAAAGACAGGATATTGATACTGAGGGGCGCGGAATACAGCGCCGCCGAGGGGCACCTCCTCCTCTTCGGCATCAAAGAGGATATATTCAATGATTTCGGGCTACACGCCCCTGTAGACGAAGTGATAAGGATAGTGGGCGGGAGAGGCGGGGTCGTTATCGCGCCGCACCCCTTCAGGGAGTGGTCGATCTTAAGGGCCGATATCTTTAAGCTTAAAGGGCTATCGGCCATAGAGGCGTACAACGGCCATAATAATGAAGATGAGAACGCGAAGGCGCTCCGTGCGGCGGAGGTTCTCTCTTTGCCCACGACCGGAGGGAGTGATTCTCACAGCAGGGATGAGGTCGGCTGCTGTTTTACCGAGTTTTTCGATCATGTTACTGAAGAGAACTTTCTCGACCGCATAAAGGCTGGTAATTACAGGGGCGCCTGCAGCGGCTGATGGAGCCGTATTTTTTCTCCGCTTCGTTTGCCATCGCTAAAAATATCCCTTTGATATTCCTTAATAAATATCCTTGACACCCTTACAGGTTATGGTAAAATTCAATGCTAATTTACCTTAGGTCCGCTGTCCCTTTAAGCTTGTGTTATTTGCTTAGGTGGCGGGGCAGGGATTGAAGGTGTTTTTTTGTTTGTTCCGGCTGTTTTTTGATATAATAAAAAATACTGGAAAAACGATATGTTAGGCTTCTTTAGGCGCGTAGCTCAGGGGTAGAGCGCTACCTTGACACGGTAGAGGTCGGCGGTTCGAAACCGCCCGTGCCTACCATGCCCACTACGAGGTGTCACTTCCACCATTGGGCTTGAAAGCAGTTCCAGTGGGTGACGCCTTTTGTTGATTTTAGGTAAGATGCAGGAGTTTTAAAACGGATCGCGAATGACCAGGGTAATACTTTCAGATAACATGGAATTGAATGTCGATGGGGATTTAAGCTTCCTTGAGGTCTTAAAGAACCATGACAAGGCCGCCCTTAAAAAGGCTGTCGCCGTGAAAGTAAACGGCGAGCTGAAGGACCTTAAAAGCAGGCTCGACGGCGCAGGCCCTGTAACGGTAGTCCCTGTTGACATCGAATCAAAAGAGGGTGTCGGTATATGCAGGCACTCTGCCGCGCACATAATGGCGGAGGCTGTCAAATCGCTGTATCCGAATACCAGGTTCGCGATAGGCCCCGCGATAGAAGACGGGTTTTACTACGACTTCGATACGGAAAGGCCTTTTACCCCGGAAGACCTCGATAAGATCGAGTCGAAGATGAAAGAGATAATCAAGGCCGATTGTCCTTTTGCCGCCGAGAAGATGACGAAAGAAGAGGCCCTTGAATTCTTCAAGTCCAGGGGCGAGATATATAAGGAAGAGATCATAAGTGAGCTTCCGGACAATACCGTAAGCATCTATAGGCAGTCTGATTTTGTTGACCTCTGCAGGGGGCCGCATGTGCCCTCCACAGGGTATATAAAGGCATTCAAGCTTACCGGCACTGCAGGCGCGTACTGGAGGGGCTCTGAGAAGAACAAGATGCTCCAGAGGATCTACGGCACGGCCTTCCCTTCAAAAAAGGCGCTGGAAGACCATCTGGCCAGGATTGAAGAGGCGAAGAAGCGGGACCACAGGAAATTAGGAAAAGAGCTCGATCTCTTTACGACTGATGAGGAGATAGGCGCTGGGCTGGTGCTCTGGCACCCGCATGGGGCCACCGTAAGAAGGGTGATAGAGGACTTCTGGAAGGGCGAGCACGTTAAAAGCGATTATGGTATCGTATATACCCCGCATATAGCCGTAGTTGATCTCTGGAAAAAGAGCGGCCACTGGGATTTTTACAGGGAAAATCTGTTTTCACCTATGGATGTCGAGGGGCAGGATTATATTGTTAAGCCCATGAACTGCCCTTTCCATATCCAGGTTTACAAGAGCCACCTGAGAAGCTACAGGGACCTGCCGATAAGGTACGCGGAGCTTGGCACCGTCTACAGGTACGAAAGGTCCGGGGTACTTCACGGGCTCCTGCGGGTCAGGGGGTTTACTCAGGACGACGCCCATATTTTCATGACGCCTTCCCAGCTTGAGGATGAGATAAAGGGCGTTTTGAATTTTACCCTTTACATACTTAAGTCTTTTGGTTTTAATGATTTTGATATATATTTAAGCACGAGGCCGGAAAAGTACGTCGGATCCCTTGATAACTGGGCGAAGGCCGAAAGCGCCCTTAAGGGAGCTCTGGAATCGACGGGGCTTAAGTTTTCGATAGACCCGGGCGAGGGGGTCTTCTACGGCCCCAAGATAGACATCAAGATAAAAGATGTCATCGGAAGGTCGTGGCAGTGTTCGACCATCCAGGTGGACTTCAATCTGCCTGAGAGGTTCGATGTGACTTACAGGGACGAACGCGGCGGAGAGTCGAGGCCCATAATGATACACAGGGCGCTCATGGGCTCGCTTGAACGCTTCTTTGGCTGCCTGGTAGAGCATTATGCGGGTGCATTCCCGTTCTGGCTCGCGCCTGTGCAGGTTGTGATCCTTACGGTAACGGAGAGGAATGACAACTACGCCAAAGCGGTATACAAGAGGCTTAAAGACGAGGGCATCAGGGCCGAGCTTGATATAAGGAACGAAAAACTCGGGTTCAAGATAAGGGAAGCGCAGCTTAAGAAGATACCTTATCAGGTCGTAGCCGGGGACAATGAAGAAAAAGAAGGCAAAGTGGCTCCAAGGATGCGCGGCGGAGATTCGCTCGCTCCTGAGTCCCTTGACGAATTCATCATCCGCCTCAAGGCCGAAAACAGGCCTACAACAGACGGAATTAACAGAAGTAACCTATAATCCTTAAGGGGGTGAGCTTTTATAGCTAAAGAAACAGTCAGGATAAATAGATATATAAGGGTGCCTCAGGTGAGGGTCATAGACGCCGAGGGCAACCAGCTTGGCGTAATGGCCACAAAAGACGCTCTTGCCGCTGCTGAAAATTCAGGGCTGGATCTCGTTGAAGTCGCGGCCACGGCCAATCCGCCGGTATGCCGCATAATGGACTATGGGAAATTCAAGTACCAGACCTCCAAGAAGGCAAAAGACGCCAAGAAGAAACAGACCGTAATACATGTAAAGGAAATGAAGCTTCGGGGCAAGACAGAGGAGCATGATTTCCAGTTCAAGGTACGTAATATAAAGAGGTTCCTGGGCGAAGGAGACAAGGTAAAGGTCTCCATTATCTTCAAGGGCCGTGAAATAACGCATACCGAGCTTGGCATGGGCATGCTTAAGAGGGTGGCTGAAGAGCTTAAGGAAGTCGCTACGATAGAAGCGCCTCCGAAACTTGAAGGCAGGAACATGTCGATGATGCTGGCTCCGGTTCAGCAGGTTCAACAGCAGACGCCGCAGGCGGCGCAACAGACTACAAAGAAAGAATAGAGAAGGGGAAAGAGATGCCTAAGATAAAGACAAACAAGGGAGCCGCGAAACGGTTCAAGCTGACCGGCACAGGCAAGGTAAAGAGGATGCACGCCGGGATGAGGCACATATTGACAAGCAAGTCCAAGGCCGCGAAGAGGACTTTGAGAAAGTCCGGCCTCATATCCAAGACACACGAGGACTCGATCAAGAGGCTTATTCCTTACAGCTAGGCCGCGCTTTAGACCGGTTGTCATGTTTTTCTGGTAACCATTTTATTTTTTTGAAATAATCAGCTTTGTTGCACATACAATTTCAGATACCTACAAGAGAAAAGGAGTTGCAGTATGCCGAGGGTTAAGAGAGGCTTAAACGCCAAGAAGAAAAGAAAGAAAGTACTAAAGGCCGCCAAGGGCTTCAGGGCCGGAAGAGGCAAGCTCTACCGCATAGCCACCGAGGCTGTCGACAGGGCTATGGCCTACGCGTTCGCCCACAGGAAGCAGAAGAAGAGGGAGATCAGGTCTCTCTGGATAGCCAGGATCAACGCGGCGGCCAGGATGAACGA
The DNA here is from genome assembly GCA_016218105.1 of Deltaproteobacteria bacterium. Classification (GTDB taxonomy): domain Bacteria; phylum Desulfobacterota; class GWC2-55-46; order GWC2-55-46; family GWC2-55-46; genus GWB2-55-19. The sequence continues at coordinate 10,891 of JACRET010000049.1, forward strand.
CATGACTTACAGCCGCCTTGTAAACGGGCTTCTTAAGGCCAATGTGACAATCGACAGGAAGACCCTTGCCGACATGGCGGTCAAAGACCCGGCCGGGTTCTCAAAGGTCGTATCAATAGCGAAGACAAGCTTGGCGGCATGATCGAAAGGCTCGAGTCCCTTTTAAAAGATGCGCGGGAAGAACTCGCGAAGGCTTCCACCAAAGACCTTGTCCTGCAGGCAAAGGGTAAGTATGTCGGCAGGAAAGGGGAGGTCGCCTCTCTTTTAAAAGATCTTGGCGCCTTGCCGCCTGAAGAACGAAAGAGTGCCGGGGAGGCGATCAACAAGGTCAAGACCCTGATAGAGTCCGAGATAGAAAGGCTTCTATCGGGTTTTCTGGAGAGTGAAAAGGAAGGGAAGCTCCGCAAGGAGCGCCTCGACATAACGCTACCCGGGAGGTTCGTCCGTCCAGGCAAAAGACACCCTGTCACGCAGGTGATGGATGAGATTGAAGATATCTTCCTCGGACTAGGCTTCGATATAGCAGAAGGCCCGGAGGTTGAGCTTGATTATTACAACTTCGAGGCCCTTAACTTCCCTCCTGACCATCCCGCGAGGGATATGCAGGACACCTTCTTTGTGGGCGGAGATTTGCTACTCCGCACGCACACCTCCTCGGTTCAGCCGAGGGTGATGGAAAAGAAGGCCCCTCCGTTCAGAATAATAGCCCCAGGCACAGTTTACCGCAGGGACTCCGACATCACACATTCACCGATGTTTCATCAGGTGGAGGGTTTTATGGTCGACAGTAAGATTACCTTCAGCGACCTTAAGGGAACGCTCACGCATTTTTTAAGAAGTTTGTTCGGCTCAAGGACGGCTATAAGATTCCGCCCCAGCTTTTTCCCGTTCACCGAGCCCAGCGCTGAGGTTGACATCAGTTGCGTCATATGCAAAGGCACCGGCTGCAGGGTCTGCAAGGGGAGCGGATGGCTTGAGATCCTTGGGGCGGGTATGATACACCCCAACGTCTTCAGGGCGGTAAAGTACGACCCGGAGGCCTGCACAGGCTTCGCATTCGGTTTGGGGGTCGAGAGGATAGCGATGCTCAAATTCGGCATCGACGACCTGAGGCTTCTTTTCGAGAACGATTTAAGATTTCTGCAGCAGTTTTAAAATCCATTTTAAAATTTAACAGCCATCCTGTTTTAAAGTCCGGGATTTTCCTTCCGGATCAATAAGTTAGACTATATACTTAAAGGTATTTACGTGCTCTTTAGCTATAACTGGCTCAAGGAATATATAGAAAATCTGCCTCTGCCCGTGGAGCTTGCCAGGGCGCTCACCATGTCCGGCACAGAGGTCGAGTCAATAACCGCCTCGGGCGCAGAGTTGAATAACGTCGTTACGGCCGAGATACTTTCCTGCGCCCCCCATCCTAATGCCGACAGATTGCAGCTCTGCGAGGTAAAGACCGACGCGGCTAATTATTCGATCGTCTGCGGCGCGAGGAACATGAAGGCGGGCGACAGGGTCGCTCTGGCCCTGCCGGGAGCCGAACTCCCCGGCGGCATCAAAATCAAGAAATCCAAGATACGCGGTGTTGAATCCCAGGGCATGATGTGCTCGGAAGTCGAATTGGGCATTAAGGACACTTCCAGCGGCATTATGATACTCCCTGAAGATACGCCGCTCGGGCAGGACATAAATACTATTCTAAATCTGAAAGATTATATGATGGAGGTCGGCATTACACCCAACAGGGCCGACCTTTTAAGCATCAAAGGTTTGTCCCGCGAGATCGGGGCCGTTACCGCGGCGGCGTTTAAGGCGAAGGAAGTTAAATTGATCGAGGGCGGGATGGCGACCGATGAGCTGGTATCCGTAAGCATCGAGGACGGCTCGCCCTGCAGGCGCTACAGCGCGAGGGTGGTCGAGGGCGTCAAGATAGGGCCGTCGCCTGAGGCGCTCAAGGCAAGGCTTGAAGCGCACGGGATAAGGTCTATAAATAACGCCGTGGATGTTACGAACTACGTGATGCTTGAGCTTGGTCAGCCTTTGCACGCCTTTGACTTCGATAAGGTGGAGGGCAAGTCTATAGACGTCCGGCTTGCGGGCGAGGGAGAGACTATTGAAACGATAGACTCCAAGGTCAGGAATCTGGATGCCTCGATGCTCGTAATAGCCGACGCCAAAGGCCCTGTGGCCCTTGCCGGGGTAATGGGCGGCCAGGCTACGGAAGTGACGGACTCTACAATGAACATACTCCTTGAATCGGCGTGGTTCGACCCGTCCAGCGTTCGGAGGACTTCGAAAAAGACCGGACTTTCATCCGATTCGTCCTACAGGTTTGAGCGCGGAGTAGATATCGAAGGTGTCGTGGCGGCGCTCGATTATGCCGCCTTCCTTATTGCCAGACTTGCAGGCGGGACGATTTCGAAAGAGGCCCTTGACGTATATACAGAACCCCTGAGCCGCAGAGAGATCAGGCTGCGGAGAGAGAGGATAAACGGTATTTTAGGCATCGAGGCGGAGCCCTCTGCAGTAAAAAGCAACCTTCAGAGATTGGGCGTTGAAGTCAGCGAGACGGGCGATGGGGCCTATATCGCGTATGCCCCTTTGTACAGGCTTGATCTAAAAGAGGAGATAGACCTTATAGAGGAAGTTGCGCGGCTTTTTGGATATGACAATATCCCGGAAACGCTTCCGAACGCGCCTCTCAGGAGCGGAGACCCCGGAAATGGCACCCGCCTGAAGAGGGCCATCAAGGATATTCTCTCGCATTCGGGTTTTGTAGAAGTCCTTAATTATAGTTTTGTCTCCAGAGAGATGTTCTCCCTTACGGGGCCTGAAGACAAGGACGGGATTGTGATATCCAATCCCATCACCGAGGAGCAGGTCGTAATGAGGAGGAGCCTCATACCTTCGCTCATCGACACCTTAAGGCGCAACCTTTTGAAGAAAAACGAGGAGCTGAGGATCTTCGAGGTCGCTCCCGTCTTTGCGCCCCCTTCCGATCCGAATGAAAAGCTTCCCGTCGAGGTGTGGCGGACAGCCGGGCTTATGTATGGGCCGCGCTGGGCCGAGACCTGGAACTATCCTAAAGAGGGACTCGATTTCTTTGACGTAAAGGGCGTCGTAGAGATGCTCTTCGAGGGACTTGGGATAACAGGCTCTCTTAATGTAGGCCCCATAACAGATCATAGTAAAAAGATATTTCACCCCGGGAAATCCGCGGCTATAATTGTAAATGGGAAGGAAGCCGGAGTCTTTGGCGAGCTGCACCCGGAGCTTAAAATAAAATTCGACCTGAAGCGCCCTGCATACCTTTTTGATATCGAAATTGATGCTATAATCGACTTGGCGGGAGGGGCAAAGTCATACAAGCCTTTGCCGAAATTCCCGGAATCGACCAGGGATATCGCCTTTATAATAGATGAAAATATACCGTATCAGGAAATAATCAGCTCAATCCGAGTTTTAGATACGAAACTTATTGAAAGGGTTGAACTGTTTGATGTATACTATCCAAGCAACATACCTCCGGGAAAAAGAAGCCTTGCCATAAGGGCCGTTTACAGGTCCAGGGAAAGGACGCTGACGAGCCAGGAGGTAGACGCAATGCACGCCAAGGTTACCGAAGAGCTGATAAGGAAATTTAACGCAGAGGTCAGGGGTTAGTCGGGGGCTGGAACCTGTAGCATATAAACTTCGACATTAATAGGAGGTTTACTTATGACTAAGGCGGATATAGTAGAGATAGTATTTGAGAAGGTCGGGTTTTCCAAGAAGGATGTCGGGGGAGTAATAGAAGAGATTTTTGAGACGATCAAGAACACCCTGGAAAAAGGTGAGAAGGTCAAGATCTCAGGGTTTGGCAATTTCTCTATCAGGCAGAAGAGAGCCAGAAGGGGCAGAAACCCCCAGACCGGCACGGAGATCACTATCGATCAGAGGAGGGTCATGACCTTCAAGGCCAGCCAGCTTTTGAAGAAGGCGATCAACGGCGCGCCCGCAGCTTAGGTTTTTCCGTAGTTTATAAGCACTAAGTCACTTATTGGACTTACCGTATATGACACTGATACCGGAAAAGCTCTACTTTAAAATCGGAGAAGTCGCGGACCTTACTAAAGTAAAGCCGTATATTCTACGGTACTGGGAAAACGAATTCAAGATTATAAGCCCTAAAAAATCTCTTACGAAACAGCGCGTATACAGCAAACGCGACGTCGAGTTGATAATAGAGATTAAAAGATTACTGTATAAAGAGAAGTTCACGCTCGAAGGGGCGAAGAAAAGAATAAAGGAACTACAGGCCGAAAAGTCCAAACAGCTTGACCTGGCCTTCCCTGACGCGAAGTACCAGACCGCTTTAAAGGCAATAAAGAAGGAACTGGCTTCCATAAAAAAACTTCTCGCGGACTGACCGGGCCCTGTTGAATTATGTTGAGAAGAGCTCACTGTTGTGATAAAAGGTGTGGCTGCGATAAGCAGGCGGGCAAGGGGAGTGGGGGAACTGGGGATCAGGAAGCGGATAAAATTTAAAAACGGGGCGTAGCGCAGCCTGGTAGCGCACTAGCATGGGGTGCTAGTGGTCGGAGGTTCGAATCCTCTCGCCCCGACCAGATTGAAGCCGTAATCATTTAAGAAATTAAGTGGTTACGGCTTTTTTTATTGGCCTTAAGCCTGATAATCTGCCGTGGATTTTTAAAGCCTGATTCTAAGGGTCTTCTCGCAATGTGCTGTTTTTATTAGCAAAAAAGCATCACTGCTTCAAATATGATAAGATAAAACTATACGTATGGAGTGAAAAAATGAAAGATTTTGAGAAGATACTATTAAACGCCATAATCTACAGTTACGGCCGTGTGCTTGCACAGTATCCGCTCTCGGAGCTTACGACGATTTCAAAGGAGGTCGGCAGGAATATGATCTCATATTTAAAGGACCTTGGGGTCGAGTTCAAGGCAGGCCGCACTGTTGATGAGACGGTAGCCAACGTTATAAACGCCTTTGTGGAACAGGGCTTTGTCGAAGATATAACGATAAACCCGTCAACCGAAAAAGGAATGTACTGCAAATGGGTCAAGCTTGTGGGCCTGGACGCATATGACCGGCTTTATAGAGAGACCGGGTCTGCGTTTATAAGCTGCCCGCTTCTTATGGTGACAATGGCGATAATCGCCCCTCTCGGATATAGGGTCAAGGTGCATGACGTCAAATTTGACATGGAGAATAGGGTTGTCGAGACTTGGGAGGAGCTTGTAAAGGACTCCAAAGAGGCTGAGGTTGAACCCTTAAATGAGAAGGAAAAGGACATAACCCTTCAGCTTGAGAGGGAAATCGAGATCCGTAAAAAGGCAAAGAAGGAAATTAAATCTCAACTTACGGATATAAAAAGGCTGAACGATGTCATGGCCGGAAGTGATCTCAGGATGAAAGCGCTGCGCAAAGAAATACACGATTTAAAAGCAGAGATAAATAAGCTCAAAGCGGCCGCTTAAGTGCAAATGGGAGCTTTTTTGCAGGGCAGGTTGTGCGCATAGCACCCTCTCCGCTTGCGGAAGAGGGGAGCGAGCATAAAGGGGCGAGCGAGCGGTAAGACTGGTATCTGTAGGGCCTGTTCGGAGAACAGGCCCTACTTTTTTTCAAAAACCCTTATGTATAGCGATCGCATTCCATGCGGCTTGCCGAGGGGAGCTTCTATCCGGCCTCTACACCCTTGCGAAAAATCCTCAGTAGTGTTAATATTTTTCGGCTATTTTTAGCTCTTTCAATTACGAAATAATCCTGTAGACTCTAGATAAGACCCATAGAGAACCGTCTTTTAATGAAACGCCGGTTCCAGCACTCAACATGCAGCCTGTGAATAGGAAAAATACCGTCCTGACAGCGGCCGCGCTCGCCGTACTTTTCATTGCCGGGTGCGCCCTCAGGCTCGTCCCATGGCCCAACTTCATCACGCAGGGCGGGGTCTATTTCCTTGAGGCCGATAATTACGAACACTTGAGGAAAGTACTGGTACTCCTTAAGAAATTTCCGTTTATCCCGCCGCACGACTTCTACATGGGGTTCCCCGTTGGCACGGGCAACATCTGGGCGCCGCTGACGGATTTTTCATTCACCGCCATTATCAAGGCCGTCGCGCTCATCCCATCCGTGGATGGAAATATCATCTTCATCCTCGCGGCGCTTCCGCCGTTTGTGGGCATGCTCGCGATAATCCCGCTTTTCCTCTGGGCCAGAGAGTGCTTTGACACAAAGGCCGGCCTTGTTGCCGCGCTTCTTCTGGCGCTCCTTCCTTCCCATATATTCGCCACTGTCGTAGGCAGGCCGGACAACGAGCTTTTCGAACCGCTCTGGGCCGCTATTACTTTTTACTTCTTCACCTTAAGCGCGCGGGAAGCGGAAAACGAGAGAGGCCGTAAGCTGATCTATTACTCGGCCGCCGCCGGAGTGTCGGCGGCGTTGTCCATCCTTTACTGGCGCGGCGCGCTCATCTGGTGGCCGGTGCCGGGGGCCTATTACTTCTTCATGATAATCGCCCACGGCTGGGCGGGAGACAGTAAGTGGGTGAACTGCTACATCGCGGCTGCGACCGCGTTTTCGACTATCGCGGCATTCATCGCGCTCGTGCTCATCCTTGATCCGTTCAGCTTGAGCTCAGGTATGCAGTTCAACGTGGTCTCGTGGTTCCATGTGGTCGCTGCGCTCCTTGCCGTCATGGTTTTCAGTGCCGTAGCCTTCGGCTTCTATTTAAAGCGGACGAAGGCGTCGGCTTCAGGCAGGTCGATAGCCGGGGCCGGCATATTTTTAGCCGTATCAATAGGCATTTTTGTATTGATAGCCCCCGGGTTCTTCAGAGGCATACTCGAAGGGCTGGCGGTTATCGGCGGCGGGAATAAATGGACGTCTACCATCGCCCAATATAAGCCCCTTTTACGGGACGCCGCCGGGCGCTTCAGTTTCAAGGAGCCGCTGGTATTTTCAAGCGCCTTCCTTCTTATCGCTCCGCTGACGCTTCTGTTCATGTCAATCAGGTTCAGGCAGCTTGCGCCAAAGGCGCGCTTTTTCCTTTTTGCCGGCTGGATGCTCTTCGTGATTACCCTCATAAACGGAAGGTATGAAAATGTTTTCGCGCTCATCATCGCGATAAGCGGCGCGGTTTTCCTGTGCCGGATATACGGCTATCTCGCGCTTAAAAAGGGCAGGGCCGCCGCCGCGATCGTCACGGCAGCCGTTTTATTGGCGGGTTTCCTCCCGTCGATGCCGTTCTACAGGGGACTGCCGCGCACCGAGCCGTTCTATATCATTGGAGAGCTGGAGGAGACGCTTGTATGGGTAAGCAATAATACCCCTCCGACGAGCAATTTTCTAGAGCCTTCGATAAAACCTGAATACGGCATAATGGCGCAGTGGGAGTTCGGCGGATGGATAGAGGCGGTCGCAAAGAGGCCGTCCGTGGCGACAGTCATGGGCACCGAGACACACGGGATGAAAGAGTCGGCGGAGTTTTTCCTCGCCTCCGACGAAAGAGAGTTCCTTGAGGTGCTCGACAAGAACGGGGCCAGGTATTTCATACTCTCAAAGATGCTGGGCGATCTTCCTGATTACGCGAGACTGCTCGGGAAAGACCCGGAAGGCTATGTTAATAAAAAGACCGGCAACGGCGGAGAAGTGAAGCTGGAGACAGGCCAGAAATTTTTTGACCTTATTAACGTAAACCTGTATCTTAACGACGGACAGAGCGCCGCCGCGCCGATACCTTTTAAGAGCGTTCCCGGAGTGCGCCTTGTCTACGAGTCGGCGAGCCCTTCGGAGTTCAGGGGCCTGCCGCAGGAAGTCAAGAAGTTCAAGATATTCGAGCGGGTAAAAGGCGCAATACTGAAAGGGTCGGCGAGGCCCGGCGAGGGTGTCGCGATGGCCGGCATGGTGCAGACAAACCGGGGCAGGAGATTTTTTGTGACCGCCGAGACGACGGCGGATAATGAAGGCGTCTTTTATCTGAATTTCTTCTATCCCAATATAGGGCCGGATGAGGGCAAGGTCGGCATAGTAAGGGGATATGTCATTCAGGTTGGAAATAAAAAATACGATCTCAGGATAAGCGAACAGGATATACTCGAGGGTAATATCGTTACGCTGGAAGGGAAATAGATGAAAAAAGAATCGATTTACGTTATTGGCCATAAGAACCCCGATACAGACTCGATATGCTCGGCGATCGGGCTTGCCGAGCTTAAGAAAGCGGAGGGTGCAGCGAATGTCCTGCCCGCGAGGGCAGGGGACATAAACCCGCAGACGGCGTTCATACTCAATTATTTCAACGTCGAGCCTCCCAGATATCTCCCGAACGTCTACCCGAAGGCCGCGGATATAATGTCAACCGAGGTCGTAAGGGTATCGGGTGCCACTCCGCTTCTTGAGGTGATGGAGCTGATGAGGGGAGAGAAGATAAGGTTTATCCCGGTCGTGGATTCATTGGGCAAGCCTCAAGGGGCGCTGACCCTGATGGATCTGGCGAAGAGATACATCCTCACCGAGGCGGACGGGCTAAGGGAGGTCACGGCGACACTGGCCAACATCGTCGGCGTCCTGAAGGCGGAGATAGTGCTGGATTATCTCGGAGACTCCGAAAGGACATTTTCGGTATATGTCGGGGCGATGGGCGTAGACTCGTTCCTGAATATCCTGGGTGACGAGGACCATCCCGCGTGCGCGGTCATCGTGGGCGACAGGGCCGACATCCAGATGACCTCCGCCGAGAGGGGGGTAGGGCTCCTCATCGTAACCGGGGGCTTTAACATTAATAAGGCCGTCCTCCACGAGGCCAGGAAAAACAATGTAAGCGTCATAATATCGCCGTTCGATTCCGTGACAACGGCGCTCCTCGTAAGGCTCAGCACGCCGGCGCTTAAAGTCTCCGCAAATACGCTGGAGACGGCGAAGCTCGATGAGCTGGCCTCGGATCTAAAGCTCCGGCTTTCCTCGGCAACGGGAATCGTGGTGCTCGACGGCGATGGCGTGATGAAGGGGGTGGTCACCAAGACAAACCTTCTTCAGCCTCCTGCCACCAGCCTCATCCTTGTAGACCATAACGAGCTTTCGCAGGCCGTTGACGGGGCCGACATGGTAAACATCCTGGAGGTTATCGACCATCACAGGATAGGCAATTTTCATACTTCGCAGCCCATACCTTTCATATGCGAGCCTGTAGGCTCAACATCAACCCTGGTGTCCGAACTTTTCAGGAGGAAAGGGATCCCGTTAAAGAAGGAAACAGCGGGCCTTCTGCTCGGAGGTGTACTTTCCGATACGGTGATATTGAAGTCCCCTACCACCACTCACAGGGATAGGGAGATCGTCGGGTGGCTTGAAGGGATTTCCGGACTGGACCACAAGACGTTCGGCGCGGAGATCTTCGGCGCGACTTCGAGCCTTAAGAACAGGGGCGCGGAAGCGGCCGTGGGAGGGGACTTCAAGGTCTTTGAAGCAAAGGGGAGGAAGTTCGGCATAGGCCAGGTCGAGACTATCGGATTCGAGGAGTTCCACGAGGAGAAGCTCAAATTAAGGGAAGAGCTTGTCAAGGTGATGGAGAAAAAAGATCTCAAGCTCTCGGCTGTGCTGATAACAGACATAGTCCTGGGGACTTCAATGCTACTAGCCATAGGAGAGCGGGAGATAATGTATAAGCTGGATTATCCTAAGCTCGATGAGAACGTATATGAGCTTAAAAACGTCATTTCAAGGAAGAAGCAGGTCGTCCCGCACATATTGAGCCTTTTTAATGCGGTGTATTAAA
>JACRET010000050.1 GCA_016218105.1 Deltaproteobacteria bacterium
GGCGAGGACCTTTTACCGGAAAAACCGGCCGATGGTCCGCCGGCAGAGACGTCTCTGGTTTGAAGAGATTATTTTGAAAACGAGGGCTCTTTTTTGGCGCCTTTGAAAAATCTTCCTGACGGGGGGAGAGGGGGCAGCCCTTCTCCCTGGCGAACGCGGAAACAATGTGATGACTGATGCTCCTCCTGGCCCGTGTCATTGATTTCAAGGCGGTTTTATTATGCTAAACATTGTTCAGGACAGATGCCAGCCCCTCCGGTACGGCAAAGCCGAATGCCGGCTGTGCGTAGAAGCGTGCCCCATAGATGGATGCCTCTCTTTTGAAAACACCTCTATAGATGTAAAAAAGGAACTTTGCTCCGGGTGCGGCATCTGCACGACCGTATGCCCGACGGGCGCGCTTACACTGGAAGGGCTTGATGACGCGGTACTTCTCGGAAGGCTTTCTGACGGACTTGAAAAGAAAAATCTGTTTATAGGCTGTCATCTGGGCCCCGGGACTGAAAACCGCGACCTGCCAGACCCTTTTTCATCGGAATCAAACTTCGTTAATATCCCATGCCTCGCGGTCCTCAAAGAATCTCACCTCGCAGCCCTTATATTGTCAGGCGTCGGCAGGATCGGTCTGGATTGCAGCCGGTGTTCAAGCTGCGCCTTCCGCGGCGCCAAGGGTGTGATCGAAAAAACCGCGCGGTACGCTGAGAATCTGCTCGCACGGGCAGGCCTTGCCGGCAGGATCGAGATTCTTGAGACCACGGAGGTCCTGCCTGCCGGCTCAAAAGGCGGATTCGGCCTTTTCAGAAAAGATAAAATGAAAGGCGTAAGGAAGATAACCCATGGCCCGGAATATTCCAGGAGGGAGCTTTTTTCCTTTTTGAAGTCCAAGGCCGAGGCGTTGGCGGCCGAAAGGGCGCTCGGCAGGCATACCGAAAAGGAAAAGCTTTTGGAGAACTGCGCGGTGCCTCAAAGAAGGTCTATACTGCTTGAGGCATTAAAGGCGGCAGATGCCCGGGAATTAGGCCCTATCAAGGACGGCGAGTTCCCGATACGGCAGATAGGCATAGGAGAAAAATGCGTCATGTGCAGAAGGTGCGACGCCTTCTGCCCTACCGGGGCGCTTAAAAGGGTACAAACGGAAGGGGAGGTAAGCATAGAGTTCCGCACGGCGCTGTGCATGGGGTGCCACCAGTGCATGGAATTCTGTCCCGCCGGGGCGATTTTTTATGAAGAAGAGATCGACCTTGGAAGTCTCTACAGCGACGAGGCGAAGGTCATAATGAGAAAACAGGTTGTCAATTGTCCGGGGTGCTCAAAGCCTTTCATTCCGGAAATAGAGAAGGACGGATGCCCTGAGTGCTGGAAGAAAAAGAGGCTCGAGGACAATATCCTTTCGATAATATTTTCAAATCCAAATAAGGGAAAACAGACTGGAAAGGAGGCAATATGAAGAGAATGTTTTTTGCCGTGCTGTTTACGGCAGCCGCGTTTCTTTCGGCGCAGACGGCCCATGCGGCAAAAAAGCCGGCGTTTGAGGGGTACAAGAAATGCGGGGGATGCCACAAGAGTCAGAAGGACTCCTGGCTGGAGACGACCCACGCGAAGGCCTTTGACCTCTTGAAGCCCAATGTCGCCGAGAAAGACAAGAAGAAGGCTAAGCTCGACCCGACGAAGGACTATACCGCCGACGAGAAATGCGTAGGGTGCCATGTGACCGGATATAAAAAGCAGGGCGGGTATACCGATACCATGCCGGAGACTAAGGCAAAGTACTATGTGGGCGTGGGCTGCGAGGACTGCCACGGAGCCGGCAGCCTGTACAGGAAGGTCCACAGCAAGGCCGGCAACGCCTTCAAGAAGTCGAATGAGAAGTCTCCCAGGCAGGACCTTGTGGATGCCGGGCAGAGCTTCGACTACCAGGACGAGTGCAACAGGTGCCATATGAACTACAAGGGCTCTCCGTGGAAGGACGCCGAAGAGCCTTACACGCCGTTTACGCCTGAGGTGGACCCGAAATACAAGTTTAACTTCGACAAGGCCGTAAAGGAGATCGGTAAGCGGAAGGGCATGCACGAGCATTTCAAGTTGCGCGGTGTGTTTGAGGGCGAGCCCATCCCGAAGATAAGGGCCGAGCTCCAGAAGGGCGCCAAGGAGCCCGCCGCCGGAGAGGAAGAGAAAGAGGAGTAACCGGATTTTTGATCTATAAATGAACCCTCCCCGGGCTTAGAACCCCTAGGTTTCAGAACGTTAAAAAATTGAAGAACCCGCCATAAATGAGGGGGATTCTTCACGGCAAGGTGATTGTCATTTTTATAGCCCGCTCTTTGCCCGCCCCAAAAGCGGCGGGATTGCGGCGAGCACCCGTTCAAATAGAAAAGGGGGGGTCCCCCATGGGATTAAAAGACTTTTGCAGGAACAGATGGAAGGTAGTGGTCGTCACTGCCATCGTGACCCTCGTAGTCTCCTTCGGGACGTTCCGTATGGAGAAGGTCTTCAGCTCCACGAAGTTCTGCGTGTCGTGCCACAGCATGAGCTACCCGCAGCAGGAGCTGAAGGAATCCACCCACTTCGGCTCGCTCGGTGTAAACCCGGAGTGCGAGGACTGCCACCTTCCGCCGAATTTCATCCAGAGGGTAGAGTCGCATGTCTTTGACGGGGTGAGAGGGGTAATAGGCGAGTTCAACAAGGACCTCAAGACAAAGGAGGGGTTCGACAAGCACAGGCCCGAGTACGCGCATAACGCGAGGGTCAACCTGAGGAAATGGGACAGCTCTCCGTGCAGGGTCTGCCACAAGAACGTAAAGCCCTCCTCGGAAGACGCGGAGAGAAAGCACAGGAAGATGCAGACCGAGGGCTTAACCTGCATAGACTGCCACCAGAACCTCGTTCATGAGGAGGTCCCGGAGGAAGACATCGTGAAGGGGATGAAAGAGGGGAAGATAGTATCGAAGGAAGAATAGGCGGGTTAAGGAAGGAGGTAGATTATAGCCGGATGAGAAGAGACCATGGTGTAGTTTTTTGTATGATCATAACGGTAGATCAAACCATTTGAAAAAATAGCAAGGAGGTGCGCTATGCCCAGGTGGGGAATGGTAGTAGACACAAGGCGTTGCATTGGATGTCAGGCTTGCACCATCGCGTGCAAGACTGAAAATGATGTGCCGCTGGGTGTCTGGCGGACACAGGTGAGGTTTTACGAGAAGGGCACGTACCCGCTGGTCAGGCGGCATTTCCTGCCGCTCCTGTGCGACCACTGCGACGAGGCCCCGTGCGTGGAGGCCTCGGAGAATAACGGAGTAGGGAGTTTTTACAAGACCAAGGACGGTGTCGTGCTGATAGATTACAAAAAGCTCGAGGGCAGGACTAAAAAGCAGATAGAAACCGAGACACAGGCCGCCATAGAGGCCTGTCCGCTCGAGGCGATCTTCATGAACCCGATGACGATGATGCCCGAGAAGTGCACCTACTGCTATCACAGGGTCTCCGAAGGGCTGGTCCCGGCATGCGTCCAGACTTGCCTCGGAAGGTCGAGGGTCTTCGGCGACCTCTCAGACCCGAACAGCCCGGTCTCAAAGCTCATAGCAACAAACGCCACGCGCACCCTCATGCCGGCTGACGACGGCGGCGGGGCCGGCGGCCATTACATCACGCTTGAGGGAGGACTGCTCGATTACGGCGCCCTTGAAGGCGGCAGGCAGATAGACCCGAAGGACTTTGAAGAAGGCAAGCTGTCGATGACGACCGGTCCGGCGATGAAAGGCCACGGAGCCAAGAAGCACGGGCGTAAAAAATAGGGAGGTGAGACCATGGACCTGAATAGAAGAAATTTCATAAAATTAGGGGCCGCGGCCGGCGCGGTCATTGCCGTTGAGAGTAAACTCGGTCTTTTCGCCAACGCCGCGGACCTTGAGCTCGGCGGAAGGGGTACGGCCGTCAACCCGGACAAGATAAGCGGGACAGCGTGGGACAAGGTCGTCCCTTATACCTGCCTAGTCTGCAACATCGAGGACGGAGGGCTCGCCTTCATAAAGAACGGCAGGGTAAAAAAGCTTGAGGGCAACGACAAGCACGTCTCCACGAGAGGGAGGCTGTGCGCGAAGGGCAACGCCGGGATGTGGCACATATACGACCCGGACAGGATACTCTATCCCTTGAGGAGGACCGGGCCCAGGGGTAGCGGGAAATGGAAGAGGGTCTCCTGGGACGAGGCCTTAAGCGAGGTTGCTGCAAGGATAAACGATGTGCTCGCCAAGGGGCACCCCAACGAGATAATGATAAAATGGGGCAGGGAAAGGTCCGGGGGCGCTTCCACGAGGTTCATGAGCACCCTCGGCTCAAACACCATCGTCAACCATACCTCCATCTGCGAGTCCTCGAAGAAGATAGGGATGCAGCCGACATGGGGGCCCGACATAGAGACCCCTGACTTCTCAAAGACGAAGTACATCCTTAACTTCGGCAGTAACATCCTGGAGGCCGCGTACTTCATGAACCCATATTCGCAGAGGGTCGCCGAGGGTCTAGTCGACAACGAGGCAAAGCTCGTGACCTTCGACGTAAGGCTCTCGAACACCGCCGGAAGGTCGCACGAGTGGTTCCCGCTGTTTCCAGGGACCGACGGCATAGTGGCCCTTGCCATGGCGAACGTGATCATGCAGGAGAACCTGGCCGATACGGACTTCATAGACACATGGACGAACTACCCATCGGACAAGCTCAAGGAGTACCTCAAGCAGTTTACCCCGGAGATGGCCGAGAAGTACTCCGGCGTCCCTGCGAAGGACATCAGGAGGGTCGCCATAGAGTTCGCCATCACGAAGCCCGCGACCACCTACACCTACAGGGGCCCGGCGAAGCACCTCTACGGGTCGTACAACGAGAGATGCACGATGCTCCTGCCGATCATAACCGGCAATATCGACACGCCCGGCGGGTACTGCCTGCCCAGGGGCATGGGATACGACCAGCCTCAGCCGAAACCGCCGGGGGGCAAGGAGCCGAGCTACCTGTCGACACCTCCGGACTACCCGCTCGCGGAGCACAAGGTAAGCCAGCTCACTCCGTTCTGGATAAAGGAGGGCAAGCAGAAGATAAGCCTCTATTTCAATTACATGAGCTGCGAGGCGTTTACCAACCCGGCCGCGACCTTCTGGCAGGAGGTGCTGATGGATGAGAAACTCATACCCTTCAGCGTGACCTTCTCTAACCAGATGAACGAGACCACAAACATCATGGACCTGGTCCTGCCGGACGTGAGCTACCTCGAGAGGCACGACCCGGAAAGCATGCCGTCGAGCCTCTGGCCGTGGGTCGGCATAAGGCAGCCGGTCGTAAAGCCTCTCGGCGAGAACGTGGAGTACCGGGAGATATTGAAAAATATCATCCACAAGGTCGACCCTGACGGGTCAAAGGGCATGAAGAAGTACTGGGAGTTCAAGGACGGGGAGGACTACCTGAGGCAGCAGTTCGACAACATCCCCGGGCTCAAGGAGGTCGGCGGCTATGACTTCCTGAAGGAAAACGGCGTATGGCCGATCTACGGCAAGCTTGACCCAGCCACAGGACGGATCGTGGACAAATCCGGCGTGGAGATAGTGGCTGAGTACGGGCTTTACAAGAAGGAGGACCCCAACGGGAAGGTCAAGATCAACGGCAAGACCTACAAGGGGTTCGGCACGCATGACGGCAAGATAAATATCCATGTCGAGGAGTACGAAAAATACGGCTTCAACCCGCTTCCGACCTTCAAGCCCCATCCGTGGCACTGGAAAGAGGACGGGAGCTCCAAGCTCGGCGGGCCGGAAGACATGATACTGACCACGTTCAAGTGGAACGTCCATACTCAGTCAAGGACCGGTAACATAAAGTTATTGAGCGAGATTGTCCACAGCAACCACGCCTGGATAAACAGGGCCGCGGCGGATAAGATCGGGGTCAAGAACGGCGATCTCATTAGGATAACGAGCCCTGTCGGTTACATAGTCACTAAGGCGCGGGTCACAGAGGGCATAAACCCCAGGGTCATAGCCGTATCCAATTCGCTCGGAACCAAGTTCGGACGGGTCGCAACAGTCGACAAGAAATCCGGCCCATCGATGTGGGGGAGCGTCGAGGACCCTGACATGAAGAACATCTGGTGGACGACAGAGGGCGTAAACCCGAACACCATAATACCGGTCTCGGCCGACCCGATCGGAGGCTCGCAGGGCTGGTACGACACCGTGGTCAAGGTAAGTCCCGCAAAGGCGGGTGACAAGTTCGGGGATACGAAAGTCGACAACGCCAAGCACATGGCGTTCTTCAAGGAGACGGTCGAGTACGCCTACACCGGCAAGATGCACAGGAAGATGCACCCGGAGGTAAAGGTGGAAAAGCTTCCGGAGCCCGAGCTTAAGAAAGGCCATTGACGGTCTGAAATCAGCAGCCGGGCCGGGCCGGTTTCAGCAGTCACGGCCCGGTGCGGCTGATTGAGAGGTTTTTTTACATGTGCAGTATGTATAACATGTATAAAAAGTTAAGCGTTTACCTGGCCGTTATCATATCCATTGTCTTTTACGGCATGGGCGCCTGCGGCGCTCAGAACGGCACCGATGTCTTGAGCATAACAGCCAGGGAACTCAAGGGTATGATGGAGAAGGGTGAGCCGTTAACGGTGATAGATGTACGCACCCCGGAGGAATACAACGAAGGGCACATACCCGGCAGCGTATCCATACACAGGATACCGGAGATAAAAAAGTTCCACTACGAGGGCAAGGTTGTGCTCTACTGTACCGTCGGCGTGAGGAGCAAGAAGGCCATGCAGCTCTTCGCTGAGAAGGGTATAAAGACGATAGACCTTGAAGACGGGATAAAGGGCTGGATAGCCGCTGGCGGCAATGTGGTGGCCGGGCCGTACAAGGAGATCACGGAGTACCCTGAGTCCTATGAGATCCCGAAAGGCGTATGTGAGACCAAAGAACCGGCGATGAAGATGGGGAAATAGGAGGAGGGCCGTTCAGGCGGGTTTAGACATTAGGGAAGTTGAAAAATGTCTTGTGCCAGACTATGAACGGGTTCTCTTCAGCCGAAAAGTGGTTGTAGGGGTCCGGGAGCGTCCTTTTCAATGTCTGATAGCAATGTTTACAACAGAAGTCTTTTAACGACGATTGATCTAAAAATGGGGGTGATCATATGTTCGGTCTGGGTACAATGGAGCTGGTTTTGATCTTTCTGGTCGTGGTCATTATATTCGGGGTTGGAAAGCTTCCCGAAATCGGGTCCGGTCTTGGAAAGGCTATAAACGGTTTTAAAAAAGGTGTATCCAACGACGAGGTCCTGAAAGCGAACAATGACAATGCCAAGGAGAAGGCGTAAAAACGCCGGTCGGCTCCTGCCGGTGATATCATCCGGCGAAAGCGGTCCAGTTATGAAAGGACACGTGACCAGACTAAATCTCAGGACGATAAAAAAGGCCAGGTCGTATCGCAGGTAAGTTTTTAGGCCCCTGGCCCATGGAATATTGCCTCAGAACGGTTTTACAGGGAGCACCGACCTCCCTGTAAAAACCCCGCAATAGTGCGGGGGTCTCTTCACTCTGCCTCCGGGGGTGGAAGCCAAAAGCTTCCACCCCCACAGTTCCAAAAGGGCAACCAGAAGGTTGTCGTACCGCTGTAAAGCCCTGCGGCCAAGAAGAGAAAAAATTGAGGTTATCAGGTCAAACCGGTGATGTACCGCAAGAAAAGCTAAAGAGTGCTGACAGGGGTGACTTTTAAGAATGGTCCTCCCGCAGCCCTTCTGTCCCGGACAATATCATGGAGATTCAATATATGAGAAGGTTTCTTCGGAGTAAAGGGGCGTTGCTCGCGATAATCCAGTTAATATTCTTTCTTGCGTGCGATTCCATGGCGCAGAACGGGACCTTCCGCTCTGAATTCATAGAGAACTACATAGGCAACAGGTTCCAGCAGCAGGCTGAGCTTGTTAAAAAGAACAGGGATATAATACCGGAAGAGGTAAGGTCCCTCATGGCTGATGCCATGAGCGGGGATAAGACATTCGATCAGAAGATATATCTTCTAGGTATCGCCAACGCCATGGCTTCGATGCACAAGCACTGGAACGGAGACGAAAAACCGCTGCTGGAGGTCGAGACCTTACAGAAGATAGAGATAGAGAAGGAGAAAAAGAGGGTAGCGGAAGAGCAGAAGTGGACGAAGTACGAAAAGGGCATCGGCAACTTCCTGATGAAAGAGCACCTGCACCAGATGGAAGCCAAAGGGCTTACCCCAGTGGTCTTCCCCCACTGGGTCCACCGCGCATGGTTTAAGTGCAAGGTCTGCCACCAGGACATATTCGTGATGAAGCGCGGCGCCAACGACATAGACCATAACAAGGAAGGGAAGCAGTGCTGGGCGTGTCACAACAACAAGACAGCCTTTAACGACGAAGGGAACTGCGAAAGATGCCATTTGGCCGGAAGACCTGAAGCGGACCGTCTGTATGATCTGTCGAAGGCCGACCATGCGAAGATTAAAGAGGTCGCCGTGCGCCTCGGGGCCGAGTGGAACCCCGATAAGCTGCTGGAAGGCAAAATCCCAGTGGACCGGTACGGCTACATTAACTGGATTGAACTCAAAAACAGTGGCGTCTTTAATCCAATAGGCTTTCTTGAGGGGGTCGACAAAGACTCGACAAATGAGGTAAAGGACGACCTGATTCTTTTCGAGTCTACGAGCCCTTCGGTAAACAACGTGGTCTTCAGCCATAAGATCCATTCAAGCTGGATAAAATGCTCTACCTGCCATCCCGCCATCTTTAAAGACGAGCTCGGAGGCAACGACATAAAGATGACGGATATGGCCTCGGGCAAATTTTGCGGTCATTGCCACGGTAAGGTCTCATTTACCTTCGCAGATTGCCATAGATGCCACAGCCAGCCGAAGGGAGAGCCGGCAAGCGGGGCGCTTTCGAGGCACGCAAAGCCTTGACCGTTCGATATACGGTGCGATTAAAGGAAAATAGCAGGGTTTAGCAGGTAACATAATCATAGAAAATAAGGCGGTAAAATTATGTTCGGAATCGGACTGCCAGAGATGGTGCTTATACTTGTAGCCGCCCTCATATTCATAGGGCCCGACAAGCTGCCTGACCTTGCAAAGGCCCTGGGAAGGGCGTTTTCGGAGTTTAAAAGGGCGACCGATGAAATAAAAAGAGAGGTCAAGATAGACCTGGAACCGGCTGAAGCCAAAAGACCCGAAAAGCAGACTGGCCCGTCACTGTCGCCGGAGCCAAAACCCTCTGAAACTCAGGTAGAACAAAATAATGAAGAGAAAGTCTTAAGGCAGGCGAATAACAAAGCGACCTGAACGGGTGCTCGCCGCAATCCCGCCGCTTCAGGGGCGGGCAAAGAGCGAGCTATAAAAATGACAATCACCTTGCCGTGAAGAATCCCCGTCATTTATGGCGGGGTTCTTCAATATGAGCCGTTTTTCATTTACATGAAGGTCGGTTTCACGGGCGGGGTTGTGTTCGCAAGCCCGGTGATAATTTTTGAGTTGTGCTCGTTCGTGGCCCCTGGCCTCTACAGGGACGAAAAGCACTGGTTTATTTCCATCGTATTCTCTTCCCCTCCTTTTCCTCTCAGACGTCCTTTTTGCCTATTTCACGGTTTTTCCATTCGGTTTTAAATATCTTCAATCAATTGTTCATGGCAGGCGTCTTCATTTCAAAGCTGTTCGGAAAGAAGAAAGCAAAAAAAATCGGATGAGACCACGGTCGAAAAGGGGTAAAAAGTTTTTTTAATGCGCTTCGACAGCCCTGACGCTCAAATTTTTACTCTCAACGCTTAAAAATGGCGAGATAAGACTGAATAGTCAGAAAATGTGTCTTGACAACTACTGATATTAAAATTAACATGTTCGGTTATGAGAGACTTTATGTTGATTCCAAAAGCTCTTTCCGATGAGACACGCGTAAGGATACTGATGCTGCTTGCAAAGGGTGAACTCTGCGTGTGCCAGTTGACAGACTTATTAAAACTGGCTCCGTCAACGATATCAAAACACCTTTCTATTTTGCACCATGCAAGGCTGGTTAATTCCAGGAAGGATAAACGTTGGGTTTATTACAGCCTTGCTAAAAATGGCACACCTCAGACCCGCGAGGCCATTAAATGGGTGCTGTCTTCGCTTAAAAATGACAAGCGTATTATCAGGGATCTGAAAAGTCTTTTAAAGGTCGCTAAAGTTACTCCTGAGGAATTTTGCAAATAAAAGCTCTTAAGCGAATATAAAAGGTCGAGCAGGTCATCTTTTCTTCCTGTGTCAGGTTCCATAGACATCTTTCCGGGCACTACTCCCTACCATCCCTTAGTTCAGATTCAGGCCAGGATTCTTACTAAAAACCTTATTTTTAACGTTCTGAAAACCCCGGGGTTTTAAGCCCAGGGGGGGTTCATTCGGGTCTTCGGCACGGTTGACCTGACCAGTAACCGTGTTGTGGCGGAAGGGGCCGTAAAAATCATCTAAACCATATCCCATATCCCCATCATTCCAAGGTCCCCGTGTTCGAGTATATGGCAGTGGAATACGGCCCTGCCGGTAACCCCTTGATTTCTGTCTGACTTTCAGGTTTTGACAGAAAGATCAAGGGGTTAATTGTTGTCCCTTGATTCCCGCTGTTTCCCTCCCAGTCTGCAACAGTTTTACAACAGTGCGTCAACCTTCCCATTGGTGATAGCTCCGTAACCGTCCGAACGA
>JACRET010000044.1 GCA_016218105.1 Deltaproteobacteria bacterium
TGAATATCCTCGCCGGGTCTTCAAGGTACTTGATGACCTTGGACAGGAACATCGCCGCATCCGCGCCGTCCACGACCCTGTGGTCGAATGTGAGAGAGAGCGGCAGTATCCTCCGTATGACTATCGAGCCGTTCTTTATCCACGGTTTTTCACTGATCTTGCCTGTGCCGAGTATAGCTATGTCCGGGTAATTTATTATCGGGGTTGCGTACACGCCCCCGAACGAGCCGTAATTGGATATGGTAAAAGACGACCCCTTAAGCTCCTCCAGGGTTATCTTCCTGTCGCGCGCCTTCCGGCTGAGTTCCTGTAATTCGGAGGCGAGCTCGAGTATGGTCTTCTTCTCGACGTTCTTGACTACGGAGACCATCAACCCTTCCGGCGTGGTCACGGCCACCCCGATATTGAAATACTTCTTCAATATTATCTCTCCCCTCTCCTCATCGACCGAGCCGTTAAAATTAGGATGCGACAGGAGCGCGTGCTGCACAGCCTTCATGAAAAAAGGCATAAATGTAAGATGTATGCCCTGTTCCCTGGCGACACGCCTTTCTCTCGCCCGCAGATCCCAAAGTTCGGTCACATCGGCGTCATCCATGCCGGTCACGAACGCGGCAGTCCTCTGGGAGGCGAGCAGGTTTTTAGCGATGCTCTTCCTGACGCCTTTTATCGGGATCCTTTCGATCGTCCCGAACCTGTCTTCTTTCGGAGCCTCTTTTTTTAGCGCCTCAGCCTTTGTCTCTTCGGGGACGGGAAGAGGGGCCTGCGGCGGCTGAAGCTGACCAGCCCTTACGTCATCCTCTGTTACCATACCGCCCGGACCTGTGCCGTTTATGTTCGATATGTCCACCCCTAGCTTTTTCGCCAGGGCGCGCGCCTTTGGGGAGGCCATGACCTCTTCTTTTTCGGGCATGGTGCCGACGACCGAGAAAGACTCGGGCCTGGCCCTCTCTTCCCCGGCGGCTTTTCTCCCGGCGGGTTCTGCCGCGGCCGCGCCTTCCGTCTCTATCGTAACCAGCGTCTCGCCGACCTTTACAGTATCCCCCTCGGACTTGTTCCTTCTTAACACCTTGCCTTTTTTTGGGGAAGGTACCTCGACTATGGCCTTATCGGTCTCGACCTCGACGACAACCTGATGTTCCTCTACCCCGTCGCCTTCCTTGACCTTCCAGCTTACGATGTCGCCTTCCGTTATGCCCTCGCCCAGATCAGGCAGTTTGAACTCAAATAGCATGAGCAGCTCCTTGAAGGAATCTGACTTTTAAAATGGATTTATATGTGGCGGGGTGTGTTAAATCACTTGTGTCAATCAAGTCTGTCAATACCTCATAACCTTCTCATACGCCTTTTTAATCCTCTCCTCGGAAGGCATATAATAATCCTCAAGCCTTGCCATCGGGATGACCGCCTCAGGCCCGGCCACGCGTATAATAGGGGCTTTCAGGTACTCGACGGCCTCTTCGGCTACAAGGGCCGATATCTCCGCGCCAAAGCCCATTATTTTCGGGGACTCATGGACTATAACGAGCCTGCCGGTCTTTTTGACCGATTCGAGAACAGCCTCTTCGTCGAAAGGCTTGAGCGTCATCAGATCTATTATCTCCGCGTCAAAGCCCTCGGCGGCGGAAGCGGCCCTATGGAGCATAGTTCCCCATGATACAACGGTCAGATCCTTCCCCTCCTGATATATGGACGCCTTTCCGAGCGGGATCGCATAATCTCCGTCAGGCACGTCAGCCTTTATCGACCTGTACAGGCGTGAAGCCTCCATAAACAGAACTGTATCAGGGTCTCTTATGGCTGATTTAAGGAGGCCCTTTGCGTTATAAGGCGTCGAAGGGACAACCACCTTTATCCCCGGCATATGGCAGAAGAGCGCCTCCGAGGATTCGGAATGGAGCTCCGGCGGCTTTATCCCTATCCCGTAAGGGGTGCGGATTACCATAGGGATCGAGAACCTGCCCCTTGAGCGGGAGCGCACGCGCGAGGCATGGGCGTATAACTGCTCGATCCCGGCGTAGAGAAAACCCATGAACTGTATCTCGGCGACGGGCTTCATCCCGTAGGCGGCAAGGCCTACGGCCGTGCCGATGATGCCAAGCTCGGATAGCGGGGTATCCATTACCCGGTCAGGGCCGAACCTGTTGAGCAATCCTTCGGTGACCCTGAAAACCCCTCCATCCCTGCCGACGTCCTCGCCTATTATGATCACGTCCTTGTCCCTGTCCATCTCTTCGGCAAGGGCGGCGTTTATAGCCTGGACGATATTTATTTTTGCCATCCAAACTCCTTAAGTTCCCTTATCTGCCTGGGCGTAAGCGACCCGTATGTGTAGCGGATAAGGTCGGCGGGGTCGGGAGCCGCGAACGCTTCGGCTTTTTTTATCTCGGCATCGACAGCTTCCTGGGCTTTTCGAGCCACCCCGTCCTCGTAATCCTTTGTCCAGAGGCCTTTTTTTTCAAGGTAAAGGCGGAGCCTTACAAGCGGCTCTCTTCCCTTCCACGACTCGACCTCTTCCTTGCTCCGGTATCTGGAGGCGTCATCGGCCGTGGTATGGTCGTCAAGCCTGTATGTGAAGCACTCTATGAGGGTCGGCCCGTTGCCGCTCCTGGCCTTGTCTACCGCGTCCTTTGTGGCTTTATAAACTGCCGCAGCGTCGTTGCCGTCCACCTGGATACCCTCGAACCCGTAGGCGTAACCCTTCCCCGCGATAGTCTTCGAAGCGGTCTGAGAGGTTCTGGGGACGGAGATCGCCCACTGATTGTTCTGGCATAGAAAAACCACTGGCGCTTTGAATACCCCCGCGAAATTAAGGCCCTCGTGAAAATCGCCTTTGGATGATCCGCCGTCTCCGAAGTAAACGCCCGCGGCCTTCTTGTCGCCCTTAAGCTTCATGGCCCATGCCGCCCCCGTTGCGTGAGGGATGTGCGTACCGACCGGCACGGACATGGGGAATATATTCAGGTTTTCCGGGCACTTCATCCCGCGCTCATCTCCCGCCCAGTACCTGTAGAGCATCCACATCGGATACCCCTTGGCTACCAGAACGCCGGATTCCCGGAAGGATGGGAAGAGCCAATCGGTATCGGCAAAGGCCATCGCGCTTCCGACCTGGGAGGCTTCCTGCCCGAGTATCGAGGCGTAAGTGCCGATACGGCCTTCCCTTTGCAAGCTTAACGCCCTCTGATTGAATGTCCTCGCGAGCAGTATCGTTTCAAAGAATCGCTTGACGATATCATCCGGGATAGCGGCCATGAGCGAGGCATCCGCCTCGCCCTTTTCGTTTATTATCTGAAGGTGTTTTACCTCTATTTTTTCAATGATATCTATAGGCATAGGGCAAGTCTATCAGCTTAACCAATACTCGTCAAGGTACGGAGGAAGGGTTGAACCGGCCCGAAAGGGGAAGACATATATTGACATGGTGATAGTCTTATTATACGATTTATCCTGCTTTAAATTTACCTCTCCATAACGGTGCGAATTGGAAATACAGGGCATAAAATTCAATGATAAAGGGCTTGTCCCGGCCATAGCGCAGGACATAAACACAAACGAAGTACTGATGCTCGCGTACATGAACGAAGAGGCGCTCAGATTGACGCTTTCTTCCGGCAAGGCCCACTATTACAGCCGCTCAAGGGAGCGCCTCTGGCTTAAGGGTGAGACTTCCGGGAACTTCCAGGAGGTGAGGTCGGTCTATTACGACTGCGACGCGGATACGGTGCTGCTCCTTGTCGAACCCCTGGGGCCTGCCTGCCACACCGGCGAAAGGACATGCTTTTACAGGAAGCTCGGAGGGGAGACAGCGAAGCCTCCCGGCCCGCGTATCATAAAAGAGCTTTATCATATAGTTAAGGGGCGCAAAAACGCCTCGCCGGATAAATCGTATGTGGCGTCTCTTTACGCCAAGGGACTGGAGAAGATATTGTCCAAGGTCGAAGAGGAGTCCGATGAGCTTATAGAGGCGGCCAGGGTCAAGGGCAGAGCGGATGTCGTGTACGAGCTCTGCGACCTTTGGTTCCACAGCCTGGTGCTCCTGGCGAACCAGGGCATCGACGTAGAAGAGGTCTTTCAGGAACTTGCCAGGAGGTTCGGTATCTCCGGGATAGAGGAAAAAGAGGCCAGGGGGAGGAAAGAATAAATGGACTGCATATTCTGCAAGATCGCTTCAAAAAAGATCAACTCCGCGATCGTCCTTGAGACCGAAAAACTCATGGTGATAAAGGACGTAAACCCTCAGTCGCCCGTCCATCTGCTCGTCATTCCCAAAAAGCATTATTCCACCATCCTCGATTGCGACGATACAATGCTTATGGCGGAGATGTTTGAGGCAGCTAAAGAAGCCGCAAGGCTTTCGGGTGTTGAAAAAAGCGGGTTCAGGACGGTGGTCAACACGAATGAGGAGGGCGGGCAGACTGTGTTCCACCTTCACATGCACATACTCGGCGGCAGGCCTCTTACGGGCAGAATGGGTTAGTTAAAAAACCAAATATATACATCAGGAGAAGTCTATATGGCGCAACCAACCTTAAGAGGGCCGTCTTGCCACAGCTGCGGCATCCTCATAATGAAGGCGGAAGAGTTCGGCAGGGAAAAAAACGGTGTCATAAGAACCGATTACTGCAGGTATTGCTATGACAAGGGGGTATTCCTCGACCCTGATATCACCTTCGCGGAGATGGTGGAGAAGCTCGCCAAGACTATCATGACGAGCAGACGCAACATGACCGAAGAGCTGGCGAGGGAAAAGGCAACGGAGCAGATAACGGGTCTTAAGCGGTGGACGGCAAAATAGAGTGATTTTTTTGGGGGGGGCGTGATACCCCCCGAAGCTTGCCGCGGGGTTTCCTTTGATCCCGGCCCGTTCGGGGAACGGGCCCTCCTTACAGTTCCATCTCCCCTTGCGGGAGCGGGCGGAGGGTGAGGGGGATTTTTAAACGATATTGCTTCGCTCCGCTCGCAATGACGGTTGTGTTTTATTTTGTTCTTAAAAAAACACCGGGGGTATTGCGTAGCGAGCGTAAAGGAGGCGAACGACCCGGGCTTCAGTTCTATCAGAGGGAGAGAGCCGACAGCGAGCGGAGCCAATACCCCGAAAGCGCGCGGCAGCGCGTAAAAGGCTTTTACCAAGAGGCATAAATTTCACCCTCCCCTCAGTCCCCTCCCGTCAAGGGAGGGGAGAGTTTGCTTGCCGCGGGGGTCCCTTATAGTTTACCGGCCCGTTCGGAGAACGGGCCCTGCACAAAAGAAGCCCCTGTTTTGTTTTTGTATTACCCAGACACAAGGGCGTAGGGTGAGAAACGCGTAAGGGAGGAAGGGACAAGCGAGCCGGGGCGCGAGGAGCAAAGCGACTTAAGGGGCGAGCGAGTGGACGGGAGAGGCAGACTGCGTTAGGAGCCCTACCCCTGAGAGCGCGCGGCAGCGCGTAAAAAGGCCTTTACCAGACTGAAATAAAATCCTCCTCCCATACATTCCGGGCTTCAGTTCTATCAGAGGGAGAGAGCCGACAGCGAGCGGAGCCAATACCCCGGAAGCGCGCGGCAACGGGCAAAAAGGCCATCTGCAAGAAGGCACGTGGCGGTCACCTCACGACGTACTCCTTCTCCTCAAGCGCTTTATATATCCTCTCCGCGTGGTCTTCGCCCTCGACCTCAAGTATGATCTCAAGCCTTATCATCCTGACCGGCAGATCGGCCGCCTCTCTTTGATGGATTATATGGAGGATATTAGCCCGAAGCCCCGCTATCTCCGCGGTAAGCCTTGCGAGCGAACCGGGGATGTCCTCAACCACTGTCGAGAGCCGCATGATACGGCCTTCTTTAAGCATCCCGGCCCGTATGACCCTGTCGAGCATCGTAACGTCGATGTTCCCGCCGCTTAGCACAAAGACCGCTTTTTTTGCGCCCTTCGGGAGCTTATCCTCCATCGCGGCGGCGAGCGGCGCGGCCCCTGCCCCCTCGACTATGAGCTTTTTTCTCTCCAGAAGAAGGAGTATCGCCGCTGATATCGTCTCTTCGCCCACAGCCACGACGTCGTCCACGTAATTTTTGATTATTGAGAAAGTTTTATCCCCCACCTTTTTAACGGCTATCCCGTCGGCTATCGTGGTCTTGCGCTCCACATCTACCGGATGGCCTGCCTTAAGCGAGGCTATGCATGACTGCGACGCCTCGGCCTCAACGCCTACGACACTGACCCCCGTCCTGGATTCCTTAAGGGCTGAAGATATCCCCGAGATGAGCCCGCCCCCGCCGATGGGGACAACCACCAGGTCCGCGTCAGGCAACGCCGCCAATATCTCCAGCCCGATCGTGCCCTGCCCCGCGATTACCAGGTCGTCGTCAAACGGCGGGATAAAGGCAAGAGACCTTTCCTTCGCGAGGGACTTCGCGTACTCGTAAGCCTCGTCGAAGTAGTTGCCGTAGAGTATTATTTCAGCGCCGTAGCCCTTGGTAGCTACGAACTTTACTATGGCGGTCGTTTGGGGCATGACTATCAGGGACTTTACCCCGAGGTGCGAAGCGGCCCATGCGACCCCTTGCGCGTGGTTCCCGAGCGAGGCGGTTATGACCCCTCTCGATTTTTCCGCACCTGAAAGAGAGCTTATCTTATTGAACGCCCCGCGCGCCTTGAAAGAGCCGGTCTTCTGAAGATTTTCCAATTTCAGATAGCAGTCGAATCCGTAGAGCCTGGTCAGGTACGCGGAGTAGATAAGGGGCGTGTGGGTCATCACACTTTTTATCTTTAGAGAGGCCGCTTTTATCAGGTCGAGCATTAAACCCTCCGGGGTTTACATTCTCTAAGTATATCCTAAACGATTTAAAAGCGGAAAGGATGGGGGATGGAAATGTCTGTTCTTTATTCAGGGGCTGACACCTTGCGGCCTGCACGCTCAATATAAGGATGGATATTTAAAAGAGACTGCCTCGCTTATCTCGCAATGACTTCTGTTTTTGCATTTTATTCTTTAAAAAATACCAGGGGTATTGCGGAGCCGAGCATAAAGGAGAGAGAGCGAGCAAGCCTCTGTATTCATTGCGCGCGAACTCGACAGCGAGCGGAGCCAATACCCCGGAAGCGCGCGTCAGCGCGCAAAAAGGCCTTTTGACAGAACGCCTGGTTGAAAAGCCCGGTATTTACTTCTTCTTATAGAGCCTCTGGCGTCTGGCCTCAAACATAGCCACAGCCCCCGCCTGCGCGGCGTTTAAGGAATTCAGCCGCCCCGCCATCGGTATGGATACGCAGAAGTCACAGCTCTCCATGACAAGCCTCCTTATACCCTTGCCTTCGCTCCCGACAACGATAGCGAGATTCCTGTCCAAGTCGGTCTTGTAGATATCCTCACCGCACTCCGCCTCTATGCCGGCTACCCAGATATTTTCCTCCTTAAGCCGCTCTATCGCCCTTGTGATATTGACCTCTCTGGCAACCGGAACATGCTCGCTTGCCCCGGCGGAAGCCTTTACCACTACGGGGGTTATCTCACTGGCCCTGTCCTTGGGTATTATGATGCCGTGGACGCCGGCGGCCCCGGCCGTCCTTATAAGGGAGCCTAGGTTTTGAGGGTCCTGGATGGAATCCAGAATGAGGAAGAGCGCCTCGTCGCCGCTCTTTTTCCAGCCCTCTATCAGGTCTTCAATGTCCTTGTATCTGAAACCGCCCTTCAAGACCGCCACGGCCCCCTGGTGTTTGGGCGTCCCTGACAGATTCTGCAGTTCCTGTCCGGGCGATATCTCGACCTTTATGTGCCTGGCCCGCGCTTCTTTCAATATCTCCGCTGTGACCTTATCCGATCTTTCCGAGGAGATTACGACCTTCTCAATCCCCTCTCCCGATCTTAACGCCTCTATTACGGGGTTCGTCCCGTAGATTATCCTCATTTACGTCCTTTCTTCAAACTATAGTCCCTTAAGCCTGTCTCTCAGGGAAAGGGCTTTCTCATCCTCGCCGGTCACAGTATACAGTTCGAGGAGGTGATCGTATATCTCCTTGAGCCCGTCGGCCCCGGCCTTTGCCGCTCTGTCCCTGTTCGTTGCGTTTAAAAAAGTCTCCTCAGCTTCGAGGAATTTTTTCTGTCTCGTCTGGATCACGCCCAGGGTATCCAGATAAATATAATCCCGCTCCCTGTCCCCATCGATCGCCATTTTAGCGGCATTCCCGGCCTTTCCGTATTCACCCTGCTCCATAAAGGCCCAAGCGAGATTATTGTAGAACGCGCTGTTTGCTGGTTCTATCCTTATGGCCTTGAGGTAATTCGACTCCGCCTCCTTGAAATCCTTGAGCTTAAGATATACATTGCCCATCCCAAAATACGCAAGGGCGCTCGTTTTATCCGTCTCGATGACTTTCGAGTATTCCCTCTTCGCAAGCTCATGCTCTCCTCTGGCCAGGTATATAGAGGCCAGCTCAAGCCGCTCATCGACGCTCAGGGCTTCGGGCCTGTTGTCGATCTTTACGATACCACATGCGCAAAGGGAGGCAAGCAGGAAGATAAGGATGGGCGTTTTTAAATTTTTCAAATGAACCTCCCGGCGTCTTTGCGGAGTATCGAAGGCCTGATGTTTAAAAAGTCCGGAAAGCAGGCTTGGGGAAATTTTCAAACCTTCACCGAGGGTGCAAAATTATCTCTTGCCCCTGACAAGAAGCGTGGAGAAGTTTGTCTTTGACCAGAGCTTATGGAGTTCGGAATATGAATATACCTCGTTCTTATTGACGCCAGAGTAAGCGATTACGTGCTTTGATTTATCGTTGTAGCCCACGATGACCATGTAATGGCCTACCGGGTAGAAATCATAGCCAAGGTCGATGAATACTATCAAGGGAACATTGAGGGATATCTTTTCCTTCAAGTCCTCGATGCCGCCTTTATAGTACACGGCCTCAAAACCCTTGCTTCTTGCGTAAAGAAGGAGGTCTACCGGGAAGGTGCCTTTAAGCTTTTCATCATAGACCTCGGCCGCTATCTCCTCATCGGGGATGTTCCTGTCCCAGTAGCCGATAACGCTGGCAAGAGAGGACGGCCCGCACATATACTCTTCCTGCGCGTAAAACGGCACGTTGTCTATATATGCGCCTGCGCCGGGGTTTTCCCTGATCTCCTCGATGACGTGGTCAGGACTTACCCTTATTAAGCCGCAGCTTGCAATGAGTATAATGAGGGGGATGAGCAGGAGAGGCAATACCCTGGCTTTATTCATCAACGGGACACTTCCTGAAGCCTTGCCTGCCGGCATTTTCGGGCCGGCAGGCAGGACGCGGTCTAAGGCTATCTTATGACTATCTTGCGGTCGGCGAGCTTGAGTATCACCATCACCAGTATAACTATGACAAGTAGCGCTATCACGACCCCAAGCGCATCTCCGCCGGGATAGAGGCTGTCGAGCTGAGAGGCGAACTGATGGAGTTCCTGATCGCTCAATCTATCCACCCTGGACCTTATCTCGGACATCGAGAGTCCGGCTGACTCAAGCTTATCGGAGACAAGCTTGGATTCCAGCACCCTTTGCGCCTTATCCATATCGGCGGCCCTGTCTGTCCGTGCCGCGGCCAACTCAGGCCCGACGACATAAGCCATAGACTTTGAGGGTATGCTCCCTATCGCGAGCATACAGAGCGCCACGATAACGGCAACCTGCCGGAAATACAGACTTTTGACATACCTCATTTGCGCCCTCCTCTCAGTGTGGTTAGCATGGTTCCAGGATCGACTAAACGGGTGTAATATGGCTTGGCAAAACAGCCTGAAATGCCCTTTCGGAGGCTTGAAAGAACGTAGCCTATGGGTTTAATTTATAGACCAAAAACAACGTCCTGTCAACATCCCTTGCAAACAAAATGAAACTATGCTAATTTCGAAATATCATGAAATTAACCAAGGAACAGGTCGAAAAAATATCAGAGAGCATCCTTGCCAGACTGAAGGATAAAGACCTCATCGTTTTCAAGGCGGATGAACGCCGGGTGCTCGAAAAAATAAACGAAGCCATTCTCGCTGACCTCAGGGCCGAAGATACCCTTGACAAGGAAGTCGAAGAGATACTTAAAACCCACGGCGCCGGAGCGCAGAAGCTCGATTACAGGAAGATGTTCAACATGGTAAAGGGAAAGCTCGCCAGGGAACGGGGGATAATACTTTGAGACTCTCGGATGACAGGATCTCTCATCTCGCCCATCTCGTATCTGACGGGATATGGAATGACGACCTTGTGGATTTCAAAGACGATGACAAGGTGCTTTCAGAGATCAAAAAGGTTATCGCCGATTACCTGCGGGTCGAGGACGACGCGGACTCAGCCGCCAGAAACAAGATAAGATCGCTCTCAAGGGACGTCCCCGAAGGCAGTCGCGAGTGGGATATCCTCTACAAGAAATATTATGAGGAAGAGGTCTCCAAGAAAGGCTTTTTCTCAAAAGGCTGATTATTCCCAGGGCAACAAGGGCTTACCAGCTAGCCGGGTTGAAAAACACCCGGCTAGTGCAATCCATGAATGGATTGCCTAATTGCAAGACTTTCCAAGTCGAGCAATTAGTGAGGTTTGGCCGAATTTACTTCGGTCAAACCGTAGTTGAAAAAGCCATGGATGGACTTTTTCGACATCCTATAGACCAACCACCTCTCTTTTCAGTATATTGCCGTAACAGACCGCCAGCCGATCCTTGGTATGGATTGACGAATTGCGAGACTTGAAAAGCCGGGCGATTTCTTGAAAGGCCTCACCGGAGTTTCAAAGGGCCTTGGCGCAGAGCCGCGGACATCGAAAATTCTCCGGCTAAAAAAGTCTGGCGGCAAACCCCGGAATAGAACCCTCTGCGAGTCATTTAATGGATTATCAGCTTTTATTGCCTCCGTTGGCAGGCGCCGTAATAGGTTGGTTTACGAACTATGTGGCCATAAAGCTTCTGTTCAGGCCGCATAAGCCCGTACATATCCTAGGGTACAGGATACAGGGCGTAATACCCAAGCGGAGGAAGGAGATCGCCCGCTCCATGGCAAAGGCGATCGAAAAAGAGCTTCTCTCATCGGACGATCTCGCCAAGGCCCTTGGGGGCATGAACTGGGAAAAGGAGATCGAAAAGACCGTCGAGGAGGCCGTAGAGCACAAATTCACCACAAGGTTCCAGAACCTCCCTATCATCGGGCTTGTCTCGGAAAATATCAAAAACCAGGTCAAGCTTACCATCACGAAAGAGATATTGAGGCAGGTAGACAGGAAAAAAGGCGCCCTGGCCTCCAAGTTAAAACAGAACATAGACATTCAGGAAATCATGGTCTCCAAGATAGACCAGCTCGACCTTAAAAGGTTCGAGGGGCTCCTTACCGAATTCATAGCGAGGGAGCTTAAGCACCTTGAGTGGCTTGGCGGGGTCATGGGCTTTCTCATAGGTCTGGCCCAATCCGGCCTCTCTCTCATTTTAGGGTGGTAATCAATTTGAGAATAGCTCTGACCATCGCAGGCGCCGACCCTACCGGCGGGGCGGGGATTCAAGCCGATATAAAGACCTTCGAGGCGTTCGGGGTCATGGGTCTTTCGGCCATTACCGCGCTTACGGCCCAGGACGGGAATGCCGTAGCCTCCACCAGGCCGGTAAGCCCAGCCTTTTTAAAGGAGCAGATCTCGGTTCTCTGTAAAAAATTCAAGATTGACGCTATGAAGATAGGCATGCTCGGAACCGCCAAAAACGCCAGAGCGGTTACGGAACTTATAAAAGAATACAGGTTAAAAAATATAGTCCTCGATACGGTCTTACGCTCCACCGGCGGCTATCCGCTCATAAAAGGCGACGGAATAAAGGCGATAAAAGAGATGCTCGCTTTTGTTACTATCGCCACCCCAAACCTCCATGAAGCCTCTATGATCTCAGGTATCGGTATAAAAGACACGGAGGGCATGGAAGAGGCGGCGAAGGCGATAGCTGATTTCGGCCCCAGGTATGTGCTCTTGAAGGGCGGACACCTTAAAACGGACCCTGTCGATATCCTCTATGACGGTAAAAAATTTGAATACTTCCACGGCAAGAGGTTAAAAGGCGATGCCGAAAGACTACACGGCACCGGGTGCATACTGTCGGCCGGCATAGCCGCAGGCCTGGCAAAAGGCGGTAGCGCGGAGAAAGCGGTAGAGGGGGCAAGGGAGTTTCTAATGCGCGTGCTTAAAGGAAGGCGTTAGGAGTTAGAGCCTTTAAGCCATCCAAGCTCCCTCGCGCTTATATGAGAGCTGCTCCCTGTAATGAGATAATCGTGCACTATGATATCTATCGCCTCCGCAGATGACTCAAGCTCTTTAACAAGGTGCTTTTCAAGTCCCTTCGGGGTTATCTTCTCTCCCGGCGTATTGTGAACGAATATTATGGAGCGCGCGTTGTATTTAAACGCCTTCTCGATCACCTTTTTGGGAGAGATGGAAGCCCTGTCTATGCCCCCCTCATGTATCGTCTCGACCCCCAGTATCTCGTTTTTAGTATTGAGGTAGAGGGCCAGGAACTTCTCCGAGGCCTCGCCCTTAAACGTAAGCTCAAGGAAATCAAATACGTCTTTGGCTGAACGCACGGGATGCCTGCCTATCATCTGCTCAAGAAGGTAAGCTCCGGCGATCTCCTTAAGCAGGATCAGCAGGATGGCGGTATTGTCCCCGATGCCTGGTATGCACGAAAGGTCTTCGTATTTGGCCTCGAATACGCCTTTAAGCCCCTTAAATCTGCCTAGAAGCTCCTTGGCGAGCGGCTTTACATCCCTCCTGGGTATGGCGAAGGTCAACAGGAGTTCCAGAACCTCGTAGTCATGGAACCCTTCGAGAGAAGTGTTGATGTATTTGCCCTTTAATCTTTTCCTGTGTCCGGCCTTCGAAGAGGTAATTGTCATAAGAGGATTCGCCCGCGCTGGATTTGGTTGAAATCGACGGTAGCCGGATCGCTTATAAATCTCTAACAGACTGCTAAGGAACCTATTCCGTCTTAAGCCCCTTCAGAAAAGGTTTTATAATATCCATAGGCAGCGGGAAGAGTATCGTCGAGTTCTTCTCCGCGGCTATCTCCGTTAACGTCTGCAGATACCGTAACTGCAGCGATACCGGGTTCTGGCTGAGCAGGTTCGCGGCCTCCAGTATCTTATAAGAGGCCATCAGCTCTCCTTCGGCATGGATTATCTTCGCCCTCTTCTCCCTTTCAGCCTCGGCCTGTTTCGCCATCGCCCTCTTCATCTCTTCAGGGAGGTCTATGGCCTTTACCTCGACAAGGCCCACCTTTATGCCCCAGGGGTCTGTCTGGCGGTCGAGTATCTCCTGTATTATCTTGTTTATCTTGTCCCTTTCAGTTAAAAGCTCGTCCAGCTCAGCCTGCCCGCAAACGCTTCTCAAGGTCGTCTGCGCCAGCTGGCTTGTCGCGTAAAGGTAGTTCTCCACGGCTATTATCGCCTTGTCCGGCAACAATACCCTAAAGTATACCACGGCATTTACCCGGACGGAGACGTTATCCCTGGTTATGACCTCCTGTGGCGGAACATCCATCGTAACGGTCCGCAAGCTCACCTTTATCATCTTCTGGACGCCGGGGATGAGGAGTATAAGCCCGGGGCCCTTTACGGCCTGGAACCTTCCGAGAAAAAATATGACCCCTCTTTCATACTCCGGCAAGATCTTTATCGCGCTCCAAAGGAACATGAGCACGATAGCGGCCAGAACTATCGTTCCTGTACCTATTCCGAAATTCATGGGAACCTCCATTTTAAACCTTTTTTACCCTGACTGTAAGCCCTGCCATTACCTCGGTTATCTTCACCTTATCGCCTTTTTTAAGAGGCTCGCCGGTCACAGCGTTCCAGTACTCGCCTTCTATGAATATCTTCCCTTCTCTTTCGAAATCCTCTGTCGCCGTGCCTGTCTCGCCCACAAGGCCTTCGGCCCCGCTTACAGGCTTTTTCCTGTGCAGCATCAGGGCGTAATACATCGTGCCTAGTATCAGCGCGGTCATAAGCGCGACCGTCGGAACAATCACCCAGACCGAGAGTCTCATAAAGGGCGCCGGCGAGTCAAAGAGCATTAAAGACCCTAGTATGAGCGATATCATGCCGGCGATCGTAAGGAGGCCGTAGCTTACGACCTTCACCTCCACTATGAAAAACACTATCGCGAGGCCTATGAGCAGAAGACCGGCGTAGTTGATCGAGAGCGTCTGGAAGGCATAGAACGCGAGTATCAGGCATATGGCGCCCACCACGCCGGGAAGTATCAACCCCGGGTTGGATAGCTCGAAATATATGCCTATGAGCCCTATCATCATCAGGATGTACGCGATGTTCGGGTTGCTTATCGCGTTTAACACCCTGAACCTTAAGCCCATCTCGAAATCGACAACCTCTACGCCCTTTGTATGGATCACCCGCTCCCCGCCGGGAAGCGCCACCCGTACCCCGTCGAGCCTCGTTATGAGGTCTTCCCTGCTGGCGGCGACCATATCTATCACCTTGATCTTAAGCGCGTCCTCTGGGGTTATGTTTACGCTCTCCCTGACCGCCTTCTCCGCCCAGTCGGGGTTCCGATTCCTCTTTGAGGCGATCGACCGTATATACGCGACCGAGTCGTTCTCGATCTTTTTAGCCATGGTCTCGTCTATCTTACCGCCGCCCATGGCGACAGGATGGGCTGAGCCGATGTTCGTGCCAGGGGCCATTGCCGCGATATTGGCGGCGTATGTGATAAATACCCCGGCGGACGCGGCCCTTCCCCCTGCGGGCGCGACATAGACTATGACGGGGACTTCGGAAGAAAGGATGTTTTTTATGATCTCCCGCATCGAGAGGTCGAGCCCTCCGGGGGTGTCGAGCTGTATTATGACCGCCTCGGCCGACGCCTCCCCTGCCTCTTTGATCCCTCCCGTCAGGTACTCAGCCATGACGGGGTTCACTATGCCCTCCGCCTTTATGTAATAGATACCCGAAGCCGGGAAGGCGGCAGAGCTGTTAACGTAAGGTGGTGATTGTAAAAAAAAGATTATAAAAAGGAAGAGAAAGAAAAAACGGGCTTTTACATTCATAAACCGATTCTATCAGGGTTTTTGCGCCATTTCAATGAACGGCGAATGTAAGCCGGGGTAGACGGAGACTGCTATAAGCCTTTTAGCTCCTTAACGACCATCTTCATGTCCTCAAAGATATCCCCCCTCAGCTCACGCCTTCTCAGGATCTCAAGAGGGGAATACGTCGGCATCACCATGATATTCTTATAGCTGTGGAACCGGCCCCGCGCCTCTTTGATATCTTCCCTGACTGTAAAAAGAAACGCAGCCTCAGGCCCGAGCGCGACAATGACCTTCGGCTTAAAGTTAGCTATTTTTTCGTCAATGAGGGTGGAGCAATTTGAAATGGCGGTCTTAATATCGAACGGTGGGGTATTTTTAATCGATGAAAAAAGAGACCTTTCTCCGCTGTATTTAACCCCTGTCTCGGAGGCAACCCAGACAAGTATTTTACTCAGTTGGTCTTCCTCCTCTGAAAACGGCCCTCCTTCCCCAACCCCGCTTATCCCGGAGCCGTTTACAAAAAGCGCCTCCCCGACCTTCCAGAGCCCGAATACCGCACCATCGCCTTCCGTCTTTTTGAAGCCTTCGGACGTGACCCAGCCTTCGCCCTCAGGGCTGACTTCGGGCGTCCCGGGTTTGACTATCGGGATGCCTGTGACCCCGGCATAGTTCATCAGTTCGAGGGAAGAGACGAGGCTGCCGGCAATTTCATCGTATTCTTTTTTAATATCCCGCATATGTTCTCCGTAACTATTATTTCTACTACCTTTTTTTCCTCTTTACAACATGATTTCCTTTGGGTAGCATATATAATTATGTTCTTTGCTTTTATCGCTGTTTTTTTTGTAATGTTTCTCCTGCCAGGCGCGGCGCATGCCTGGGGGCCCGCGACACACCTTGAGCTTGGACAAGCCATTATAAACAACCCATCCCTTGTCACAAGCCCCGTCAGGGCGCTTATCACGGCATTCCCCTATGATTACATTTACGGCAATATCAGCGCGGATATAGTCGTCGGCAAAAATCTCGTGGAAGAGCTCAAGCACTGCCATAACTGGAAGGTCGGCTTTAAGCTCCTCAAGAGGGCGGAAACCGATTCCCAGACGGCGTTCGCCTATGGATATTTAAGCCACCTGGCCGCCGATACCGTAGCGCACAACCATTACATCCCTGAGATGATGATACGGTCTTTTTCAGCGAGGACCCTGAGGCACATATACTGGGAGATGAGGTTTGACGCGCTGGCGGACAAAAGCGTCTGGAAGATCCCAAAAAAAATGATAAAACAGGTGCATAAGGATAACGACAGGCTCCTTGATTCAACCATCGAAGACACCCCGCTGTCTTTCAGGACGAACAAGACTATATTCTCAAGCATCTTAAGCATCAACAGGATCCAGCAGTGGCACAGGATGCTGACCCTGCTTTCTGTCTCTTCAAGATGGACGCTCGACGGAGACGACAAGGAAAAGTTCTTCGGCGCCTCGGTAGAGGCGATCTCCGACCTCCTTTCACATTCCCAGAAGGCCCAGTGTTTCAAAAAAGACCCCACAGGCAAGCACAGCCTCAATGCCGCCAAATTCATGAGGAAGCGGCTCGTGACCATAAAGAGGCACGGCAAGGACTGGCAGGAGGCGATGGACAATGCCCTTAAATGGGTACAGATCTGAGCAGTTTGTCCTTGCTAACAGTCCAAAACAACCCCGCTTGAGTCATTCCTTATAACCCAGGGCTTTTCTCGCCCTGCCGGGTGCCGCCAACGGCCCGTTCGGGGAACGGGCCCTACATGTAAACCATAGATTTTCTCAAAACAACCGACTCTCATCAAGTGCCGTTTTCAAAGGCTCTCCCGCGCTGCCTCCTTGACAACAGCTGTTTTGGTTTTATAGTCCGAATATGGACAAATAAAAACAGAGTTCAGCCTTTTCAGAACTTTTTGTAAAAGGAGGCATCAAAATGGCACAGCATCAGGCACGGCAGCAGGCTCAGCAACAGCAGCAATTTAATCTGAACAAGGTGAATGCCGAAGAATTGTCTTCGAGGGTAAGGATGATCGGTAAAGACCGGGCTGAAAGGCTCATCAAGTATCGCAGCGAGTACGGCCCGTTTAAGGACTGGAGGGACCTTGACAACGTCCCGGGTCTATCAAAGGGGCTGATCGAAGACATAAAGAACAGCGGCGCGACCCTCGACGGCGGCGGAAGGAAGGAGCGCTAAACCGGACAAGGCTGTCTTTCACCGGCTCCGTTTACAACTAGCGTACCAGGCGGAAAAGTTTGGAATCAAATCAGGCGGCGTGAATGGGTGGAGCTGGACGGTGGAGGAAAGTAAAAAAAGATAGGCCCGGCAATCTGCCGGGCTTATCTTTTCAGGCTTCAGCTTTTCTGCTTTACGACGATATCCAGTATCCTCTCCGCTATATCGTCTTTGCCAAGCGGCGGAAGGACTTCGACGCTTCCTTCCCTGTCGATTATAGTCACCTGGTTCGTAAGACTGTCAAGGCCCAGGGGCGTGTTGCCGACGACCAGGTCGAGGTTCTTTTCACTGAGCTTCTTTTTGGCGTTCTCTTCAAGGTTTTCCGTCTCAAGGGCGAACCCCACCAGGAACTGGCCCTCTTTCTTTTTCTTCCCCATATATTTAAGGACGTCCGCCGTCCTCTCCATCTCGATAGAGAGCACCTTCGCGTCTTTCTTGACCTTCGTGGGATAGCTCTTTGTCGGCCTGTAGTCGGCCACAGCCGCGGCCATTATCACTAGCGTGGACTGCGGGTAGTACCTTATGCATGCGTCGTGCATCTCCTCCGCGCTTACCACGGGGACAAACGTTATATTGGACGGCTTAGGCAGATATGACGGGCCGCTTACGAGAACCACTTCGGCGCCCCTTCTCCTCGCCGCCTTGGCGATAGCGTAACCCATCCTGCCCGATGACGAGTTGGAGACAAACCTCACCGGGTCGATGGCTTCCCGCGTAGGCCCGGCCGAGACAAGCACCTTCTCGCCCTTAAGGTCTTTGGCGCGCAAGGCCTCTTCAGCGGCCTCAAGTATGTCCTCGACGGCCGCCAGCCTCCCCTTGCCCTCATATCCGCAGGCAAGCTTCCCTTCAGCCGGGCCTACGAAGTTATATCCGTGAGCTTTAAGCCTGGTGACATTTCCCTGCACGATCTTGTTCGCCCACATTTCGCTGTTCATGGACGGCGCGATAAGCACAGGCGCGGTCGCGGCGGATATCACGGTCGTAAGGAGGTCGTCCGCTATGCCCGAAGCCAGCTTGCCTATGAGGTTCGCTGTAGCGGGCGCGACGATTAAGAGGTCGGCCTTCTGCGCAAGCTCTATGTGGCTTATGCGGCTCCCTTCCGTGAGCTCGAAGAGATCGGAAAATACCGGGCTCCTGGCAAGGGTTGAAAGGCTTAAGGGCGTTATGAACTCCTTTGCCGACCTTGTCATCACCGGCCAAACGCCGGCCTCTTCCTTGATCAGCAGGCGCGCAAGCTCAAGCGCCTTGTAAGCCGAGATCGCGCCCGTGACGCCCAGAACTATCTTCTTGTCTTTTATGATCACCTAAATCCCCTGCCTGTCTTTCAAGTCTAAAATAAACGGATTGGAGGCCTTTTCCCTGCCTATCGTGGAGGAGGGGCCGTGCCCCGGGAAAACCTTTACGCCGTCCGCCAGCGGCAATATCTTATCCCTTAGAGACCCCATCAGCTCATCGAACGAGCCGCCCTCGAAGTCCGTCCTCCCGATGGAGCCGGCGAAGAGCGTGTCTCCCGTAAAGAGCAGGCCGTTGGTCCTATCCAATAAACAGACCCCGCCTTTCGTGTGCCCGGGCGTATGTATGACCTGAAGGATCAGCCCTCCCGCCTTGAGCTCCATCCCGTCTTCAAGAAATATGTCGGCTTCCGGCTGTCTCGGGGTCTTTACTCCGTACAGTATCCCGTGCTCATGCGCGTCGGAAAGCATCGGGGCGTCGCTTGCGTGGATAGCCAACGGAGAGCAAAACGCCTTTTTAAGCTCCGCGTCTCCGCCCACATGGTCGAAATGCCCGTGGGTGTTGATTATATATCTTACATCAAGGCCTTCCTTTTTTACAACATCTTCGATACTGCCCGCGTCCCCGCCCGGGTCTATGACAAAGGCCCCCCGGCTCTCCCTGTCCCATACGATGTAGCAGTTAACATCGAGCGGCCCTACTGTGAGCGTCTTCATCATTTCTGCCAATTCCTTATCTTGTCGGCGTATTTTGTGACCAGCTCCTTCGCCTTTTCTTCGGTCGAAGCCTCGGCGACTATGTGGAAGTACGGCTGGTCCTGGCTCGGATAAGCCACGATCCAGTCCTCGCCGAAGTTTATCTTTATTCCGTCAAGCAGCACCACGTCCAGCTTTCTTGAATCCTCGGCCAGCTTCCTCATTATCATGCCCTTGTCCTCGAATGAGCAGGTGACCTTCTCCTTCAAGACTATCGAAGGCGGCACCTCCCGTATAAGCTTATGCAGGCGCGCGCCCTGGAGGGCGAGCATCTCAAGGAGCTTGACAATAGCGTACATGCCGTCAAAGTTCGGCTGGAACTCCGGGAATATGAACCCTCCCGACTGCTCGCCTACAAAGAGAGTCCCGTCTTCGCTGGCGGCCTCCATAAGCCCCCTTGCCGTCGTCTTTGTCCTCTTTACCGTGAAGCCGTACATGTCCGCAAGCCTCTCTATGGCGTGGGAAGCCGTTATGGGCACCGCGATCGTGCCTTTTTTACCCTTGCTGCACTTCATGCTGAGGAGCGCCATGATATCAAGGGCGGTATCGCCGTCAATGACCTCGCCCGTCTCGTCGAACAGGAATATCTTCTCTCCGCCGGCGTCGAGGTAAAAACCCATATCGGCGTCAAGAGACCTTACGATGGAAGAGAGCTGGTCCATAGACTTCTGGAACTCTTCGGCGCTCTTGGTAGTC
This sequence comes from Deltaproteobacteria bacterium, assembly GCA_016218105.1. GTDB lineage: Bacteria > Desulfobacterota > GWC2-55-46 > GWC2-55-46 > GWC2-55-46 > GWB2-55-19. The sequence goes on from JACRET010000044.1 coordinate 19,956, forward strand.
TTTGCCCCGTCAAGGTTGGCGTTCAAGGCGATAACCTCGCAGTTAAGCCGCCCCAGAATGGAAGGGAATATCCTTGACGATGAGCCGTAGGAATAATCGAGCACTATCTTGAAGCCCGCCTTGCTTATCGCCTTGGAGTTGATGGTCGACATGAAGCCGTTCTGGTAATACTCGAATCCGTGTATCGGGAAGACCATCTCGCCAGTATCGTCCATAGACACCCTTTCGAAGTCCTCCCTGAAAAAGAGCTTCTCTATGGTCTTTTCATATCCCGGGTGGAGATCAAGCCCCTTGTTGTCAAAGAACTTTAGGTCTATCAGCTGCGTGTCGAAAGGAGAGCGCCTGGTATGTATGCCGCCGGTCTCGCTTCCGCCTCTGGACAGGAATCTCACGACCGGCATGGGGGTCACTCCGTAATCATGGACGTTTACGCCCGTGGAGAGTATGCCCGTCATTACGGCCCTGTTTATCATACGTGACGTCTTATGCGCGTCCCTGCTCGTTGAGACCGTCGAGCCTTTTTTAAGGGAAGCTCCGTAGGCGGCTCCGAGCTTCGCCGCGAATTCGGGCGTCACCTCAATATTGGCAAGCCCGGTCACCCCGTAGGTGGAGAATATATGCCTGCTCCACTTCTCCCCCCAGATAAGGCTTGAAGCGAGCGTCGCCTCGTCTTCAACGGTCTTGTGCGGCCATACCTTGACGTTCGCCTTGAGCGTGCTGTTCCTGCCGATCTTGCAATGATCGCTTACGATGACGCCCTCAGCGATGTGGGCCTTCTCAAGTATCTCCGTGTTGGATCCGATCACGTTCTCCTGCAGGAAAGCCCCGCCCGCTATCCTTACGTTGTCCCAGATCACGGAATCTATGATCACCGCGCCTTCTTCAACGACCGTGTTGGAGCCTATAATGGAGTTTGATATGCGGGTATCGGCCTCGATCTTGCAATTCTCGCCGATAACGTTCGTGCCTTCAAGCCTGGAGGTAAAATCTATCCTCGATCCCTTGCCTACCCATATGTTTCTGGCATCCACCTTCTCGCCGGGGATCCTGACCTGGACGCTTCTCTGGAGTATGTCCATATTGGCGGCCCTGTACTCCTCAAGGCTCCCCACGTCCTTCCAGTACCCGTCGGCTATGTAGCCGAAGATCGGCTCTTTCTTTTCGAGGAGCGCCGGAAAAAGGTCTTTGCTGAAGTCCAGCTCCCTGTCCTTTGGCATGTAATCGAGCACTTCTTTTTCAAGTATGTATATGCCCGTGTTTATGGTATCGCTGAAGACCTCTCCCCAGCCTGGCTTCTCAAGAAACCTTATGATACGGCCGAGCTTGTCCGTAATGACTATGCCGAATGGAAGCGGGTTTTCCACCCTCGTCAATACGATGGTGGCCATCGCCTTTCTTTTCTTGTGGAACTCGATCGCCTTGTTAAGGTCGATGTCGGTCAAGACGTCCCCGCTTATAACGAGCGTCGTCTCGTCGGAGTGCCATCTCCGCATGGCGCTCCCGACGGCGCCCGCGGTGCCTAGATCAACCGTAAGGGTGATGTAGTCTATCTTTACTCCAAGATGAGCGCCGTCTTTAAGGTAATCGGATATCATCTCCGGCTGGAAATACAAGAGCGCGGTCAGGTCCGTGATGGAATTATTCTTGAGGAGCTCTATTATGTGCTCCATCATCGGCCTGTTGGCCATCGGCACCATCGGTTTTGGGAGGTTATTTGTAAGAGGCCGCAGCCTGGTGCCGAAACCGCCGGCCATGATAATGGATTTCAAGGACGCCTCCTTACGGGCTTTTATGATTTGGGATAAAAATAGTACAGGAAATCCCAGAGTTTTTCGATTTTATCAGCAAACAGTTTAGCCGTCAAGGCGGCGTTGTAAAAAGACGGCTCATCAAAGTTGAACATGGGAACACGCGCATTTCCGTCAAAGCCTGGCTGGAGACAAGGGATTTACCGTCCTTACTTGAAATTGTTTGACTTTGCCGCACCCCTATGTTAATAATCGAATGTTTTAGCCCCCCTTGACAATATTATCCGGCTGGTATCCTATAAATTAAGGGGGGCGGTATGTCTGATAAGGGAAAAAACGGCGAGGGGCTGTTTAAAAGCCTGGCTATGCTCTCTTCAATGGGAATAGCCATGGTAGCCTCTACGTTTATTGGACTTCTTATCGGCATCTATCTCGATAAGTGGTTTCACACTTCACCGTGGCTGACGATAATATTCCTGATCTTAGGGATAGTGGCGGGTTTTAAGAACATCTACGAAATGATAAAAAAATATGGCTCCTCTGCCGATTAAAACCTTGGGCTTAAAGGGAGCGCCGCTTATCTACAGGGTGGTTTTTTTTAACCTTTTGGCCGGTATCGCAGGGACAGCTATCGCGCTCTCTTTCGGGCCCCGGTCAGCGGCGGGGTTCGCGGCAGGGCTCCTGCTAGGGGTCATAAACGTCTTATGGCTCATGAGGATAGCGGCAAAAGGCGTGCGCCTCGATTCACTGCGCGCCGGAAGGCTGGTCGCGCGGAGCTATTATTTAAGGTTCGCGGCAACAGCCCTGATTTTAGCAATAATTGTCTCAAGGGGGTTATTAAACCCGCTCCCGCTTTTAGCCGGGCTGACCGGATCGATATTGACTACCCTTGGGGTAATGATTTTTTTCGCATTGGAGGAGGTTTAGGTAAATGCACAGTATAATTCTCCCGACATTCGGGCTGGCGACGCACACGGCGGTAATGATCTACATCATTATTGCCCTCGCGATCTTCTCGTTGCTTGCGGGCGGCAGGTTCACCCTCGTCCCAGGCAAGATGCAGTCGATACTTGAGATAGTAGCCGACGCGTTTATGAAGATGGTAGACGAGAATATGGGGCACAAGGGCAGGAAGTACTTCCCCCTCATACTCACCTTGGCGGTATTTATCTTCGTGTCGAACGCCCTGGGGCTTGTTCCGGGACTCCTCCCGCCGACAGCCAACTTGAATTGCACATTAGGGCTTGCCCTCGTAGTATTCTTCATGACCCATATCATAGGGGTAAAGGAACATGGGTTAAAATACTTCAAGCACTTCGTCGGGCCTGTCTGGTGGCTTGCGCCGCTTATGATACCTATCGAGATCATCGGGCATCTCGCAAGGCCGCTTTCACTTTCGCTCCGTCTGTTCGGAAACATGATGGGCCATGAGCAGATCGTAGGCGTTCTCCTCATACTCATGCCTATCGCGTACCCGCTGCTCGCGGTTTCAACGGCCCTCGGCATCCTCGTTATCTTCATACAGGCGTACATCTTTGCCCTGCTTTCCATGCTTTATCTCGGCGGAGCGCTCGAAGAAGCCCACTAAAATCCAAGACCAGTCGAAGGCCGCGGGGCTTGTCCCCGCGGCCTTTTTAAATTTCACAGCGGGATAAGGGTCTTAGCGGTCAGGACACCCGAAACGGGCAATTTTTGAGGGGCAGGAGCAAAACCTTTCGGGAATCCTTCCTCTTGACAATTTCATCTCCCGTTTATATAATATTTAGCACTCATATATCGTGAGTGCCAATATGGAGGGTATAAGATGAGTCTGCCGGTAGTCTCAGATTCCTTACAAAATTATCTTGTTGAGATAAACAGGTACCCGGTTCTCTCTAAGGAAGAGGAGTTCGAGGTCGCCGAGCGCTATTACAGACTCCAGGGCCTTGACGACGCGCATAAGCTTGTCGTATCGAATCTCCGGTATGTCGTAAAGATAGCGCTTGAGTTCCGTAATTACGGCTGCAGGCTTTCCGACCTGATCCAGGAAGGCAATATAGGCCTCATGGTCGCGGTCAAGAAGTTCAACCCGCTCAAGGGGTTCCGCCTCATCACCTACGCGACGTTATGGATAAAATCATTTATCCAGGATTTTATACTCAAGAACAAAGGGCTTGTAAGGCGGGGCGGCAAGGCCTTGAAGAAAAAGCTCTTCTACAGGAACAGTAGCGAAAGGCCGGCTATCGCTGAAAACACTGTTGCGAGGCGCTCAACACCTGATGATTCCGGGCATGCTGGCTTCGATTTCTCGAACGACCTTTCCCTCGACGCGAATATAGCCGACGGCGAGACCGCCCACCGCGACATGCTCAGGGACTTAAACCCCGGCCCGGTAGAGACGGTATCCGCGAAGGAAGAGCTCTCGATAGTCAAAAGAGAGGTCAAGGGCGCCCTTGCGCTTTTGAATGATAAGGAACGAGTTGTGGTGGAGACGAGGCTTATGTCGGACGAGCCTGAAAGCTTACAGGCTGTCGGTGACAAGCTGGGCCTTACAAGGGAACGCGTGAGGCAGATCGAAGGCGCGGCGATAAAGAAGCTCAGAAAGACCCTTGCCGAAAAACTGACGCCCGAATTTGAGCCCGAGCCTGCCTGAGCGAGCCTGACAGGTTGCTGAAAAACTCAAACAGATTTCATTCCGAGCGGAGCGAACCAATCTCTTTTTAAAATCCACCACAGGGGCTTCTTCTATGTAGGGCCCGTTCCCCTAACGGGCTGGTATTTGCAAATCCACCCCAGTCCGGTAAAGCCTTTTTGCGCGCTGCCGCGCGCTTGCGGGGTATTGGCTCTGCTCGCTGTCGGCTCTCTTCCTCCGATAGAACTGGAGCCCGGTCGTTCGCCTCCTTTATGCTCGCTACGCAATACCCCTGTGATTTTTTAAAAACAAGAACGAAGCGAAGAAATCTTGTATTTAAACCCCCTCACCCAGCCTCTCCCCAAATGGGAGAGGGGCTTCTTCTGTGTAGGGCCCACTCGAAGAATGGGCCGGGAATAACAGAAAACCCGAAGCTTGTTCAGGCTGCTCAAAAAGATTGAAGACAAAGACAACGAAGCAGATGGGCTTTTTCAGCAGCCTTAAGATAAATAAGACCCGCGGAATAAAAACCTGCGGGTCTTATTGTTTCTACCTCAAGCCGGGCGGAGGCGGCGGGATCGGCGCCTTGGGGAGCGGGCCAGGCCCTGGAGGGGCATCGGGGGCAACCATGCCGGCTTGCTTTATTGAGTCCTCCGCCTCCCTAATGGCCTGCCTGGCGTTCTTAATCGCCTTTTTAGCGTGCGGGCTGTGCGTCGATTTCAAAGATTGTTCATAATGGCCGATCGCCTCCCTGATGTGGTCGATACCGGTCTTCATGTGTCTTATCCCTTCATCCGCGTGCTCATCACCAAAAGATACTGCCGGAGAGAGCGCAGCAAATGCCAGAAGGGATAAAAATACGCCTGAGATCATCCTTCTCTTCATCGTGGCCTCCTTTTCATATTTACAGATTAGCAAGGTTGAAAAACACCCCTGTGCATCCATGTACGGACTTTTTCAACATCCTGTCAGAGATAATCGCAAAAACCGTCTCTTGTCAAACGCCGCACTTTCTTCCAGACGGCAGAATCACGATTACGAGCGACACAATCAAGGAGATTATCGATATCACCAGCCCTATCTTAAAACTTAGCGGCGAGTAATAGAAGGTGATCTCATTTTTTCCGGGCGGCACTTCCGCTGAGACAAGCCCCTTGTAGGGAGCGGCTTTTACGCCATCTACCCCCTTGGCATTCCATCCCGTGAAGTAGTTCTGGTTCAATACCAGCCTGTCCGCGGAAGGCGCATCTACGTCTATTATCATCTTATTGGGCGAGAAGTATCTGAGGGTTGCCGAACCGCCGCCAAGGAGATACACCTCTCCGGTGTAATCCGGGTTGACCCTCCCGAGTTCATCACCGTAAGGCGAGACGCTTGTGGGCGGGTGCATTGACTCGTAGCAGTTGGCGACCCCGGTATTTTTAAGGAAATTAGGGTAATTCGTCCTCGTAGGGTCGATCGCCACTATATGGTAGAAGTCTTTATTTTCCGTAATATTATAAGGCGGCTCGGTAAAGGCCTCCTTAAGCACAGGCCTTGATACCGTAATCATCTCCAAAAAAACGATGGCGACGGCGACTATGGCGATAATCCCGCCCCAGCGCTTCTTTCCCCGGCCTTCGAGCCCGCTCAGGCTGAATCCGGCGATTACAGCCGCCGTAAAGATAAATATCGTCGCGATCCTCGACGGCCCGTGGAGGGAACTGAATACAGGGAGCCTTCTCAGATAGCTCCAGATATTCAACGGAGCGAAATCCCCCATAGACAGGAGGAGCGAGATTATGGATAACGACAGCCAGACCCATATCCTCCTTATCAAAGCGAAGCCGGCGAGATAAAGCAGGAACGCCGAAATACCGATGAACGCGCCGTACTCCTGCCACCCCCAGGGCCGCTCGCCGCGCCAGAAGCTTTTAAGGTACTCGCCTTGATCCTCATCCAGCCCTTTATAAAAGGACGCGTCCTGCGCCGTTACCCTCTGATCCCTTTTGAAGAGCGAGTCTTTCAATATCGTCCCTGAATTATACTGGATCGTGGCGGTCTTTCTGGGGAAGTAGGAAATGAACTCATACTGCGGAAGCGTCTTTACGGCGCTTAAGCCGAATGTGACCACGGCTATTATAAAAAGATTGACCGCGGGCCTTACAGACCTTTTTGAAATGATCTGGAACATGGAGAAGAAGAACAGGAATATGGCCGTGACGGTCGTCGGGTAGACGCCGCCCGCGAGTATCATCCATGCCCAGAAAAAGCCGGAGAGCACAAGGTTCTTAACGCCCTGCCCTTCGATAGATCTGACATAAAAGGCGATCACGAAAGGCAGGAGCGCAAAAGGCAAAAACCCTGAATGCCCTTCGGTTATGCGGAGTGCGTACCAGCTGCTTATAATGTAGACTACGGGCGGCAGATAAGACGACCACCTTCCAAGCCCAAGCGTCCTTGAAAGGAAGTACATGCCCCACATGCCGAGAACGGTAAAAAATACGATAATGAGTTTGACCCCCGCTACCTCTCCGAAGAAAAGGACGAATATGTAGGCTGGCGACAGGAATGAAAGCTCCGGGGACGCGAGCATCGGGCTTCCGCCGCAGTTATAAGGGTTCCATAACGGGAACTGGCGGTATGTAAGGATAGTCTTAAGGGCCGCGCCGTTATAAAAGAGCTGATTGTCCCAGTCTGAAACACCTATGTTATGGATACCGGCAAGCACGGGGGAAATATATATGAGTGCCAGGACTGAGAGGACCACCAGCGGGATTATCTTGTCAAATATCGATTTATCTTGAGCCATTCTTATTCAATTACCCTGCCATAAATGGCAGGGATTGTCGGCAAGGTACTTATCTTTTATATAGCCCGGCTTTGACCCGCCGTTAAAAGGACGGGAATTCCGCCGGGCACCCGATTAAATATCGCGGCTACCTGAGTATCTTTTCATCATGGGCGTCTTCAAGGCGCATGGCCTTGTTGGCGGTCTCCGAGTGGACCTTAACGGATGAGATCGTATAGTACGGACGCCCCTTCACTTCATTGAGTATCCTCATTATATATTCGCCGAGGATCCCCAATATGAAGAAGAGGCCCGAGAATATGCTTGAGAAAAACAGCATTATGGACGACCAGCCCCTAACCAGGTCGTCAAAAACGAGCCAGCTTACAAACGTGTATCCCGCCATGCCGACCGAGAACAGGAAGAGAAAAGCGGAAAGAAAGTGTATCGACCTGATGCCGATATTGGAAAACCCGATGATAACATCGAGCGCCAGGTCTATGTTCTCCTGGCGTATCCGTTTTTTAGGGCCGTTATATCCGGGGATCTGCCCATATTTTATGTTCCTGTTCGGATAGCCGGTAAGGAGGTAGAGTGCCTTCCTGTAGCGGAACTTCTCCTTAAGGCCGAGCATCGCGTTCAGGGCGCGTCTCGACACGAGCCTTATAGTCTCCGACGTAAGGTTCAGGTTTACGTGAGACACCCTGTTTATAAACTTGTAGAAGACCTTCGATGTGAATGCCTGAGGGATATCCGGGGCGCCTGAGACGATGTCAAAGCCCGTGACCGCCGTCTCATAAAGGTCTACGAGGACTTCCCTTGAAAAATCAAGCTCGATAGAGTCCCTCTCGTAGACAAAATCACCGACAGACCTGTGGAGGCCCGCTGTCATCGCAGGCTCGATCCCGTGTTTCCAGGGGAGGTTGATGACTATAACGTTCCCCTTGAGGTTCCGCGCCGCGGAGTCTATCTCTGACTGGGTAGAGTCGGTCGAACCGTCGTTTACGACGATGATCTCGTACGATTCAAAGGTCTCGTTCAAATACGAATCGCAGACCTCGAGGAACCGGGCGGTCTTTCCCTGGCCGTTATGCGCGTAAGCTATGAAAGAGACGAACACCTGGTACTTCATAGGGCCTCATCAAGGTCATAGACGGTATTTATCTTGCCTGAAAGCACTGATATGAAAGACGGCTTCTCGGAGAGCTTCCTTATTACGGTCGGCCTCGAATCATCGAGCTCCGCCGCCGTCAGTATCGGTTTTATCGCGAAGAGAGAGCTGTCGTACCCGATCTTCGCGTCCTCCCTTAAAAACTTCATGGAGAGCTGGCGCATGTATGGATAGGCGGTCGCGGGCCGGGCAACGCAGAGGTTGCAGTTCTGAAGCTCTTTGGGCTTGCAGTCCCTGTTCACCTTCTGGCAGGGGAATTCGGGGAGTTTCCCGTAAGAGCTTAGATGCGGGGTAAAGGCGACCGAAGTTAGCGAGTGCTTTCCCATAAGCCCGAACGGCATTATCGAGAAGAACTGCCCGTCCATCACCGTAAGCCCCACGTCCTTGAGAAACCCCTCAACGTCCACTATTATGACCTCGCATATCTCGTACTTTATCTTCATCGGCTCGAAGCCGAACTTATCCAGCACCTGATTGACGCTTGCGTAAGTCGCGTTTATCACGGAGGGCGTTTCTATCACAAGGCCTCCGCTCAATCTGACGGAAAAGACGCCGCCCCCCTTTTCCGCTCCGTCGAGGCATGTATCAAAAAAAAAATCCACTCCCTTAAGCCTTGAAAGCCTGTCCATGAACCAGTCGCGGATGATGAACGGGTCGAAGGCGTACTCTTCCGATTCAAAGGCGGACTCCACGTACTGCTTGTTAAAATAAAGCCCTGTATTTATCTCGACAGCCGGTATATCCACATAATCGCAGAATTTTTTAAATTGCGCCGCGTTCGTAAGGGAGTTTACGGACGATATGGCGTATATCTTTCTGAAAGTCCTGTTTATCGCGAACGAAAAGTCCTTGTTGAACCGGTGGTAATATTTCGCCGTCTTCCTGGCCGTGGATATCGAGCGCGGGTAATGGTAGCCGTGATGGACCCGGGCCTGATTTATGTAGCTCGCCCTCTGGAAAGGCCCTTTGTCGCGCTCGACTACCGCCACGCTGAACCCCCTCTCGCCGAGCAGCTTCGCGGAGTAAAGGCCGTAAATACCCGCCCCGAGTATGAGGTAGTCGTACTTCCTCGTCACGGCCGCGCCCCTTCCCTCTTGAGCTTCAAGTAAAGAGACAGCATATCCTTCATGGAGGTATAGATATTTTTAAGGCTGGCGCCCGTGGCCTGCCCCTGCGTGCGCGGATAATGGGGGAGATAGAACTCCTTTACCCTGGCCCCTTTCTTTCTGGCGCGAACCAGTATGTCGGTTTCTATAAAAGGCGAGTTGCCCGTTATGGTCGATTTATCTATAAAGTCCGTCCGTATGAACTTTATCCAGTGGAGGTCGTAGAACGAAACCCCGAAGAGGAGCTTTAAAAAGAGCTTGTCCATATACGTCACGGCCTTGCGGGCCAGGTTGTCCTTACGGTTTTCCCTGCCCGATATCACTATGTCGTAATCCTTAAGATACGGGATAAACTTCGCCAGATCATAAGGGTCGAACTGCATGTCGGAATCCACTATGGTTATCCAGTCGTACTCGCACTGCAGGAAAGCGTATTTCACCATCGGCCCCCATCCCCCGCCGTTCTTCGCCCGATGGACGACCCTGACGTTCTTGAACTCCCTGGCGAATTTATCGCATATGGACGGGGTGGAGTCGGTCGAGCCGTCGTCGTAAGCAAGCACCTCGAATGAGCGGCAGTTTTTCGAGAGCACTTCATGCGTACGCTCAAGCACAGTCCTTATCGTCCCCTCTTCATTGAAGGCCGGAACAAAGGCCTGTATCGATTCCTTGACCATATGGCTCGCGGGCCCAACAGCATATCGGCCCTTTTTCAATAATTATTTAGCGCCTCTATCACGTAGCCGGCTTCTTCGTCCGTAAGCTCGGGAAACATCGGCAAGGAAAGACAACCGGCCGACAGCGCCTCCGCGACCGGAAAATCCCCTGCCCTGTACCCAAGATGGCTGTACGCCTTCTGGAGGTGTATCGGAAGGGGGTAATGGATCAGCGTCTGTATCCCTTTCCCGTCTAAATACTTTTTAAGCCCGTCCCTGTCATCGCTTGTGACTACGAAGAGGTGGTATACGGATTCATACCCTCCGGGGCACGACTGCATCCTTATCTTCGGGTTCGTCACGCCGCATCTGTACCTGGCGGATAACTCCCGCCTCCTCTGGTTCCAGCCATCCAGGTATTTTATCTTTACGCCCAGGACAGCGCCCTGTATGCCGTCCATTCTCATGTTGAAACCAAGGGTTTCGTGGTAATACTTTTCCTTTGAGCCGTGGTTGCGGAGCGCCTTTATCGCGGAATCGTATCCCGCATCGTTGGTGGCAACGCCGCCCGCCTCGCCCCAGGCGCCCAGATTCTTACCCGGATAGAAACTGAAGCAGCCTATCTCCCCGATAGAGCCGACCCGCCTTCCATTATATCTCGCTCCCTGCGCCTGGGCGCAGTCTTCGATGAGCTTAAGTCCGTATCCATCGGCGATATCTTTTACCTTATCCACGTCGAACGGTTTCCCGAACAGATGCACCCCTATTATGGCCTTTGTCCTTTTTGTTATCCGTTCCTCTATTTTTGCGGGATCGATAGACCACGTCCCCGGCTCACAGTCAACGAATACGGGGGTGGCGTTTACATAGGATACCGCCCAAGCGGTAGCTATAAATGTATTTACGGGCAGTATGACCTCATCTCCCTCTCCCACGCCGATCGCCCTCATCGCAAGGTGGAGCGCGTCCGTTCCGCTCCCCAGGCCGGCGGAGAACTTCGTCTCCGTATGCCTCGCAAACGCCTTTTCAAAATTTTCCACATACGGGCCGCCGGAGAAGGCGGAGGCTTCAACGACTTCTTGAACGGCGGAGTCGATCTCGGCCTTCAGCTTTAAATATTGCCTCTTAAGGTCCAGGAACGGAACTTTCAATTCATTCACCCCTCAAAAGCCGTAAGGCTTTGCCAATATTAAAGATATTATAGTTCGACGTACAAAGTCAAGGAAGAGAGCCCTTTCTAACCCGTTGTCTTTCCGCCTTTTTTCCAAATATAACCGCCCTGAAACTGACATGAGTCATATCAATTAAACCTCAATGGGATAATATGTCCGCACAAGGGATGGCGCGACTTTAAGGCAAGAGTTTTCCCTTTACATAAGAGTGCGAAAGGTGCTATTAAGTATCTGTTAAACAATGATTTTTTGTGCCAGGGAGGGATCTCATTTTGGACAGGAGGCCGACCTCCGCTATTATAGATACGGGGGCGCTTAAGTTTAATTACGCGGAGCTTGAGAAAAAGATCTCCGGGACCACAAGGATAATGGCTGTCGTAAAGGCCAACGCCTATGGGCACGGAGATGTCGAGGCGGCCAGGGCGTTTGAGTCCGCCGGTTGCAGATTTTTCGGCGTAGCGACGGTCGAGGAAGGCGTAAAGATCAGAGTTGGTGGTATAATTAGCCCTGTCATAGTCCTGGGCGGCATATATCAGGGGCAGATTAAAGAGACTTTTGAATTCGATCTCACGCCCGTTGTATTCGATATCGAAATAGCCCGGGCGATAAACAGCTTCGCGCTTCAACAGGGGCTGATCAAGAAAGTACATGTAAAGATCGATACCGGCATGGGCCGGATAGGCCTTATGCCCAAAGAGATCGAGGGGTTCTTCAGAGAGTTTAAAACCCTTTCCAACCTCAAGGCCGAGGCCGTGCTCTCCCACTTTGTGGAGGCCGAATCCCCGGACAAGGAATTTACGAAAAGGCAGCTTGAGCTTTTCCTTAAGACCGTCGAACAGATAAAGGGGATGGGCGTTACCCCTGAATTCATAGATATGGCGAACAGCGCCGCGGCAGTGGATTACGCCCCTTCGCATTTAAACCTGATCAGGCCCGGCATAATGCTCTACGGCTCGTATCCGGCGAAGCATTTTAACGATAAGATACCTTTAAAACCCGCGTTGGAGCTTAAGACAAGGATACTCCACATAAAGACCATCGCCGCAGGCAGCTCCGTAAGCTACGGCAGAAGGTTTACGGCGAAAAGGGAGAGCGTGATAGCTACCTTGCCCATAGGCTACGGCGACGGGCTTCCGAGAAAGCTGACCGGGACCGGAGAGGTGCTTATCCGCGGGAAAAGGGCTCCGATAGCCGGAACGGTCTGCATGGACCTTACGATGTGCGATGTTACCGATATACCTGGCGTTGCCAAAGGCGATGAGGCCGTTATAATAGGAAGGCAGGGCAAGGAGGAGATCAGGGCGGAGGAAATAGCCGAGAAGGCCGGGACGATCAGCTACGAGATATTCTGCAACATCTCGCCTCGCGTCCCCAGGATATACATCTAGCAGCGCCTCCCTTATCACAAAATGAAACAGTACCTTGAGAAGATAGGCCGGTATGCCGAGGAGTTCGTTAACTCGGCGGGCCTTATGTCAATAATGCTCGCCCAGGCATTTATATACACCTTTACGCCCCCCATAAAATTCAGGAATATATTCAAGCAGATGGAGTTTGTGGGCGTCCAGAGCCTTTTTGTGGTAATTCTCACAGGCTCTTTTACGGGCATGGTGCTTGCTCTCCAGAGCTTCAACGCCCTTAAAAGGTTCGGGGCGGAAAGTCTCGTGGGCCCCACGGTCGCCCTTTCCATGGCGAGGGAGCTTGGGCCTGTTTTAACCGGGCTGATGGTCACAGGCAGGGCCGGAAGCGCCATGGCCACCGAACTCGGCACCATGCGGGTTACGGAGCAGATAGACGCTTTGTACACCATGGCGATAAACCCGGTTAAATACCTGGTTGTCCCCAGGGTGCTCGCCGGGATATTGATGTTCCCGGTGCTTACGATAATAACGGATTTTGTGGGCGTGATAGGAGGGTACGCCATCGGGGTAAAGCTCCTTGGCATAAACCCCGGGATATACGTCGGCCGCACCATAGATTTCGTGCAGGTGGACGACATAATGACAGGGCTTTCGAAGTCGGTCGTATTCGGCTTGATAACGACGCTTGTAGCCTGCTATAACGGGTTTTACGCCAAAGGCGGCGCCGAAGGCGTTGGCAGGGCCGCGACAAGCTCCGTGGTGCTGGGGAGCGTAATGATCCTCATATCAGATTACCTGATGTCCACATTCATGGTGTAACTTGATAGTTAAGCCTATATATGATAAAAATTATAAACTTAAAGAAGTCCTTCGGCGCGAAGAAAGTCCTTGACGGCGTCAACCTCGAAATCGAACGGGGCAAGATTACCGTCATAATCGGCAGGAGCGGAGAAGGAAAGAGCGTACTTATAAAGCATATCATCGGGCTCCTCAGGCCGGATGAGGGAAGTATTTTCCTGGAAGAGCAGGACCTTACCTTGTTAAAGGAACGTGATTTCAACGAGGCGCGTAAACGCTTCGGCATGCTCTTCCAGGGCGCGGCCCTCTTCGATTCCATGACCGTGGCCGAGAACGTCGGCTTTCCATTGAGAGAGCATACCGATATGAACGACGAGGATATCCTCAAGGTCGTCACGGAAAAGCTTAACAGGGTCGGGCTCTTCGATGTCGAGTGGATGATGCCCTCGGAGCTTTCGGGCGGCATGAGAAAAAGAGTAGGGCTCGCAAGGGCCATTGTAATGGACCCTGAGATAGTCCTTTTTGATGAACCTACAACCGGGCTTGATCCCATAATGAGCGATTCCATCGCGGACCTGGTCCTTGATACCCAAAAGGCCCTGAAGACCACATATATCCTGATAACGCATGACATACCGTTTACTTACAAGATCGCCGACAAGATAGCGATGCTCCACGAAGGAAAGATCATCGAACAGGGGACGGTCGATGAAATGAAGGCAAACCAGAACCCGATCTTAAGACAGTTTCTGGAAGGCAGGGCCGAAGGCCCCATAAAGGTTTACTGACGAGTGCCGGTGCAAACGCACTTCGCACACACTATAGAGAATGACACCTAAAAAGCCATCTATTCTTAAATTAACCCCCGAAGCCAAGGTCGGCCTCTTCGTCCTTTTAGGCATAATACTCCTCGTCTATATGTCTCTCAGGCTCGGAGGCATCAAGTTCGGCAGGGCCGAAGGATACACGCTACACGTCTACTTCGAGTCCGCGGCCGGTCTCGACAAGAACGCCTCGGTGCGGGTTGCCGGCGTCGAGGTCGGAAGGGTAAAGGACATACAGCTCAAAGACAGCAAGGCCCATGTCGTCCTTGAGATAAGGCCTGACGTAAGGATCGGCAAGGACTTTACGGCGGTGCTTACCACCAAGGGGCTCCTCGGTGAAAAATACCTTGAGCTTGTGCCGGGATCGGCGGGCGCCCCTTCTCTGAAAGAGGGAGAGGAGATAACGAGGACAAAATCCTACGCTGACATGGACAGGCTTATTACGGTCTTAAGCGATGTCTCCGATGACGTTAAACAGGTGACAGACTCCCTTGCCAAAGTCCTTGGCGGGGATCAGGGAGAAGCCACGCTCCGCAATATCGTTAAAAATCTGGAGGATATCTCCTTTAATGTCAATCACCTTATAGCTAAAAACGACGAGCAGGTCGGCAATGTGCTTCAAAATCTCGATGAGTTCACCTCCATGCTCAAGACCGAAGGCCCCGGCGTAACGGCAGACCTTCGCACAGCCATCAAAAACCTTAACGAGGCCCTCCTCAAGACCTCCAGCAATTTAAATGAGATGATAACCGAGAACAGGGGAAATCTTAAGGAAGGGGTCGAGAATTTGAAGCTCGCCTCCTTGAGCCTCCAGCAGGCGATGGACACGGTCAATAAAGTGACCAACCAGATAGGCCCGCAGATAAACGATACGGCCGCTTCGGTCGGCAACATCGCCAGGAAGCTCGACAAGGGCGAAGGCACTCTCGGCAAACTCATAAATGACACGACCCTTCACGAAAATATCGATAAAACCGTGAAGGGGATAAACAACTACATCGCGAAGGCCGAGTCCTTCCACACCTTCATAGGCTACCGGGGCGAGTTCCTCTTCGATGAGCGCGACACCAAGAGCTACTTCACACTGAGGATACAGCCCAAGGCCGACAAGTTCTATCTCTTCGAGGTGGTGGATGACCCGAGAGGCAAGAAAAAGACGGAGACGAAGGAGATAACGCTCGACGGCGTAACGACCACAAGGGAAGAGACGGTCACCTCTGACGCCATAAAGATATCCGCCCAGATAGCGAAGCGGTTCAAGAATGTGACCGTAAGGGGCGGCATCATCGAATCAACCGGCGGCGCCGGAGTGGATTATCACCTTTACAAGGA
Organism: Deltaproteobacteria bacterium; assembly: GCA_016218105.1. Lineage (GTDB taxonomy): Bacteria > Desulfobacterota > GWC2-55-46 > GWC2-55-46 > GWC2-55-46 > GWB2-55-19. Next base: position 35,505 of record JACRET010000044.1, read on the forward strand.
CAGGCTGAAACTTTCTCTGGAGGCGTTCGATTTCGACAAGAAATCAACCGCCCACCTTAAGGCCACATCGACCCTCTTCCTGAGCAAATTCTTTTTCCTTACGGCAGGCTACGACGATTTCATCAGCAAGGTAGGGCTAAAATCCGCTTATGTCGGCGTCGGCTTCCAGTTCGAGGACGAGGATATCAAGTACCTCCTTACGAGCGCTCCGAACGTATCGTTCTGAACCGGTGCAAAAAAATACTTAAAAACATCCCCTGCCACTTGATTAATCCCTCAAAAAAGGGTAAAAGATAGTGCGGCAAGCCAGCTCAAAAAACCGGGCCAGCTTCGCCCTTCTTGTAAATCCCCATTGCAGAAAAGACAGATATGCGCCCAAAAAAAGGGGTCGCCTTTGATATAGGCACTACTACCATAGCAGGCGCTTCGGTAGATATTGCCAGTGGATCGATCCTGGGTACCTTGTCCCTCCCCAATCCGCAAAAAAAATGGGGGCGGGACGTGCTCGCGAGGATAAACGCGGTCAAGGAAGACGCGTCGCTTCTTGGGGAACTTCAAAAAAGCGTCGTCAACGCCTGCAACGTGATCATCCAGGGCCTCGGCTTGAGGGGTGAAGAGATAGATGAGATAGTAGCGGCCGGTAATCCGGTCATGGAGCATATACTCCTCAATATCTCCCCCGAGCCTCTGTCGAGAGTCCCTTACAGGCCGGCGTTCCTCGACTCCAGGACAGTAAGCGCGAAAGAGTCGGGGTTTGAGGCGGGCCTTGACGCAAAACTTTACGCCTTTCCTTTCATCGGCGGGTTCGTCGGCGGGGATGCTGTGGCGGTCGCCCTTTCCCTTGGCCTTAAAGACGAAAAAGAGGCGGCTCTCGCGATCGACATAGGGACGAACAGCGAGATCATCCTCTCGGCCGGCGGGGAGCTTTTCGCCACAAGCGCGGCGGCCGGCCCCGCCTTCGAAGGCGGCGGGATAAAATACGGTATTACCGCGGAGCGAGGCGCCATCGAAGGGGTCGTTATCGATGGAGAAGAAATACGGCTCGATGTGATCGGCGATGTCGCGCCCAAGGGGATCTGCGGCTCGGGTCTCGTTGACGCGGTCTCGGAACTTATAAAGGCAGGCATAATCGACCTCTCCGGGAGAATAAAGGGGAAAGACGAAGTGGCGACAAACCTCTCCGCCAGGATAAGGGAGACGCCTGACGGGAGCGGGAATTCATTTGTGCTGTACAGGGGCGCGTCCACTGAAGTAAGCCTCTCGCAGCCCGATATCAGGGCCCTGCAGGCGGCTAAATCCGCCATAAAGGCGGGGATATCGATGCTGCTGAAAAAGGCCAAAACAGCCCCCGGGGATGTAAAAAAGGTCTATATCGCGGGCGCCTTCGGGAGCCACCTTAAACCCGAAGGGCTTAAGACTATCGGCATACTTGATGAATCGTGGCTGAATGATATACGCTCGGTAGGTGATGCCGCACTTGACGGCGCGGTACTCGCCTTCAGGGACGATAAAAAGAGGGCAGCCGAAACCCTGGCAAAAGGCTCTAAATATGTCTCCCTCTCGGGCTCTTCCCACTTTGAGCGGGAGTTCATAAGGAATATGAATTTTTAAAGGCCTTAAGATGCAGCGCGCCAGCAAGCCTTGTTCTGCCGTGTTGACCGGCGGATAGCAGTTGCAAAATTCTGACATTTCGAAGCATCCCCTGCTTGCGCGGGGAGCTTCATCCCTTAAAGGATGCGGGCCGCATCCACATTTTATAGAAGAGAGAGGTGTTCTTATCATGAAGAAGATAAAGAGGGCGATAATAAGCGTTACGGACAAGACCGGGGTCGTCGAGTTCGCAAGAGAACTGGCGGCAATGGGTGTCGAGATAATATCCACCGGCGGCACGGCCGAACTTATAAAGAACGCGGGCGTCACTGTAATCCCCATATCATCCTACACAGGTTTTCCTGAGATGCTAGACGGAAGGCTTAAGACCTTGCATCCGAAGATACACGGCGGCATACTCGGAATAAGGGAAAACCAGACTCACAGGAAAGAGATGGAGACAAACGGCATACTCCCGATAGACATGGTGGTGGTGAACCTCTATGCTTTCGAAGATACGATAGCGAAGGGGTGCGCCCTCGACCATGCCATAGAGAATATAGATATCGGCGGCCCCACGATGATAAGGGCGGCCGCGAAAAACTACCATGACGTTGCGGCGGTTGTGGACCCGGCCGATTATTCGAAGATATTGAGCGAGATGCATGAGAAGAAAGCGATGCTCTCGAAACACACAAGGTTCAACCTTGCCAGAAAGGTCTTTCAGCTTACCGCCAGATACGACGCGGCCATATCAAACTACCTGGGCTCTATACCGGAGATGCCGGAGATAGAAGAGGCAAAAAAGTTCCCGGATACCTTCACCATGCAATTCGAGAAGGTTCAGGACTTAAGATACGGCGAGAACCCCCACCAGAGCGCGGCGTTTTACCGCTCAAGGGCAAAGGGCGGGCTTGGAGACGCCAAAAAACATCAGGGGAAGGAATTATCCTACAACAACATACTCGACCTGAACGCCGCCCTCCATATCGCGGCGGAATTCCATGACCCGGCGGCTGTTATCATAAAACATAATAATCCCTGCGGCACGGCGATATCGCAAGACGGCATACTCCATGCCTACGAGAGGGCTTACGCCTGCGACAAGACCTCCGCATTCGGCGGCATAGTCGGCTTCAACAGAAAAGTGACAAAGGACGTGGCCGAGGTATTAAACAAGATATTCCTTGAGGCGGTAATAGCGCCTGCCTTCGATGAAGACGCCCTTCAGGTATTTGGTGCGAAGAAGAACCTCCGGGTGCTTGAATCAGGGGACATGAAGACGGAGCAGTGCCCGGCTGATTATGATATAAAGAGGGTCTGCGGCGGCATACTGCTTCAAACCCTGGATAAAGAGAGCGCGGCCGATCTTAAAACTGTAACCAGCCGCGGGCCGAATGATAAAGAGCTTGAAGACCTTTTATTCGCGTGGAACGTCTGCAAGCACGTAAAGAGCAACGCCATCATACTTGCGAAAGACGGCCGCACCGTCGGCATAGGCGCTGGGCAGATGTCAAGGATAGACTCGACAAGGATCGCGGTGATCAAGGCGCGTGACGCAGGCCTCTCCGTTACGGGATCGGTTCTTGCCTCAGACGCGTTTTTCCCGTTCAGGGATAACGTTGACATGGCGGCTGAGCACGGCATAACAGCCATCATACAGCCCGGAGGCTCGATAAAAGATGAAGAGGTAATAAAGGCCGCCAACGAGCACGGCATCGCGATGTTATTTACGGGTATCAGGCACTTCAGGCACTAACATCTTAACAGGGCGCTGAAAAACCCGAAATTAGTACAGGCTGTTCAAAAAGCTCCTGATGCGAGGCGTCGAAGACAACAAAGCAGATGGACTTTTTCAGCAGCCTGTTAAAAAAGACTGTTCTGGTGAATATGAAAGTACTCATAATAGGAAGCGGCGGCAGGGAACACGCCCTGGCATGGAAGCTCTCGAAGAGCAGCCTTGTTGAAAAGCTCTTTATAGCGCCGGGGAACCCCGGCACGGCGGAGGTTGGGAAGAATGTGGCGATTCCCGCCGAGGATATAGAAGGGCTCAAGGAATTCGCAAAGAAGGAAGGGATAGGTCTTACGATAGTAGGGCCTGAGCTGCCATTGACCCTCGGCATAGTGGATTCGTTCACGAGAGAGGGGCTCAGGGCCTTCGGGCCCACGAAGAGGGCGGCGGAGCTGGAAGGGAGCAAGGTTTTCAGCAAGGACCTGATGCTCAAACACAATATCCCGACGGCCCATTATAAAAAATTCGACAACCCGGATTTCGCCAGGTCATATATAGATACCCATAACCCTCCTTTTGTCGTAAAGGCCGACGGCCTGGCGGCTGGCAAGGGGGTCGTCATATGCCATACCAGAGAAGAGGCGTACACCGCAGTAGACCTCATAATGAAACAGAAGGCCTTCGGGGTTGCCGGTAAAAGGATAATAGTAGAAGAGTTCCTTACGGGTGAAGAGGCATCATTCCTGGCTATCACTGACGGCAAGACCGTGGTGCCTCTCGCGCCAGCCCAGGACCATAAGGCTATATTTGACGGCGACAAGGGCCCCAATACCGGCGGCATGGGCGCGTATTCTCCCACGCCTGTCATCACACCGGAGCTTGAGGCCGAAATAATGAAAACCGTCATGATCCCGACTGTAAAGGCGATGGAGCTTGAGGGAAGGCCCTATAAAGGCGTTCTCTATGCCGGTCTGATGATAAGCGGGGGTAAGCCCAAGGTACTTGAGTTCAATTGCAGGTTCGGAGACCCGGAGACGCAGCCGATACTCATGCGCCTGGAAGATGATCTGCTCGAACTCCTGATGGCCGCGATAGAAGGGAGGCTTCAGGGGGTAAGGCTTAAATGGTCTGAAAAGGCCGCCGTTTGCGTCGTAATGTCCTCCAGGGGATATCCCGGCGAATATTTGAAGGGCACGGAGATACACGGCCTTAAAGAGGCGGCGAAATTAGATAACGTAGTGGTGTTCCATGCCGGCACCGCCCTTAAGGCAGGCAAGGTAGTTACCTCCGGAGGAAGGGTTTTGGGAGTTACGGCGCTGGGCGATGGCATACAAGAGGCTATTGAGCGCGCCTATGAGGCGGCCGGCAAGATATCCTGGGAAGGCGCTTACTACAGGCGCGATATCGGAAAAAAGGCTTTAAAATAAGGAGGAGGGCGCAGTGGCATCTAAACCTGTTGTCGGCATACTCATGGGGAGCGACTCCGACCTCCCGGTAATGGAAGAGGCCGTTAAAATCCTTAAACTTTTCGATATCCCCTGCGAGGTAACCGTCTCCTCAGCCCACAGGACCCCCAAAAGGACATCCGATTACGCCAGGACCGCGGAGAAACGCGGGATCAGGATAATAATAGCAGGCGCCGGAAGCGCCGCGCATTTAGCCGGGTTCATAGCCGCTGAGACGACACTGCCTGTAATCGGAGTACCTATCGACTCAAGCCCTTTAAACGGGCTTGACTCCCTCCTTTCAACGGTTCAGATGCCCGGGGGCGTACCCGTCGCCTCAATGGCCATAGGCAAGGCCGGGGCAAAGAACGCCGGGATATTCGCGGCGGAGATATTATCGCTGTCGGATACTAAGCTTAAAGACAGGCTTAAGGCCCACAGAAAAGAAATGGCGCGGCAAGTAGAGGAGAAGGCAAAAAAGCTTAAGGCCTGAAACCGGTAAATTGAACACCAGACCGCTTATCTTAGACGCCGAGTCTCCTTTTGATGAGGCGAAAGAAATTTTCAAGGCAGGCGGCATCATAGCCTACCCCACTGAGACCTTCTACGGCCTCTGCGTAGACCCGTTCAATATCGAAGCCGTCGAAAGGCTCTTTTCAATTAAGGGCCGGCGCGAGAAAAATCCAGTGTCGGTATTGATAAAAGATATCGAGATGCTAAAAGAGGTCGCTATTGAGATACCTCTTTTAGCGGAACGGCTTATAAGAAAATTCTGGCCGGGCCCTCTGACGATCGTCTTCAGGGCAAACCCGAACATCCCTCCGGCGTTGATCGCCAATACAGGCAAGATCGGCGTCAGGGTCTCCGGTAGCCCCGTAAGTATGAGGCTTGTAGAAGCCTTATCCTCCCCCATAACAGCCACCAGCGCGAACCCATCAGGCAAAAAGCCGCCCATAGAAGCAAAAGAGGTGCTTGATTATTTCGACGGGAATATAAACCTCCTGATCGACGGCGGGAGGCTTGGCGGAAGGCTGGGCTCTACCGTCATCGATATCACCGAAGGCATGATAGAGGTCATCAGGGAGGGAGATATCGGAATAAAGGAGATATTGAACCTGAGCTGAACCCGCCAAAATCACCTAAGGAACCTTGATTAATCGAAAATTCATTCCAGGCTGTAAAACCTTTTTGCGCGTTGCCACGCGCTTCTGGGGTATTGGCTCTGCTCGCTGTCGGTAGGGCCCGCTCGAAGACGGGCCGGGATCGACCTTGACTGTCTGTTGATAACGAGCACGAAGAAAACGAATCAGAAGACTTTTTTCAGCAGCCTGCTAAAGTCTTCCAGCTTTCCTCCGATAATCCCATTATAACCTAAAAATCCATCAACACACCCCAGGAGGAACTCTATGGAAGCTAAGCTCAATTGCTGGGAAGCAAAACAGTGCGGAAGGGAGCCGGGCGGGGCAAAGGTATCCGAGCTTGGGGTCTGCCCCGCATGCACGGACGGCGCCTCAAACAAACTGAACGGCGGAAAGAACGGCGGGAGGCTATGCTGGGCTATAACCGGCTCATTCTGCGGAGGCAAGGTGCAGGGTACTTTTGCCCAGAAAAAACTTACATGCATGAGCTGTGACTTTTACAAACTCGTGAAAACGGCTGAAGGTAAGGATTTTGCCCTCCTGAAGCCCGACCAGAAGTACACGGGGCGTATTTAAAAAGCCGGTTGAAAACAAAGCAAAGCAACCTCTTTTTAAAATCCCCCACAGGGGCTTCTTCTGTGTAGGGCCCGTTCCCCGAACGGGCCGAGATGTGAAAAATCGTGCAGGCTGGTAAAAGCCCTTTTTGCGCGTTGCCACGCGCTTCTGGGGTATTGGCTCTGCTCGCTGTCGGCTCTCTCCCTCCAATAGAGCTGAAGCACGATCGTTCGCCTCCTTTATGCTCGCCACGCAATACCCCGTATTTTTTTGAAGAACAAAATCCAGAAACAGAGTCATTGCGGGCGAAATCGCCACCCCCACAATGACGATTAAGGGACTTTTTCAAACCCGTCAGGATTATTTACAATTTTTTTTAAAATAATCCTAAAGTATTTCTTTTGCCTGCCGATATATAAAAAAGGAGGGTTCTATGCTTTCCTCATTAGGTTTCGCGCTTTCAGGCATCAAGGCTGCTTTAAAGATGCTGGATACCTCTGCTCACAATACCGCCAACGCCAACACCGACGGATATCAAAAACAGAAAGCTGAATTGAACGAACAGGACAACGGCGGGGTCATAGTCACCCTAACCTCTACAAGCGCGTCCGGGGCAAAGCAGACGGATGCAAACGGCGCCGCGGTAGAGGCGTCGACTACCGATTACGCCGAAGAGGCCGCGGCTCAAATATCCGCGAAACACCTTTTGGGCGCGAATGCCGCCGCCTTGAAGACAGAAGATGAGATGCAGAAATCCATTATTGATATCTTTGCCTGAAGGGAGCCGCCTTTGAACACATTTCCAATGCCGTTTTAACGGAATGCTGAAAAACGATGGACTTTTTCAGTTGCCTGTTAAATCTTTTTAAGCGCTGCCGCGAAAAAGCCGTCCAAGCCGTGGCGGTGAGGGTATGTCCTTAAAAAGCCTTCCTCATCTACGAGCGCCCTTCCTCCCGGGATGTTTTCAATGTCTTTCTCCAGTATGAAATCCTTGTGAGTATCCAGAAATTCCCGAATGACATCTTCCGTCTCCTCCGGCTCGAAAGTGCACGTCGAATAAACAAGCCTGCCGCCTCTTTTAAGGTAACCGGAGACGTTATTCAATATAGCCTTCTGGCCGAGTGAGAGCGCCTTTATGTCCTCAGGCCCTCTGGTGATCTTTATGTCCGGCACCCTTCTCAGTACGCCAAGCCCCGAACAGGGCGCGTCGCAAAGTATCGCGTCAAAGAACGACTCCTTAAAAGGAAGGGTTTGTCCGGAATCGGCTTCAATCGTCTTTATTATCCCGATCTTAAACCTCTCGGCCGTCTCCACTATGGCTTTCAAGCGGAGGTTGTGTTTATCAAGCGCGTAGATAGAGCCGGAGTTTCGCATTATCTGCGCCATGTGGGTGGTCTTGCCTCCAGGCGCGGCGCATGCGTCTAGCACCGTCTCTCCCGGCTTTAACGCCAGGAGGTACGGTATCAGCTGCGAGGCCTCGTCCTGGATATAGTATCTCGGGTCTTTAGCCCTTACCCTGCCTTTTAAAATCTCGATCCCGTCCGGCGAAAATCCAGCCGCTTTTACCTCCAACCCCTCCCCCGCAAGCTCTGACATGAGCCCCTCCCTTGTTGTCAAAAGGGTGTTCACCCTTAAGACCCTGGGCGGGATGATGTTATTCGCGGCGCAAAGTCCGATCGCCTCATCGACACCAAACCTGTCTACCCATCTTTTTACCATCCATTCGGGGTGTGAATATAAGATGGATACATGCCTTATTGGCCCGGAATCCATATCGGGATATCTTATCGAACCCCTTTCAGAATCGATCTTTCTGAGTATCGCGTTTACGAACCCGGCCCTTCCAGTGCCGCCTTTTTTCACAAGGTTAACCGATTCGTTGATCGCGGCGGATGCCGGGATCTTCGTAAGGAAGAGCAGCTGATAGCACCCAAGCCTTAAAGCGTTTAAGACCCTCCTCTCAAGCTTTTTAGTCTTTATCGATGAAAAAGAATCTATTATCCAGTCGAGCTTTAAACGCCACCTGAGCACCCCGTAGACAAGCTCCGTAGCTAAAGAGGCGTCAGCTTCACTCAACCCTTCAAGACCCGATTCAAGCAGGATATCCGCGTAAGCACCGCCCTCGACCCTCTCAAGTATGCGCAGCGCCCGTACCCTGGCGGTTTCCGAGGCATTTTTAGGGGCTTTTTCAGGTTTTTTATTCATTTTTCCTTTAACCTATGGCTCCTTTCAGATATAAGCTCAAATAAAAACCATATCGCCCTATTTAATATCTAAAGCTTTGTCCTGTGTGAGCCGATATTAACATTATAAATCAAACGTGAGCACTTTTAAAATTTAATCGGAGGAATTCTATGCGATTTGTCCAGCGGATCAGCATCAAAAATTTCCTTATGGGCGCGGTAGGCATTCTGGTTGCCGTGCTGACGGCGCTCTCTATCAATGATGTACGAAATACATACATCGAAAACAGGGAAATCTCAAGGGTAGATATCGCGAATGAGCTCTCCGACATGATACTCGAGGTCACAGGCCTTGAAGCCAAAGAGCGCGGAGTTACCGCGGTGGCTTTAAATTCAGATAAACCCGCTGACAGCGAGACGATAAAGAAAATTCTGGATATCAGGGCAAAGGGCGACGCGAGCTTCAAAAAGGCCCAGGAGCACTTAAAGATACTGCTGGAGAAAGACAGCGCCAATTCACTCCTGAAGACATCGGGTTCCAGAGCCGAGAGTCTGTATTCGGAGCTTGAGGCGGTAAGAAAGACCGTAGACAGGGAGCTTACAAATTCCGTCAAATCCTATCCGGCGAAAGATTGGGTAAAGTTCATGACCTCGGTAATTGAGGCAAACGCCGAGGTTAGGATGTCGGCATTTGCTTCAAGCGCCAGCAAAAATACGCTCCAGGAAGCCATGAGGGCTAATATCGAGCTTAAACAGTCGCTCTGGCTTGTAAGCGAATATGCCGGCCGCGAGCGCGCTACTGTCGGAAGCTTTATAGACGGCAGAAAGCCGATGGATCCCGCCACTATCGAAAAACTTAATACATTCAAGTCGATAGTAGACCTGAATATCAGGACGGTACTCCGTCTTAAAGACGCCTCAGATACCAACCCGGCAGTGCTTGAAAAGATTTCAAAAGTTGAAGAGGTATTCCTCGGGAGATTCCAGGGGGTGCGTAAATTGGTATACGACGCTGGCTCTATTGGCGATTATCCGATATCAGGCAAGGAATGGATCATCACAAGCAGCGAGGCGATCGACACCGTGCTCGCGCTCTCTGAAGCAGTCGGCCGTACGGTGGACGATAAAGTAATGGCGGATCTACGCGCCTCGAAGCAGAGCATGGTCATCTCAACCGTCATCCTCATAGCTGTGCTCTGCCTCGGCATAGGGAGCCTCTGGATTATAAAGGGCAAGGTCGTGACCCCTATGCTCTACCTTAACGACACGATGAAAAACATCGAGAACACCAATGACCTTACGCTTAAGATAGACGTCAAGTCCGAAGACGAAAGCGGTCAAATAGCAACCACGTTCAACAGCATGATGGATAAATTCCATAACATCATCTCCGACATACATTCTTCCATTGAACATCTGGCCTCGGCCTCGGAAGAGCTTTCATCTTCCGCGGTGCAGATAGCCGGCGGTTCTCAGTCCCAGGGCGCGAAGGCCACTCAGGTATCTACCGCGGCGCAGGAGATGAGCGCTACGATCATCGAGGTGGCGAAGAACGTTTCAAGCGCCGCCGACGCCGCGAAAGAGGCCAGTACCGTTGCGGTAAAGGGCGGGAATATCGTCTCAAAGACGATAGAGTCGATGAACGGCATCTCCAGAACGGCAAAGGAATCAAGCCATATAATCTCCACCCTCGGAGGCCGCTCCCGGGAGATAGGCAATATAGTAAACGTCATTGACGATATCGCGGACCAGACGAACCTCCTTGCGCTAAACGCGGCTATAGAGGCCGCCAGGGCCGGCGAACAGGGCAGAGGCTTCGCCGTAGTAGCCGATGAGGTAAGAAAGCTTGCCGAGAAGACCATGAAAGCTACGAAGGAAATTGGCGACATGATAAAATCCATGCAGGATGAGACAGGAAAGGCTATCTCGTCGATGGAAGCGGAGGTAAAGGCCGTCGAGGACGGGGTAAAGCTGGCAAAAGACGCCGGTTCCGCGCTTAAAGAGATCGTAAACAAGGTCGAGGTAGTCACAAACATGGTTCACCAGGTAAGCACCGCTACCGAGCAGCAGTCCGCGGCTACGGAACAGATAAGCGGCGACATAGAGTCGGTCGCCGACGTCATAAACGAGACATCAACGAGCGCCCAGCAGATCGCCAGGGCAAGCGAAGAGATGGCACAGCTTGCCACAACGCTCAAGGCTACGGTTGAGATATTCAAGACAGCCCGTGAAAAAGAAGATCGCTCCAAATCACCGGATATAGATGCGCGCGGTAATGTCGTGCCGCTTAAAAAACACGCACGGGCCGTATAATCAAACGGCTCCGGCGTGGGCCGCCGTTACGGGACATCCAGGCCGTGTGCCGCCCTGAAAAGGGCGGCACACGGCTTCTTTATCTTGTCCTGCCTCTGCTTTAGCCATGTCATAATTATCCCTCCTTGAAATACATCAATATCTTTGATAACATTTCAATATGGAAGAGTACGGGCTGGTAGTACAGATAAAAAGGAATGCCGCGGTCATAAAAACCCAGCGGAGCACGGCGTGCGACGGTTGCGCCTCAAAAAAGTCGTGCGGCAGCGGTTCAGCGGGCTCTGAGGTGCTTTTAGAGGTGAGCAACCCTGTGGGCGCCAAGGTAGGAGACCGGGTTGTCTTCAGCGTCGGCACAGCCTCGATACTAAAAGCCGGGTTGATCCTTTATCTGGCGCCTATCCTATCCTTCATAGCGGGCGTTGTCCTGGGCCAGACCGTTGGCACAAACATCTTTCCTGAACAGAACCCCGATCTCGTCTCGGGACTGCTCGGTTTGGTCTTTCTTATACTCGCGTTTATAGGCCTTAAGGTTTATAACGGCATTATCGATAAGAGCAAAACCTTTAGGCCTCAGATACTGCGTGTGGAATAATTGTCAATAGTCTGCCAGAATAAAAAAGCCTACCACGATTATTTCATAGAAGAGACCCTGGAGGCGGGTATAATACTTACCGGAACAGAGGTGAAATCCTTAAGGCTGGGGCGCGCCAACCTTAAAGACAGCTACGCCAGGGTAAAAAACGAGGAGCTTTTTCTCATAAACGCGCACATAAGCCCCTACACTCAGGCGGACAGCTTCAAGGCGCAGGACCCGGAAAGGACAAGAAAACTCCTTGTACACAAAAACGAGGTGCTGAGGCTTATCGGCAAGACCCGTGAAAAGGGTTATACCCTGATACCCACGAAGATCTACTTCAAAAATGGTAAAGCGAAGGTGGAAATCGGGCTGGCCAGGGGTAAAACCTCTTATGATAAGAGAGAGACGATAAAGAAAAAAGAGGCTCAGAGGGAACTTTCCAGGGAGTTTAAAGGCAAGAAGGACAAAGAGAGGCAATAAAGGGCGTTTTTTTCTTAACCTTTCTTAATCTCTCCGGTTGTGTTATACTATTTTAGTAGGGTTATACAGCTCTTTGACATAACTCCATTGTTTTACAAATGGGGGCGACCGGCTTCGACGGGACGAACTGAGGCCGAGGGAAGCATACCGAGGTACTACTGCCTCGTTAAACAGGTAGACCACATAGTCGGCAACGACTACGACTACGCCCTGGCTGCCTAAGTCAGCCAGCGTCTGATAGGCCTAATCCTGCGGGGCTTATTGGACGTCACTTAGCGGGATAGTTCTTGGGGCTCTGTCCGAAGGACCTGAGAGCGAGATCAACCGGGCTGGTCCAAAGGTCCCCCGCCTGTAAGGGATCTTTGGATGAGATTAAATTATAGGCTAAGTATGTAGATGCCCCGGATAAGCGTTCCCGGACGTGGGTTCGATTCCCACCGCCTCCACCA
>JACRET010000047.1 GCA_016218105.1 Deltaproteobacteria bacterium
AGGGCGGAGAGGCCCGCCGGCGATAAGAGAGTAAGACTCAGGGAAAGTGTTGTGCCTGTTGCGGTCAAGACAGAGCAGAAAAAGACAGAGCCTCCCGTCGCCCCCAGGAACGAGTCAAGCCCAAAGGAGCCTAAAGAGAAGTCCGGGCTCTTTAAAAGGTTTTTAAAATTCATCAAAAAGTCATGATCAGGCCGTTTGAGATAGGGAAGGTCTGATTAATTCTCGTTTCTGCTGTCATTGCAGAGGAGCAAAGCGACGAAGCAATCTCCAAGTGCTTGATTTACCTAAAAACGGGATTGCTTCGCTGCGCTCGCAATGACGAATCAATGAATTATTCAGGGTTTCCATAGATGGATCGGATGAGCCGGAGCTCAAGGGATATCCCGCCTTCATTTTTTTAACGTTCTGAAACCACCGGGGTTTTAAGCCCAGGGAGGGTTCATTTAGCGACTGATGACCGGCGAGCGCTGCCGATAACGCCCTTCCGGTCAGGCTATGGAGGGCTTCATGGCCAGTCAGGTACGGTTTTCCAGGATGAGCCTGGAAAAGCAAGGAAAAATAACTTGCTACGAAGCCCGAAGGTATGCTATAAAAAAGCCGGAATCTCCGATGCGGATATACATTCTCTCCGGCATACCTTTTGTACCCAGCTTGCCAGACGAAATGTTCCTGCTCAAAAGATCATGATGCTTGCCGGCCACCATGACATCGAGACCGCTCCGGTTTATGTTGTCATGGTCAGGGAGGACCTGATGGATTCAGTTGAAAGGCTGGATTTCTGTTCGCGTTTTTCAGATTTGCGGCAAAATTACGGCAGCGAAGTTCGCCGGTGATTCTTTATATCCCGTAAGTAGTTAAAAACACAAACAATCGGGGCGTGGCTCAGCCTGGTAGAGCACCGCGTTCGGGACGCGGGGGCCGGAGGTTCGAATCCTCTCGCCCCGACCAATTTTTAATGTGATGCAAGGATTTGAAAGCCGCCGAGCGCCGAGCGGAGCACGGTTGAAGCCTGCCGGGAGGCAGGCTGTAAGCGAGGCGGCCGGGCCGGAGTGAGAAGACGGGAGGCGACGAACGAGGCCGAATCCTCTCGCCCCGACCAGAAAAAACCAAAAGGGGTTGCGGAAAAGATTCCGCAGCCCCTTTTTTGTTTTTACACGCCTCGCCTGACTTACTTGATATGGCAGCCCAGGCAGAGCTCGCTTCTCCTGTTGTCCATGACGAGCATCGGGTCGGGTGACGCTGGATAGACCGTCCTTCTCATGGCTGTAAGGATGGTGTGGTCGGCAGCGGAGTAAGGCACATGGCAGGTCGTGCACCCGATGTTGTTGTTTACGAGGGTTATCGCCGGGTCAAGGTTTACAGGCTGCCTCAAGCCCTTATTCGTGGTGGCGGCCATGACATAATCCACCCCGAGCGGATGGTCACAGTTCGGCAGGGAGCATACCTGGAGGGTCACATCGGTTGCGATAGCGGCGTCATGGTAGCTTAAACACTGGATAGTATCTTGGTCGAGGAAAGCCGTAGAATCAGCAGGGTAGAAAAGGACAGCCATAGGAATAAACAGGAAAGCGACGAACCCCTTAAGGCCGCCCTGACTGACCCTGCCAGGAAGATTCATTTCAATCTTGAATATCATGATACGAACAGTCCTTATTTTTTCGATTTTATAAAATTGCAACAACCGTGCCCGTGCTTCCGGGTTTATAATCTGCTGATTTTCAGGATATTTTAGGAGGTAAGAGCGGCAGTGTTCATTCTAATGTAAAAAATTTTTACGATATTCAATTTTGAGTGTAAAATATGTTGACATGCGTCGGATATTAAACTAGCAGGCTGTTGAATGGGTATGCCACTCCGCAATCCCGTCGCTTTAGCGGCGGGTCAAGGAGTGGCAAATATAGATGATTTTTCCCCACCATCAAAATTCTCTGTCATTCATGGCGGAGAATTTTAAAAATAGCCCGACCCACCCAACGGGCGCTTCCCCCGGCGATCCATGGACGGAAAAGCCACCGGGTAAGTGATAAGGCGAGTTGCAGGGATGTAATGTCCCCTTACCGGGCTGAACATTGTTCCGCAGTTGGTTCCGCCGATAGCGCCATAACCGTAAAGACCTGAATGAACCCTCCCTGGGCTTAAAACCCCAGGGTTTTCAGAACGTTAAAAATATAAAAACAGAGGGGCGGCCCCCGCATGCGTGGGCCGCCCCTCGGTGATTTCGCGAAATCTGATTTAAAGGACTACTCCACGGTAATCTTGCCTATCATCCCGTGGTGGATGAAGCAGATGTAGTAGTACTCGCCGGGTTTTTCGAACTTGAACTCCCAGCTCTTGCCCGGTTCTATCCTCGGGGTAAATATCCCGCCTACTCCGATGAGCGGCATCGAGGCGAAGATGTGTCCCTGCTCGTCTTTATTCACCCACCTGACCGTTTCTCCCGCCTTTATGATGATGTTGTCGGGTCTGAATATATTTTTTACCTCGGGTGTGGCCATGGGGAACTCTACAATGTGAACGCCGTTCTGCGGGGTCGAGCGGACCTGGGCGCCAAGCTTGGAGTCGAATTCCTTCCTCTTGACGAATTTGAGGGTCTCTACGTCGCCGGTCTCGT
This sequence comes from Deltaproteobacteria bacterium, assembly GCA_016218105.1. Taxonomy (GTDB): domain Bacteria; phylum Desulfobacterota; class GWC2-55-46; order GWC2-55-46; family GWC2-55-46; genus GWB2-55-19. Next base: position 2,612 of record JACRET010000047.1, read on the forward strand.
CCTTGTAGGCGCGCGCCATCATATCGGCCACGAAGAACTTGGAGTCCCTGTCTTCCTGTTTGGTCTCGGGCTTCAACGCCTCTTCGACCATCGCCCTTATCTCATCAGGCACCTTATCCTTGTTGGCCTTTATTACTTCGGACATCTTGATGGCGTTTTTCTGGTCGTAGGCCTCGAGGAACTGTTTTGTGATCTCGGATTCGCAAAAACCGGGGTAGCTCAATGAAATGACCGATATCATGCTCAGGGCAAGGCACAGGCCGAATCTTTTAATCATAACCAACCTCCTAAAGGAATGGATATTTCCGGGAAAACGATACTACCATGAAAAAGTTACGAAATCCTCATTTTTATATATATCGGAGGAAAATCCCTAAAGTTTAAGGAAGTCAGTTTTAACTCATTAAAAGATATAAAATCTGGTATATTGTATGTCAGCTCACGGTTCGGGGAGATTATACATAGCTTTTCCCGGAATGGGAAAACGCGCGTTTTAAAGCGCGGCAAGGACGGCATTTAAATCACGGCATGGAAAGGCGGATCTATTTCCGGTGAAAAAAAAGGCTCCAATCCCGGTTCAGGATAAAGAGGCCCTCTTCAAGGGCTACCTCGACAGGCTTTATGAGACCTTTGACCTGGACTTTTTGTCAACCGACCCGCTTGAGTTCGTTCACAGATACGATAAACCGGAAGACCGGGAGATCGTAGGCCTCATCTCATCGAGCCTGGCTTACGGCAGGGTCGCGGGGATAAAAAGGAGTATCGAGAAGGTCATGGCGGTTGCGGGCAGGGAGCCGTACCGCTTTACCATGGGGTTTGTTCCAGAGAGGGACTCGCGCCTCTTTTCAGGCTTTGTCCACAGGTTCAACCGGGGCCCTGACATAAGCGCCCTTATATATTTCGCGAGGCAGATGATAGAGGAGAGCGGCTCGATAGGCGCGTTTTTTCTCAAGGGATACTCCCCGGCCCACAAAAACATAAAAGAGGCGCTCTCGACATTCTCCAAAAATGCCCTTTCTCTCGACTCCGGACCTGTCTACGGGAGGAAGAAACTTCCTGAGAAGGCCGGCGTAAGGTTCTTTTTCCCGTCCCCAGAGGACGGCAGCCCATGCAAACGGCTCAACCTTTACCTGAGGTGGATGGTAAGAAGGGGAGACAAGCTCGATTTCGGGCAGTGGAAGAAGGTCGACCCCTCAAAGCTTGTTATCCCTCTCGATACCCACATAGCCCGGATCTCCAAAAACATCGGGTTGACCAATAGGGCAAACCCAGACTGGAAGATGGCCGAAGAGATCACGGACGGGCTTAAAAGGCTTGACCCGGATGACCCGGTCAAGTATGACTTTGCCCTCTGCAGACTGGGGATCCTCGATAAATGTACCAGGAAGGTCTCGGCTGAAAATTGCGAAAGCTGCATGATAAGGAAAATATGCGTTTTGTAACGGAATATTGATTTTAACCCCTTGAGTTAAATGACGCCTTCTGATTATCAAACTGAGGCGTATCCATAGGTAAATTCTTAAAAACCGCGGTAAGCTTGCTCCCAGTGCGTTAAACGCTTCAGAAGATGAAAATGTCTTTGACAGTACAGGGGAGATGGGGTAACATCTAGGCCAAACCCAGCTAAATGTAAAGACCGTTACAGCTGTTTTGAAAAGTATGCGGGCCTTTTTGTCTTAAGTCCCGGGCCGCAGACTTCCGGATAGGTGCCAGAAGATGACGGAATCACTGAAAAAAGACAAATCAACGACGGAGCCGTGCATGCAGATTCAGGAAGTATTCGACCTTATAAAGGACGACATAGGCAAGATGGAGGAGGGGTTCAAAAAGAACCTCAACTCGGACGTATACCTGGTGAGCAAGGTCGGCGAATACATCTTGAAGAGCGGGGGCAAGAGGTTCAGGCCGATGATCCTGCTCCTGTCGGCGCGGCTATGCGATTATAATGGAGACCGCCATATCCCGCTGGCCGGGGTCGTCGAGTTCATACACACCGCCACGCTGCTTCATGACGATGTAGTCGACAACGCCAATTTAAGGCGCGGGAGCGCCTCGGCCAATACCGTATGGGGCGACGGGGCGAGCATCCTTGTGGGCGACTATCTCCTTTCGAAGGCGTTTTCGCTGGCGGTCATGCACGGGGACATGAGGATATTGAAGGTCCTCTCCAATACGACTACCCGCATGGCCGAGGGGGAGGTGCTGCAGCTCCTTAAGCACAGCGACGCCGGGACGACCGAGAAGGAGTACCTCGATGTGGTCACGAACAAGACCGCCGTTCTCATATCCGCCGCGGCCCAGGTGCCCGCGATACTGAAGGAGACGTCGCTTGAGAAAGAGGTGGCCCTGGCCAGCTTCGGCATGGGCCTCGGGATCGCGTACCAGCTCATGGACGACTGCCTCGACTATGTCTCTACCGATGAGGACCTCGGCAAATCCGTCGGCAACGACCTGAGGGACGGGAAAGTCACCATGCCTCTCATACAGGCCTCGAAGAAGGCCACGGACGCCGAAAGGGCCCTTATAAAAGACGCCATCGAATCCGAAGATATAACGGATGAGAGGCTGCAGGAGATAATAGGCATCATAAAGAAGTACGGCGGTATCGAGTACACCATAAACAGGGCCCGGGCCTACATAGAAGGCTCAAAGAAAGCGCTCGATATCTTCGAGCCTGACATCTACAGGGCGGCGCTATTGGCCGTGGCGGAGTTCGTGATCGAACGGACATACTGACAGGATGTTGAAAAAGTCCCTCCATGGCTTTTTCAACTACGATTTGGCCGTAGTCCATTGCAGAACGTTGTTCTGCCTGGCAAGGAAATATTACGTTCCTGCAGCTCGCCTTATCACTTCGTGAGACGGCGAGCGCCCAGTCGTCCAAATCTTACAAATTGCTCGACTTTTTTAGTCTGGCAATTGCACTCCTTTTTGGTCGTGGCTGGCAAGGTATTTGTCATTTATACCGCTCGCCTTATCACTCCGTGAGCCGGCGAGCACCCAGTGGCAATCCGTCCATGGATTGCGTTAGCAGGCTGTTTTTCAACAGCCTGCTGACAGACCGCTGATCGCCTGAAAAGCATATTTATGGATAACAGGGAAAAGGCAAAAAAAGTCCTCGATATACTGGAAAAAGAATTCCCCGCGGTCGCAACGGCCTTAAGCTTCTCCAACCCCCTTGAACTCCTCATAGCGACTATCCTTTCGGCCCAGGCCACGGACAAGCTCGTAAACAAAGTCACCGGAACGCTCTTTAAAAAATACAGGACGGCCAGGGACTACTCCGCGGTCTCCCCGGAAGATCTCGAAAGGGACATCGGCTCCGTTAACTTCTACAGGAACAAGGCCAAAAGCATACGGGGCTGCTGCAAAAAGATTGCGGAGGAGTTCGGCGGCAAGGTCCCTGATACCCTCGAAGGGCTCGTCACGCTTCCGGGTGTAGGAAGAAAGACCGCCAACATCGTCCTCGGCAACGCGTTCGGCAAAAACGCACTCGCCGTAGACACCCATGTGAAGAGGGTGGCCCAGAGGCTCGCTCTGACCCGTTCGGACGACCCCGACGAGATCGAGGCGGACCTCACCTCCGTGATACCTGAGAAGAGGTGGACGAAGACGACACACCTCTTTATCATGCACGGGAGGACCACCTGCAAGGCCAAAAACCCCAGGTGCGATCTCTGCAAGATAAGCGGGTATTGCGAGTACTTTAAAAATGTTTACATGAAAAGCAAGTCCTGACCGTCGATAACCCCGCTCATCAGTCTTTTAAAAGTTCCGGAAGTACCTCCCGTCACCGTAAGGTCTTCGTATTTCTCTCCATGACCTTTTTTTAATGGCAGGTTTTTTTATCGGCCCCCGGTATTTGATAAAGGCCGCCGTTTAACTTTCGTGTGGTCATCCCTGAGAGTTTTTTGATATACTCCGTGACTATGAGAGCTATCGTATTTGACGGAAAACTTGAATACAGGGCTGATTACCCTTTACCTGTCCCCCTCGAGGGAGAGGCCATTATAAAGGTGAGCCTCGCCGGCGTCTGCGCCACGGACCTTGAGATAATAAAGGGCTACATGGGTTTCAAGGGCGTGCTCGGCCACGAGTTTGTGGGCGTAATCGAGGAGTGTTCTGATGACAGGTTTCAGGGTAAAAGGGTCGTCGGCGAGATAAACATCCCGTGCGGGAAGTGCGAGTGCTGCAAGGCGAAGATGCCTGCGCACTGCCCCTAGAGAAGCGTCCTGGGGATACATAATAAAGACGGGGCCTTCGCCGATTACATAACGCTACCTTTGAAGAACCTCCACCCGCTCCCGGACGACATATCGGACGAGGCGGCTGTGTTTGTCGAGCCTCTAGCGGCCGCCTTCGAGATATTCGAGCAGGTCCAGCTCGATGAGGATACCAGGGTAGCTGTCCTCGGCGACGGGCGTCTGGGGCGTCTTGTCTCCGAGGTCATGAACCTCGCTGGCTGTAACTCCATAACGATAGGCAGGCATGCCGAAAAGCTCGAAATTCTAAAGAAGATGAATATCCCTACCCGGCTCGGTAAAGACGGCCTCGGCAGGGTATTCGATGTCGTCGTGGACTGCACCGGGTCAGCCTCAGGGTTTGACGACGCGCTCGCTCTCGTAAAACCCCGCGGGACGATAGTTTTAAAGACTACTGTTGTTGAGAGGGGCAAGGTGGATTTGAACAGGGTCGTAATAGACGAGATAAATATCGTCGGTTCGCGCTGCGGCCCGTTCAGACCGGCCCTGAAGGCACTCGAAGAGAGGAAGGTAAGGGTGAAGCCCCTTATCAGCAAGGTCTTCCCTATGGAAGAGGGGATAAAGGCCATCGAGTACGCTAAGGAGAAGGGTGTGCTTAAGGTACTTATAAAGATGGACTGAGTGCAATAAGAAAGGCCTTTGCCTGCGGGCAAAGGCGGACAGGGTGAAACGTACTTCAAATAGTGTTGATTTTATAAGGGGCGTTCAAAGGTGAGCACTTTTTCTGGCAATCGATAATCCCAGACCTATTTATTCTGCTCCAAACAAAAATCCCACTGGCCTATGAGACCAATGGGATTTTCTGAGCGCTATTCTTAGAGTTCTATGCTTTGAACTTCCTCCTCACAAATCCCAGTCCCACAAGGCCGCTTCCGAGAAGAAGAAGTGTGGAGGGTTCGGGGACGGCAGACTCTGTATCAAGGCCATAGTCCGCTGTAAGGGATGCAGTGGCTACCCCAAGTCCGGTTACCCGTGCGTCGAGAATAGGACCTGAATCAAAGTAAAATCTGTACTGATGTCCCACTGTGGTCGGGAGCAGGATCTCATCTGAGGTGATGTCGGATAGGGAACCAGAAGTAATGGTAAATACTCCCGACCCACCATCGATAAAACTCCAACCTGGACCTGTTATATCAAAGAGGGACCAAGAATGCGAGAAACCCGCAAAAGGATTGTCTCCTGACACAGAGAGGTCGTATGACATATCATAAGCAAAGAAGATATCAGCGGTGGTAGCTGTGAAATCCCCCACAAAGCCAGCATGGGCATAGGCCATGACTTGGTAATCAGGACTGCCGCTTTCAGCGGCGGCAGACATTTCAAGATGTCCCGATTGAGCCAAGGCATCGGCTATTCCATGATATGATACTTGATTTGTTATGCCGGGGATTTCTGCATGAGCCGAGAGTGGAGGGCTGGAAGAAGTAGGTGGATTATCAGTGTCCTTATTAACGAGTGTCCATGAAGTTGTTGTAGTATCCATTGCCCACGTAAGTGCATTAGCCATATAGTTTTCTGCAGTGAATGTTACAGGAACAGCCCCTGCTTCTCCATAGAAACAAAGACCAATAACCATTATGGGTAAATACTTTGTAAATACTTTACTCATAGATCACCCCCTGTTAGTATGTTATTGATGAGTCAGCGTATATTATTAAAAATCCGCAAATATCATGCCACGCGTACTTTTGTTAGTAACCCTTTGGAATCATTAAAAAAGCCAAAAGCCCCATCCTTTCCAGCTCCAAAAAGTGTAAAGAAATTCGACACCACATTCCAAACAGATGTCGGTTGCTTGAAGAAAAAAGCTTATACTTTAACAAGATAGAGCTGTGTTTAAAAGTGTAAAAAATTTCGACAACATTTTATGAATTTTTAGCGGGTTCAGGTTTGTAACCTGAACTAAATGTTTCGGAACAGGTTGGAAACCTGCTCCTGCAAGAGCGGGCTGAGCCCATCGTATTAAAAACAATCTTTCTCTCGCAAATCTTCACTCCCCAAAATTTCTCTAAACTGCACACTCGCAGCTGAAACCCGTAAGCGGTCTCAACCCTTCAATGAGCAGTCCACGGCCCACTTCGGCTGTGCGGCATTAAGTCATCTCCCGGTCTTCCCGGATTTAAGGAGATATAGGGCGGCGGCTATCACGATTATAAGCGGCA
>JACRET010000042.1 GCA_016218105.1 Deltaproteobacteria bacterium
ACCGCCGGGGTCGGGATAGTCCCCATAGGCACGCCTCTTATCGCCGGGCCTGCCGCGCTGACGACACTCCTCATGCTCTCTGACCTGTACGGCTTCAAGGTGACCCTTGCAGCGCTCATAGTCAACCTTTTCATAATCTGGCTCGTGCTCCAGTCCTCTGACAGGATAGTGAACGCCATAGGCGAAAAAGGGGCTCTTGGGCTCTCAAAGGTCATCTCTCTCCTCCTTGCGGCCATCGCCGTAATGATGATAAGGAGGGGGCTGGAGGCGTTCCTCCGCTAGCAGACCCAATATTTTTATTGGCGGGCGGAGGCCGGATATCATATAATCCTCACTGGAAAACCTGAAGGAGCCGCGCCCCCTCACCCCTGCCCTGTCCGGCAAGGGGAGAGGGCGATTACTGATTTAGGTCATATGACACAAAACCGGCGCAATGTATAATAAGAACCGTAAGTTTTATAAAGGAGGTCGTTTTTAAATGTTACTCAAGGTCGCTCTGTTTCTACATATCATCTCCGCCATATTCTGGATAGGCGGCATGCTCTTCCTGGTCGTGGTCATCGCGCCCTTCTTAAAGGGGCTTAACGACCCGAAAGAAAAATCCCGCATATATCAGGTGGTCGGAAAGCAGTACAGGAAATGGGGATGGGCCGCCATAATAACGCTTCTCGTAACCGGCCCTGTCATACTCTATGCCCTGTACGGACTGACTCCGAGCGGCATAATAGACCCCTCAGTCCACGCGAGCGGGTGGGGCAAGGCGCTGGAAATAAAGCTTGCCCTCGTATTCATAATAGTCGTAAGCAGCCTTGTCCATGACTTCTGGCTCGGCCCGAAGGCGAGGAATTCACCGAATTTTTCGACCATCGCCAAGATATTCGGCCGCTCGAACCTCTTAATAGCCCTGCTCATCGTCATATTCGCCGTGTTGCTCAGGGCCGGAGGCATATAGATTACCGTGGCGCACAAGTTCAGTCCTGAAAAGATAGGCCGCCTCCTCAGAGAGGAAAGATACAATGAACTGGCCCCTCTCGATCTCCTTAAAAAAGCGGGGCTTAAAGAAGGCGATACCTTCGCGGACATTGGCTCAGGCCCCGGGTTTTTCAGCCTCCCCGCCTCCGGGATCGTCGGCAGCGGCAAGGTATACGCCATAGACACACAGGCGGAGATGCTTGAGGCCTTAAAAAAAACCAACCCGCCGGCGAACGTAGCCGCGATCATATCCGGCGAAAACTCCATACCGCTTGAGGACGGCGCCGCGGACTTCGCGCTTGTGGCATTTGTCCTCCATGAGACCGAGGATATGGTACTCTTTTTAAAGGAAGTACGGCGCATACTGAAACCGAAGGGGACCCTCCTGGTAATCGACTGGAAGAAGAAAAAAGAAGAGAAAGGGCCGCCGATGGCGGAACGGCTTTCCGCGGCCTCCGTTACAGGACTTCTGAAAAAGGCAGGTTTTAAAGGGATCAAGGCCTCCACCCTCAACCCCTCCCATTACTCGATCGCAGCCAAAGCCTGACCCCGCCCGTGCGGCGAGCGCCCATTTCTGGCATAATTTAATTAGAACGAAGCAGATGGACTTTTTCAGCAGCCTGAAAACAGGAACCGATATGGAAGTGAAAATAGCGGATACCGTCATAGCGCTCGTAAAAGGCGACATAACGGAAGAATCGACTGACGCTATCGTAAACGCGGCCAATTCCAGGCTCATGGGCGGTGGCGGCGTTGACGGCGCGATACACAGGGCAGGCGGCCCGAAGATAATGGAGGAGTGCAGAAAGATCGGCGGCTGCGCCACTGGGAGTGCGGTTATCACCACAGGGGGAGGGCTGAAGGCGAAGTACGTTATCCACACGGTAGGCCCGATCTACAAGGACGGCGACCATCAGGAACCGGAGCTCCTTGAGTCGTCATACAGGTCGAGCCTCGATCTGGCGCTTGACAAGGGGCTTAAAAGCATTGCGTTCCCCTCCATAAGCACGGGGGCTTACGGGTATCCTGTCGAGGAAGCCGCGGGGATAGCCATTAAGACCGTCCTGGAGTTCGTATCGGCCCATAAGGGCCTCGCGCTTATCCGTTTTGTACTCTTCTCTGAAGCCGACCTTAAGACCTATTCGCAAATACTGGCCAAACTTACGAAGTGAACCGGTTCTTTCCCTCTGTGCAGGTATTTACAAAAAAGGGCTTTTTGCGCGCGCCGATGTTTTCAAAAAAAATACTTCAATCTCCGTTTTTTTATCCGGGAGGATGCATTATGGACAAGCGTGAACTTGGCGAAGATTACAGATGGAACCTTGACAGGCATGTAAGGGCGGATGACTTTAATAAAATGAACGACGTGGGTATATTCGCCGGAGCCCTCCTTTCGATGTATAGGACTATCTCATGCGAGGAGCTTAAGCGCCTTATGGAGAGCGGTGAAAAATTCACCCTCTTAAGCGTAACGCCGCCGGAAGAGTACGAAAAAGAGCATATCTGCGGCTCGATAAACATACCGGTTCCGTTCATTGAGCGGGATGCGCTTAAATATCTCAGCCCTTCAGACCTGATCATCGTATACGGCAGGGACTCCGGGAGCGCCTCAAGCGCCGTCGCGGTGGACAAGCTTGTCACCCTAGCGTATAAGAACGTCCTCAGGTGCCAGGGCGGCGTTGAGGAATGGAAAAAGGCCGGATACTGCGTGGAAGGAACGGCGCGGGAAGACAGAAAAGCGGCATAAAGAACGCCCCGTAACCGTGGTTACGCCCCTTTATACCCGCGTCTTGACTCATCATTGGTTGGAGATTATACTTAATTAGGAGAAAATGAATATCATATTCATTATTCCTTTTAAGGAGGTTAGCCGTATGATACGCGATGTAGACAGAGAAGAACTTAAAGGGATGATGGACAGCGGCGAGAGTTTTGTATTGATCGACGTGCTGGATAAAAATGACTTCGACAGGGAGCACATCTGCGGCTCTATTAATCTACCTATGACTGGAATCGCTCGTGAGGCGCCGAACCTGATCGGCAAAGACGAAACAGTGGTTGTCTATTGCACAGGTCCCGCTTGTACAGCCAGCTCGATAGCGGCTGAAAAGCTCGAAAGTCTCGGATATAAGGATATCTGGAAGTTTGCGGGCGGCATAGAAGAATGGAAACAGGCGGGCTACTGCCTGGAAGGCTCCGAATATGAAGAAATAACAGCCGCCGGTTAAAAGTGTTCATCCCCCTTGGCTGAAAAGGAGTTGTTATCCAGATGGATAACGGCTCCTTTTTTTTATTCCCCGACTTTGGCAAGAAGCCCTTTCATTTTTACAACCTTGAAGTTCCACCAGAAAAACAGCACCGCCAGCGTTATGTAGGCCGCATTCAGTCCCGTCGCCCACAAGACGCTTTCAACCGGAACGGCGCCGGTGCCTTCGTTTATCACCTGCCTCATGCCCTCGAATACATGGGCCGACGGGGTCAAGAGGGCTATGTATTGAAGGCCGCGCGGGAGAACCGCGACCGGATAAAAAACGGCTGAAACGGGCTGGAATAAGAGAGCCACACCCCACGCGAGCACCTCGGCTTCCTGGCCGAACCTCATGATAAGGGCGGTAGTCACGATCCCTATCGCCCAGCCCATGACTATCAGATTGGCCACCAGAGGAATTATCGGAAAGCCTAGCACGAAGATATCGAACGAATATAAGAGCCACGCAAGCGTTACCATCACCGTTGAGGTCAGTATCAGCTTGATGATGCTTAAAAACAGGAGTGAGATTATATATTCAGAGGCGCTTAGAGGGCTCACGAATATATTAAGAAGGTTTCTCGACCAGACATCCTCCAGGAAAGATACGGAGATGCCCTGCTGGCTCCTGAAGAGTATGTCCCAGAGTATCAGCGCGCTTAAAAAGAATGTAACGAAGTCCGGCAGCCTTCCTTCCTGCCTTGTCAGGTATATCGAGACAAACCCCCAGACGACCAGGTCGAGCACTGGCCAGTAGAAGACCTCCATCAGCCTCGGGAGGCTTCGTTTGTATAGGTACAGGTGGCGTATCGTGTAGGCCAGTATCCTCTTTGCCTTCGTCCCGCTCATAAGGGCCTCGCTATCTTTAAGAATACCTCTTCAAGGCTGCCGCTTTTAAACTTCTTTTTTATCTCAGCGGGCTCTCCCTCGGCTATTATCCGCCCCTTATCCATAAAGATCACCCTGTCGCTCATCTCTTCCATCTCCGGCATATTGTGGGAGGTGTAAAGTATCGATATCCCGTTCTCATCTTTTATCTTCTTGAGCATCTTCCGTGTCTTGTCCGCCATATCGGGGTCAAGGCTGGCCGTAGGCTCGTCGAGGAAAAGTATCTCCGGACTGTTCAGTAGTGATTTACAAAGACATACCCTGGTTATCTGGCCCGATGACAGCCTCCTCGCCGGTGTGTCCTTAAGCCCCTCTATCTCGAATATCTTTAACAGCTCGGTGATCCTTTTTTTCGGGTTCCTTACCCCGTAGAGCCTTGAAAAAACGACCAGGTTTTCCCAGACGGTAAGAGATAACGGGAGAGATATGTAAGAGGATGAAAAATTGACCCTCGAGAGTATCTCTTCACGGTTTCCCATAAGCTCAAGCCCGAATATCCTTATCTCGCCGGAGCTGGGGGTTGTGAGATCAAGGAGCATCTGCAGGGTCGTGGTCTTACCCGCCCCGTTAGGCCCGATAAGCCCGAGTATCTCTCCCCTGTATATTTCAAACGAAATACCGTCAACGGCCCTGGAGGAATTAAAGAATTTTGTAAGCCCCCTCACCTCCACTATTACTTCAGGCGTTCTCCCCATCGGGCGGCTCTCCTTGTTATTACACTACCCGCATTCGCATCAAATGCCTGTTACGTTCGGCTGAAACCGGAATTTAAATGCCACTAAACCTAATGGTAGCAGTCCGGGGTATTATAATCAAGCGGCTGGAGGGGCGCTCTGTTGCGGCGTACATACCATTCTGATAGACTTAAGGTAGCAGGTAAAAGGTACGAGGCAGACAAACGGGGTAATACAATGGCCAGAGGCATTAAGCTTTTCAAGGTGCTCGGCATACAGATATCGATAGACTATACCTGGTTTATCGTCTTTGTTCTCTTCGCCTGGTCGCTCTCCGCCGGGTATTTTCCCTTCCGCAACCCCGGATACACCCCAGGCACGTATTTTGTAATGGGCATAATCTCCGCGCTGCTCCTTTTTGCCTGCGTCCTGATACATGAGATATTCCATTCATATACGTCCAACAGGCTGGGCCTGGAGATAAAAGAGATTACGCTCTTTATCTTCGGCGGCGTGGCGGAGCTGACGAAAGAGCCTGATGACGCGGCCTCGGAGTTTAAGATCGCGGTAGCCGGCCCGGTCGCCAGCGCCATATTGGCGCTTCTTTTCGGGCTCGCCTCCGCCGTCGTAAGCGCGGAGGCCTACCCGATACTGAACGCGATACTGGCTTATCTCGCGCTGATCAACGTCGTGCTGCTCATATTTAACATGATACCAGGATTCCCCCTTGACGGCGGGAGAATTTTAAGGGCCGCGTGGTGGGCGCGCACAGGAGACCTTGACAGGGCCACAAAGGTCGCGAGCATGATCGGCAAGGGGTTCGCCCTGTTCCTGATACTCACGGGTTTCCTGCAGATATTCACCGGAAACTTCACCGGCGGGCTCTGGTCGGTTCTCATAGGCGTATTCGTCCAGCAAGCCGCGGATTCAGGATATAAGCAGGTGGTCATAAAAAGGGCGCTTGAGGGCGTGAAGGTCAAAGACCTGATGTCCAGAGGTGTCGTGACTGTCGATGAGAACGCGAACCTGTCCGAGGTCGTCAATAATTACTTTTTCAGGTACCACTTCATAAGCTTTCCCGTAACGTCCAACAGCCATGTCTCAGGCCTCCTTACGCTTAACAAGGTGCGGGGAATAGACAGGCATGAATGGGAGAAGATGCGCGTAAAGGACGTCATGAAGGAGCTAAGCCCGGAGGATACGCTAAGCCCGGAGGACGACGCGATGGATGCCCTCGCCAGGATGACGGCGGAGCAGAACTCCGGCCGGTTCCCGGTGCTCGATAAAGGGGTGCTCGTCGGCATAATATCGAGGAGGGACATAATAAAGCTCCTTGAGTTCAAGACCGGGCTCCAGAGATGACTACTTAAGGAGCATTACGCCCCCGACCACCAGGCCTATGCCCGCGAGTTTTTGCCATGTAAACGCCTCGCCTAGAAAGATCACCGAGACAAGAAGGGCTACAAGGGGGTACGTGGCGGCTACCGGCACCACTACGGAAGCTTCACCCGATTTCAGGGCCGAGTAAAACGCGAACTGTCCGAGTAGCCCGGCTATCAGACCTCCGGCCGCCACCAAAAGGGCACTTTTCAGGTCCACCGTTGTTATCGAGCCGGCCCTTCCCATAAACATCAATCCCAGAAAGGCGATAATGGCTATGGGGATGGACCGGATCACGACCCCGAGGTAAGGGTCTATCTTGCTGTCGAGCCCCAGTTTTTCAAAAGCCGGGGCAAAACCCCAGATGAGAGAAGTGAGCGCCGCGAATATAAATGACTTGTTCATCAGTCCCTCCTTTAAGAAAAGGCCCGTTCTGGAAATGTTGGACGGAGCATTATTCACCGCATGCCGCGGGAGTTCGACTGGCTCTATTTTATCTTAACGGGGGCATGATTAAAAGGGCCAAAAAAAAAGCCACCCCCTGATAGAGGGAGTGGCTGCCGCCCGCGTCAGGCGGGCGTTTGAGATGAGAATTTCCTTACGAGGCAAACTATCAGGATGTTGAAAAAGTCCCTCCATGGCTTTTTCAACTACGGTTTGACCGAAGTGAATTCGGCCAAACCTCACAAATTGCTCGGCTTGGAAAGTCTTGCAATTTGGCAATCCATCCATGGATTGCACTAGCAGGGTGTTTTTCAACACCCTGCTGGTGGTTAACTACCAATTAATGAGTAACCGTGTCAGCTGTGACCTTACGGTCGTTGACCGGCTGCACCGGCCTGTTGTTGTGCTTCATTATGGACTCGATGGCCTTTATCTGCTTCTCTGACATCTGGATGGGTGTCTTAAGGACTATCCAGTTTACGTTCTCGCTGCACGGAGGCGTCGTAAGGGAGCCGGAGTACCTGAAGAACGACTTCCCCTGCGGGAGCATGTCGTTGGCGTTGATCGTCGCCTTTACAGCCTTCTTTTCATCGGCTTTCCTGGGGAGGTTCGCCCATACCGTCTTGAATGCCGCGTTCTCCTTGCCCTTCTCGATAAGCACGCCTACAACCGCCAGCTCGCCCTTGTCGTTCTTGTGAACGAAGTGAATCTCGTTGCCGAACGACTTTCCGTTCAGCGTGTGTTCGCTGGGTGTATGGAAGTGGAACTGCACGAGCTGGAAATCAACCCCGTCTACCTTGATGGAGCTGCCCTTGTCGTAATTTACCTGTACCGTATGGCCGTTATTCAGAATATTAAGCGCGGAAGACTTGTAATTAAAGCCGATGTCAGCGATGTCCGCGTTTTCCGCGGCGGAAATGTCTATCGGCGACTGGTGCTTGCCTTCAGAGCAGGCCTTAAACTCCTCTTTCATGCTGCCCCAGTGCTCGGGGCCGTTCTCCCCCTCGTAACCCCAGTGGGCCGCTCCGTGCGACGAGCCGTGCGACGAGCCGTGCGAAGCGTGTGACGCGTCTTTAGCGTGATCGCCTGCTATCGCAGGGTACGCGCAAAGACTTATGCCAAGACTTAAAGCTAAAGCAAAGAATCTTTTACCCAATTTCATTTTAAGCTCCTTTTCTGCCGGACTGCGGCTTTTTTTATTTTGCAGGAGGCTGAAAAGTCCGCCTGCTGCGTTGTTACTATCGTCACTACTTCCAGAAGATCATCCGTAAAGATACGACCAGGAGCGCCACCCCGAAGGTCTTTTTAAGGGCCTCATTCGAGAGCGAGGCCGCCAGCTTCGCGCCGAAGAACCCTCCTATTAAAAACCCGGCACACAATAGCCCCGCCACCTTGATATCAACATACCCGGCCTTGTAATATGTCCACGCCGCGAGTATACCGATGGGAGGCACCATCATGGCAAGGGTCGTGCCCTGCGCCTGGTGCTGCGAAAACCCGAAGAGAAAAACCAGCGCCGGGACTACCAATATCCCGCCGCCTATGCCTACAAGCCCGCTTAAAACCCCGGCGGCAAGGCCCAGGACTACAAATACGGCTGTCTCCATCGAGAGCCTTTCTGAGATAAGAAGTTCCGAAAGGTATATACCATAAAACTTTTAAATTTTAAATACCAGTCTTACAAGGGACTGCAGCGCCAGAAATCCTATGTCCTTGGCCATTTCCTTTGTGTCTATTGGCCCGCTGTCCGCGCCGTTGGCAAGCTCAAGCTCTGTAAGGGTCGCCGTCGGCGCGATAGTCTTCGCATCAAGCTCCTTCTGGAGGTTTTTAAGAACGTTGATCTCCTGTTCTTTGCCGTCTAGAGGCATGCCTGTTATGGATTCCTTATGCCTGGCGTACTTCGAAAGTTCGCCTCTATTAAGCCACAGCCCGCCGCACCCGCCGCACCTCTCTATGAGCGCGTCCTTTGGGAGGCCGGGGTCTTTGAATTTTATCAGCTCCTTCTCACATCTGGGGCAGCTGTTCTTCCCTTTACCGTGAGGGGTTTGGGATAAAAGGGTTTTGATGTCTACCGCCTCAAGCGACATCAAGGAGCTTCCCTTGACGAAGTACAGCTCCCACCTGTCAAACCATACCCCGCCGCAGCCCTGGCATTGATCGAGAAGAAGAACCCGGCCATAATTCGCCTCTGCGTAGACCTCTTTGAGGACTTCGCCGCATTCAGGGCAAGTAAGCTTCTTTTTTGCTTTGGTTTCCATCATTATGTCGCTGGCTCTTGTTATTTTTATCCTTTTTCAGGGCCCTGACAGGGAATTGAAAAGTCCGCCCATTGCTTTTTCAACTGCGGTTTGACCGAAAATGCCCGGCTTTTCAGATACCCCGTGAGGTATCTTTCCCGTAAACGTAAGCCATTTTTTTAAGCCGCTCCACCCTCTCATGGATCGGCGGATGGGTTGAGAAGACATCGGCCATGAGTCCCGTCTTCTCATCGAGCTTACGCTTCAGGGGGTCGCTTATGAAAAGGTGCGCCGTACCCCTGCGGGCGGTCCTCAGCGGAGAAGTGGCGTCTCCTATCTTTTGCAGCGCGCTGGCAAGCGCCAGGGGATTACGGGTAAACTCAGCCGCGCTGGCATCGGCCTGGTATTCCCGGTTCCTCGATACGGCCATAGCTATTATCCTTGAGATCACGGGAGAGATGACCACAAAGAGGGCGATCACGAGAAGGGCCAGCGGATGCACGCCGCCCTTGCTCCTTACGTCCCTCCTCGGCCTTATGCCGCCGTATCTCCATGTCCTTACAGCCCAGTCCGAGAGGATGGAAACAGTGCCTACGAGCACGGTGACAACAGTCATCGTGAGTATGTCAAAGGATTTTATATGCCCCATCTCATGGGCAACTACGGCCTGAAGCTCCTCCCTGCTCATCGAATCGAGCAAGCCCTGCGTGACGCCGACAACCGAATTCTCCGGGTTACGGCCCGTTGCGAAGGCGTTAGGCGCCGGATCGTTTATTATATAGATCCTGGGCATCGGGAGGCCTGAAGCCAGCGCCATCTCGGTTACGACGTTATGGAGCCTCTTATGCGTCAGATCCTCGAACACAGGCGTTTCCGCGCCTAGCGAGCGGAGGACGACGGAGCTTCCATAAAAGTAGGAGACAAACCCGTTAATACCGGCAAGCGTCACCGCGAAAACAGTCGCCACGGGAACCCTTTTTACGTCCAGGGTACCGTAAGTGTAGACGTCCACCGAGATGCCGATAAGCACCACGAAAATAAAAAATCCCAGCATGAGAAGTATGGTTACTCTTCTATTTCTCGATTGCTGGGAATATATATCGTGCATAAGAGTGCTTTTTATTAAGGACGGACTATTTCATTGAAAGGTCGACCTTCGTGGCTTCACGCTCCGGGCCCTGGGCCTGGAAGTAATCCTCTTTTTTGAAGCCGAACAGGGACGCTATTATCATCGTAGGGAATACGGACTGTTTGGTATTGAACCTGGCTACAAGGTCGTTATAAAACTGGCGCGCGAAACCGATGCGGTTTTCCGTGGAAGTAAGCTCTTCCTGGAGCTGGAGTATGTTCGTATTGGATTTGAGCTCCGGATAATTCTCGACGAGCGCGAAGAGCCTTCCAAGCGCCTGGGTGAGCATATTCTCAGCCGCCCCCTTTTCCTGTATGAGGCCTGCCCCCATCGCCTTTGCCCTCGCCTCGATGACCTTGCTCAAGGTGTCTTTCTCAAACTCCATCGCGCCCTTGACCGTATTGACGAGGTTGGGGATAAGGTCGTAACGCCTCTTTAGCTGAACGTCGATCTGACGCCAGGCATTCTCTACCTGGTTTCTCAAGGTGACGAGGCCGTTATACGAAAATATGGCCCAGAGGATTATCAAGGCTATGATTACTACAAGGACTATCAGGATCTGCAAGCCGCCCTCCTTTTTTTTGGGGAGTTAAATGGCTATGGCTATCTGTCGGGTTTCCTGAAAAACAGGTCGTGGAGCGTGTGTATCTCCTTGACGGCGTATTCTTTTTTGCCTGAAGGCAATATTATGATTATCTCGTCTCCGGTTTTTTTGTTAAGGAGCGCCTTTCCGATGGGAGAGCTTACCGATATCTTGCCGTTACGCGGGTCTACCTCTTCTGGCGTCACAAGCTCAAAGGTGACTTCTTCGCCGCTATTCAAATCGTCAAGATGCACCTTGGAGCCGAAACCCGCGGAGTCCTTAGGGATGTTCTCAAGCTTAAGGGACGTCAGCGTATTTATCCTCGTGGAAAGGTGGGCGACGCGGGCCTGCAGGAACGACTGACGCTGCTTGGCGGCCTCGTACTCGGCGTTCTCACGGAGGTCGCCGTGCGCGGCCGCCTTCTGCAGCTCCTTGGGGACATCGATACGGAGTTCCTTCTCGACCCTCTGAAGCTCTTCTTTGAGCTGTTTTACTATGGGAAGCTCGTGCATTATATTCTCCTGAAAATTACCCGTATTAAATGGGAATGATTACCTTAACTCAAGTGCCGCCACGCCTTCGATATGATATGTCTGGGGGAACATGTCGATGAGCTGAGCTTTCGAGACCCTGTAGCCGCATCCGGTAAGTAAAGAGAGATCCCTTGCGAGAGTGGGAGGGCTGCAGGAGACGTATACGATCTTTTCGGGCTTGAAACCTGAAAGCGCCGTAGCGACTTGATACTCTCCACTCCGCGGCGGGTCTAATACTAACACACTAGGCCTCTCTCTTTCAAGGGTTTTAATATTCCGTTTAAGCCATCCAAACGCGTCGGATGCCTGGAATTCCACCCTTTTTGAACCGTTCCTGGACGCGTTCCTGAAGGCGGAATCGATCGCCTCGGCGTTTGATTCGATCCCTACGGCCTCCCTCGCCAGAGGGGCGAGAGGCAGGGTCAGGTTGCCGGCGCCGCTAAACAGGTCTACTACCTTCTCATCCCCCTTAAGACCGGCGAACTCTACGACTTTATCTACAAGGTTTTTATTCTGGTAAGGGTTGACCTGTGAAAATACGCTTATCCCGGCGCTGAGATCAAGCCCCCTTACCCTATAGGATATGCTTATATCCCCTTCGGCGATAATACGCTTTCCTTTACCTTTTTTAAGCTCCTGCCTCCAGACCTCAAACCCCTTAAGCCCCTCCACCCCGGAAAGGCTACGTCCCCATTTAAAGCCCGTATCCTTATACGTACGGAGGAGAGCGACAGCTCCGCCGTCCCCGTCCCCCCCGTCCATCGATACGCCGATATCCACCCCGCAGAGCCCGGCATCTGCATTAGACAGGGCTTTTTTAAGCCTGCCAAAGACGGCATTTATCCCTTCATCGAGTATCGGGCAAGACTCTATATCGACTACCCTGTGGGACTTTCCTTCGTAAAAGCCCCATCTGCCGCCTTCTATGTGAAAGCTCGCCCTCGAACGGTAATTGAGTATAGCTTCAGACGGAACGGGATTTAAGTAATCCACGTCACTGATCTTACCTATCCTCTTGAGCGTCTCCTCGAATATATTCTCTTTCCATTCAAGCTGGCCTTTGTAATTAATGTGCTGGAGGCTGCACCCCCCGCATATACCGAAAAGCCCGCAGGGAGGTGTCTGCCTTAGCGGCGACGGCGATAATATCTCCGTCACAACCCCCTCAGAGAATGCTTTTTTTTCAGTTAAGATATTTACGCGCACCTTGTCGCCAGGCGCGGTAAAGGGGACGAAAACGATCTTCCCGTCTATCCTTCCCACACCCTTGCCGCCGTAAGCTATGCCGGTTATATCGACGATCTTATCCATAAAAGATACGGGGCCGGGTTTCAAGCCCGGCCCCGCCAAATAGCCTCCAGAGCCTTGATTGTCAGGCCCTCTCCTTTACCATCCTCTTCATCTTCTCTATGGCCGAAAGCGCGTCGCCGCCGTACTCGTCGGCGCCGACCTTATCGGAGAATTCTTTTGTGACAACCGCGCCGCCCACTATGGTCATCACCTTTATCCCGCGATCCTTCAGTTGCTTTATGACCTTATCCATCTCCATGACCGTAGTCGTCATGAGCGCGGAGAGCCCGACGATATCAACGCTGTTCTTCTCCGCCTCCTCGATTATCCTGGCGGCAGGGACGTTCTTGCCAAGGTCCAAGACCTCGAACCCGTGGTTCTCAAGGAGTGTAGCCACGATATTCTTTCCTATATCGTGTATATCGCCCTCAACGGTGGCGAGCAGCACCTTGCCGAGCGAAGGGCCTGTCTTCCCCTTTAATTCCTGCTTAAGCCTCGTGAAGGCCTTTTTCATGGTATCGGCGGAGAGCATCACCTGCGGGAGATAGTATTTATTGCAGGCAAAGAGCCTTCCCACTTCCTCAAGCCCCGGGACGAGCCCTTCGTTACTTATTTTTATCGGGTCCCATCCCTCGCCGAGCGCCCCTTCGACGAGCCTTACTATGTTCTCCTCATCGCCTTCGATGACGGCCTTTTTAAGCCTGCCCGCCGTGTCGAGCGCCTGGGGCTCGGCCGCTTTTACGCCCTCGGCCGCCTTCTGGGGCTCCATGGACTGATATCTCTTGATGTACCTCTCAGCCCTTACATCCTGATTGAGAAGCACTAGAGATGCGTGATAGGCGTCCATCATCGCCTTGTTGTTAGGGTTTATAATGGCCGAATCGAGCCCGGCCGCTATCGCCATCGTAAGGAACGTCGAGTTGATCACCTCTCTCGCCGGAAGCCCGAAGGATATATTGCTTACGCCCAATACCGTCGTCAATCCGAGCTTCTCCTTTACCAGCCTTATGGCCTTCAACGTCTGCAGCGCGCTCTTCGCGTCCGCGCTTACGGTCATGGCGAGGCAGTCTACTATGAGGTCTTCCTTCCTTATGCCGGCCTGAAGCACCCTTTCAAGTATCTTCTCCGCCACCTTTAATCTTCCTTCGGCTGTTTCGGGTATCCCCGTATCGTCAAGAGTAAGGGCCAGAAGGGCCGCCCCGTACTTCCTGGCAAGAGGGAGGATGGCGGAGAGCTTTTTCTCCTCGCCGCTTATGGAATTTATGAGGGGCTTGCCGTCAACCGCCCTTAAGCCCGCTTCCACCGCCGCGGGATCGGATGAGTCGATTACGAGAGGCAGACTGCTGTTCTCGTTTACCGCGAATACCGCCCGTTTCATGGACGGCGCTTCATCGATGCCCGGAACCCCGACATTGACGTCGAGGGCGTGCGCCCCGCCTTGCGCCTGCTGTCTCGCTTCATTGCGAATGGCGGCGGTCTTGCCCTCTTTTATCTCCTGGGCCAGGATTTTCCTGCCTGTAGGATTGATCCTCTCGCCTATCACCACCGGAGGCATTCCGCCGCCGAAAAGCGTAAACGAGGTCCGCCCGGCCAGGGCTGTAAAGGCAGGCGCCTTCCTCTTTGCAGGCTTTAGGGCCCTGAATACATCGCCCATTTTCTTTATATGCTCGGGTGTCGTGCCGCAGCAGCCGCCGAGCACCCTTACACCCGCGTCCACGAGCTTCGGGACAAAGGCGGCCATCTCTCCCGGCGAGGCCGGGAAGACCGTCTCCGTTCCTTTGAGGAAAGGGATTCCGGCGTTGGGCTGGGCTATGAACGGGGTATCCACTACCTTGCCCATAGCGGAGATAGCGTTATATATGCCTTCTATTCCGAGAGAACAATTGGCGCCGATAACGTCTGCGCCGAGAGATGCCGCCATGATCGCGAAAGATTCGGGAGGGGTGCCGAGGACCGTCCTCATCGTCTGATCGAATGTCATGGTGGCTATAACCGGGAGCCCTGTGGATTTCGCCGCGATGATAGCCGCCCTTATCTCCTTTATGTCCATCATCGTCTCTATTATAAAGAGATCGACCCCGCCCTTTTTTAGAGCCTCCGCCTGTTCGGTAAACACATCGAGGGCCTCTTCAAAGGTCATGTCGCCGACGGGCTCGATAAACCTTCCCGTAGGCCCCAGCCCGCCTGCCACGAATCTGCCGCCCACGGCATCGATCGCGCATTTGGCCGCCGCGATATTAATATCGCAAAGCTTCCCTTCAAGGCCGTATTCCTTAAGTTTCGTCCTATTGGCCCCGAAGGTGTTGGTGGTGACTATGTCCGAGCCGGCCTCTACATAGGCGCTGTGCACCCTCTTCACCATCGCCGGGTCTTTAAGGCTAAGCTCATCGGGACAACCGCCGGGCTTAAGCCCGAACTTCTGCAGCATCGTGCCTGTAGCGCCGTCAAAGACGAGCACGTTTTCTTTCAATGCTTTCAAGAATTCGCCTGGCATTTTGAAGTATCTCTCCCTTGATAAATTTATAAAGCCGGTTGATAACCCTGGGGTTCAGGCCAGGATAATCTTAAGATTGTATCTTTTTATGACGAAGGTGGCAAGAAGGAGTTTACTATGGATGCGCGTTTGAACAATACCTTACTTTGATTTTTTCGCGATATATAGTATATTATCGCCACAAACCATTATCAGGAGAAAACATATGCGTAAACTTCTCGTAATACTGATCATGATGCTCACCGCCTGCGCCTCGCAAAACATCGCCGACAAACCCGAGATAAAAAAAGAGCTCGCACTTTGGCAGGTGCTCCAATATAAAGTACCGGGCGAAAAGTCACTCATACACGAGGACAAGTGGTACAGGTATGACGTTGAATTCGACTACGTTGTAAAAGGGGCGTTCGACAACACGAATATGATGCAGGGGGCGTGCCCGATCGCCAAAGCGGATTATACCGTTACCGAAAAAGATACCAAAGCGGTGATCAGGAACATGGCCTTGTATCAGCTGCCGTGTGAGCCGTGCCACAGGAGATAGCGGCGGCTAAACTTTCTATTTACATTTAAATATAAATACTGTATCTTGCTCACCTCTATACCTTAAAAAAGAGGAACGCATGGAAAACACAAGCCAGACTGCGCACCATCCCCATATCCCTCTGACCATAGGCACGGAGCTTCTGATGGAGATATCCGATCTGAAGCTCCGCATGAGAAGCGAGCTTATTGGGGCCGAGAGCCACCGCTACCTGATAATAAAACTGCCGGATGACGAACTTGGCTTCAACGTAGACGCCATCAAAGGCAGCTCGATAATCATTCGCTACCTTCACAAAGGCTCCATTTACGGCTTCAAGACCTCGATAATAAATATCATCACAAGCCCGTCTAAGCTGATCTTTCTGTCTTATCCAACCAAGGTCGAGGAATTCAAGGTAAGGCATAACCCGAGGTACGAGTGCATCCTGCCGGGATCGGCTAAATTCGGGGACGAGACAGTCGAAATGATAGTCATTGATATAAGCCAGAAGGGGTGCCGGTCCATAATAAACACCACGACCGTGAAGGACGGCAACAAAGTATTAGAGGGTGCGGATATCGATAAGCCCATAGAAATATCGGTTCAGCTCCCTGGCATGGAGGAGAAGATAATGCTCGCGGGGGTAATAAAAAACCTGACCAAAGACACCGAGCGGGTCGTTATGGGAGTGATGTTCCGGGACATAAAACCCGAGGCCGAGGAGAAGCTCAATAATTTCATGTCACTCATCTCGGTTATAAAGCCAAAGGACTAGAGAACGCCGTCCTACTTCAGGCTCACCGCAAACCCCTGATATTTTCTAAAGAACAAAATTCTAAAAACGGAAGTCGTTGCGTCTTTGTGTAGGGCCGGGATAAAGAGAACCCTCTCAGTGGTGAAGGACATTTTGCGCGCTGCCGCGCACTTTATGGGTATTGGCTCTGCTCGCTGTCGGCTCGCTCCCTTCAATGAAGCCCGTTCGCTCGCCTCCTTTATGCTCGCTACGCAATACCCCTGATTTTTTTAAAAACAACGAAATAATTGCGAGCGGAGCGAAGGAGTCTCGTTTTCCCCCTCACCCAGCCTCTCCCCAAATGGGGAGAGGGGTTTTTGTGTAGGGCCCACTCGAAGAACGGGCCGGGATCGACAGAAAACCCGAAGCTTATCAGGCTGCTCAAGAAGCTTCAGCTGCGAGGCGTCGAGAAGCGAGGAATGAGGCGTACTTTGTCTGTACGCCGCAGTAACGAGCGACAATGACAACGAAGCAGATGGACTTTTTCAGCAGCCGGGCTCAAAGGAACCCCGGAGCTTCTGCGGGGCATTTTACTTCAGGGTCTGGCTGGCCCTGCTCCCGCCGGGTAGTTTCGTTAAAAAAACATTAAAAAATCGTCTTTGCCCGACAAACCAGTAAAGCCTTTCTTTTTTTCTGCCGATAATTAAATCAGGTACAGGGAAGTAGTGACGATCACAGGGAGGTGATTGAAGATGGCTACATTCCAGCATTATCTCAATAGCCTGCACATATTCTGCAGGCTCCGCTCGCTCGGATTCAGCAAGAAGACCGCGATAAGGCTTTCGCGCCTCTGGGAAAAGGTCATCCATCCGCTGGTCTACCCTTGGGCTTCAAGGACAAAACCGGCTTATCAGCGGGTCAAATGAAGCGTACAGGAGAGAACTGCCAGTCAGCCCGCTAATCTTATACAGCCCCGCGTTCAGCCCTCCTGTACCCTTAACCTATCTTAAGCTCCAGGTCTTCAAGCTCTTTTATCCTGTCCCGGAGCTCGGCTGCCTTTTCAAAGTCCAGCTTTTTGGACGCCTTCTCCATCTCTTTACGGAGTGACTTCAAAAGATTCGGTATCTCATGCGGAGGGATGTATTCCCCGGCCTTTTCCTCGGCCGCCACGCGCACAGTGTAGTAATCTCCCCTTTCATATATGGAGCTTAATATATCCTTTATCCTGCTCTTTATCGTCTCCGGCGTGATATTATTCGCTTCGTTGAATTCACCCTGTATCCGCCTTCTGCGCGCGGTCTCATCGATAGCCGCCTGCATCGATCGCGTGACGGTATCGGCATACATGATAACCTTGCCGCTTACGTTCCTGGCGGCCCTTCCGCAGGTCTGTATGAGCGAACGCTCGGAACGGAGAAAACCCTCTTTATCGGCGTCGAGTATCGCTACAAGCGAGACTTCCGGTATATCCAACCCTTCCCGCAGTAAATTTATTCCTATCAGGATATCGAACTCACCGAGCCTTAAATCCCTGATTATCTCGATCCTCTCAAGCGTTTCTATGTCCGAGTGGAGGTATTTTACCTTAAGCCCAAGCTCCGCGTAATACGTCGCCAGGTCCTCGGCCATCCGCTTGGTAAGGGTCGTCACCAGCACCCTTTCGCCTTTTTTGACCCGTTTTCTTATCTCCCCCAGGAGGTCGTCTACCTGGGTTGTGGCGGGCCTGACCTCTATTTCCGGGTCCATAAGCCCTGTCGGCCGGATTATCTGCTCGACCACGTTATCGTCGGAGACCCTGAACTCGTACGGCCCCGGCGTGGCCGAGACGTAGACCGCTTGATTGATCCTCTTCTCGAACTCCTCGAACCTTAAAGGCCTGTTGTCGAGCGCGGACGGCAGACGGAAGCCGTACTCGATGAGAGTCTCTTTCCTTGAGCGGTCTCCGTGATACATCCCGTTTATCTGCGGCACCGTTATATGGCTCTCATCAACGAAGAGCAGAAAATCCTTCGGAAAATAATCGATTAGCGTGAACGGCGGCTCCCCCGGAAGCCTGCCCGAGATGTGCCTTGAGTAGTTCTCTATACCGGGGCAGTAGCCCATCTCTTCGAGGAACTCAAGATCAAAGAGCGTCCTCTGCTCAAGCCTCTGCGCCTCAAGGAGCTTACCGCGGCCCTTGAGGTATTCAAGCCTTTCCCTCAGCTCCTCCCTCACTGTATCCATCGCCTTTTTAAGGTTATCCCTTGTCGTGACGAAGTGGCTGGCGGGGTGAATGAGCGCCCTCTCTATCTTCCGTATGGCCTTTCCCCTCATCGGGTCGATCTCTGTTATGGTTTCTATCGTATCGCCGAAAAACTCGAACCTTAACGCCGTCTCGGCCTCATACGCGGGGAAGATATCGACGACATCGCCCCTGACCCTGAACGTGCCCCTGTGGAAGTCATAGTCATTGCGGACATACTGCATCTCTACGAGCCTGCTAAGTATCCTGGCCCTGTCAGTCTCCATGCCCCTTTCGGCGTAGACGTGCATAGAGCCGTAATCGTCCGGAGAGCCTATGCCGTATATGCATGAGACTGACGCTACTATTATGACGTCCCTCCTCGTAAGGAGCGAATGCGTGGCCGAATGCCTTAATTTATCTATCTCATCATTGATGGACGCGTCCTTCTCTATGAACATGTCCGTTGTCGGGACATACGCCTCGGGCTGGTAATAATCGTAATAGGATACGAAGTATTCCACGGCGTTCTCCGGGAAAAGGTCTTTGAACTCGGCATAAAGCTGCGCGGCCAGGGTCTTGTTCGGCGCTATCACGAGCGAGGGACGGCCAAGCTCCTCAATGACCTTCGCCACGGTAAAGGTCTTGCCCGAGCCGGTCACGCCAAGGAGTATCTGATGGGCTTCGCCCTTCGACAATCCATTCAGAAGGCCCTCGATCGCCCCCGGCTGATCGCCTTTCGGCACGAACTCGGTCTTTATCCTGAATTGAGAATCTTTTCTATCCATCCGCCGCCTCATTATAAAATAACCACACTCAAAATCACCCCGCCCCTCGATGGCAATGCCCTTGGGGTTTTTTAAGTAGGGGCCCGCTCTCCGAACGGGGGAAACTATAAGAAAACCCTGCGGCAAGCCAGAGGGAATTTTCCGCTGAATCCATATGATAAAATACCACGAAAAAACAGGCGTGTCCATTTCGCCCTGGCCGCTTTCGCCTGAGCGGAAAAAAGTGTATAATAGGTAGTCCGGGCAGGTCTTTTATCACGCGCAGGGAAATATGAAGCCGAGAAATGATTTTATTTTAAGCCTGCCTTATGTTATTAATTTAAGTTCAATTTAAAAAAATGAAGCACATTTCAAGGAGCAAGCGTGTCGGAAATAGACTATAAGGCAACACTTAATCTCCCGAAAACCGACTTCCAGATGAGGGCCGATCTCCCCAAACGGGAGCCCGAGATGCTCGAAGCCTGGGAGGAGAAGGGACTTTATAAAAGTATAACCGATAAGGGCGCCGGGCGGGAGAAATACACCCTCCACGACGGCCCGCCTTACGCCAACGGCAACATCCACATAGGCCACGCGCTCAACAAGATCCTTAAGGATTTTATCGTAAAGTCCCGCGCCATGATGGGCTTTGCGACAGAATACGTGCCGGGATGGGACTGCCACGGGCTTCCGATAGAGCTTCAGGTCGAAAAGGAGCTCGGGCAGAAAAAAGGCGAGCTTTCCAAGCCTGAAATAAGAAAACGCTGCAGGGCGTATGCCTCAAAGTTCATCGATATACAGCGCGCTGATTTCAAGAGGCTCGGCGTGCTCGGCGAATGGGACAATCCGTACCTTACGATGAACTTCGGCTACCAGGCGTCGATATTAAGGGAGCTCGGCCGGTTCGTCGAGAGAGGCCTTGTATACAAAGGCAAGAAGCCGGTGCATTGGTGCTC
>JACRET010000046.1 GCA_016218105.1 Deltaproteobacteria bacterium
CGGTATTATTTTTAGGCGTCTGAGGCATCTGGCAACCGTAGCAGGGTTATTAGGTCGCTGAAAAAGTCTCTTCAACGGAAACTTTCCCCCACGAAAACTTTTTTCAGAAAACTGTTTTACAGGCCCTTACATCTCCACCCTGGTTATTACGCCGTGGAGCTTGTTCGTCGGGAGCTTGTAGAAGATGAGAAAAGTCGGGGTCAGTTTCTTGATCACCGAGAATATCTTCCAGATGATGTTACTGGTGGTTATCTCCTCAAGGCCGTAGAATATCGTCTTCTCGTTTATACTTTCAGCTTTGAGTATCTCTTCGACATCGACGACCTCCATGTAGCCGGCCTTAAGCTCAAAGACCCTCAAGCCGGGGCCCAGAGGCTCCTTGAAGTAATAATTCACGCCGAAGGGCTCGTCCGTCCTTATTATAGAGACGATAATGTTGTCCTCGTAGATGATGTTGTTCTTGAACATCGTATGGACTATATACGGGGCTATTTCGGTGGCCTCCTTGGCGAAGAAAAGGGCTGTGCCCCTTATCTTGGGCAGGCTCTTGTATATCTGGTTGTAGCTTATGAGAAAAGCGTCAAGGTTAAGGGGCTTAAGGGCCTTGTAAAGCCTTCTCTGTCCGTTGGTGTATATGAGTATCATGCAGAACGGGACGAGGGCTATGATGATCGACCAGTACCCTCCGTATGGGATCTTGAACATGTTGGAGAAGAGAAAGACAAGGTCGATGACGGTTATTACCGAGGCAAGAAGGCCCCTGAAAAACTGTCTTCTTATGAGGAATATCCATGTCATCATCACGCCGGTAAGGGTCATGGTCCCTGTGACGGCAAGGCCGTAAGCGGCGGCCAGGTTGTGGGACTCCTTGAACTCGTACATTATGAAAAGGACGAAGAGCAGAAGGAACCAGTTTACCGTGCTTATGTAGATCTGGCTCCGCATCTCTCTTGATGTGTAGTCGACCTTGAAAAGGGGCATGACATGGGTGTTTATGCCCTGGAATACTATTGAGAACATGCCGCTTATCATCGCCTGGGACGCTATGACCGTTGCGAAGACGCTCAAGAGAAGGAACGGTATGTAGAGGAGGCGCGCCTGAGAAAATATCATCTCGAAGAGGACATTATGCGCCTCAGGGTGTTGTACAAGGAACGCGCCCTGCCCCATGTAATTGAGTAAAAGGACCGCGAAGACGAAGTACCATGCCTTGACTATGGGGACCCTCCCCAGGTGTCCCATGTCGGCGTACAGGGCCTCGCCTCCCGTGGCGCAGAGTATTACCTCGGAGAGTATGAAAAAGCCCGGTATGCCGTTATTTATGATGAACCTGATCCCGTAGTAGGGGTTCAGGCCCCACAAAACCGACGGGAACTGCGATATAGCCGCTATCCCTGATACCGCCAGGGCAAAAAACCACAGGAGCATTATAGGGCCGAAGGCGAACGCCACCTTCTCGGTGCCTTTTCTCTGGAAGACGAAGAGCACTATGGCTATGGAGGCTGAGATAAGTATGATCTTCTCGCGGCTCAGGTGCTCAAAGCCCGGGATCAAGGAAGCGCCCTCAACGGCGCTCAAGATACTTATCGCCGGGGTGATGACGCCGTCGCCTACCAGAAGGGATATGCCGATGAAAGAGAGTAGCGTTACCAGGGCGACATTCCTGCTGTTCTTAAGGTAAGGTACGAGGAGTTCCCTTAAGACGATCGTGCCGCCCTCGCCTTTTTTGCTGAGGCTGGTCGCGAGCCACGCGTACTCGGCTGTCACCAGCGTGATAAGAGTCCATACGATAAGGGAAAGGACGCCGGTTACATTTTCCACCGTGGGTCTGGTAAAGAGGAAGATGACGGTTAATGTGTATATGGGGCTTGTGCCGATGTCACCGAAGACTATACCGAGCGATTTGATGATCTTTTGCATGGCCTTTTATCCTAAAACAAAAAAAGGAGAAAATAAAGCAAATTTGCCTGCGGCCTCCCCCGGTGCCGCGGCAAGGTGATATGACATTATTTTCAGGGATTTAAACAGGATCAGGCCCCTTGTCCGGCCTTTAAGTCCCGGTGGTATTCCTGGAGGGTCTTGACACCGAGCCCGCCTCTCTGCAACGCCTTTATGCCCTGCGCGGCGGCCCTGGCGGCCGCTACCGTCGTGAAGTA
>JACRET010000045.1 GCA_016218105.1 Deltaproteobacteria bacterium
CTTTTCTCTTTCCGTTAAAGGGACATACGGCGGGTTTGAGAGCACCATCTGCGCCTTGCCTTCAAGGCCCTTGCCCTCAAGAGGCCCAAAGAGATCGCCTTCCAGGAAATTGACCCTGGAATCCACATTGTTCCTGATAGCGTTCTCTCTGGCTATGGCCAACGCGCCGTTTGATATGTCCGTAGCGTAGACCATGCACTCGGGAAGCTCTGTCGCCACTGTTATCGCTACGCACCCGCTCCCTGTGCAGAGGTCGATTACCGTCAGTTTGCCGTCCGCACTGAATGCCTTTGACGCGCTTAAGGCCTCTTCCACCAGAAGCTCGGTCTCAGGCCTCGGGATGAGCGTGTCCTTTGTTACCTTGAAGCCAAGCCCGAAGAACTCGGCCTCTCCCACGATATACTGCGACGGCTCTCTATTTGCCTTCCGCTCGACGTAGCCCAGGAAGACTTCTTCCTCGGCATCGGATAGAATCCTTCTTGAATTCAAAAAGAGTTCATGCCGTTTGCACGCGAGGAGATGGGTAAGCAAAAACTCAGCCTCCGCCCTCGCGTCAGGCACCTTGAAGACAGTCATCCTTTCCTCCGCCCATTTAAGCGCTTCGTTTACGGTCATAAGCCTCCGGTCACGCCTTTATGATAAATAACAAAGGGATGTAAGTCAATCGGGCTTTGAGCGTGGAGTTTTTATGTTCTTTGGTTTTTTTTCAGCCGAACTGATAGAGAGACGGGCTTCGAGGCTGACTAGGAGGCGAAATACTCAGGCACCTGCTCCTTTAAGGACAGGAGCAGCTCATACGCTATCTGGCGGGCGCTTGCGAATTCTATGGACATAAGGCTTTCGCTGACCCCGGCTTTTTCATTGACCCATCCGATGGGGCTGTTGAGTATTATCCTGTTGAATTCCTCATTCAGCTCCGGGTCGGTTCCGGGGGCGTAGGTATTCGACACCGCGAGTATTATCCCTTCCCTGGAAAGGCTTATGCCGTTTTCGGAGTCTATTATCTCAAGCTTGTTCCACCATTCGTCAAAGGTGGATTTACTGGATTTGATGCGGGGGTTTTTGCCGAGCCTCGGCGTGTAGCGGTGCTCCGGCCCTCCGATCGTCACCACGGCAAGGCCGCTGAAAGGAAGCCCAAGGTCCGGGTTGTAGTCAGGGGAGTTATCGTAAAAAAAAAGTTCCTTCAAGCCGAGCCTGCTTAAAATCGACAGATTAACGCCGGTATCCTCGGCGATAGCCCGGATGCATATGGCAAGCCTCTGCGCCTCTCCTAAAAACTCGTTATCATAAGAGCTGGCAGAGGCTTCCATGAAATGTATAAGGTCTTGAAGAAGCTCCCCTGCATCTGTCTCAGGCCGCATGGGTCTTTTCATTAAGCTCACCCTGTGATTGGAATTTAATGCAGCTGCAGGAGATCTCCGCATTGCTCATTGAGAGTGACCATGAGCTCGAAGGCTATCTGGCGGGCGCTCGCGTATTCCAGTTCCAGCATGGCAGCTGGTATGTGAGCCGCCTCGATGTCAGGCAGGTTGGCTTTAACCATGATATTGTCGTATTGCCCGGTCAGGGTCGAGGCCAGCACGCCAACCCTGGATTTGGATACGGCGAGGATGATCGCTTCACGGTTAAGGTTGATGTTGTTTTCCTCGTCCACTATGACTGGTTTTGTCCAGAATTTGGCAAAAGGCGAGAACTGGATCCTGAGATTCGTGTCAAGCCGTGGCACATACTTTTGGGTCTTTCCCCCCAGAGTTACAATGGCCAGCCCGCTGAAAGGCAGTCCCAGCTTCGAATCATAATCAGGGGATCCGTCATAGAAAGCGAGTTTCATCAAATCCATCCTGTCCAGGAGAGAACGCGATTCACCGTCGCTATGGACAAGTACCCTTACGCAATTGGCGAGCCTGATGGCCTCACCTGAACTGCCCTTATCGTACTCAGAACCTGCGGCCTCCAGAAATTTTACGATTTCCCTCATGTAATTGATTGATTCATTGTCAAACGTCTTTTCTGCCATATACCTCTCCGTCTATGAAGTTATCCGATTAATGTGTCACATAATCAGCGCTTTTACAATATTTTAATAAAAAAAAGACTACAATAAACAAAAAGCCCCGAAAGGGGCTTTTTGTTTTACGCCTACATGGTTACTTTGCCAATCTCAATGAACCGCGAATTTGGCTACCTTCGGCTTCACAAGCTCTTCGTATTCCTTATAGTCCATTTCCACGGCTTCGTAGTGGGTTCCGGCATTAAAATAGATGTGCTCATCCTCCGCAAGCGACTTGTCCACTATCGTGTCCACATTGTAGAGGTTCCCAAAAGGCGGTTCCGCGCCCGGCTCGCAGTCCGGGAATAACACGGCGAATTCCTTTTCATCGGCAAGCTTGACTTCGCTCTCTCCGGTGGCGTCTTTGAGCTTGTCAAAATCCACCCTGAGGCTGGCCGGAAGGACAGCCATTATGAACCGTCCGTCGGCCTTGATCATGACGGACTTTACAAGCTCTTTCCCGCGCACGTGCATTGACGCGGCTATCTCCTGGGCCGTATATGCCTCAGGGTGTATTACAGCTTTGTAAGGAACCTTGTTTTTATTCAGAAAATCTTCAAGCCGTCTGAGGATTGCCATGGAAACGCCTCCTTTCCGATAATAAAATTATATACCCGGATTTCATAATGCGCAAAGGCGTGAAGCCCCGGCGCCTGGTGGTATAATTAGAGCAGTCGCCTGCATTGGAGGGATACCATGTCAATAGCGCTGATCGCCATCGGGAATGTGGATAGAGAAGTTCTGGAGACCCTTAAGGCCAGATTGGCCAGTACCTTCAAAAAGGACTTTTCTATCTGCGCGCCTATCCCTTTGCCGGGTAGGGGCTTCGATGACATAAAAGAACAGTACTCTTCCGTTGATATCATCAGGTACCTTGAAGGCAATGGCGAGTACGGTGATTTTGAAAAGGTATTGGGGGTGATCGACAGGGATCTGTATGTGCCGGGATTCAACTTCGTCTTCGGCCAGGCTGGCGAAAAGGCCTCTATCATATCTCTTCTTCGCCTGAAGCAGGAATTCTGGGGGCTTCCGGAAGACATTGAGCTCTTTTTCAAAAGGGCCATAACGGAAGCTGTCCACGAGCTGGGCCATTCTTACGGCCTCAAGCACTGCGAAGACCCGCTTTGCGTTATGTTTTTCTCCAATACGATATCCGACACCGACAGGAAAGGGGTCTGGTTTTGCATGGATTGCGAGCATAAGCTTGGGGGCTTAATGCCCTGGCGGTAAAATTGGTATAGAATTGGACTATGGAATTTTGGGGATTTGTAATTGGTGATTCTTCGAATATGCAAATCAAAGCGGTTTTTTAAGAAAGCACAAACTATGAATATCTTCGATTCCACAATGGTCTTTTATGTAAACAGCCTTTCGCAGCATTCTTTGACTTTTGATAATTTAATGGGCTACATAGCCGGGAACAATATGTTTAAAGGCGGCGTCTTGTCGATTATCATCTGGCGGCTGTGGTTTACAGGCAAGCAATCCCGGCCGCATGGGCGTGAGTATATAATCTCGACGATCATCAGCTGCTTCGTGGCTATTGCGTTGGCAAGGATGCTGGCCGTAACGTTGCCGTTCAGGCTCAGGCCATTTCATGCTACAGGCTTGAATTTCGTGCTCCCATACGGGGTAAACCCGAATGTGTTGGACGGCTGGAGTTCATTTCCGAGCGATCATGCGGTGCTGTTTTTCACCCTGTCAACAGGCCTGTTATTTCTCTCAAGTAAGATAGGGGTGTTCGCGCTCGCATATACCGCGCTGTTCATCGGTTTCCCGCGAGTGTATCTGGGGCTGCATTACCCTACCGACGTTATCGGCGGCGCGGTCCTTGGCATGAGCATCGGATGGTTCGGGAACAGGTACATTGTCAGGAACAATGTTTTTCGATTTGCCTTTCGCTGGCTGGATGCGAGGCCGGGTGTCCTTTATCCCTTGTTTTTTATTTTAACTTACCAGATAGCTGACCTGTTTGATACCTCCAGGGGCCTCTTAAGCGGCGCCCTGGAATTAATTCAAATAATGCTTACCTGAGTTTGCATTGTATAGAATATGACCTCCGCGCAGTAAGCTTCCCGTCTGCATCTAATTCCTGTGTAACCAGGATTTTAAAAATCAGCCGTTAAAAAAACTGCGGGACGACAGCGCAATCACGACCGCCCCTTTGGCCCCGGCCGGCCAAGCTATCCTTTCGGAGATCGCCAGCCAATAAGCAACCCTGAAAGATAATGCGGATTTTTCTGATAAACAGGCTTAAAAAACCGCAAAACAAAGACACACAAAAGTCTTGATGAAGCTTATTAAATATGCTATGTTCATTTTGTGAACATCATCTTTTCAAGGATTTCCGCATGAGCCGTGCCCAGGTAACTCCAGTAAATTCATTGATGATTTAATTGAGGGCTATCCAAGAGTGAAAGAGCCGATCATAGAAGTCTCAAATATATCGAAAAGCTACAAGCTCGGCAAAAAGGCCTCTTACGGGAGTCTCCGCGAAGAGATCGCGCAGGCGTTCACATCCATCTTTAAAAACGGCGAAAAAGGGGATGACCCCACCCTTTGGGCCTTGAAGGACGTCTCTTTTGAGGTAGGGAAAGGTGAGGTTATCGGCATAATCGGGAGGAATGGGGCCGGGAAATCGACCCTCTTAAAGATCCTCTCCCGCATAACCGAGCCGACCTCCGGCAGGGTGGTAATGCGGGGCAGGGTAGCAAGCCTCCTGGAGGTGGGTACGGGTTTCCACCCTGAGCTTACGGGCAGGGAGAACATCTTCCTTAACGGAGCGCTCCTCGGCATGACCAGCGCCGAGATAAAATCCAAATTCGATGAGATAGTGGCCTTCTCCGAGATAGAGAAGTTCCTCGATACGCCGGTAAAGAGGTACTCAAGCGGTATGTACGTGCGGCTCGCCTTTGCCGTGGCCGCGCACCTTGAGCCCGAGATACTGATAGTAGACGAGGTGCTGGCGGTTGGGGACGCTTCCTTTCAGAAGAAATGCCTCGGCAAGATGGGAGACGTCGCCAAGGGCGGAAGGACGGTGCTGTTCGTCAGCCACAACATGAGCGCCGTGCAGTCGCTCTGCCAGCGGGCCATACTGCTTGCCGGTGGAAGTAAAATCAAGGAAGGAACAAGCCATGATGTCGTAAGCCATTATTTTTCTAACGTGGGAGAAAGCCGCAAGGCCCTTCATGAGTTTCCGGCAGACCCAGCCAAGAGGGTCAAGATAAGAAGGGTCGCAGTCAGGGACGACAGGGGTGGCTTAGACGATGTGGTAGATCTGAACAAAAACTTTTTCGTACAGATCGATTACGAGCTTACGGAGGACGTTTCCAACCTAAGCATCGGCATAAGCATTTTCTGTGAGGAGAATGGGCAATGCGTGATCCAGCTCTCAGATCCGGAACTCGATCTGTCAAGGTTGGGCGTAAGGAAAAGAGGGTATTATCAGAGCGTTGTTGACATACCCAGGAAGATACTCAACACAGGTACATACCGTATAAGGGTCGGCGCGGTAGCCTTCAGGAATGTGCTTGACGTTGAGGACAGCACATTCTTTTCGGTCATCGACACCGTGGGCATAGTCCAGTGCATTGGGTTTGAAAGAAAGAACTCGGTGCTCTCAATGCAGTTACCCTGGAAGGTAACGCACTTTGAAGCGCAGCCTGAAAAACCGCCAACAGTACTCTTTGGAGGATAAAAGCTTCTTGTGTGTTCTGGTAAAAGCATAGGATTAGACCAGTGCGGTCTGTACTGACAATTGCTTGCGGGAAGGTGAAAAGCATTTCATGAGAGAACCTCATTGCCCAGTATGCGGCGGCGGCGACATCACCCTTTATATGAAGGGTGTCTTTGACTGCGAAAGTACGAGCGTTATGGAGTGTAATGGCTGCGGGCTTCAGTTTCTCGATCCCATGATGAGCGATGAGGAAGAGCATGAGTACTACAGAAATTATTACGAGAATCAAAAGACGCGCCATTACAAGACCCTGTCAGTTAAGGACATACAGACCGGGGCCTTGAAAAATTATGACAGGTATAAGGATATTTACCTCGATTTAATAAAGGATAAAAAAGATATCCTGGAGATTGGGAGCGGGAGCGGCGGTTTTTTAAGGTTCGTAAAAGGGAACTCCCCGAAAAGCAGCGTCGTGTCGATCGAGAAGTCGGAGTCAAACCGTGATTTTCTCAAGGATGGCGACTTTAACGGTATAACATTTTTGAATGACCTCTCACAGCTTGGCCAGGAAAGCAGATTCGACCTGATCGCGGCCTTTGGGGTGTTTGAGCATATTAAAAACGGGGTTTCGTTCCTTGAGATGGTAAGGCGCTGTCTGAAGGACGAAAACAGCCGCCTGGCGATGAATATCCCCAATAAAAGAAATCCCCTGGTCGATCTTTACCATATCGATGAGTTCAGGAAGTTTTCCTACATGAAACAGCATTACTATACATACACGGAACGTTCGCTGGAAATACTGGCGGCAAGGACAGGCTATGTAATTGATAAGTTCAATTACATGCAGGTATGGGGGCTGGACAATCATCTCTCGTGGCTGAAGAATAAAAGGCCTCAGAATTTTAAGATATATACGGACATATTTTCCGCGGAAACGTTGAAATCATATGATAATGACCTGATAAAACGTAAGATGACCGATCTAATGATGGTGGTCTTAAAAAAAAGTTAAGGATTGTCTGATTAAAAAAGCGTTGGCATCTTCTCAAGATACCGGCGGCAGTAAAAGGCACGAGGAAGAAAGCTCAAAAATCCAATGCGGGGATACTATGAAAGGCTATAAGAAGGTCCTTGTTACAGGCGCTGACGGTTTCATCGGCTCACATCTAACGGAAGAGCTTGTGAGAAGGGGGTATGACGTAAGGGCGTTTGTGCTGTATAACTCGTTCAATTCATGGGGCTGGCTCGATACCGCGGATAAAGAGATTCTGAAATCCATCGATGTGTTCGCCGGGGATATCAGAGACCCGCATGGAGTGAAAGAGGCGTTGAAAGGATGCGAGGCCGTGTTCCATCTGGCCGCCCTCATCGCCATCCCGTATTCCTACCATTCGCCGGATACCTATGTAGATACCAACGTAAAAGGGACTCTCAACGTCGTGCAGGCCGCGCGGGAGCTGGGATTAAAGAAGATCATACACACCTCGACAAGCGAGGTCTACGGCACAGCCAGGTTCGTGCCGATAACAGAGGAACATCCGCTCCAGGGCCAATCCCCGTACTCAGCGTCCAAGATCGGCGCAGATCATATCGCGATGTCCTTCTATAGCTCTTTCGATACGCCTGTTTCCATAATACGGCCTTTTAACACCTACGGGCCTCGCCAGTCGGCGAGGGCCGTGATACCTGCCGTCATCACACAGATAGCGTCCGGGAAAGAGAAGATAAAACTGGGGGCGCTCCACCCGACGAGGGATTTCAATTTTATCAGGGACACGGTAAGCGGGTTTATAGCCGCCCTTGAGTCCGGCGCATCCATAGGCGAGATCATAAATATCGGTTCCAACTACGAGGTCTCTATCGGCGACACGGTACGGTTTATCTCCGAAATAATGGGCGCGAATATCGAGATAGAGACAGAGCAAGCCCGCTTGAGGCCTGATAAGAGCGAGGTTGAGAGGCTTTGGGCGGACAACTCGAAGGCCAAGAGGCTCCTTGGCTGGGAGCCTGAGTACGGAGGCCTCGAAGGCTTCAGTAAGGGCCTTGAAGAGACTGTAAACTGGTTTAAGAACCCCGATAACCTTAAAGCCTACAAGACGGGCATCTACAATATCTGACGAAGGAGCCGAAATGAGAGCCGTAATACTCGCTGGCGGAAAAGGCACCAGGCTTAGGCCATATACGGTTGTGCTGCCAAAGCCCCTCATGCCCATAGGGCAGTATCCGATACTTGAAGTCATATTAAGGCAGCTCGCCCATTGCGGGTTCAAGCGGATCACTATGGCGGTAAACCATCAGGCTGAGATAATACAGGCATTTTTCGGCGACGGCTCCAAATGGGGCGTAAAGATAGACTATTCTCTTGAGGATACGCCCCTGAGCACCATGGGGCCGTTAAAACTTATCCAGGACCCGCCCGAGGACTTCCTTGTGATGAACGGTGACATACTCACTGACCTTAACTACAGGGAGTTCTTCGATTACCATGTGGCGAACAGGAACATCTTCACGATCTCCTCTTACAGAAGGGAGATCAAGACCGACTACGGCGTGCTTGAGATAGATGGGGACAAGTTAAGCGGCTTCAGGGAAAAGCCTGTCATTAACTACGAAGTGAGCATGGGCATATACATGGTAAACAGGAAGATACTCGATTACATACCCGAAGGCAGGCCTTACGGGTTCGACAACCTGATGCTCGACCTCATAGCCTCTGAAAACCGCGCCTCAGTCAGAAAACACGAAGGCTATTGGCTCGATATCGGAAGGCCGGACGACTACATGCAGGCGATAGACGAGTTTGAATCCATTAAAGGCAAGTTTCTTAAATGAATCAGATGAGCGGAAAGAACATCCCTATAAATAAAGGCAACTACACGATGGAGACCCCGGAGCGCGATGCGCTCTTCGAGGGATACCGCGGCGAGGGATGGGCCGATGAGTACCGGGCGTACAGGGCAAACTGGTCGAGGTATCCGAAGGAGCAGTTCGTCTCGGAGTACCCGCTCCTGGTGGACTTGGAGCTATCGACATTATGCAACCTCAAATGCCCCATGTGCTATACGATAACCGACGA
Organism: Deltaproteobacteria bacterium; assembly: GCA_016218105.1. Lineage (GTDB taxonomy): Bacteria > Desulfobacterota > GWC2-55-46 > GWC2-55-46 > GWC2-55-46 > GWB2-55-19. Next base: position 8,803 of record JACRET010000045.1, read on the forward strand.
GTTCAAGGGTAAGGTCAACGCGAAGCTCATGGAGTTCTCGCTCTTCAGGAAGATAATAGACGAGATAGACGGCCATGTGCCTGCGATAAGGCTTAGTCTCAGGGGAGAGCCGACGATACACCCTGAGTTTATCGAGTGCATAAGGTACGCGAAGGAAAAAGGCATTAAAGAGGTCTCGACGCTGACGAACGGGAGCAGGCTCGAACAGGGCTTCTTCAAAGATGCCCTGGCCGCCGGCATAGACTGGATAACCGTATCCGTGGACGGTCTTGACGGGGCCTATGAGAAGATTAGGCGGCCGCTGAAATTCAATGATATCTTACGCAGGCTCAAGGACATAAAGAGGATAAAGGAAGAATTGGGAGTCCATAAGCCCGTAATCAAGGTGCAGGCGATCTGGCCCTCGATAAGGGAAAACCCTGAGGCGTATTACAATACCTTTGCTCCTATCGCTGACCTGATAGCCTTTAACCCACTCATAGATTACCTTGGAAAGGACGAGGAGATAATCTACGAGGAGGACTTCACCTGCCCCCAGCACTACCAGAGGCTTGTGGTGGGCGCGGACGGCTCTGCCATGATGTGCTCGAATGACGAGGAAGGGTCGGTCGTCGTTGGGAACGCGCGGAGCGAATCCGTGTACGACATCTGGCACGGGGAGAGGCTGAATAAAATTCGAAAGGCCCATAAAAAGAAAAACGGATTCATGGAGATACCGGTCTGCAGGCGGTGTTATCTCCCGCGCCTTACCGAAGGAAACGAACGGGCGACTGTAAACGGCAGGGAGTTCATCATAAAGAACTACGTAAACAGGAATCAGGATATCGGCAAGTGACGGCTCTCCCAAAGAAAATACTCGTAACCGGCTCAACCGGCTTCATAGGCAGAAGGCTTCTCCCGCGCCTTCTCTCGCTCGGGCATACGGCGCTTGAGCTCGAAAAGGGGCTCGATATCAGGGAGCGCGCGTCTTACGAAAGGCTTAAAGGAAAAGGGGTGGATACGGTAGTCCACCTCGCGGGTCTTACCTTTGTCCCAGAAAGCTGGAAAGAGCCGGATAAGTTCTATTCCGTAAACGCCCTCGGCACCCAGCAAGCGCTCGAGTTCTGCCGTGAAAATTCGTGCAGGATGATCTATGTAAGCGGCTATGTCTATGGCATTCCCGAGTACCTCCCGATAGACGAGGCGCACCCTGTAAAGCCTAATAACCCGTATGCACACTCAAAATGGCTCGGCGAGGAGGTCTGCCGTTTCTATTCTGAACACATGGGGGTGAAGGCGATGGTTCTCAGGCCCTTTAACCTCTACGGCCCGGGTCAGGGAGAGAGCTTCCTCATACCGATGCTGATAAAGCAGGCGCGTGAGGGGAGAGAGATCGTCGTAAAGGACGACACGCCAAAACGAGACTACCTCCATGTAGATGATTTCATAGAGGCGTGCGCGCTCGCTGTCAGTTCAAACGAGCGCTTTTGCGTCTATAATGTCGGCTCAGGCGAGTCGATGTCTGTCAGGGAGATAGTCGAAGCGGTTATAGAAGCGGGAGGAAGCCGTATCAAATGGAAGACTCTTGACGAAAAGAGGCCGAATGAGATACCGGACACCGTTGCGGACTGCGGGGCGCTAAGGGACGCGCTCGGGTGGAGCCCGAAAAAAGGCTTTAAGGAATCTATCAAGGAGTTGCTCTTTTTAAAAAATGGATAATTTAAAAAATGATATATTAAGACGCTTTCTTAATGTGTTTTGGCTAAGGCCGGAGACAGCGCTCTGGCGGACGATAGACGCGCTAGTGATGAGGGACTTTGTGTTCGATGGGCCGTCTCTCGATCTTGGCTGCGGAGACGGGATATTTTCGTTCATAAGGGCCGGCGGTGAGTTCGATTATTCATTCGACATGTTCAAGAGCGTATCGAACCTCGATAAGTTCTTTGATAAGGTGGATATCTACGACCACTTCGACGAAAGGCTCGTAAACCCGGTAGTGACGATGCGGCCAGATTATGTAATAGACGTCGCCCTCGACCACAAGGAAACACTGCTTAAGAAATCCGCTACGCTGGGGTTGTATAAAAAACTTGTGCCTCACGATGCCAATAAGCCCTTGCCCTTTGAGGACGACTCCTTCAATACCATCTTCTCCAATATGCTCTATTGGCTTGACTCGCCTGAGGCGGTCTTTAAGGAGATAAAAAGGATTTTAAGGCCGGGCGGAAAGGCCGCGATAATGCTCCCCAACAGTACGTTCCTTGAGTATTCGTTTTACTACAAGCTCTATTTAAAGACAAAAGACCCGGAGTGGAAATGGCTTGAAAGGATAGACAGGGGAAGGATAGCCGAGAACATAAAGCACGCTTATGATGCGAAAATATGGGAGGAGAGTTTCAAGAAGGCCGGGCTCAAGGTTGCGCTCCATAAACAGCATCTGTCGAAGACAGTGATAGAGGTGTGGGATATTGGGCTTAGGCCTTTGTTCCCGGTACTGCATAAGATGGCAGGGAAGCTCACAGAGAGCGACAGGATAGAGATAAAGAAGGAAGGGATAGATCTCGTCCTGGGCCTTGTTGAGCCGCTTTGCAGCGAGACCTGGGTGACGGACAAGGCATACGCGCCGGCGTTCCATTATTATCTGCTGACAAAATAACCTGGAGGCATGGGATGAAAAGCTTGTTCGAAAAGTGGGGCGGCAGACGCGCCTATATCATAGCCGAGATAGGCGGCAACTTCACGGCCTTTGATGAGGCGAAGGCTCTCGTTGACGCGGCCTTGAAGTGCGGGGTCGACGCGGTAAAGCTACAGACCTACAGGGCAGACACCATAGCGAGCAAAAAAGCTGTATTCGACATGGAGAATACCGGGGTTGTATCTCAATATGAGCTATTCAAGAAATATGAAATAGATGAGGAGCTGCACAGGAAGATATTCGATTACATCAAATCCAAAGGGCTTGACTGGTTCTCAACGCCTTCCCATGAAACCGATGTGGATATGCTTGATAGGCTCGGGGCCGTGGCGTTCAAGGTTGGCTCGGATGACGCCGTGAATATCCCGTTCCTGAAATACATCGCGAGGAAGGGCAAGCCCATAATACTCGCAACCGGCATGTGCACGATGGAAGAGGTGAGGGAATCCGTCTCGACGATACTGGGAGAAGGTAATATGGAAGTAGCCCTGCTCCATGCGGTCACAAGCTATCCCACTCATCCGGAAAACGTAAACCTCCTTGCCATGAAAAGCATGATGGAGGAGTTCAAACTTCCTGTAGGATACTCTGACCACACTATCGGGACGGTCGCATGTGTGGCGGCGGCGGCGATGGGCGCCGTGATACTTGAGAAACATTTTACTGTTGATAAGAATGCTCAAGGCCCTGACCATATGCTTTCCGCGGACCCCTTCGAGATGAAGGCGATCGTCGAGCAGGTGCGCGCCCTTGAGGCGATGTTGGGCTCAGGCGTAAAAATGCCCGCCGCCTCGGAAAAGACGACCCGCATAAACAACCGGAAAAGCATAGTAGCCGCAAAAAAGATCGGGCAGGGGCAGGGGATAACGGAAAACGACATCGCCATAAAGAGGCCCGGTTACGGGATAGCCCCGAAGCACTTTGAATTTGTAATAGGCCGCAAGGCCGGAAGGGACATCGAAGAGGACGAGGTGATAACATGGGGAGACCTCGATTGACAGGGATAGTCATTCAGGCGCGCATGGGTTCCACGAGGCTGCCGGGGAAGGTGCTGAAGGATCTCTCCGGAAGGCCCATGCTCTCCCATATAATCGAGAGGCTTAAGGCTGTCAGGAATTCGGATGTCTTGATAGTCGCCACGAGCACGAACAAAGCCGACAATGCCGTAGAAGAGTTCTGTTCGCGAGAGGGTGTGGACTGCTTCAGGGGGGATGAAGGAGACGTCCTCGACAGGTATTACAAGACAGCGCTCCATTTTAAGCTCGATCACATAGTGCGCGCAACGGCGGATAATCCCCTGGTTGACCCTGTGGAGGTTTCGCGCCTGATAGACCTTCATCATAAGGAGAACGCGGACTATACCCATTCGTTCGGGAAACTCCCAATAGGCGTCGGCGCGGAGTGTTTTTCATTCGGCTCGCTTGAGAGGTCATGGAGAGATGGCGTTAAGCCCAACCACAGGGAGCATGTGAACGAGTACATACAAGAGCGGCCAGAGGCATTCCGCATTGAGGAGCTCGATATTCCTGTTGAGAAGCGCGCCCCAAACCTCCGGCTCACGGTAGACACACCAGAGGATTTCAAAAGGGCGGAGATGATATATGAGAAGCTCTCCAGGGCGGGGGAATTGATAACCACAGAGGACGCGATAAGGCTATGCGCCATGTTATTTCGATAGAGGCGTCGCACGCGCGGGGCATGGGGCACCTTTACAGAGGTATGAATCTCGCGAGGGCCTTGAAAGACGCCGGTGACAGCGTTGCGGCCGTTATTAATAGAGACGCGCGCTCGGAGGAGATATTAAGGCGGGAAGGCCTGGATTTCGAGACTGTCGAATCTTACGCGTCGGCTCCGGGATGGGAGAAGCCGATAATCGGGAAGCATAGGCCGGACACCTGGATAAACGACAGGCTGGATACGGATTTGATGCACTCGCGGGCGGTGATCGCGGAAGGCATTACTCTATTTGCAATCGACGACCACGGGGAAGGCGCTGCCCTTGCGAAGTGTAACTTTCTGGCGATGGATTTAAGGCCGGTGAAAAAGGCGCAGAACGCCTTTTACGGGCCGGAGTATATGATACTGAGCCCATCGATCAAAAGATACAGGAGGGAGCGGGCGTTCAATGGCTTGCCTAAAATTCTAGTGACGCTCGGCGGAAGCGATACATACGGAGTGACGCCAAGGGTAGTGAACGCCCTTAAGGGCGTTTCGCCTGGATTTAAGCTTACCGTAATAGCCGGCCCCAACTTCAGGCACATGGAGGGGCTTTTAGAGGCCATCCGGGATATAAAAGACGCGCAGATTCTAAGGGAAGTCCCTGACATGATCGCTGTCATGGACGGCGCTGACCTGATGATATGCGGCGGAGGTGTTACGCTTTTTGAGGCGGCGGCTATTGGCGTGCCGTGCCTGGCGATAGCCAACGAGCCGCATGAGGTCCCGACAATAAATTGGTTCAGCGAGAACGGCTTTGGCGTGAGCCTGGGTTTTCATAAAGAGCGGTTTGAAGAAACACTTTCACTGAAGCTCGAACGGCTTTTGGACAATGAGACGATTTTAAACGGGATGAGCCGGAAGGGCAAGTCCCTCGTAGACGGGGATGGCCTTGAAAGGGTGGTCGGCGTCATAAGGGGCGGCCAGTGAACAGGAAAAAAACCGTCGTGATACATCAGCCGGACTTCATGCCGTACCTCGGTTTTTTTCACAGGTTCCTCTTTTCGGACTTATGGGTTGTGCTCGATAACGTCCAGTTTGTAGCCAGCAGCAGATCGTGGCACAACAGGGACAAGCTTAAAACCAAAGACGGCGCAAAGTGGTTTACGGTCTCCGTTGAGAAGTGCCCGAGGGAGACGATGATAAAGGATGTGCGCCTTTCAGCCGATGTGGACTGGAGGGGGGATAACCTGAACCTCATCGAGTTCAATTACAGGAAGGCGCCTTTTTTTGACGAGATATTCCCGTATGTGAAAAGCCTTTACGGATTTAAGTGCTCGAGGCTCGTTGATTTCAATCTCAAATCGATAGAGATGCTCATGGGCCTCTTTGGCATAAAGATAGATTCGGCGTTCGCCAGCGCTCTTGGAGCCGCCGGGAAAAAGAACGGGCTTTTAATAGATATACTTAAAAAGACAGGGGCTACCGACTATCTCTCAGGGGCCGGGGCGAGGGATTATCTTGAGCCCGCGCTCTTCGAGGCCGCCGGGATAAATGTCGTCTGGCAGGAGTTCAGCCACCCGGTCTATCCACAGCTTTACGGCGAGTTCATCCCGTATTTGAGCAGTATAGACCTGCTATTCAACTGCGGAATAGAAAAATCCAGGGTAATATTAAGGAGCATAGCATGAACATTCTCGCTATAGGGGCGCACTTCGACGATATCGAGCTCGGGTGCGGAGGGGCGCTCGCCAAGCATGTCGCTGAAGGCGACAGGGTATTCGCATATGTCGCCACGGTATCCGGCTTTACAAGCCCCGACAACAGGATAGTTAGGGCTAACGACACGGCGCTCTCCGAAGGCAAGAAGGCCATGGAGATACTCGGGGTCGAGCTTATCTGCGGGAACTTCAATACGCTCCAGATAGAATTCACTGAAGAGCTGAACGTGCAGATACTCAGGATCATCGAGGGCAGAAAGATTGAGAAGGTCTATACCCACTGGATCGGGGACATCCACCACGACCATTCTGCCGTGGCGAAGGCGTCTCTCCATTCCTGCAGGCATGTCCAAAGGATGCTCATGTACCGGAGTAATTGGTATCACTCTAACGTGGACTTCAGGGGCAACTTCTATGTGGACATAACGAACCACCTCGGCGTTAAGATGGAGTCCATCAGGGCGCATGCCTCAGAGATGGAGCGCACAAGGGAAAAGTGGATTGAGTTCTTTCAGAACGAGGCTGAGAACGCCGGTCAGAAGATAGGCGTCAAATACGCAGAGGTCTTCGAGATGGTAAAATGGCTGGAGAGCCCGAGGCTGGCGTAGGGAGTTTATTCTCTCCTGGTGTCTTGATACCCCGTGTTTTTGCCGCGTTATTTTAACAGGCGGCTGAAAAAGTCCATCTGCTTCGTTGTCATTGTCGCTCGTCACTGCGGCGTACAGACAAAGTACGCCTCATTCCTCGCTTCTCGACGCCTTTGCAAGGAAGGTGTTGCAAAATAAGATCGAAATAAATATAATAAGACAATCGAAGTTCCCCTCGGCAAGCTGCGGGGTCAAGCGAACTATGCATATACATGGGTAGACATGACGGACGAATTTCCTGCTCATCAATAATCGGGTAAAAATGCCTTAGAATAATAGACTTAAAATAATATATCTCCTGAAGCAAACATTTCCACCGGCCTGGTTCATCTCCCCCGTTTCTTACATCTCTGTTAAAACCTCGATCGATCATCTCTGACAAGCCAATGAACGCATGCCATACTTCCGTTAAATAGTGTTTCCGTTGGAGGTGCCATTGGATGACAAAAGAACTTTGATCACTCCGGAACAAAAGCTCGATGCGATAATGAAAGCGACGCTCGAAGGGGTGTCGATAATCGACAGCGACATGAAAGTCCTTTGGGCCAATCCCGTCGCAAAATCGTGGGCGGAAAGTCCCGATGAAGTGATAGGGGCATGCTGTTACAGCGTCTTTCGCAACAAGACCTCGATATGCGGCGAGTGCCCCGCGCTAAAGGCGTTCAAGACAGGAAATATCGAGAAATCGATTGAGTTCAGCTCCGCAAATGGCGAAAAAAAGAGCTTTGCCGTCACGGCGTCTCCAATAAAGGACAGCGGAGGGAAAGTTTTTTCAGTTGCGGTCGTAGCCCATGACCTCACCAGGTCCCTCGAACTTGAGAGCGAGGTAAGGGAGGTCAGCACCAGGTTCCGGGCGATCATAGACGGAATCGGGGACGGGATATCAATCATAGACAAGGAATTCAATATAGTAAGGGTAAATAAGGCTATTCTGGATATGTTCGGGATAAGCGGTTTTTCCGAAGTCCTCGGGAAAAAATGCTACCGGGCGTATTACCGCAGAGACATGCCTTGCGGCGACTGCCCCGCGGAAAAGACCTTTCTTGAAGACAAACAAAATCATTCCACGATCATACGGCGCGACGGCAAGGAAAAGAGGATCTGCGATATTTCGACATTCCCGATAAAAGACCCTGAAGGGATCGGCTCCGTAATAGAATACGTCAGGGACATAACGGGGAGGATCAACCTTGAGGACCAGTTGCTGCACTCCGAGCGGCTTGCAGGTGTTGGCGAGCTCGCCGCCGGGATAGCCCACGAATTGAGGAATCCTTTGAGCACGATCACCAGCTCCATTCAGCTCTGCCTTAAAAAATACGAGATAACCGACGGGGTGAAAAGGCATCTTACGATAATCTTGAGGAATTCCGAAAATGCCAACCGGACCATCAGCGAACTGCTCGATTTCGCAAAGCCCTGCGATATGTCGTTCAAGCCCGACAACGTCGGCAGGGTCATAGAAAAGGTCTGCAACCTCGTTCAGAGCCGCTGTGCGAGGCAGTCGGTCAGGATCCGCAAAAAAATGCAGAAGGGAATGCCGGAACTGATACTTGACGAAAAAAGGCTGGAAAGCTCATTCATGAATTTCTTGCTCAACTCTCTCGATGCCATGTCAGGCGGCGGGACTATCACTGTGTCGGCATACTATGACGAGAGGAAGGATGAGATAGCCGTGAGCTTCGCGGATACCGGGGAAGGCATACCCGCCGAGAACCTGGACAGGATATTCGACCCTTTCTTTACCACAAAAAGGAAAGGCACGGGCCTGGGGCTTTCGCTCGCCCATAACTTTATCGCCTGCCACAAAGGCAGGATAGATGTAAAGAGCGGCGCCGGAAAGGGCACGGAGATAAACGTCAGGTTCCCGGTATTCAAAAACAAGGCAGGTGAGTAATGGACAGGAGAAGGGACTTCATCTTGATAGTTGACGATAACGAGGACATGAGCCAGGTGCTCTGCGAGACGCTGGAGTACGAGGGGTATGAGGTCGCAGTGGCCGGGAACGCCAGAGCCGCCTTGAAGGAATTGAGCAAGAGGATGCCCGACCTTATCCTCCTTGACGTGAAACTCCCCGGGATGGACGGCTTCAAGGCTCTGGAAGAGATGAAAAAGATCAATGGCAATCTGCTTGCTATAATGCTCACCGCTTACTGCGACGTCAAAAGCGCGGTTCGCGCCATGAAGCTCGGCGCTTACGATTACATCACAAAGCCTTTTGACGACGATGAGTTGAGGATAGTGATCAAAAAGGCCCTTAACGCGGGCCGCCTTGAGAAGGAAGTGGCGGACTTGAGGAAAAGGCTTGAAGACTTCAGCGGCGCGCAGGAGTTCAAGAGCGAGTCCCCGCGTTTCTGCCAGGCGCTTAAACAGGTAAAGACCGTAGCCCCAACGAATATGACGGTCATATTGCAGGGCGAGAGCGGCACGGGAAAGGAAGTCATCGCGCGCATGGTGCACATGAACAGTTTCAGGAAGGAGATGCCGTTTGTGGCCATCGACTGCGGGACCCTGCCGGAGACCCTGGCCGAAAGCGAGCTCTTCGGCCACGAGAAAGGCGCGTTCACAGGCGCCGATTGCAGAAAGGAGGGCCAGTTCGAAAGCGCCAGGGGCGGCACGCTTTTCCTTGACGAGATAACGAACCTTTCGGATTCCGTGCAGGCCAAACTTTTGCGCGTAATTCAGGAGCGGAAAATCCATCGGTTGGGAAGCGACAAGGACATAGAGGTCGATGTCAGGATAATAGTCGCTACCAACCTGACCTTCGCCGCCGAAGTCAGGGAGGGGAACTTTCGGGCCGATCTTTACCACAGGCTTAACGAGTTCTCCATCGAAATACCGCCGCTCAGGGAACGCAGAGAGGACATTATACCCCTTGGGCTCCACTTTCTGAAAGAGGCAAATAGGGAATTCAACAAGGACATAAAGGGGCTTTCAAGCGAAGCGATAAGGAAAATCCTCGATTACGACTGGCCCGGCAATATAAGGGAAATGAGGAATGTCATCAGGAGGGCGGTACTCCTTACGGATTCCGATTCCATAACCACCTCAATACTCCCGTTGCCGGTAAAAGCGGATTGTCCTTCGTTGGGCACTGACATGCAGTCGGCCTTTGAGAAAGGGACGTCTCTAAAGGAACTTACGGGCAAACTGACAAGGGAATTGGAAAAACAGATGATCGAAAAGGCGCTCGAACAATCCAATAACAACAAGAGCCGGGCCGCAAAGATACTTAAGATAGACCGCATGACGCTTTATTCCAAGATAAAATCATTCGGCCTTTAATATGCAGGATATGTAAGCCCCGCCATACGAGATGTAGAGAACGCTCTACATAACTCCTCATTCATTTCTCATAACTCCAATAAAAGAAAATCCGGAATATCCACAAACTCAGGGGATTTTTGAGGTCCGGCATTTGGGCCGGACGGAAAATGCCTTGGCACTGTTATTGCGGTACATATAAATCGAACACGAACAAAGGGGGAGAAACAAACAATGTTCCAAATCCAACAAAGAAAGGAGGTGCATTCTTATGGCAGTCGAGAAAAACATGGCGTCGTCCAGCCTCGTAGAGGTAGTGGACAGGATCCTTGACAAGGGCATCGTCATAGATGCGTGGGCAAGGGTATCGCTGGTAGGCATCGAGCTTCTGGCGATCGAAGCAAGGGCCGTATGTTCATCTGTTGAGACCTTCCTCAAATATGCCGAGGCAATAGGTCTTACCGCCACAGAATCGGCGACAGCGTAACAGCCCCAATGGGATCTCTGGCATCCTTGGAGACATAGAGGCACTTTCAAAGCCCCTCTATCCGAATCGGCCCAAGCATGCTGCGAGGTCTTGCGGAAAGGCGCAATCGGCAAACAGGCAATAACAGTGGGAGTAAGACAGATGGAAAATCCCGATTATCTCAGTTCAGGCCTTGAGATTGTAGAGTCATACGAAAAAAGGTCAAAGGTGATAATAGAGCTTATAAACGAGGCGGCCGGCCTGGTGGATGAGCATTCCTCTGAACAGGACGCCATCCTGGTGACATTGAAGGAAACGCTCGCAAAGACTGAGAGGCTCAGAAAAAAAGATTTTGACAGGCTTGTCGAAAGCGTGCTAGGCCGCAGGGAAGAGATGAAGGCAAGGCTCAAGGAGTCCCTGGACGCGCTTTGGGCAGAGGAAGCGGAGATGGTAAGAAGGCTCACGGATATTTTTACGAAAGGCAAGCCGGAGGATTTCGAGTTTATCAATAACGCACATATTCCGCGCATGAGAGAGAGGGAAGAGGTTGTCGTGAAGCTTCTTATGGGCCTTCATATCGGGCAGGCCGAACTTTCGGTTGAACTCAGACGGCTTCTTTCGAAAGGCGCGGATTTAAAGATAAGGGATTTCAAATCGGCCATAAAGGAACTTAAGGCCCTTCAGGATGAAAAAGGGGCGGATAACGCCGTCGAGGAGCTTGAACGGCTGAGGCTCGATATTCTGGGGCAGTGGCGCGGGGTCTGCTCGGCATATGAAAGAAGCTCACATCAGGCCTGAGCGGCGCAACGGTTTTTTTTATAACGAAAGGAGATGGACTATGATGGCATCAAATGATTTCAGGGCGATGGTGCAGGACATATCCGCCGCTTATGACGTAAGGAAAGGGGAGCTTTCCGCTCTCAGGCAGCAGTTGCATCAGATGCTGGACGAGTTCAAAAAAGAAAAAAAAGAAGAGCTTAAAAAGATCGGCGATGAGAGGAAGCGGGAGATCTCGGCCTTGAAGAAAAGGGTCGAGGACATTAAGCACGATGTCCACGACTCTCTGAATGATTTCCGCAAGACCGCTTTTGCCGAGATAGAAAAAGGCGCGAAGGATAGAAAAGAAGAAGTCTCCCACATGCTGAAGACATTCAGGAAAGAGGTGTTGGACGGCTTCAGGCATGAGCGCGAGAATATGGCCTCCGCGTGGCAGGAGCTTGTCTCTTCCATGAAGGCGAAGAGGTCCGGAAAAACTCAGGGAGACCAGAGGGAGCCTTCGTACGAGAGGGTGGCCAGCCATTCTAAGAAGGCCCGCCGCGTGAAAACAAAGGCCGCAAAGAGCCGCCATCATAACCTGCGTTAAATGACCTGGAGGTAATTCATCCTATGGCGTTAAATGAATATACAACTGTCCTTGAGCCGAAAAGCCTACCTGACTTCGTCGAGACCGCTTACGTGAAGGATGTCACTGAAAGGGCGCTGGCGTATATCAGGGCAGGCTTCCCCGTGCACTTCAGAGGCTCTTCAGGGGCCGGCAAGACCACGCTCGCGATGCACCTTGCCGCCAAAATCGGCAGGCCGGTAGTAGTACTCCACGGTGACGAGGAGCATTCGACCTCCGCTCTTATAGGGGGCGAGCAGGGCTACAGGATGAAAAGGGTGGTCGATAATTTCATCCATTCGGTGCTTAAGACCGAAGAGAACATGCAGAAGACATGGGTGGATAACCGCCTGACCATCGCCTGCAAATACGGTTTCACGCTCGTCTACGACGAATTTACGAGGTCGAGGCCCGAGGCCAACAACATCCTTCTTTCCATATTGCAGGAAAGGGTGATGGATATTCCGGGCGTGAAGGAAGGGTACATAAAGGTAGACCCCAACTTCGCCGCCATATTCACCAGCAACCCGGAGGAATATGCCGGGGTGTACAGGAGCCAGGACGCGCTCAGGGACAGGATGGTAACGCTCGACCTCGATTTCCCGGACAGGGATACCGAGATAGCCATCACGATGTCGAAATCCGGCCTTAAGAGGTCGGATGCCGAGAAAATAGTGGAGATCGTGAGAGGGCTGAGGGATTCCGGCAAATGCGAGTTCTCCCCCACGGTCAGGGGATGCATAATGATAGCAAAGACGCTCAGGATAAGAAACGGCTCCGTGGACCCGGGAAGCGCGGTCTTCAGGGAAATCTGCGCCGACGTGCTGGGTTCAGAGACGAGCAGGGTAGGCACAAGGACGAGTTCAAAAAAGATGAAAAAACTCGTCATCGAACTTATTAACAAGACCTGCGGGAACGGCAACGGCGCCAGGGACCTTAAGTGCGAGAACGCCCCACCCCTGGAGCGGCAGACCGTCGGCGCTGTACATTGAGCTTAAAGGAGGTCTTTGAATATGTCCAGAAATGTCGCCGGGCTCTCGGAGATAAAAACCGGCCAGAAGTCCAAGATCAGGTCGATGCCTGGCGTCACAGCCAACGGGTATCTGGACCTTTATGTGATAAACCTCGAAAAGGGAAGGCTTGAGAAGGAACTCGGGGCCGTTATCAAACGTAAGGTCAAGCTTGAAAGCGAGATCAAAAGCCTTGAGAAAGAGATGGCTAAGCTCAGGAAAAAGTTGCCCTCAAAGAAACAGGCCCCGAGACAGGCCCCTAATGGCCCGGAAGCCGCGCCCATCATTAAAAACCCTCTTAAAACAATGATAATGGATTATTGAAATGAACGAAGGCAACTATCTCTACTGCATAATAGGCACTGATGCGGCCCGGAATTTCGGGCCGATAGGGATAGGCGGAAGAGGGGATGAGGTAACCACGCTTGGATTTGACGGTATATCCTGTGTCGTCAGCAGGTCGCCTCTTACCGAATACATCCTCAACAGGGAAAATCTTCTGGTACACCAGAAGACGATAGAGCAGGTCATGAAGGAGTATACGGTACTGCCTGTGAGGTTTTCGACCATCGCCGACAGCCCTGAAGACATCCGTAACCTCCTCAGGAAGAGGCGCGCCGAGTTCAAAACCCTCCTCTCGGAAATGGAAGGAAAGATAGAGCTTGGGCTCAAGGCGCTCTGGACCGACATGAAACCGGTCTTCCGTGAGATACAGGAGTCGGATAATGAGATAAGGAAACTGCGGGGCAGGATGGCTGTGGCCGGAGGCGGGAGCGCGTACTACGACAGGATAAGCCTCGGCAAGATGGTCGAGTCCGCCTTGCAGAAGAAAAAGGACGATGAAGCCGAAGCTATCCTTTCCCTGTTCAGGGATATCTCTGTTGATATGAGGAAAAACAAGGTCCACGGGGATAATATGCTCCTTAACGCAGCGTTCCTCATCGACGGGACAATGGCTAGGGAGTTCGACAGCAGGATAAAGGACCTCGATGAGAAGAACGGCGGAAGGATGAAATTGAAATACGTAGGGCCGGTCCCCATATTCAATTTCGTGAATATTGTCGTTGAATGGAGTTAAACAGCGGTAAAGCGGGGTGAAGAGTATGCCTGCAAAAAAAAAGATGCGCGATGATAAAAAGGTGCAAGAAGGTGGCTTCGATTTCGACCTCGGGAAATCCCCTCTGGGGAATTTTTTCAAGGGGCTTACGAACCTCGTTGATCTGGCGGCCAAGGTCGCCGAAAAAGGGGAGACCCTTAAACGTGAAGGCGAGATAAAAGGCCTCGGCAAGGACGTGAAAGGCGTCTACGGGTTTTCCGTAAGGACTCTCGGGGGCAAGCCTTTCGTGGAGCATTTCGGCAATATCAGGGAGACGCCGGAAGGCCCGGTAATGGAAGAGGTCAGAGAGCCTATCGTCGACATATTCGATGAAAAAGGCGGTTTGGTGGTAATAGCGGAGGCGCCAGGCATCGAGAAGAAGGATATCGAGCTTGAGATAAAGAAAGACGTCCTGGAGATAAAGGCCTTCGGCGCGCATAGGAAATACCGTAAGGAAGTAAAGCTCCCTTCCCGGGTAAAGGCCGAGCCGCCCGCGTTTACCTATAAAAACGGCGTTATCGAAATCAGGCTGGCAAAGGCTTGAGGAAAACCGATATGAAAGAAAATTCATTAACCCTAAGGGTAACCGAAGCCGCGACAAAGGACGCGGGCAGGGGTATCGCGAGACTCGACCCTTCAAAGATGAAGACCATCGGGGTAGAGGTGGGCGATATCGTGTCTATCGAGGGAAAGCGCAAGACGGTCGCCAAGGTAATGCCTACGCATATGGAAGACCGGGGCAAGGACGCCGTCCAGATAGACGGTCTTATCAGACAGAACGCGCAGGCGGGTCTAGGTGACAAGGTCAAGGTCAGAAAAACCTCTTACAAGCCATGCCAGAGGATAGCGCTCACCCCGGTAGCTCACATCAACGCGATAAAGGATTCGAGATATTTTTCGAGCCTTTTTGACGGGATCCCGGCGGTAGAGGGCGACAGGATAAGGGCAAGGCTTTTTGGCGCGAAAAGCCAGGATTTTCAGGTGACAACGGTAGCGCCCGACGGTCCCGTCGTCATCAACATAAAGACCGTGATAGAGATAAAATCCGTAGACAGGAAGGCGCAGGCTGAAAGGTCCCGAGTCACTTACGAGGACATAGGCGGGCTTAAAAAGGAAATAAGGAAGATAAGGGAGATGATCGAACTCCCGCTTAGGCATCCGCAGGTCTTTGAAAGGCTCGGCATCGAGGCCCCCAAGGGGGTTTTTCTCCACGGCCCTCCCGGGTGCGGAAAGACCCTGATAGCGAGGGCAGTCGCAAACGAGACGGATGCCTTTTTCACCCACATCCGCGGCCCTGAGATAATGCACAAGTTCTACGGCGAGAGCGAGGCCAATCGGAGAAAGATATTCGAGACAGCCTCTGCGAAAGCGCCGGCGATAATCTTTATCGACGAGATAGACGCGATAGCCCCCAAGCGCGAAGACATGGGGGGCGAGAAGCAGGTCGAAAGGAGGGTTGTAGCACAGCTCCTTTCCCTGATGGACGGCCTTGAGGACAGGGGGCAGGTCATAGTCCTGGCTGCGACAAACCTCCCTAACATGGTCGACCCGGCTCTCAGAAGGCCCGGCAGGTTCGACAGGGAGATAGAGATAAGCATCCCGGACAAAAACGCGAGGCTGGAGATACTTACGATCCATACCAGGGGCATGCCGCTCTCTTCCGATGTGGAGCTTGAGAGGCTCTCCCAGATAACGCACGGCTTTATCGGGGCGGACCTGGAGGCGCTTTGCCGGGAAGCCGCCATGATAACCCTCAGAAAGGTATTCCCTTCGATAGACCTCCACCTTGAGGAGCTTCCCTATGAGACGCTCATAACCCTTGAGGTCACGATGAATGATTTCCTGGAGGCGCTTAAAGAGGTCGAGCCTTCGGCTTTGAGGGAGGTATTCGTCGAGGTGCCGGATATCAGATGGGCCGATATCGGTGGTCTTAATAATGTCAAACAGGCCCTTCAGGAGGCGGTGGAATGGCCGCTTCGAAATCCCGGGATATTCAAATACGCCGGGGCGAAGCCGCCCAAGGGGATCCTTTTGTACGGCCCTCCAGGCACTGGTAAAACGCTCCTCGCAAAGGCGCTGGCCACCGAGAGTGAAGTGAACTTCATATCGGTAAAAGGGCCGGAGTTGATATCCAAATGGGTAGGCGAAAGCGAAAGAGGGGTCAGGGAGGTCTTCCACAAGGCAAAGCAGGCGTCCCCCTGCATTGTATTTTTCGACGAGATAGATTCTCTAGTCCCCAGGAGGGGGACAGGGGAATCGCACGTGACGGAGAGGGTAATAAGCCAGTTTCTGACAGAGATGGACGGCATAGAGGAATTGAAGGGGGTCGTAGTGCTCGCGGCGACTAACAGGGTCGATATAATCGATTCGGCCCTTCTGCGTCCGGGCAGGTTCGACCAGATATTCGAGATAGCCTTGCCGGACAAGAGGTCAAGGGCCGAGATACTGAAAGTGCATATGGCGGGAAAGCCTCTGTCGAAAGACACGGACATCGAAAAACTCGCCGAGCTTACCGACGGGTTTACCGGTTCCGAACTGGAGGCCATATGCAGGGAGGCCGCTCTCATGGCGGTAAGGGAGTTTATGTCGAGGAAGGCGCTGGCCTCCGGCGAAGGGATAACGGCATTTTCGGGCCTCAAGGTCTCGATGGAGCAGTTCAAAATGTCGGTCGCGTCTTTCAAAAAAGAGAAGGATACCGGGCTGAGAAGCCTCAAATGACATCTTCATCGGAGCCGTTATGGGATTCATAATCGATGACATACTGCTTGCTCCTGTAAACGGGGTGGTATGGCTGGCCGAGAAGATAAAGCAGTCGGCTGAGGCCGAGTTGCTGGATGACTCGATTGTGCGCGAATCCCTCCTTAAGCTTCAGATGGAGCTTGAGCTTGAGGAGATCACGGAAGAGGAGTACGTGAAAAGAGAAACCGGACTTTTGAACAGGCTTGAGGAGATAAGGAAGTACAAGGAAAAGAATGGCATTCAATAAAGGGCAAAGGGTAGGAATATGTCCCCTGATATCGGGAATATAATAACCAAAGCCAGAAACGGGATAAGCGTTATGACGGGCCTTAAGCTCTCATCCACCATAAAGACGGCAAGGGATGAGAAGGGCTGGCATGTCTTCGTTGAGCTGATCGAGAAGCATTCGATACCTGACGGAATGGACATACTCGCCACCTATGAGGTCGTCGTCGATGAAGAGGGTAATATCCTTGAATTCAACCGCAAGGGGATGCGTAAAAGGATGGATACCCTTGCGGCTGAATTGTAGCGTCCCCGGAGGTAAAGGTGTCTAAAAAAGCGTCTATGAACGACAGCAACACGCTTTTTGACGTTGTTGAAAGGGTACTGGACAAGGGGCTCGCGATAAACGCCGATATTTCAGTCTCCATCGCGGGTACCGAACTCCTGGGCATCCGTATAAGGGCGGCGCTCGCGTCCTTCGAAACTGCGGCGAGGTACGGGCTCGAGTTTCCGGGAGGCGTCAACCATAAGCTGACCGCCTGGCAGGAAGCGATGGAGCTGAGGGAGAATTGCCCGGGTTGCGGAAAGAGACAACCGGTCGAGAAGCTTTTGAAAGAGGGCTGCCCCTGGTGCGGTTGGGTAAGCGCGAGGGCAAAGCTCACGGAAGAGGCAGGCTGACAGGTAATGAAAATGAAAATCAGAGGGCGCGCCCATGAACGGCACGTATAAATATCTCTACGGCATAATACCTTTTTCAGAAAAAAACAGCGTACCCGCTGTCGCGGACGGGAGCGGGAAAGAAACCCATGAAATAGTTTACAGGGACATGGCATGCGTTGTTTCGGATTCCCGCGGGCCAACGGAGCCTGCCGACAGGAAAGCGCTTATACAAGCCTTACAGAGCCATCAAGCCGTTATGGAAAGGTTAATCAAGGACGGCGTTACCATTATCCCGATAAAGTTCGGCACGTACCTCGGGGGAGAAAAGGCTGTTGAAAATGCGCTTGAAGCCGGATACGGCGAATTTTCAAGGTTGCTCGATTCGATGAGCGGAAAGATGGAGGTCAATGTGACCGCCGAATGGAGGAGCCTTGAGACGCTCCTCAGGGAAATAGCGGAAGAAAACCCTGAGATAAGTATGTTAAAGAAGGATATCGCCGGCAAAACGCCCGATGAGGCGTTCGCCCTGAAAGTAAGGATAGGTTCCGCCGTAAAATCGGCCCTTGACAGGAAAAGGGAAGATGTCAAAAAAAGAATACTCGAATCTCTCCGCAAAGTGGCGGTAGACGCCCGCCTGCCTGACGGTACCGGCGACAGCGTCATATTAACCGCGGCCTTCCTGATCGAAAGATCAAAAGAAAATTTCTTTGATGAGGCGTTGAACGGACTTAACGGCAGCCTCAACGGCTCCGTAGATTTTAAATACATCTCGCCGCTCCCGCCGTATTCGTTTTGCACGATGGAGGTCAAAGAGGTCGGCTACGAAGATATCCGGAAGGCGAAGGAGCTATTGGGCCTCGGAGACGAGGCGACCGCGGTCGAGATCAGGGATTGCTACCAGAAGAAAGCCCTTGCGTATCATCCGGACAGGGAACGCGGGAATCCTTTGCTTGGAGCGATGTTTGAGGATCTGACGAAGGCTTACAGGCTTCTGAACAAGTTCTGCCGGGACGGAAAATGCCCGCTCGGGCAAAAAGAGGTTGAGGGTTTTTTTTACGTCGAGGCGGTAAACCTTTGATAAAAGGGCTCAGAAAAGGAATCGGATCTTATGGCCATAAATCTGGATGAGAACAACCTGAGACAGGGGCTTATGTGCCTCGTCGTAGCCCTCGTGGACATTATAAAGGACGTGCTAAAGCATCAGGCCGTAAGAAGGATGGAAAGCGGCAGCCTTAGCGAAGGCGAAATAGAGAGGCTCGGGAAGGCCCTAATGGCTATCGACAAAGAGGTCGAGAACATAAAGAAGGATTTCGGCATCGGAGAGTCGGTTGATTCGGTCAAGGAAGGGCTCGACGACGCCGTGAACAGGATGCTCTGCTCAGCGTTCTCATCGGCGGCGAAAGAGGAGCGTGGAGAAAGGGTGATCGTATGAACCCAGGGAACGCCCAAAAGAAGGCCAAGGAAAGCGTCCTTCCCGATGAAGCTATTTACGTCTATTGCGTCGCGGAAGGTGAGGGCCGCCCGCGCTTCGGCCAGAAAGGCTTGGAGGGCAGCGGGATTTCCGGGTTCAGGTTCAATGATATCATTGTGGTTTTTCAGGCCTGCGCCCCTGATACCATCGCCGTAGAGGATGAGGGTGTTTTGAAGTCAAGGGTCATGGCCCATCAAAAGGTAATAGAGCTGTCGTCGTCAAGGTTCGGCAATCTTCTCCCATTCGGGTTCGGGAGGATGATCACCGGCAAGGACGGGATGACGGCTATGGAAAACCTTATCGCCTGGACTGAAAAGAACTACCTACTCCTTAAAAAGAAGCTTGAAAACGTAAGGGGGAAGGATGAGTACGGGGTTCAGGTCTTCCTTGACGCCGATCGCATAGCGGATGAATTCGCGGAGAGTTCGCCCGAGGCGGCGCGCATAAAGGACGCGGCCTCAAGGTCTTCCGAGGGCTTGGCCTTCCTTTACAGGGAAAAGCTAAAGAAGCTGTTGTCTGCCGAACTTGAGAGGAGGGCGGCAGAATACTTCAGTATTTTTTATTCAAGGATAAACGGACTGGCCGAAGAGGTCAAGGTGGAAGGCGTTAAAAAATCGGATTCCGGGCGGAAGATGATAATGAACCTCTCCTGCCTTGTAATAAAAGACAATGTGGAGCCTCTCGGGCGCCTTCTCGAAGAGATCGAGAAAGACGGCAATTTAAGCGTCAGGTTCACCGGGCCGTGGCCTCCGTATTCATTCGTATAGAAAGGTGGAGGTAAATGAAGCCTACCGGGGCGTCAAAGGTCAGCCTTTCGGAGGTTATTGACAGGCTGCTCGATAAGGGTCTTGTGATAAACGCCGACGTTGTCATCACGGTCGCGGGGATTCCGCTTGTGGCCGTCTCATTGATAGCGGCTGTCGCGGGAATGGAGACCATGCTCGAATACGGGGTCATGGAAGATTGGGACAAGAGCGTAAGGGGATTGGGAATGGAGGATGCATGTCAAAAGCAATAGGGATAGACCTCGGAACCACTTTTTCGGTGGCGGCCTGCCTGGAATTCGGCAGGCCCGCGGTCATCCCCGATATCGACGGGAACAGGCTGACCCCTTCCGTGGTCGCGATACTCGAAGATGGGAAGAGGGTCGTCGGGAAGAGGGCGCGCCTGCAGGCGGAAGAAAACCCTGATGGGACGGTCTTTTCGATCAAAAGGCGGATGGGAAGGAACGCCTATATCGGCCCTGATTGCGAGGTGACGGAAAAAGGGCTCATAACGCAGGTCAAAAGGCATATGGGCTCTGATTTCAGGGTCATGATACGCGGGAAAGAATATACGCCGGAAGAGATATCGGCCGTCATACTCAGGAAGCTTAAGAGGGACGCGGGGAATTACCTCGGAGAGGAGATCAGCAAGGCCGTCGTAAGCGTGCCGGCCTATTTCAACATAAGCCAGCGTCAGGCGACCCTCGACGCTGGAGCGATAGCCGGGCTGGACGTTATCAGGATCATAGACGAGCCCACGGCGGCGGCGCTCGCCTACGGGCTAGATATTGAAGGGGCTGAGACCGTGATGGTCTGGGACCTGGGAGGCGGCACCTTTGATGTCTCGATACTCGAACTTGGAGGCGGGGTCTTCGAGGTCAAGAGCGTAAGCGGCAACACCTGGCTCGGCGGTGAGGACTACGACCAGAGGATAGTGGAATATCTGCTGGGGGAGTTTAAAAAAGGATACGGCGCGGATATCGGCACGGATAAATCGGCGATGATCCGGCTCAAGGAAACTGCCGAAAGGGCAAAGATAGAGCTTACGGACAGGGATATCGTTCAGATAAGCTTTTTCTTTAACAAACGCAGGCTGGAGACTGTGCTCACAAGAACGAAGTTCGAGGAACTGACCGGCGACCTTGCCGAAAGCATGATCGCCCCGACCGAGAGGGCGCTTAAGGACGCGGGCTTGAGGCCCGAGGAGATCGACAGGATAATACTTGTGGGCGGCTCTACGCGGATGCCGCGCGTAAGGAAACTCTTCGGTGAAATAATGGGCAGGGAGCCGTATATCGACATTCACCCCGACGAGGTGGTTTCAATGGGAGCGGCGATACAAGCGGGCATCCTCACCGGAGAAATAGATAAAAAGATACTCATCGACGTCACCCCCATAGCCCTGGGCATTGAGACGGAAGGCGGACTCTTCACCAAGATAATGGAAAGGAATACGACCGTACCGGCGACAAGGAGCCGTTTATTCACGAATTCGGCGGAGGACCAGACCTCCATGGAAATACACGTGCTGCAGGGCGAGAGGGCGATGGCCGCCTATAACATAACGATGGACAGGTTCGATCTCTCGGGCATCGAGCCCCAGAGGAGAGGCGAGGCTATGGTGGAGATAAAATTTGAGATAGACGCGAACGGGATATTGCGCGTCTCGGCTACCGATCTGCGGACGGAGAGCTCGAATTCGCTCCGTATAAGCCCGCGTTTCTACGGCCTCGCGAAAAACGAGATAGGGCGCATGATAAAAGAGGCAGGGGACTGCATCGAAACCGACCTGATGGAAAGCGAGGAAGCGCTGCTATTTATAAAGGCCAATAACATGATCGCCTCCTCCTCGCTCCTCGCCGAAGAGGCTCGCTCTTTGCTGTCCGTCTCTGAATACGTTATCGTCGAAACGATGGAATGCGAGGCGCAAAGATTGAGGGATGCTGTCTCCGGTGCGGATACGCGGTCGATAAACGATCTTTCCGGCAAACTCGAAGACGCGATAAAGGCTGTTGACAGGGTGCTCAAAAACAGGCGACATGAAAAAGTGATTACGGCCGGTAAGCCGGGAAGAGGGCTTTATGATACGATCGATACCGCCCAGGACAACGCTTGATAAGTTGAGGGGAGACAAAGGGGAAAAGAGGCAGGAGGGCACCGTAAAAAAAGCGGCCGCCTTTAAGCCCCGGGAATGGATCTATGAGACAAAGCCTGTTTTTAAAAGGTTGAAAGGCCCCTTGATCGACGTCTTCAGCGAGGCTGAGGAAGTGAGGATAATCATAGACCTCGGCGGGTTTAAAAGAGGGGAGATAGACATAGATATACAGCCCGACAGGTACGTTCTTACCGCTTTAAAAGGAGAGCAGGTGTTCAGCGAGGAGATACTGATCCCGAAGGACGTGGACCCTTCCACTGTAGAAGAGAATTATAAGAACGGTATACTTGAGCTGGTCCTGCCGAGAAAAAAAGGCTGTTGAGAAAACGGACGGACAGATACCGCCCCGGCATTGCAAAAGGAGAGGTTATGGGCAAGAGACAGCGTGTTTTGGTCATAGACGACGAGGAGGCCATCTGCAGCTTCTTGAGGATCTTCTTCGAGGAAGAAGGTTACGAGGTCTCGACCTCCCTTGCGGCCGAGGACGGCGTGAAGGCGGCGTTAAAGGAAAGGCCGGATATCGTTTTTGTCGACCTGAATATCCCGAAGATGGGCGGAATAGAGGTTTTGAGGCAGATTAAAAAGAGTGACGAAAATACGGTGGTTGTGGTCATCACTGGTTTTGGGACGATCGAGGGCGCAAGAAGCGCCATGAACCTGGGCGCCTATGATTATATAACAAAGCCGCTCGACATAGACTTTATAAAAGAAGTGGTGACTGGCGCGGCGAGTTCGGCACGGCAGAAGGCGGCAGGAAACCAATGAGATAGAGAAACTATGGAAAAATGAAATGAGAAACCTTGTATACGTCCCTGTCATCCACATGGCCGCCGACATTGGAAGCCTTGCGGAAAAGGCGGTCGAGAGAGCGATACTGAGCATCGGGGAGGACGTCTGGAAGAGGCATACGGAGACGGTCTTCGGCTTCTGGAGCTCCATTGCGGATTATTTTGATTCTTTCGAGGCGTACGGGGTAAAGATATTTCAGGACGGCATGGTCGCTGACGGCGAGCTCGGGAAAAAGATAATCGAAGAGGGAATGAAGGCGGGGAGCGTTAACTTCCGTGTCTTATCAGGCCTCCTGCAAAGGGGGGCTGTGCTTGTGAGGACAGAGGAATTCAAGCTGTTAAAAGAAGAGCGCGACAGGCTTGTTGAGCTGGGTAAGGCCCAGACGAAAATGGAAAGGCTCAAGGCTTATCTCAAGTACAGGATCGTAAAAGGCAGGCTGCTTAAAAAACGCGACGCGTTCATGGCCCGCAGGATAAACGAGGTATTAAAAGAGGGTGAGACCGGGGTTTTATTCATAGGCGCGGAACATAACATAGAGGACTGGCTGGACAGGGACATCAGCATGGTCGAGCTTAAAGATAAAAAAATGCTGAGGGCGTATCAAAGAGGGTTTATTCATTGGAATAACCATAAGGAAAAAACTGATAAACTGGCTTTGTATCTGGTTTCGCCTGTAGCCCCGGAAAAAAGGAGATCGATCGCCTCCTGATCAAATGAAGTTCGGAGTAGAAATACTTTTACACAGCCATTAAAAATACCCGATTACCTGAAGCAATCCCTGCCACGGCATAACACCGCAAAAAAAGCATCAAACTCCAAACCGCATATTACGACCGGCCGTTCTACTCGTCGGCCCATTTGTCCCGGTCAGGGTTTATTGACAACAGCCCCGCTTAATGTAGACTTTTAAAATGCACCGCAAGCGCATTTCCCACAATCGTCTGCGGGGGAATGCGAGCGAAATTGTCTACTTACATTTCGAAGATTTCCCTGCTTCCGCGGGGGGCTTCAATGTCCCCATAGTTCCCGCGGATACCTTGTTTCCAGGAAGCTAATTTGAAAAAACCGGCATTTTCAATTATATACAAATTGCTTATTGCCCTTGTCATTATTCTCCTTCCTGTAATTATTATTCTGACAGCAAGCTTCAAGTACGGCAGGAGGGAAATAAAAAGGGAGCTCCTTTCTAGCCTCCAGCGCCTGGCGGAAGAGAGGGAGGCCTATATCCTCATGTTCCTGGAGCTAAACAAGCGGAGAATGATCGATTTTTCCACGGATGACTACATTGTGCAATCCCTCGAAAAAATTGTGGATGGAGATAAAGCCGCAGGTACTAAGCTTGGACAGTACCTGAAAGAATATAAGCTTCCGATCTTCGCACCGATGTACCGCATGAATATCGTATCCATAGCTGACGGGACGGTAGTCGCTTCTACCATGAGGGGCATGGCTGGTGAGAACATAGCCGAAGAGCTGTATTTTAAACGCGGAAGGGGAGGGGTGGCTGTTACCGAAGTAACCAGGGGAGACCAGGGCAAGCCGGAAATCGCCGTATCCGCCCCTGTATACAGCCGGAAGAACGGGGGCAAGCTCCTGGGTGTGCTCGTCGGGTTCAGCCAGGTGGAGAAGTTCAATGAGTTCTTCAGTGGAGAGTACATCAAGGAACTGGGAGCCCTTTCATATTCAAGTGTTTATCAATGGAAGACAATGGATATATACCTGGTTAACAGGGAAAAACTGATGCTCACGAAGTCCTGGCTCCTGCCGGAGCCGACCGTACTTAGTCAAAAAGTGGACACCGTGGCCGTGAGGGCCTGTCTGGAGGAGAGTAAAGAAGTAACAGGTCTTTACATCGATTATAGGAATCAGGAGGTTGCAGGGGCATCCACGTGTTTCCCTTCCCTGGGCTGGACTTTGTTGGTGGAGGTGGACGCGGCGGAGGCCTTCGCCCCGGCTGAAACGACCTGGAAATACGCGCTGATAGCCATCATAGGGGTCGTAATTCTCATTGGGCTCCTGGTCTTCTATCTCATGAGGGCTGTTGTAATCCAGCTGGCAAGGCTCGCGGCAGGGGCAGGAGAGATTGCGGCGGGCAATTACGATATACGGCTGCCGGTCAAAGGCCGCGACGAGATGGGATCGCTCACGGAGAGTTTCAATAGCATGGCGGCCAGCGTAAAGGAGAGGACAGAGACGCTGAATGAAAGCCAAAAGAGCCTCGCTGAAAGCGAGGAGAGATTAAACTCCATACTGGACAACATGGGTAATGTCGTCTATCTCAAGGATCTTGAGGGAAGGCATATTTTAGTGAACAGGATGCTTGAAAGATTAATAAAGAAAAACAAGATGGAGGTCTACGGGAAGACGCTTTTCGAGCTCTTTCCCGCGGAAACAGCCAGAATATTTTATGAAAACGATATGAAGGTACTCCGGCACGACATGCCTATGGAATTTGAAGAGACGGCTGTTTTGGAAGATGGAATGCATACATTTTTATCTCTCAAGTTCCCGCTTAAAGACACCCAGGGCATGACCTACGGGATATGCGGCGTATCTACGGACATTACGCAACTCAAAAAAACAGAGGAGACGCTCAGGAAAAGCGAGCATAAGCTTTCCGAGGCCCAGAGGATAGCCCATATAGGAAGCTGGGAAAGGGATATAGTGAACGGCAGGGTAAGCTGGTCGGAAGAGGTGTATAGAATATTCGGGACGAGTCCGCGGGAGCTAGAGCCCAATTATGAGAATGTTCTGGCCTTTATCCACCCTGAGGACAGGGAAAGATTGATCAAATGTGTCGATGATACGATTTTGCATAAAAAACCTTATTCCATAGATTACAGGATAATCCTGCGGGACGGCGCTGAAAAGACAGTTCATTCCCAGGCAGAGCCCGAACTTGACTCTGACGGTAATACCGTGAGGCTTACCGGGACGGTACAGGATATAACCGAGAGGAAAAGGGCGGTGGACGAATTGAAAAGATTGACCGCCGAGCTCGAGCATAGGGTTGAAGACAGGACAAAAGAACTCAGGAAGACCGCGGAAGATCTTGCCTCCGCTAACAGGGAGTTGGAGACCTTTACCTACTCGGTTGCCCATGACTTGCGCGCCCCTCTGAGGCTGATAGACGGTTTCAGTATGCTGTTGGAGAGGACGCAGAGGGATAGGCTTGCGCCGGAAGGCCGGGACAAACTCGACAGGATCAGGGCGGCCGCCAATCGAATGGGCCAACTCATAGACGACCTGCTTAATCTTGCCTATGTGCTGCGCGCTGAGGTCGCTTACGAGACAATCGACCTGAGCGCGCTGGCTTTCTCGATAGCTTCAGATTTAAAAAAGGCAGAGCCCGGGAGAACGGTTAAATTCAGGATCGGAGAAGGGCTCACAGCCATAGGGGACGGGAGGCTCACAAGGATGGTGCTGGAAAACCTTTTGGGGAATGCCTGGAAGTTCACCGCTAAAACCGAAAAACCGGTCATCGAATTCAGGAGCGCCGGGCAGGAAGAAGGCCGGGAGATATTCGTGGTGAAAGACAATGGCGCTGGTTTCGATATGAAATACTACTCCCGCCTCTTCGAGCCTTTTCAGAGATTGCATGCGGCAGAGGAATACCCTGGCACAGGTATCGGCCTTGCCACGGTCCAGCGTATAATCCGGAGGCATGGCGGAAGGGTTTGGGCCGAGGGCGAGCCGGGCTTGGGAGCGGCCTTTTATTTTACGCTTCAGAGGCGTTGATTAGAGGACAGAGCGATCAAAGGAGCCGTGTGGCTAAAAAGGTTCTTATAGTAGAGGACAGTCCTGAATCAGTCGAACTCACGGTGGATGCCCTGTGTAAATGCGGGATTAATACGGGAGATATCGCCATTACAAGCGACGGGCAAGAAGGCCTTGACTATATTTTCGGGGCTGGAAAGTACAGTGGAAGAGACGTAAAAGACGTTCCGGAGCTGGTATTGCTTGATCTCAAGTTGCCAAAGGTGAGCGGCTTTGAGATTCTGGAAAAGATACGCGCTGATGAGCGCACCAGGCTCATTCCTGTTGTAATACTTTCGGTATCCAGCCTCAGGGAGGATGTTCTCAGGTCGTATAGATCAGGGGCGAACAGTTTCATAGTAAAACCGATGAACTATGAGGAATATATAAAAACAGTAAGGATTATTTGTAATTACTGGCTGGTAATAAACAAAAAACCGCAGGTTTGAGTGTGCCTTATATTGCCATTGTTCAAAACCCTAAAACTACCCTGAATTGACACCACTTTGGAGGACAAGAGAAGACTTTAGAGGGCTTGTCTTTGGAATTATAAAAAAGCCTTAAAACCCTTGATTTACGTGAAAATCGTGGATTTTAAGGCTGTTTTTTGTTTGGCGGTCCTACCGGGATTCATCTCGTCCTTCCATGGACTCGACCCTTCGGGCTTTTGCTTTAACAAAAGTGCAATCTTGCTATCCTGCAAGATTGTCGAACCCTACGGGTTCTCATCCCGTTTGGCCCTAATATTAAAAGGGGCAGGCTAACACAGCCTACCCCTTTGATTTTACTGGCGGTCCTACCGGGATTCGAACCCGGGTTTTAGCCTTGAGAGGGCCACGTCCTAGGCCTCTAGACGATAGGACCATCGAAAAAATATTAACCCGAAGAAGATAACCTATTCCCGGCATTGTTGTCAATGCCAACGTTAAGCAGAAACGAAATTTTTAACCGGCGTACAGTTCCGGATTTTAAAAAACTCAGGGAACTTAACGGCTCTCCTTGTATGTCTTTTTTATAGCCTTTATTATCAGATCGGTTGAGGCCTTAAACTTCTCTATAGCTTTCTGGTTATCCCCGCCCTCCAGGGCCTTGACAGCTTCATCCTTCATTTTCTTGCCGTCATCAAGTATGTCATTCGCCTCTTCATCCCCGTCGTTTATAACCTGGCTCGCGAAGTATATATACGAATTGTTTTTCTTAATCTCATACGCAACTATGTCCTTTTCATCCGTCAGCACGGGCCTCGGGAACGTTATGATGTCGTTTTGGGACCTCTTTATCTGCTTTACCGTGGCGGTCGCCAGATTATACGCCTTGTTTATGTTTTCCAGCGCACTGTCGAACCGGGCGTTTGCCAGGTTTGTCTTTGCCGATTCGTAAAGCCCCTTGGTCTCCTCCAATTTGGCGCTGGCGGCTTCGTTCTTGTCCTGTTTAAGCAGGCGCTCGGCGGTCTTTATAAATATCTCCACCTCAGCCATGCCCTTTTTTATAAGCCCCTCTTTACGCTCTATATCGTGTTTTGCCTTTAAAGAAAGCTCCTCCTGTATGACGAAGTCCCTCATCGTGGCGTTCTGCTGGTTTTTTGAGAGTATGATGGCGCTTATAGCCAGATGGGTGGATTCCATCACATCCTCGAGGGCGAATTCGAACTCGCCCTTCTTATAATGTTCCTGTCCCTCCCTGGTGGCGTCCTCGGCCATCTTTAAAAATGAAGAGGCCTCCTTGTTTTTCGAGGAGTAAACGATCTGCCCTGCCGCCTTGAGGAAGGCGGTATTCGTCTTAAGCCTCTGTTCCAGGGTCTTTGCCAGACCGCCGTCTTTTTCAACTTCTCCGTTGCCCTTCGCCTCTTCAGCGAATACGGCGCCCGTTGCGGCCAACGGCAATAAGAGCGCCAGACAAATCACAATTACCTTCAGCATGGACATCCTCCTTTCAAAAGTAAGGCATGAAACAGCGGCGGAGCGGTCTACCCGCCGAATTCGTATCTTAAGACCTTGCTACCCTCAAAAGTTCCTTTTTCCACCCCTCCGTCCTCCGTGAAAACAAGATAGCTGGATTCAGAGAAGTACCGCATCCTTTTCGCGGCCTCTAAAATCGCCTCTTTATCTCTATTCCCCATAAAGAAGCATATAACCTTCGACGGGATATGCGGGTTTTTAACGGCCAGCGCCAGCACTGAGCCCGTTCGGCTATATATCTTCCCGTTTATCTTGAAGTTTTCATCCGTAATCTCGGCGCGTTTCGAGAGGTACTGCCCGGTAAGCCAGAGGAAAGAATTCTCTCCCGGCCCGCCGAGGATCAGCACCGACGCGCCAGCCAGATAATCCTTGACGCCGATCTCCGTATCGGACGTTATCTCAAGGTCGTAATCCTTTGACAGCCTGTCGGCGGCAAGGAGATATTTTTCATGGGGGCGGCTCTTGTTAGGGAGTACTATGACTCCGTCCTTGTCGCCCAGGAAGCCCGCCAGCGTCGGCGGCACCTCGGCGTCGGCCAGCATCCTGAAGTTTTCAGAGAGCGGGTCCAGCTCAACCGAGAGCGGTTTCGACGGAAGAGAGAATTTAGCGTCAGTGACTTCATCCTGGATCCTTATCTCATACCATACATCCCCGCCCGTGGTTTTAAATAGAACTGGGATATCCATTATATAAGAAGGTGATTTCTGTCTTATCTTGAAGCTGACCTCAAATCCATTTTCTGTATTTTGGGAACTGACATCGGTAAGGGCCAATACAGGCCCGCCGCCCCTCTTTACCCACTGGCCGAAGAACCAGCCGAGGTCTTTACCGGATGCCTTTTCGAAGCTTGCCTCTATATCGGCCCATGAAGCCCTCTTGAATGCGAAATCGGAGTAAAATTCCTTAAGCCCTTTTTTGAACTTCTCTTCCCCGATGGCGCGTTCAAGCATATTAAAGACCATCATGCCCTTGTTATACCCGACGGAGCGGGAGGCGGGAGAGGTCGAATCATTGAAGTCCTTGAGCGCTATCCCGCTGTCGCCGGCGAAATTCTTATAGCCCCTGAGTTTCTTGACCCTGAAGTCAAGCGCCTCATGGGGGCTCTTCCTTTTCGCGTAAAGATAATCCGCCGTGTAGGTGGTCAACGCCTCTACCCAATTTCCTAGAGAGTTATCCATGAAGACCGAGTTACCCCACCAGTTATGGGCTATTTCATGGCCGAGCGAGGTGTCGGGTATGAAGGGGAGCCTTATAACCGATGAGCCCAGGAGCGTGAATGAAGGCATTCCGTAGCCTGTCGGGAGGAAGTTTTCAACTACAGCGAATTTCTTGAAAGGGTAAGGGCCTATAAGCCCCTGGTAAAGATCGAGATATTCTTTGGTCTTGGTCGTATAAATGTCAGAAAGGCCGTCATCTTTGGAGAAGAAAAACGTATATATGTCCACACCCTTGTGGTTTGCCTTTGTAATTATATATTTGCCCGCGATAAGGTCGAGGCCGTCTATCGGGCGGCTCGACTTCCAGGTCTCTATCCTTCTGTCTTTGAAGATCTTACTTTCCGCCAGGTCGCCTTCCATTACGGAACTGTAATCCAGGGGCAATGACACAACCGCTTCAAATACCGGAAGGCCGTTGTCCTCCTGGGGATACCAATAGGCGGATGAGGGGAGGAAAGCGCCTTCCGGCCCGACGACCCCGTCATCAACGTACGCGACGCCTCTTTTTATATTCTCTCTGGCGCTCCCTGCATCAGGGAAGACGCCGCTGAATGAGACCTTAATCGCCCTGGGGCTTTCCCTTGATTCGGGCACCCGTACGATTATCTCATTAGCCTTCCCGTTTGAAAGGCCCTCTGCCTTGAAGTCAAGAGGTTTAGCGTCAAGCTCGACTTTTTCGATTATTGAATCGCGTCTTATAAGAAGGCGAACTTCCTTTATGCCGTCCTTGATGGCGATGGTATCGGTACCGCTTACCTTCCGGCCTTCGATATCGAGCTCTATGTTCAGATTATGTGAAATGACGGCGGTCTCTGTATGGGTTGCGTATGACACGGATGTGCACAATACTATAATAAGGGCGGATAAGAAAAAGATGCTCAGGGCAGAGCGCATAATATCTCCCGAAAATCGTTTAGAGTTTATCATATTAATAACTTGAGGTCTACCCAAGATGCCGGGGATGCCATTCTTTTTAAATTCGATGCTGTTTTTTTTCTCAATCGCGCCTTGAAGTTTTTTTTGTCTGCTATAATCACTAATCGCCGGGTGCTTCGGCGGCAAAGCTTACGCTAAAAGGAGATACCAAATGGCACGGAAAATGCGGCTGAAAGAGCTTGCATACTTTAAGGAAATACTTGCCGAGGAAGACAATGACTCAAATAACAGCCTCGCGGCTTTCAGTAATGCGGCTGCGCTGCAGGGCGTATATTTTGTTCTAAACGATTCGTGTCTGCTTTTATTAAGAGGTAAAGTGCGCGGGGGGCAGCAGTGATGCCTGTCACTTTGTCTCGGGCAGGCTTATATACCCGACATAGCCTCTTCTGGATCCATCACCGGCTTCCTTAAGAAAGCCTGAATTTACTTTTACGCCCATGGCATTCCGGGCGCTGTCCTCAAGCGGGTGCTGGATATTGATGAACATATAGCGGACCCGTTTGGACTTGAACTGGGCGAATGAGCCGGTTACTTCGCCTCCGGTAGGGACGGTCATGATCCTTGTGAGCGTTTTTTTACCGGTATCGTATGCCCAAACCATGTTGTTGAAGTGGCCTGAGGAATCTTCGCCTATGAAAAGCAGCCCTCCGTAATAGCCGAGGTTGTCGGGGTTCGCTATGAAAGCCGGGTGGCAGGCGTGGTCTCCTGCGTAAAGTTCTCCCGGCTTAAGGGGCTTGCCTTCAAGCATAGACTCCATGGATGTAAGCACAAATGAGCTGTTAACTGGACGACCGTGAGTGTCTCTTTTGTTCCCTGAGACTCTGCCCTCGTATACCGCGCCGCACCTGTTCCCGGGAAGTCTTATGTCGTTTGCAGGGTCATGCGTTATATCCAGCATGGATTCTTTTAACGATGAGACGGCGAGATACAAGACCCGGTTGTACGGATTGTATGCCAGGCCTTCTGCCTTGTGAAATTCGGAAGTCGCTCCAAGATAGGCGCCGTATTTTCTGGATTCGAGGAATGCCGCCGCCCTTTTTACTTCATCCACGCCCTCAAATTTATCTGATATGGCCGAACCGTTCGTGCCGTCTTTAAGCCTCAGGCACATGATCCCTGCGGCCCCGGACTTTAAAAGCTTAAACCCGTCCGGGCAATACAAAGGATCTTCCAGATCGAAAATATCGCTGAAGACGGGTCTGCGGTCTATAAGAGACTTTATCGCGCCTTCATTTCCATGCCCGAGCTTTACCCATTCCACACGAGCGGCCCCGCCCCCAACGCTGTCTCTCTGAACCCATTTCGCCATATAGAGGGCGCCTGAAGAGAGGTCCTTCTCTTTATCCGCCACGAACATGAATAAGCCCGCGTAGTCTCCGTCGTCAGTCAGGTAGACGGTTCTTGAATCGGGCATCACGACAGCGATCTCCGGGGTAAATTTCCCAAGGGCGTAATGCTTGCTGCCGTTTACTATCAAGGGGTTCCCGCCCTCGTCCAGCGATATCTCGATATTGAACCCGTAATTATAGGGGGTAAAAAGGGAGTTGTCCTTCAGGTAATCGTCACGCACCCCCTTTACATATCCGCACCATGCGCTTAAGTTCGCGGCTGGGGCGAACTGCGGCGGGGTATAGCCGCCGGTAAGCTCACCGTCAGGCCCCTTGTCGCAGTAATCTATGTGCTGCGCCGTATAGTTTTTTGTCGCGGGGTCGAACCAGTACGCGTCGAAAAAATAATCCTCCTCTGATGCGAGATGCGTGTCCCACGGCGTTTTTGAGGCGGCGCAGTTTATGACGGTGCCGCCGACCATAGACAAGTCGATATTCCTGAAATGGACCGGCTTTAATCTTCCGTCAGGGGACTTCGCCATCTCAGTCAGATATATGGCTCCGGGAGACTCCTCAAAGTGCGTGAGAAGGTAATATTTCCCCCTCCGCTCAAAGACCGAATCGCCGTCCGGCCTGTTGCTTATCCTTAAGGCGGCGCCTGCCTTGAGCGGGTTTCCGTTCCTGTCGAAAAGGAGGCCGAATATGCCTCCCTTTCCGTCCATATCGCCTGTCCTTGCCAGCACATTATAGGATAGTGGATAGCTCCTGTTATTTACCTTTGCTTCATGTGAAAATCCGTATGCGAACTTCTCATCATCGGATTGAGGGATTTTGAGTGGGGCGAACGATAGGGCAGGCTCCGGCTTACCTGCGGCGAAAACGTATCCTGAGGCAAGGGAAAAAATAATCAGAATTTGAATAATTCTTCTCATCATTATTCAAGCAAGCCGGAATTGATTGTTGTTCAGGAACTATAGGTTTAAGAAGCCGATCTGACAACCCCGGGCCTTATGCCAAAGTTGATTTTTTTGGGCGTTTAAAAGATATTACATCAAGTAGAATGGTTTGTTAACAGATTTTTAAAGGGTTTAACAACTGGTATTGTTTGAAGCAGGGTCCGCTCGAAGAACGGGCCGGGGTACCCTGCGGCAAGCAAACCTCCCCTCCCACGATGGGAGGGGATCGAGGGGAGGATGAAATTCTTGGTAAAACCTTTTTGCGCGCTGCCGCGCGCTCCTGTGGTATTGCTCTGCTCGCTGTCGGCTCTCTCCCTCCGATAGAACTGAAGCCCGGTCGTTCGCCTCCTTTATGCTCGCTACGCGATACCCCTGTATTTTTTGAAGAACAAACTGCAACAACGAAAGTCATCGCGGAAGAACGGGCCGGGATCAAGGGAACCCCGTAGCATGCAAAACCTCCACTCCCTTGAGGGGAGGGTGAAATTCTTGGTAAAAGGCCTTTTTGCGCGCTGCCGCGCGCTCTTAGGGGTAGGGTTCCTAACGCAGTCAGCCCATCCGCTCGCTCGCCCCTTCCTCCCTTACGCGTTATTTACCCTACGCCCTTGTGTTTGGGTAATACAAAAACGAAAAGGCCTTATTCATTCAGGACTTTGTGGACAGCTTCGCTAAGCTCGGATATCTTGTATGGCTTTGTGAGTATCCCCCTGAAACCGTATTTTTTATAGTCCGACATTATAAGGTCGTTCGAATAGCCGCTCGACACGATTACCTTCGCGGCCGGGTCAATTTCAAGGAGGATCTTTACAGCGTCCTTGCCCCCCATGCCCCTGTGTATGGTAAGGTCCATAATCACGGCGCTAAATGCCTCGCCCGAGTCTTTCGCGTTCTGATATTGCTTGATAGCATCCGCTCCGTCCTTCGCGAAGGATACCTCATAGCCGAGGCGCTTGAGCACATGGCCGGAAATATCGCGTATAGCCTCGTCATCGTCCATTAAAAGTATCCTTCCCTTACCGGATATCGGGACATCATAACAGATCAGCTTTGGAAGTTTGGCCCCGGAAGCCGGGAGGTATAAATGGAAGGTCGATCCCGCGCCTGCCTTTGACTCGACATTTATGTAGCCGCCGTGGGCTTTAGTGATCGAATAGGCTATGGAGAGGCCAAGCCCGTTCGCTTTCGGTCTGGTGGTAAAATAAGGGTCGAATATTTTATTCAAGTTCTCTTCAGGTATCCCGATACCCTCATCCGCTATGGAAATCCGCACATAGTTCCCCTTGTGTAAGGCGGAAGTCTCGCCGTGGAAGGTGATATTTTTAGCGCTGATCCGGACTATACCCTCCTTCCCCATGAACTGGTCTGCATTTGAAACTATATTGTTTATCGCCTGCTTTATCTGCCCCTCGTCTATATCCGCCGCATACAGGTCATCGGGGATCGAAAATTCGCGCCGTCTTTCCGAATTTCTAAGCGCGAAACAAGCCGCTTCCCTGATGAGAGAGGATATATGGGCTGTTTTTTTTATCGGGGTGCCTCCTGAAGAGAATGTCAGGAGCTGGCTGGCAAGCGACTTGGCCATCGTCGAGGCCTTTTCCGCGTCCGTAAGCCTCTTTTCGATATCCTCCCCGATATTCAAAAAAGATTTTATGTAGGAAATATTCCCGATTATGGCGGTCAGGTAGTTGTTAAATTCGTGCGCTATTCCGCCGGCAAGGACGCCCAGGGATTCGAGCTTCTGGGACTTGAGGACTTCCTCCTCCATCTTTTTTCGCTCCGAAATATCAAGGCCTATGCCTACAAGGTGAGGTATGCCGTCAAGGACGATACGTATCCCTGTAAAGAAGTACGGGACTCTTCTGCCGTCCTTTGAGAGGAAGTCCGCCTCGACCGTGGAGACCCCTTTCCTGAAGACCTCTTTTATCTTTGAGTCAACCAGGGGAATGGCGTCCTTGGGGAAGAAATCCGCCGGTTCCATCCTCGATATCTCTCTGCCTTCATATCCTGAGATATCCTCAAAATTCCTGTTCCAGCGCACAAACTTCAGGTCTTCCGTAATGAGGTAGAATATGCCAGGAAGGCTGTTAATCACGCCATCGGAAAAATTCTTTTCCTGCAGCAGGTTTTTCTCCGCCATCTTTCGCTCGGTAATGTCACGGAACAACCCCAGTATAAGGCGTTTATCCCCTATTTCTACCGGTGCCGCGCTTATGTGAACGGGAACGATGGTCTTATCACTCCTTTCAACTTCCCCGTCGTAGTCAGCGGGGTGCCCCATCGCGATATGCGCGGCGAATCTCCTGCTATATTCATCGGCCTTGCCCTCAGGATGAAGCCCCCTCTGGCGCATGCCTATGATCTCGCCGCGTTCCATTCTCAGGAGCAGCTCGCCTTTTTTATTCGTTTCTATTATTACGCCCGTGTCCGCGTCTGCCAGAAAAGCCGCGTCATTGAGGTTTTCAAAGAGGTGCCTGTACTTGCGCTCGGATTCCTCGATCCTTCTTTCCGCAAGCATGTAATCCGTGACATCGAAGATGACCCCGTCTATATAAAGCGGCTCGCCATTATCATTGCTCACAAGCCTCCCTCTATCGCGGAGATAGCGTATCCCGCCGGACTTGTGGCGGACCCTGTAATCTATTTCAAACAACAGGTGATCTTCGACAGCTTTTTTTTTGCTGCTTTTTACATATGCGAGGTCTTCCGGAAGGATGATCGCAGAGATCGAATGTTGATAGTCTGAATCTAGCTCCTCTTCGCTGAAACCAGTCACAGGTTTGAGCATTTCATTAAAAAACAGCATCCGGCCGCCTTCTCTGAGAAGTGTCCTGTATATTATGCCCGGAAGGTTTTCGGCAAATGCCTTGTACTCAAAATCCTTTTCCTGCCCTCTGCCTGTAAACGTTTTAACCATATGATTTAGTTGATGAATTTAATATATAATAACAAATCGGTCGATATCTTGTCGAGATTTTTCGGTCAAACCAGATAGTTCTCAGAGAACATGGGAGACTGATTTTAGACCTCTGCCGATTTGCCCTTATTAATGAAAAGAAACGAGATGTAAAGGAAGGCTAATGCCGCCGGCACAAGAGGAAGGACAAATGCCCAGGGCCTGTAGATAAACACTATGGTGTGCCCTCCTTCAGGCACGTAAACAGACCTTACCGTTGCGTTCGCCCGGAAAATCGCGGTTTTTTTGTTATCCACATAGGCGGTCCAGCCATTAGCAAAATTATCCGTAAGCACTATAATATGAGGGCTGTTGAGGGTTGACTTTATCTCAACCCTGTTGGATCCAAAATCAGTTATCTCCACAGGAGTGTTTCCAGGCGCGCCATGCCTTCCTTCAATACCTTCTATAATTGGCGGGATATCCGTCAAAGACTCTATGTTCTTAACGACATATTGCCGGGCCGCATCTTCAGAGGCCGCACCCTCCCATGACGTAACGGCGAACGCCTTGGGCAGGGCGCTTTTCGATTCAAAGATAGCCGTCGTATCGTCC
>JACRET010000048.1 GCA_016218105.1 Deltaproteobacteria bacterium
AACAGATACCCTGGAGAAAAGGAGATGGACGCGTTACAAATGGATGGCGTTCTGTAAAATAGCCGAGCAGGGCAGCACGATAGAAAAAGAGATAGCGGCAAAGATAAGGGGAGTTTCGAGATACGGCATGGAGATAGTCCATGAGGGAACGGCGCTGGAGAAATCAGCCGGTGTTGTAATAACAATAGATCTGGTAAACAGTATATTCAGGAAAAAAGCTACCGTAGCCTGGTCAAGGTCTCTTAGCGGATATGAGGCGGTAGCGGGCCTGGAATTCACCGAACCGATACCGCTCTCCCAGGTTGTGACATTATCATAAATTTTTCGTGCAAGCCGAGGGCCTGAATGCTTAAAATGGAATGTTCCAACTGTAATGAATGGATACACCTGCCCTTTCATTCGCAATGTTCTGAAGTAGTATGTTCCGGCTGCTCGGCGCTGATCCCCGTAAAGGAAGTCTTCGTTGCCGCGGGGCCATTCCTTATCTCAAGGGATGTCCTTCACAAAAACATCTATAAATACAAACGGCTCGTCCTTGAGGCGGAAAAAGAGGCGAATGAGATCCAGAAAAAAGGGAACGGGCAAAGGTCGCATGACCTATCGGCCAGATCAATAAATATGTTTATCTCTAACCTTAAGGAACTCCTGGGCGGGTGCAGGGACACTATACGGCACAGGCTTGAAGACGATAAGGTCGAATACACCATCAATCGGCATTCGTACAAGGGCCATGTGGTAAATATCAGCCTTTCGGGGATATGCATCGATTCGGAGAAGGCCGCCCGGATAGACAAGCTCTGGAGCGAGATAGTCGTCCATTTGAAAACCAGCGCGGTTACCAGCAGCCTTCCTGGAAAGATCGTTTGGCTTGGCAGTAACATGATGGGGATTAAATTCCTTAAGAATGACGGCCAGACCCGGAAGGTAATTGAGGACTATATAATCGAGAAGAGCCTTTTGAAAAGGATTTGAGTTTAACAGCCATGAAAAGCGGCACCTGGGACAGGAAGAGGCTGAAAGAGAGATTCAAGAGAAGCGGTTTTGACAGCTTTGACGAGTTTGAGATTCTTGAATTTCTCGTGGGCTACGCCGCCCCGGCCAAAGATGCAAATGCGCTCACGAAAGCACTTCTCCAGAGGTTTGGAAGCCTGAAGAAGGTCGTTAACGCCTCCAAAGAGGAGCTTAAGGAGGCGGGGCTGTCCGGGAAGGCCTCGTCTTTAATACCGCTCGTCAGGGAAGTGATGGGTGTGTGCCTCAAGGAGCGGAAGGCGCGGGGAAAAAAGATTCGAGGGAAGAAGGACACCCTCGAATTTGTAAAGTCTTCCTTCCCTGATAACGGGAAGGAGAGGTTCCTGGCTGTTTATCTCAATGCCGGAAATGAAATTTTAGCGGGAGAGCTCTTGAAAGAGGGCGCCCTTGGAAACCCTGTCACATACCCCAGAAAAGCCATTGAGTTCGCCCTTCGCCATAACGCGCGCTCGGTCATCTTCGTGCATGTCATCCCGGGCAAGAACCAGGCGCTTTCAACGTTTGACCGCCAGCTGACAAAGCTCCTCGACATGGCCGCCCAGGCCGTAGACCTACTGATCTATGATTACCTGATAATATGCAACTCCTGCCATTGCAGCGCAAGGGAGCACGGATGGAATCTGACGGCGGCAGTTAAATTCAGAATGGCCGCGGAGGATTGAATTAAAAAGTAGGGGCCGTTCGAAGAACGGGCCGGGATGTGAAAATTCGTGCAGTCTGGTAAAACCTTTTTGCGCGCTACCGCGCGCTTGCGGGGTATTGGCTCTGCTCGCTGTCGGCTCTCTCCCTCCAATAGAACTGGAGCCCGGTCGTTCGCCTCCTTTATGCTCGCTACGCAATACCCCTGTGTTTTTTTTAAAAACAAAAAGCAAAACGAATGTTATTGCGAGCAGGGCGAAGCAATCTCTTTTAAAATCCCCCTCACCCTCCGCCCTCTCCCACAAGGGGAGAGGGCGGAGGGTGAAAGCCCCTCTGTGCCCCCCGGTCTAATGCTGATCGTTCTCGGGGTGGTTCTCATTGGTCTCGTTATGGGTATCGTTATCGGTTTCGCCGGACTCATTCGACTCGTTGGACTCATTGTGAGAGGCAGACGCTCCCGTGGATGAGTCATTTGATGAGCCACCGCCCGATGTAGTGCCCCCTGCGCCGCAGCCTGTGAGGCCCAAAAACAGCGCGAAAAACAGCATTCCAAATATACCGGCATTCTTCATTTCGACTTCCTCCTTATTCTGGCTAGCACGCCACCATGAAATCTTTTTCTTCTATCAGTTTCTCATCCAGATAAACCCTTACGCGCCAGTTTCCTACAAACTGCCCCATTCCGGCCGACGGGTCTATCGATGAAAAGAGCCTCCCGCCGGAAGCCGGGTTGAACTCAAGCCAGACCCAGACATCGACAGGCTTTTTCCCGACCGTAAATTCCTGCCTTGAATACTGCTGTCTTTTGCCTTCAGGGTTTATCCAGTATGCCTCAAGGAGGTGGGCCCCATTCGCCTTTACTTTGGGTATCAGTACATGGACCTTGTCCTTGCAGTCAAAGCTGCTTAGCGCCTTCGCCTCTTTTATGTTATTGGTCAGGACAATGCGGCTGACATTGACCGACGCATCGGCCTTGAACGCCTCTAACGCAAAGAGAAAAATAACTACAGCTAATAAGAGTTTCAGCTCTCTCACAGAATGACCCCTTTCTTAGGGGCCATTCTACAAGGTAGTTTATTAAAGGATGATTAAGGGGTTAGGGGCGGAGTACCCGGGATTTCTTTTTGATATCGAGACGCTAAAATCAATAATACCCTGTCGAATAAACGTGTGAAGTACGGCTGTTGCAAAAAGAATTTCCAATTTTTACAAATAGTTGTATAATTTGCGTAAGAAAAATGAGATTTACTTATATTGAGTTTCTCAATTGATAAGGATTTAAGAGGGCTGTCAGGTTTAAAAACAAAGATAATTGCAGCTTCCTTTTCATTTTGAATTTTTTCTCTTCCCGATTTTCTTGCCCGCTGCAGTAGAATCCTCTTTGTACCTGTCATAATAACCGATCGCCCAATCCCAGGTTTTTAAAAACGCTTAGCATAAAGGGTGCTGAAAAAGCTCATCTGCTTAGTTGGCATCAAATCGTCTGCGGCGTATAGACAAAGTTGATCCCGGCTCGTTCTTCGAGTGGGCCCTGCTTTCATTTTTAGCATTGTTTTGTATTACCCAGACAACAAGGGCGTAGGGTGACAAACGCGTAAGGGAGAGCGAGCCGGGGCGCGAGGAGCAGAGCGACTTAAGGGGCGAGCGAGTAGATGGGAGAGGCAGACTGCGTTAGCCTGGACGCGCACATCCAACAACGGCCGCCGTTATCCAACAGGTTGTTGAAGGGCATGTAACCTAACCAGAGGATCAAATGAACGCTAATTCCAAATACCCGCTATCCATTATTTTGACGGCTGGGGCAGCGCTCGCCTCCGCCGCTACAGTTGTGCTTCTCATGGTCGGGGAGGGCCGGTTGATAAACATCCCGCTCCATTCCACGGTAGAGGTCTTTGGCGGCTTCGCAGCCATTACCCTGGGAATGATAATCATGTTTCAAAGGAGTGCGAAGTCGTTGTTCCAGAGCGCCTGGATCTCCTGCGGGCTCCTTTCGATGGGAATTTTGGATATTTTTCACGGCGGGGCAAGCACCGGTAATCTGTTCGTCTGGCTCAGGTCCATCTCCAGCCTTATCGGGGGCATTTTCTTCTTCCTCGTCTGGTTCGGGCAGGGGTCCGGCTTTAAAAAACCCCTGGCCTACGGTATATCCGCTGCCGCCGTTTTTATAGGGATAATCTCGGTTGTCTTCCAGGAGGCTTTGCCGCCGATGATAGAGGAAGGCGCCTTCACTTCAACCGCAAGATACATAAATATTTTAGGGGGCATTTTTTATATCGCCGCCGCGCCAGCCTTCCTCATAAGCTACATCAGGAAAAGGGAGGGCAGGGATGATATTATTATCTTCGCGATAAGCGTTCTTTTCGGGCTGGCCGGGCTCCTCTTCCATTTTTCAGAACCATGGAGCGCTTCCTGGTGGTACTGGCATTCCCTCCGGCTCATGGCGCTGGTAACGGTCCTCTTCTACGCGATAGTCTTTTTCAAGAACGCGGAGGACAAATACAAGACTATCATCCAGACCACGATGGACGGTTTCTGCCTCGTTGACTCCAGGGGCCGCTTCCTCGACGTCAACGACTCCTACTGCAAACTGATCGGCTATACGCGTGAAGAGTTACTGAGAATGAGGGTGGTCGATATTGAAGCGAAAGAAAAACCCGAGGAGGTCGCCCGGCATTTATCCCGGATAGTAAAGGACGGCTCCGACCGGTTCGAAACGAAACATAAGGGCAAGGACGGTAAAATTCTGGATATCGAGATCAGCTTGAATTATCTCGATATCTCCGGGGGGCAGTTTTTTGTTTTTCTGAGGGACATAACCTCGCGCAAGAGGTCCGAAGAGGAGGTCCTCAGGCTGAACGCCGAACTGGCGCAAAAAATCGTTGAAATCAAAGAGGCTCAGGAAGAGCTGGTGCGAAAAGAAAAGTTGTCAATCCTCGGACAACTTGCCGGCAGTGTCGGGCACGAGCTTCGAAACCCTCTTGGCGTGATGAGCAACGCCGTCTATTTTCTGAAAATGACGCACTCGGACGCGGACGAAACGACCAAGGAATACCTGCGGATAATCGAGCAGGAGATCGTCAATTCCCAGCACATCATCACCGACCTTCTTGATTTCACCCGTACAAAGAGGCCTCAGGCACAATCGGTAGTTCTTAATGAACTGGTAGGGGAGGGCGTGCGAAAGGCGGTTCCAGTGGGGTATACGGCAACGGTGGATATTCCGGAGGAGCTGCACAGGGTTAAAGCGGACCCTCTGCAGATAGGACAGGTTTTTTGCAACCTTATTACCAATGCCGTGCAGGCGATGCCCGCTGGCGGAAATTTGAACATAAAGGCGGAGGAGTCCCTCGAGGACGGGGCGGTAAGGGTCAGTTTTAGAGATACCGGCACGGGTATAACACCTGAGAACATGAAAAAGCTCTTTCAACCCCTCTTCACCACAAAGGCGAGGGGTATCGGCCTCGGGCTTGTGGTCTGCAAAAACCTCGTGGAGGCGAACGAGGGACGCATAGAAGTGGAAAGCAGGCCGGGAGAAGGGACGACCTTCATGGTGATACTGCCGATTGACCGAGGTGGTGTATGATAGAGCACTTGAAGGTTCTGGTCGTTGACGACGACCGTAGAATGGTCAAAACCATATGTGATATCCTGAAGGTCAAAGGCTATACGGCTCTACCGGCGTATAGCGGAGAGGAGGCCCTGCAAAAGGTAAGGGAAGATAAACCGGACTGCGTGCTGATGGATATAAAGATGGATGGGATTGACGGTGTGGAGGCCACTAAAATGATCAAGGCCATAAGTCCCAGCCTTCCCGTGGTATTAATGAGCGCATACGCTACTGAGGAACAGACCAATGAAGCAAAAAAACAAGGTGCGTATACAGTCCTGACCAAACCAATCGACGTCCAGCAGGTACTATCATTTCTTTCTCTCATCAGGAAAGAGGAGAGTATCCTCGTGGTCGATGACGATCCGGCGTTTTCCAGAACGCTCAGGGACATACTGCAGGCGTCGGGATATAATGTTGAGACGGAGGCCGATCCCGAAAAGGTACTGGGGCATATGGAGCGGAACTATAAGCTTGTTGTTTTGCTTGACCTCAAACTCGGCTCAGTGAACGGATTGGACATCCTGAAGGCTATCCGCGCAAGATATCCCGGGAAGCCGGTGGTTCTGGTAACAGGGTATAGGGAAACAATGGCGTCATCCATTGAAACCGGGTTGCAAATAGGCGCGTATGCCTGTCTTTACAAGCCTTTTGCTATCGAAGAACTTACCGGTATAATAGAAGAGATCAGCTTCAATAAACTGAAATCGCTGCTGGGTGAACCATCTAAAAGGTGATGATATGCCTGTGGACAAAATTCGTATTCTGATAATTGATGACGACGCCGGGCTTAGAAAAACCCTTTCAGACATATTGCGGGCCAAGGGATACGAAACTTTTACAGCCCAGGACGGGGGAGAAGGGCTATCCCTTTTGAAGGGAGCCCCTTTTAATCTCGTGTTGATCGACCTCGGATTGCCGGATATCCCGGGCCTTGAAGTCCTGGAAAAAGTCACTGCTGATTATCCCTCGGCAAAAGCGGTCATTCTTACCGGCAACGCCACTCTCGACTCCGCAATAGAGGCTACAAACAGAGGGGCATTTTCATATCTGCTGAAACCATATGATATAGATCAGATGCTTATCCATATAAAACGGGCGCTGGAAAAGCAGGAGGTTGAGGCGGAAAACGCACGGCAAAGCGCCAGCCTCCGGAAGATAAACGCAGAGTTGAACGCCCTATACGATCTTTCCCTGTCAGCAAGCCAGACTTTGGATCTTAGAGAACTCCTTTCCAATGTATTGCGCTCCATTACGAAAGCGGAGGTTTTTTCACTAGAGACAAAAGCGGCGATATTTCTGGCCGATAACGGGAAGCTGCATCTTGCTTCGTTTGTCGGTATATTGGAAACGGAAGTAGAACCCTGCCTTGAGCTTTCCAAAGGTGAATGCCTTTGCGGCCTGGCGATGGAAACGGGAGAAATTCTGGTTTCAAAGAATTCGAATGAAGACCCGCGCCATACCTTGATATGTCCCTCGGGTGCCGGCCCTCACGGGCATATTGTCGTCCCCCTTAAAACGTCAAATAAAATTATCGGTGTTTTGTCCTTATATATCAAAGCCGGCATAGATGTCAGAGAGGGCCAGATCAAGCTCCTCTCCTCTATAGGCAGCCAAATAGCCATAGCCATCAGCAATGCGCGTCTTTACGAGGAGACAAAGACCTCGTCGCTTTATGATTCTCTGACAGGTATCGCCAACAGGCGTTTCATGCAGATACAATTGGACAAAAGCCTGGAAACCGCAGTGCGGTATAATCAAGAGCTTTCCGTTATCATGATCGATATAGATCATTTCAAGAACTACAATGATCAATATGGCCATTCGGACGGAGATAGGGTCCTCGTGACAGTCGCGGGTATCCTTTCAAAGGAAGTAAGAAGGGCGGATTGCGTTTTCAGATACGGCGGCGAGGAGTTTTTGATTATACTGCCGGAAACCGGCGCCTCATCCGCCAGTGAAGTAGCCGAGAGAGTGAGAAAGGCTGTAGAGCGAGGGACTAGCGTCACTATAAGTCTCGGTATCGCTTCTCTGCCTCCGTCAGCGATAAAGATGAAGGAATTCGTCGCGTATGCCGACAAGGCCCTTTACAGGGCCAAGCAAAAAGGACGCAACAGAATGGAAATAGCCGTTCAAGAAGACTTCGACCAGAGCTGAATATGCATAGCGAGCGAATTTCCCGCAGTTGCCGCGGGGTCAAGCGAGCGAATAGAAAAGTTTCCTTTTGAGCAGCCTGAACACATTCCCGGTTTTTCAGCACCCTGCTGGACCCTACAAACCTTAACAAAAAACCCCCTCCGAAGCGTGGATATTCACGTACAACTAATTGTTTCCCGACTTTATACTTTCATGGAAAAAAGCTGCCAGACGGATAGAGGCTGATCCCGTTCCGCAGAGGACAGAGTGAAAAATCATGTCTTCTGATAAGTACTCTCCAAGCTGGTATATAATTATAAGTATGGAAGAGAAAAAACTTGAGAATATGTCCAGAGAGGAGCTTCTGGCCGAGATACTGAATCTTAAGACCAGGATT
This sequence comes from Deltaproteobacteria bacterium, assembly GCA_016218105.1. Lineage (GTDB taxonomy): Bacteria > Desulfobacterota > GWC2-55-46 > GWC2-55-46 > GWC2-55-46 > GWB2-55-19. Next base: position 7,809 of record JACRET010000048.1, read on the forward strand.
GAAGAATTCGAACAAAAAGAATCAGAGTGCAGAAAGACCGAGGAGGCCTTGAAGGGAAAGGAAATGTCACTTGCGGAGACCGAACGCATGGCCAGGGTCGGAAGCTGGATATGGGATATGGATTTAGATCTCTTCTGCGGCACTGACGAGTCGTATCATATTCTCGAAATACCGGCGGGAAGCACGGTCACTTTTGGTGTTTTTTTTGAGATGATCCACCCTGAGGACAGGGAGGCCGTCATAAATGCCGCCGACAGAGCCATTCATGGAGAGAGGGTTGATTTTGATTACAGGGTCATGGCCAGGGGGAGGATAAAGCACTTACACGATATATGGCAGGCTGAGTACAAAGACGGCAAGGCAGTTTCCATAAGAGGCACCGTTCAGGACATAACCGAGAGAAAAGAGAGGGAAATAGAAAGGGAGAGGCTTCTTTCAGAACTGAAGGACAGCGAACGGATGCTTGCCGAGGCGCAGAAGATAGGCAGGATGGGAGATTGGTTATGGGACATTGAAAAGGACAAGCTCTACTTCTCGGAAGAGGGCTATAATATCTTTTGCCTGCCTGTAGCGACCCCTATCAGCTATCCGAAGATTATAGAGATGATCCACCCTGATGACAGGGCAAAGGCTGAAGATACCATAAGGCAGATCCTCAGCGGACAAAGGGGGGAGGTGGAATACAGGGTGAACACCTCTCAAGGAATAAAGCATATCCTCGGGGCCGGGATAGCTGAGTTTAAAAACGGCAGAGCCGTTATCATGCGCGGCACTGTCCTGGACGTAACTGACAGGAAGTTGCGGGAGGGAGAACGGGAAAGGCTCATAGCGGAGCTTCAGGAGGCGGGAAAGGCGCTCCAGGAAAGCGAAGAGCTTTTCCGGGCAACCGCGGAAACCGCCGCCGACGCGATCATATGCATCGATGAACCGGATAAGATTTACTTCTGGAACAGGAAAGCGGAGGAGATGCTGGGGTATCCCCGTTTGGAGGTCATGGGGAAGCCCCTTCACTCTTTCGTAGTGCCTGAAAGGTATTATAAAAAAGCCCTTCATGGGCTGGAAGCGTTCTTCCAGGCCGGGACAGGCCCTAATATCGGAAAGACAGTCGAATTTCAGGCTCTTCGGAAAGATAAAACCGAATTCCCGATCGAGTTGTCCATCTCTTCGATGTATATCGGCGGCAAATGGAAGGCGGTCGGGATTATCAGGGATATTACGGAACGGAAGAGAATGGAAGAAGAGCACATCAAGATCCAAAAACTCGAGTCGCTCGGCTTGCTTGCCGGAGGCATAGCGCATGACTTCAACAACATTCTAACGACAATTCTCGGGAACATAGAGCTTGCGGACACGGACAAGGACCCGGCCGAGGCGCATAACAAGCTCCTTGAGGCACAACAAGTGGTCCTGCGGGCAAAAAACCTTTCCCAGCAGCTTATTACTTTCGCAAGGGGGGGAGTTCCCGTAAAAAAGACCATCAATGTCACCGATTTAATCGCGGAGTCGATATGTCTGAGCATTAGAGCCGTAAACATAAAATGCGACTTGATGTGTCTTGAAGAGACTTGGCCTACCGAGGCGGACGAGGTCCAGCTGACCCAGGTCTTGAATAATATCATTCTGAACGCCGAACAGGCCATGCCGAAGGGCGGCACCATAGAGATAAGGTGCACAAACGAGCAACTTGGTAAAGGAAACATCTTCCAATTAAAAGAGGGTGGGTATGTAAGGATCTCTATCAGGGACACCGGCCCCGGCATATCGAAAGAGAATCTTAAGAGGCTGTTTGAACCTTATTTCACTACAAAAGAGCGTGGGAGCGGCCTCGGGCTAGCCTTAGCCTATTCCATTATAAGAAATCATGACGGCTTCATAACAGTCGACTCAGAGGAGAATGTCGGCACTACATTTTATGTCTATCTTCCAGCCTCGGAGCGAAAATCTGCGGCCCTCTCGCCAAACGGTAAAAGAAGGGTGCTGGTACTGGAAGATGATGATGGGATAAGGAGGCTTTTGAGCAGTTTGCTCGTCCAGATCGGATATTCAGTCACGTTGTGCCGGGAGGGGAAGGATACGGTTTTCAAATATAAGAACGCGATGGAGGCAGGCGAACCTTTTGATACGGTTATCGTCGATCTGGCTATGCACGACGGGATGGGCGGAAAAGACGTCATGAAGGAGTTGGTCGAGTTCGACCCGAATGTCAGGGCGATAGCGACGAGCGGCTTCTACGATGAGGATATAATTGCGGATTATAAAAAATACGGATTCAAGGCGGCATTGCACAAGCCCTACAGCATAACCGAGCTAAGTGAGCTTCTTTCCAGACTGGGAGAGGCACGGGAGACCAGGTTGCCAGATTGAACAGTTATCTGATGCCAGAACCTGCATTAGCATTCGCTCGCTATGTATTCAAGAACGCATAATCACTGACAGCAATAAAATTATTAGTCCTAACCACAGGTTTACTATGACAAGATTTAAGGAACGTTTCTGCAGGGCTGGTTTCCGCGCGGATTCGGCAGCCGTTATTTTTGAAGCAAGCACGAGACCCCTGTAGAAGTGAATACCTATCATTAATAAGGCTAAGAGATATTTCAAATACAAAGTAGTGGATTGAGCGCTTTCAAAAGAGGCGCTCCCTCTAAAATATCCCTTTATCCATGTTAACAATACCCCGGTGATTACAAGCGATAGGATGCTATAGTTTGCAACAGGCGTAAATCTTTCGGAGATCTCTCCCATCAATTTTCCTGCATTAGGGCCTAGCGCCTGCCTTGAAGAAGGTATCGCGATGTAGAGTATGAATACGATCCCCCCGACCCAGATAACTGCAGAGAGCAGATGAAGCCAGTTAAAAAAAATCGCAATCAGATCCATCTTTCATGTTCCCCCTCAACTTTTTTGGAATAGGGGCGGTTTATTCAGCCGCCCCTGTAAGGCAAATTCCCTCAGTTTTCCTTCACAGGCGGTACACAGCCGCATCCGCAGGTTCTTTTGGTGCCACCCGGTGACTGAGGTTTCTCTGAAGCCGGCTGCTCTACAGGTTCAGGTTCCTGCCCCATAATATCACCTCCCTTTATTGTTTATAAGAATATGCGTATATACTTATATTAAGGCGAAAAAAAACCTTTAGCATTTTCCGGTCTTTGGCTGATTGCCGCCGAGACATCCGCAGGTGCAGATCCTGTTCAGCCTCTGCCTGCATTTTTCAAGGGTCTCACGATTCAAAGAGTAATATATCCAATACCCTTTCCGTTCGTCTCTGACAAGGCCGGCGGATTTTAATACCCTGAGATGCTGCGAGACAGCCGATTGCGTGATGCCCAAAACATCCGAGATGGCATTAACGCTCATAGCCTCTTTCTTTAGAAGCTCTATTATTTCGATTCTCTTATCTACAGAGAGTATCTTAAAAAGTTCTGCCGTTTCTTTCATTTAATTAATATAAGTATTTAAGTACCTACTTATATACAATAGGTTTGTTTACGTGTCAATCGATTTTTAGAAAAATGACGCACCTGTTATGCGCCCGGACGATTTGCCCTGGTTCGTATGAAAAAACCAGCTTGACACCCTTAATATTGCATGGTATATATTACTTAATAAGTTTCTTAACTATGAAACTATATGGATAGTGAGACGACTATGATACCAAAAGAGCTATACGAGATACACGCAAGCATCTGCCAGTGTCTGGCGAATCCCAAGCGCCTTGAGATCATAAATACCCTCAGGGACAACGAACTTTCGGCTACCGAGATCGCCGAAAAGATGGGCATCTCCGGCGCGAATGCCTCGCAGCACCTCGCCATAATGCGCAACAAGGGTATACTTAAAAGCAGGCGCGAAGGTGTCAGTATCTACTACTCTCTCGCAAACCCCAAGGTCATTACCGCGTGCGACATAATGAGGGAGGTGCTCTTTGAATACCTTAATGAAAAGCAGTTGCTGACAAAAAACGTGAAGTTATGACGGAGGTCTTATGTCTCACGATTTTTCAAAGGAGTTCTTTGCCGCGTACCACGCCGCGGTATTTGATGCCCTCGGCGAGGATGGCGCGAAGTATAACGCCAAAATGGGTGCCATTCTTGCGAATGCCTGGCAGAAGAGACTGAACGTTCTGCCTGCTGATACGGCTGGGTTCAAAGAAGCCATCGAAGCGTACATGAGCGGCCCTTTCAGGTTTTCGGATATCGCGAGATTTGAGTTTAATGATGATGGCACGGCCTGCCTGTATGTCAAGGGCTGCGACATCTGCAAAGGCAATGAAATCCAGAGAAACAAGGGCAAGACGGGCTACTGCCCGATAAGCCAGATGGTCAAGTCTGCCATTGGCAAGGCCCTGAAGAAAAACGTTGAGCTCACGGGCAGCGAAAAGCCCGGGCCGGTCGGTGAATGCTATTTGAGATATAAGATTGCCCTTTGAACATGGGTGTTTTGCAGGAAAAACAGCACTAATATAGTTTTCAGGGTTCTGAAGAGGTCATATGGCAAAGGTTGTGATCATTGGCGCTTCAACAGGCGGGCTCCCGGCGGCGTACGCGATGAAGGATGCCCTCGGCGCTGTCCACGAGATAACCGTAATATCGAACACCGATACCTTTCATTTCGTCCCGTCGAATCCCTGGGTCGCCGTGGGCTGGAGGTCAAGGAAAGATACAAGCTTTTCCCTCAGGCCGCCTTTGGAGAAGAAAGGCATCAAGTTCATCGCCGAGGCCGCCGCCCGAATAGACCCTGTCAAAAAGGAGATAACAACCTCAACCGGCGCTGCCGTGTCTTATGACTACCTTGTGATCGCCACAGGCCCGAAGCTGGCATTCGATGAAATTCCGGGTTTGGGGCCTGACGACCATACCGTCTCAGTCTGCACCGTCGACCATGCCGAAAAGGCGTTCGAGCAATACCAAAAGTTCCTTGAAGACCCCGGACCCGTGGTTATCGGCGCGGCACATGGCGCTTCCTGTTTCGGCCCTGCCTATGAGTTCGCGTTTATACTCGATGCCGACCTTCGCCGGAGGAAACTCCGCAGGAAGGTCCCCATGATATTCACCACCCCCGAACCGTATATCGGGCATATGGGGCTTTCAGGCGTCGGCGACTCAAAGGGCCTCCTGGAGCATGAACTTCGGGAAAGGCACATAAGCTGGCATACGAACACAAAGATAAAGCGAGTTGAAAAGGGGAAGATGCTCGTCGAGGTATTGGATGAAGGCGAAAAGGAACTCCCCTTCAGGTACGCTATGATAATCCCTTCGTTTAAAGGCGTTGATGCCGTAGCCGAGGTCGAGGGCTTATGCAACCCGAAGGGGTTTGTCGTGGTAGACGGGTTCCAGAGATCCCCCAGGTATCAGGATATATATGCCGTAGGAGTATGCATCGCGATAGCCCCTCCAGAGGCGACCCCTCTCCCGGTGGGCGTTCCCAAGACCGGGTTTATGATCGAGAGCATGGTGGCGGCGGCTGTTCAAAACATAAAGGCATCCATAAAAGGAGAGCCGGTTTCCGCAAAAGCCACCTGGAACGCTATATGCCTTGCCGATATGGGCGACAGGGGTGTAGCGTTCGTCGCCATACCACAGATGCCTCCCCGCGATGTGACCTGGGCAAGGAAAGGCAGATGGGTCCACCTCGCCAAGGTCGGGTTCGAGAAGTATTTCCTGCGCAATATGAAAAAAGGCGTTAGCGAGCCTTTCTATGAAAAGACGATCCTCAGCGCATTGAATATCAAAAAGCTCGAATAGCTCGACCGAAGCCTTGGCCTTTTCCGGATTTAACAAAATTTATGCCCACTTGGGACCCTCAAAAATACGAGGCCTGGTACGGAACCCCGCTCGGGAAGGCTTCAGATAGGCTCGAACGAGAGCTTATATTCTCGATGGCCGGCATAAAGAAGGGTGAACGGGTTTTGGATGTTGGCTGCGGCACGGGGATATACTCGATTGAGTTTGCAAGCAGGGGCGCGCTTGTTGCGGCCATGGATGCTTCTGCGGAGATGGTCGGATGGGCAAGGGCCATGGCAGACAAAGCCGGGTTAGAGATCGATTTCATAAAGGCGGATGCCCTCGACATGCCGTTCCACGACAGGCATTTTGACCTCGTTCTCTCAGTATGCATGCTCTGTTTTGTAAAGGAACGGGACGCGGCGCTCCTTGAGATGAAAAGGGTATTGAGGCCGGGCGGGAGGATCGTCATAACCCTTCTTAACAGACGGTCTCCCTGGGCTTTTCTTAGAAGGGTAAAGGGGCGCGTCAAGGACACCGTCTACAACAGGGCCGAATTCATATCCCCGAGCGGGATCGAATTTTCGCTAGAAAAGGCGGGTTTCGAGGACATAAAGGTCAGGACCTGTCTTTTTTTTCTCCCGATAAACTCAGCACCTTACCTTGCTTTCTCTGAAGCGCATGAAAGAATCGGGAGGAAGTTGTTCCCGAGGGCAGGGGCGTTTCTTGTGGCGGTTGCAAAAAAGGCGTAAGTCCGAAGCAAACTAAATCCTTATCAGGTATCGCGATGAAAAAACATTACCTTGTCGAATTTTCCGTCAGACATCCGAAGCTCGTTGTAGTTATCGTGGCGCTTATCACGCTCGGTTTCCTTACGCAATTTACGAAGATAAAAACAGACACAAACCCCAAGAACATGCTCCCGCCGACGTCCGACGTAAGGGTCTGGAATGACACGGTTGATGAGACTTTCGGTCTCTATGAAGACATGATAGCCGTCGGCGTAGTAAGCGATGAAGGCGTCCTCAACGAGCGCACGCTCGGCAAGGTTCTACGGATTACGGACGAGGTCTTGAGGATTGAAGGCGTCGCCGCAAGGGATGTGAACGGTCTGCCGACCATTACCAACGTTACCGCAGAAGCCGGGGTCTTGAGGGTCGCCCCTCTCATGTCAGAGGTGCCGAAGACTGAGGCCGCCATGGACGGCCTGAGAAAAGACCTTACGGAAAACCCGCTTTTCAAAGGCCGGATAATATCCGATGACGGAAAGACAACCGCGATCTACATTCCCTTGGAAAAAGGCGCTAACGGAAAGACAATAGCCGACAGGATCAAGGAGATCGTAAAGAAGGAAGGCGGCCCTGAGAGGTACTATGTGGCGGGAGACCCGGTGGCGAGGGACACCTTTGGCGTCGAGATGTTCAAGCTCATGGCCATCTTCGCCCCCATAGCCGGCTGTATCATGCTCATCGCCAGGTATCTGATGTTCAAGGACCTCTTTCTCTCCGTCACGCTCATGATGGACGCGATGATCAGCATCGTCTGGTCGATGGGCCTTCTTATCGCGCTGGGCTTCCCGGTCCATATCATGAGCTCCATGGCCCCGGTATTCCTCATGGCCATTGCAACGGACAGCATACATATATTCAACGAGTTCTACTTCCGCTACAGGGAAAAAAAGGACAAGAAGGCCGCTATAATAGAGACGATGCACGCCATAGGAAGGCCTGTCCGTTATACGGCCCTTGCTACAGCCGTTGGTTTCGGGGTGCTGCTGTTCATGGATATAGTCCCGGTTAAGGTCTTCGGCGCGGTAGTGGCCTTCGGCACGGTTGCCCTGAGGGTCTTGAGCTTCAGCTTCATCCCGGCGATGTTCACCTTTGTCAAAGAGGAGAATATCGAGAAGATAGCGACCGGGGAGGATATATCTTCAGGCCGGGCATCCGGTTTTTTAAGGGGCCTTGCGTCAATCGGGGCGCATAACCCCAAGGCCACGGCCCTCATAGGCGTTGTCCTCTTCGGCCTGGCGGTCATCGGCGTATCGAGGATCGTCGTCAACAACAACATGGTCGAGTGGTTTAAGAATGACAGCGACATACGCACGGCGGATTCTGTCCTGAACGCCTCCCTCGGCGGCACATCCCTCGGGTATGTGGTAGCCCTATCCGAAGAGGACGAGTACATAAAGACCCCGGAGGCGATGAGGCGGATAGAGGGGCTCCAGAGGCACCTTGAAAAGCTCCCCGTGGTCGGAAAGACCAGCTCTGTCGTCGATTACGTGAAAAGGATAAACAGGGTCCTCCACGACGACGACCCGAAATACGACGCCGTCCCTTCCTCAAAGGACGAGATAGGCCAGTACCTGTTCCTTTTCAGCATGTCAGCAAAGCCGTCCGACCTCGACAACGTCGTCGACTACCCGTTCAGGAAGGCCAATATATGGGTGCAACTCAAGACCTGGGATGTCGAAGCGATGCGGAGCGTCATAAGTGCCGTTGATGAATACAAGGCTTCAAACCCCGGGGCTCTCGCATTCAAGCCCGCAGGGATAGCCTACTTCAACCTCGTCTGGAACGATGAGGTTCTATGGGACATGCTCAAGGGGTTCGTCATAGCCCTCGTTGTGATATTTATCATCCTCGCGTTCGACTTCGGCTCCGCGAAATGGGCGGCCGTGGGGTATGTCCCGCTTCTATTTACGATACTCCTTATCTACGGCGCGGTTGGATATATGGGCAAGGACTTTGACATGCCGATAGCCGTCTTAAGCTGCCTGTCCCTCGGTATGGCCGTTGACTTCTCCATCCACTTCATAAGCAGGCTCAGGCAGAGGCTCTCGGAGACAGCACAAGCCGGAATCCCTTCCTCCGAATCCCTGACCGACGCGCTTCTGTGGACCGCGGCCCGGCCAGGCAAGGGCATAATGCGTAACGCCGTTCTTTTCGCCTCGGCGTTCTCCGTAATGCTCTTTGCGCCCCTTACGCCGTACATAACCGTGGGGGCCTTTATCGTGTCCATGATGTTACTGAGCGCCATACTAACCATGATCTATCTCCCGGCTTTGATTGTGCTTTTCAGAGGCAGGCTTTTTAAGGGCGCTGAGTAGAAGATAACTGGTTATCTTGATAATAAAGGAGGTTTTTAACATGCTCAAATATCTGGTACTGTTGTTTGCGTTACTGCTGCCGCTTAACGCGTTCGCCGTCACGCCTGAAGAGGCGATGAAAAGCGCTCAAGCCGCCTTCCTCTATAAGGGTAAGGACTTCAAGGCGAGGGTGGTGATGAGGCTTATAAGCAAGTCAGGGGATGAAAGGGCAAGGGAGCTTACGATGCTCAGGAAGAACTACGGGGAGTCCGGCGGCGACCAGAAGTACTTCATGTATTTTTACCAGCCCGCTGATGTAAAAAATATGGCCTTCATGGTCTATAAATACCCCGGCAGGGACGACGACCGGTGGCTTTTTGTCCCGGCCCTCAATATGGTAAGGAGGATCGCGGCTCAGGACAGGCGCTCAAGCTTCGTGGGCTCCGACTTTACGTACGAGGACGTCTCCGGCAGGGACATAGCCGATGACACGCACGCTATCGTAAAGGAGGAAAAACTGGGAGAGGCGGACTGTCTTGTCGTAAAGAGCACCCCCAAGGCCGGGGATACAGACTACGGTCATAAACTCTCATGGATAGACAAAAAAACCTTCCTGCCATTGAAGGAAGAGTACTATGATAAAAGGGGATCTCTGTATAAGGTCTTTACCGCCGACGAGGTCAAGGAGATAAAGGGGTTCCCGACGGTCGTGAAAAGGACGATGAAGAACCTCCAGAGCGGCCATTCAACGGAGACGACCTTCACGGCGGTCGACTACAACGTCGGGATAGAGGACAGCCTTTTTACCGAAAGGTACTTGAAGCAGCCGCCCCGGAAGTGGATAGAATAAGAACGCATTGAGTGAAGGACAGCGTCGAGTTATGAAAAAAATTCTTTTAAAGATAATCATTTTAGCGGCAGTCTTCCTCGGCCGGGAGTCTTACGCTGGGAATCTCTCGGTCAATGGGTTTTTGCAGGGCAACTATTCGTTCGGGATAGAGACCTCGAACCCGGACGGCGGAGACCTCAAGTGGGCCGAGGAAAGGGGCCAGTTGAAGCTCGAAGGCTCAGAGGCTCCCCTGCGCCTGTTCCTTAAAACCGATATATCCTTTGACCATATTGACAAAGACGGCGAGATCGAGCTGAGGGAGGCGTACCTCGATCTTACGCAGGAGAAATGGGACTTGAGGGTCGGCAGGCAGATAGTCACCTGGGGTCTTGGAGACCTTGTTTTTATAAATGACATATTCCCGAAGGACTATGAGGCGTTCTTCTCAGGAAGGCCGCTGGAGTACCTTAAGAAAGGCGTGGACGCCGTCAAGGCCGGGTTCTACCCGGAGATAGCCTCATTCGAGCTTGTCGTAATACCGTTCTTTGAGCCGAACAACTTCCCTGATTCAAACAGGTTCTGGATGTTCGACCCCATGCCGGATGTGACGGACAGGGTTAAAAATGAGCCTGACTCAAACATCGAGAATACGGAAGTCGCGTTAAGGGCTTACCGTGATATCGCCGGCTTCGACGCGTCGATATATCTTTATAAAGGCTTTAACAGGGAGCCCTCGACGATCCCGGACAGCCTCACCTCTGCCACGCGTATAGAACTCATATACCCTGAGCTCTCGGTCTACGGGGCAAGCCTTCAGAGAGGCGCGCTGGGCGGGCTTATAGGCCTTGAGGCTGGCTATTATGACTCTCTGGATGACAGGAGCGGGGCCGACCCGCTCATCCCGAACTCCCAGACGCGTTTTCTTTTAAGCTACCAGAGGCAGATAATCGAGGACTTGAGCGTGACGGTCCAGTATTACACCGAATACATACATGATTATTCGGAATACGAAAGAACCATAGGGGATTTCCCAAAGGCTTCGAGGTTCAGGCAGCTAACGTCGCTCCGGATGACATACCTTCTCATGCATCAGGACATGAGGTTGCAGTGGTTCTCCTTCTGGTCTCCCACGGATAGGGACTATTTTTTAAACCCCGAGGCCAGATACAACTTCTCAGACCATGTCTGGGCGGCCCTGGGCGTCAATATCTTCGGTGGAGAAAAGGATACGACCCAATTCGGGTCGCTTGATGAGAACGACAATATGTACGCGCAGGTACGGTATGAGTTTTAA
>JACRET010000051.1 GCA_016218105.1 Deltaproteobacteria bacterium
CCCCGCTTCTCATAACATAAAAGCCTGTTGATGGGAGCGCGTCGCTCTCAAGGTATGCTTTCCTTGCCGGCGTTGCGCCGTCGGTGAGGTAATCGAGAAAAAAGGCATAAGCATCGAAATCAACGCTCGGAGACGTAAAATTCGGCTTTGACCCGGCTTTCAAATCTGGCCGGTTGAATATATAAGCGCCCAGGGCAAGGTAGTTGGAAGGGTCTGTCGCGAGGTATGCGTTTCCAACCGCCGGGAGGTATCCGCCGGGCTGCATTATTCTCGCGAGGACTTCAAATGTCTTTTCATATTCCCTTTCAATGGACGGATCTATCGGGACGCCGTTCAACCTTGCCAGCAGAAAAAGCTCGGAGAGGTACACGAGGCTTCCTTCGTGATACGCCTCGTCTCGCTCAGGCTGATGGCCCTCTGCGGTCAGATTGTTCTTAAGATAACTATCTATTATCCGCATCGAATTGGAAAGCATCCGGGAACCCTTGTCAAATTCCGGGAACATTATAAGAACGCCTGCCTGCCTTGCCGCCGTTATGAGCGGCTGGTTGCCCTTCTGAAACCAGAATTCATGGTTCTTGCGGCTTCCAGCGCCGTTTATCGCCGCCTCCATGCTAGCGTTTACGTATTTTACGTGCGAGAGTATCTCCCTCGCCAGGCGGAACCTGGTCTCATCGCTCAGGCTTTTATTGAAAAGATAATACGCATACACCCACGAATGCGCCCTCCTGGCGACAGTAAAAAGATAATACGCTTGTGGATGCGTTATATCACCCGTGACATAAGGGTCGGGAAGCGGTGACGCCGCATCGCACCAGGCGTTAAAAAAATAGGCGAACTTGTCAGGGTACCTTTCATCCTGATCGAGCAGAAAGGCTATCCCGAGATTTTTGGATATGAATTCGAAAGAATTCACCAGGATGTCCTCCAGCGGGTCTTGCGGAAAATAAGAGGGCGGAACGGAAAGCCTGTAGACCTGGTTTCCATACATGAACTCATCTCGCAGATAGCGCTCAGCGATATCCACGGACTTGGAAAGCCTTATTATATATCCCGCTGGCCTGATATCCGGCGGATTTTTCCCAGCTATCTTTTTGAGATCAAAGAACCTCGGCCTCCCGGCCCCTGCCTCTCTCCAGTGGAGATATTCCTTTACCGCCGTTTCGTGATCCCCGGCCTTTAAGGCAGCGGATACCTTCTCAAGACCAGGATATCCGGGATTCATCTCATTAAAAAAGACGGCTGCGCCGTGGATGTCATACCTGTTTTGAATATCGAGTTTTTCGTATACCGTTTTTTTTGCAAGCAGATAGGGGGGATAGACTTGCCTGAAAACCCTTTCCGCCCTGAATAAGAGCGCGAAAGACGCGCCCAGAACAACAACAAGAAGAACGGCTGGAAGCAGTATCCTTCTCTGCAAGATCATTTTGATTGTGAAATGGATACAGAGGCGCCCCGATTCTCCGCCTTACGCAGCATCTGATAGTACAGCACCTCCATCTTTCCCATTTCGTTAAAATAATCGTTCTTCCGGATGATAGTTTCCCGGTTGATCCTCCCAATCTTCTTTCTATCGGGATTTTCTATCAGGTCGAGGATCCTCTCGGAGAGCCTTTCCGGGCTTTTAACGGGCACGAGAAAGCCGCCCACTCCATCCTTGACCCATCTGCCGTTCTCCCCGCTGTCGGTGATGACTACCGGCAGGCCGCACGACATAGCCTCTGCCGTGCTGGCTGAGATACCGGCGTCAGAAAGGGCGGTGGATACGTAGACATCCATCGACGTCAGGTATCTTGTAAGGTCGGCATTCTGGATTTTACCCGTGAACAGGACGCTCTCCGAAAGCCCAAGGGACGCGGCCAGTTTCTTTAGCCCTTCCTCCTCCGGGCCACTCCCTACGATTATAAACCTCGCCGCAGGGGCTTTTTTGAGGACCATAGGCGCGCACCTGATCAGCGACTCTATATCGTAGACAGGGTAAAAATTCCTCATGCTGATAATTGCAGGGGAACCGGCGGCTATGCCAAGTCTCTCCCGTAAGAGCGCATCAGGCTCCGCCGGAGAAAACCTCTGGGTGTCGATCCCGAAATAGATCACTCTCATTTTCGAGCGGCTGGTCCCGAGCCCGGCCATGGCCTCGGCCATATGCTCGGCATCGCATGTAACGAGATCAGCCCTCTCCAATATGTATTTTACAAAAGGCCTTTTTACGTGAGATTTGCCGCCCATCAGGATGTCAGAGCCCCAGGCTGTCAGCACAAAGGGGTGGCGTCCGGCGAGCGCGCCGGCAAAACCGTAAACACCCGCGGAATGCGCATGGAGCACGTCTGGGCTTATCCGGGAAACCAGCCTCCGTACCTGTCTTACTGAACTAAAGACCCTCAGATAATTGGACGCGGGTGATTTTATCTCGTAAAATCTGACTCCCGGCAGTTCGCCTATCGTGGAAGGGCAGAGGGATATCCAGTGGACTTCGTGCCCCCTATCCGCGAAAAACTTGATCCAGCGATAGCTGTGTATTGAATTCGCAGCCGCCAAAAAGCATATCTTCATATTTTTTTACCCGCCTTCATGAAAGTTTCATCTTTGGCCAGCTGCTCTATCAAGCCCATCGGCATTATAAAAAGATAGAGCAGAATGATTTCAGAGATGTTGTTGTTTGTCATCCACATATAGGAGACAAGGATGATAAAGAGGAAATATTTCTTATCCAGATTCCTTTTGAAAAAAACCTTCAGACCCATGAATACGAAGCTCAATGTAAAAAAGAGCATGCCCGCGACCCCGGTGTCGACCAGCAGGGCGGTGAAGGCGGTCGTCCTGAAGAGCGTTATCCCGCCCGGCGGGTCGTCCCGCGTCTCTTTGTGGCCTGGTATCAGGAACTTCTGCTCGGGGAGGTATTTCAAATAGAGATCATTAATGTGGGGCGCGATCGTGAAACGGTGAGAGTAGACCCCGTCGCCGACAAAAAACGTTTTGGGATTGTCAGTCAGCCTCAGAAAACCTGCGTGCATCTGCAGTTTTCTCGTAACGTCGCTTTCACCTGGAGACCACAGGGCCTGAGTGCCTTCAAAGATCGTATAAAAGAATTCGGATATGTGCTTGGCCGGATCGGGGACATAAAGACTGAATACCAGGACGAAGCTCAAGGCGAACATCAGGATATTTTTAAGCCTTATCTTTCCGGCTGAGAGCAGAAATGAGCCCAGTATAACAAGCCAGGACATGCGTGAATCGTACTAAAAGGCTATTACCATCATGATAAAAACGGATAGGAGCGCCAGCATGCGCCTCTTAAGCGACCTGTCGTTCATCAGGATAATCGCCACGGGCATTGCGATAAGTGCCGGGAATACCGCCGTTGCCGAACCTGACCAGAGAATACCTTCTGTCTCGAACTGCGCCGCGAACCTGCCGAACTCGCCGACTCCGAGTATCCGCTCTATCATCATCCCATGCGCCAGGTATGACAAAAAATAAAGCACCGAGGTTATAAGCGTAATCGAAGCGAACCGCCGGAATCGGGGGAATGGGAACATATCCCCCCTGAAGTGCATGATCAGGAATATCAGTATCAGGAGCGAATAAAAGAGTATCCAGCGCGTTATCCTGATGTCGTCGTTAAGGAACATCCCGACGAAGGATTCAGCGACCATGTAAAAGGCCCATACTATGAAGATGACCTTATGGTCCTTGTTCCCGGGATCGTTAGCGTGCCCCTTTTTATCAACCAGAATGCACAAAAGCGCGCCGATAACGGCGAAGCCGGTCAGCCATTCGTCCCAAAAAAAATAACCGAACAGCCTCGGCCCGTTGCCGAAGATATTCGCGACGATAAGGACAGGCCAAAAGAGGCGAGGGCTTCGCGCCACCATTACTGCTGCGGCAATACCCAGAAAAAGCGCTGCTATAAGCTCTATCTTCATCTGACTAAATCGCTAACTTCTCTTTATTTACGCACGCCGGTCAGTCACGCGCCAGGCTGCGTAGAATGCGCTCACCATTCGTCTTAAGCCATCTTTGCCCGAATTCAATATACATAAGCTGTTCATCTTTCGTGCTGAAGGCCATGTAAAATACGCAGTAAAGAGCGGCAACCACAAGCCCATTAAAGACAAGATGATAAAGGCTTCCCGCGCCGAGCTTGTCCTTTATCAGCCATATTAAAATAGCCGCGCTTAATCCGGACGCAAGAGTAGGTGAAATTTTAGCGAGGAAAGCTTTTAGCGAAAGACCTATCGACTTATAAACGGAAAGCTGGACAACCCAAAAACTGGTGAGCAGGTGCGCCGCAAGGGTTCCGATCACAACCCCTTCAATGCCTAGCCTTTTAACGAGGGCGATAGAGAGTAAGAGGTTCAGGGCGGCGTTTACGATCTCCGACCACGTAACGGCCTTATTTTTGCCTATGCCCTGGAGCATGGCTATCGCGGGCGTGCCAAGGGCATGAAAGAAAAGCATCGCTATAAAGAGCGCCAGCACGTTCATCCCGGCGAAATTTGTCTCCCCCACCCAGAGGTTTATCAGCGCGCGGCCCCAGCAGAACAGGAATATAGCCAATACGGACATTATCCCCAATGAGATCTTCTGGGATTTAAGGTACAGCCCCCTCAGGCCTTCCATATTTCCTTCAGCATAAAACTTTGAGAACCTGGGGAATGCCGTCGTGGATACCACGGAAAACATGTATGTCGAATAAAAACAGAGTTTGTTCGCAATATCATAGGGTGCGACCATCGCGGCCCCGAGGAACACGGCGATAACGATGGAGCCGGTATAGTAAAGGATGCGGCTGCTGAGGCCGAGTACGAACGTCCTCAAGCTGTACGGGGCCACCTCCTTAAAGACCTTGAGATCGAATAACCCGGGCCTCACTGAAATGCCGTAATTGCCAGTCCGGAGGAAGATGAGATATAAGCTGAGCAATATGAGACTGCTCAGCGCCGAGGCGGCAGCGACCCCGACGATGCCGAACCCGAGTTTTAAAAATAATATTACGAGGATGGCATTTGACAGGAGCTGTGCGATGACGCAGGATTTCCAGATATCCACCCTTTGGAACCCGTAAATCACGTTTCCGAAGACGCCTCCCAGTATGATTATCGCGACATTTACGCCCATTATAACGAAGGCTATCTTCGCGCTCCTTAAAAGGTCTTCGGGTATGTCGATTACGTAAGGTATGAAGTGGGCGAGGACTACCGACGCGAGGGTTATGAACAGCGCCACGAAAAGAAAGACTACGAAAATCGTGGATACTATCCTGTCGATCTTCCCCCCTTTACCTGAGGGGCCGTTGTGCTCGGCAGTGTATTTTGCCACTGAAGTATTCAGGCCGATGTCGAAAAGGATGAAATAGACCATGATCGAGCTGAACACTGCCCATATCCCGTAGGCTACCCTTCCAAGATGGTTCAGGATTATCGGCGTCAGGACGAAATTGACGGCAAAGGCGGCAAAGAGCTGAATATAGTTTATCAGCACCCCTCTTATAAGAATCTTTTTATCACTCATATGCTGCGAGCCCGCTCTTAGGCCCTCTGGCCTTCAAATGCGCCTCAGCTTCCGGTAAGACTTTCTTAAAATCGGAAATGCGAACTCAAGATGAGTCCGGTTTATGATGAGGCAGATGTAGTACCGGAGCGCGAGAGGAGAAAAGACGCGGCCTCCGTATTTCCTGCTTACCTCGTATGTCTGACGGTACATCTTTATGCGCTTGTGAAAATTATCGGGGTTAAAAAAACTGTCGTGGATTCGGAGGCTTGAGATCACCTTGTCGATGCCGTACGCCTTGAAGTTTTTTGTGATCCGCAGCATTACGTCAAAATCATCGCCTGAGGAATCGAGCCAGCCTATCTTTTCCATGACCTCCCTTCTGTAAAATGCCGAGGTCGTCGATATGTGCAGCGCCGTATCGGCGAATGCCTGATAATCGAATCCCCGCACATTATGCCTGCCTATCACCTCTCCATCGCCGTTGATAAGATCGCAATTGGCGTGGACAAAAAAGGCCTCGGGGTGAGCGGTCAAAAATTCGACTACGGTGCTGACCGCATCCGGAGTGTAAAGGTCATCATAGCCCAGGCATCCGAAGATCGACCCCTTCGCCATCTTGAGGCCCTTGTTCCACCCGTCGCCAGGCCCGTTGTCCGGCTCTGACAGGAACCTGATCCTGCCCGGATATTTCAGGCTGTATTCTTTCAGGAGCTCGACCGTGCCGTCAGCGGACCCGGCATCGATGAACACATGCTCTATATGAGGATAATCTTGTTCCAAGACGCTTTGAACGCACCCTTCCAAATATTTAATCCCGTTAAATACCGGGGTTATGATGCTTACAAGCTCCTTCATTCCACTCATGCCTCGCAATAAGCCTCTATTAGCTTGTAGAGGTACGCCCCTTTTTTATTTCCGTACCAGATCACCTCTCTGCACCAGGTCTCCCACGAATCCCACCTGAGGGATCCCCTGTCCACGGTATGCATGCAATCCCCTCTACGGAGCTGTACCTTTGCGCCTTTCAAGGCGGCATTGTAGGACTCCAGTATGTTATAGGACAACTCCAAGCCCAGGTTCCTGTCCTGAAAGGGAAGCTTCACGAGGTTCCTGTTGAGGTAAACGGCATCCCTCAATATTTCCTTGTATCCATCAGCGCCCTTCTTCTCAAGGAGCTTTCCTAAAAATCCCTCCGCCTCATCATAGAAGGCCATGAGCTTGCCTTCAGTGCAGAGCTTTATAAGGACAAGCTCGTCGGCGGGCCATAGGAGGTTAAGCCACTCCTTTGACGCGCAGAACTCCGACCCGCCCTGCTGCACGTCTTTTGCCTTGTCCTCGAAAAACCCCTTGATCCACGAGAGTACCGGATACGGGCCTTTTACGGTCGTAAAGCCTTCAAGCAGCTCCCTGTAGCTTAAGCCGAAGTGGTCATGGAGGATTATGAAAGGTATCTGCAGGAGCTTGTCGAAATGCAGCAGCGCGGCCATCCAGCCAAGGGTCCTGGCCTTAAGCCAGTCGCCTTCTGGCATGGTATCGGTGCCGACCACAAGGCGCTGCGTCTCGTAGACCTCTTCCATCTCGTTGAGGCTCCCGTGCGCGTTGATGACCTTCGACTCGACTATCACAAAACCGTACTTCTTGTGGTACTCAGGGTCTCCCATTTCAGAATTAGGGAGCACCGAAAGATTGTTGAACTGTATCCTGTTATGCTGTCCGCTTTCTATTACCGAGGCCACGCCCTCCGCGAAGCTGTCGTAAGTCTCGCAAGGAAGCGCCAGTATCAGATCGGTGAAGGTTTCGATATTTTCTTCCGAAAACTTTTTCTGGAGCTCGTGAAAGTGCTCCATCGTGATGTTCGCGCGCCTTATGTGCTTAAGCGTCTCCTGATTCAGCGACTGGAGCGAAAGCGCGACCCCCTTGTTAAGCCCGGCGTCAGCCATTGTCTTTTCAACGGCATAGGTGCGCTCTGACGAATTTTTTGTGTTCTGCACTGAGAGGGCCTTCGGGTACCCGCTCTTTGCCTTGATGTCGGCGAAGTGTTTTACGAACTCAATGTCTCTCGGAAATATCCCGAAGTTGGCGTCGCAGCAGAAGACGAACTCTATCCTGTTCTTGCTGAACCAGTCGATCTCCCTGTAGAGCCTCTCAAGACTGTAGGTAAGCACCTTGCTGTGCGTGGATGAACCCCAGTCGCAGTATGAGCAGGTGAACGGGCATCCCCTGTTCGTCTCCCAGAGCGCGAGCCAGGTCCCGTCAGGATTTTCGTGAATGAGCGGCTCAAAGACCCCGGCGAGATACGGCGAGGAGACCGTATCCAGATCGGTCAGCTTCCTCTGTCGCTTATTCCGGACGAGCCTCCCTTCAGAGTCCAGATAGCTGATCGAACCCACCTTTTCCCAATTCTTCCCTTCGAAGTTTTCGAGTATCTCAAGACATGTTATCTCGCCCTCGCCGTGGCAGAGTATGTCTATGAAGGAGTGGGCGGCGAAAAATTCAGCGGTATTCCTGCCCGGGACATTGGGCCCGCCGAACACGATCAGCGTATCCGGGTTAAGGAGCTTGAACCTCCTCGCTATCTCAAGGGACAGGTTGAAGTTCCAGACATAGGCGCTGAAAAATATAATGCCTGCTCCCGAGAGCCGCTCCAGTGCCCTGTACACGGGCATCCTTTTATAAACAGGGAGTAGGAACTCGAACCGCTCCTTATCGGTCAGGTACTCAAGCGCGTACGCCTGTATGAGCCCCACTGAATAAGGGAGATAATTCTGATTGCCGAAACTGTTGTTTATCTGCACCAGCCCGACCTTTACCTTCGGTTTTCCATTTAAATCAGATTTTTTTTTCATACTCATTCTTGGGTTTGTTTTTTTACTTCGTGGCCGCATTGAAAAAGACGTGCGATTCATAGATCCGTTTGATCATCGCGAGCTCGTCTTCCTCAAGCGTGTCGAGCTCGGAGGCGACGGCATTCTCCTCGACCTCTGTTTTATTCATCATTCCTGGTATGACAGTTGAGACACCCGGATATGAGAGACAGAACTTAAGAGCCGCCTTTGCCGGTGTCCAGCCCCGCCTCGTATATAGTGATTCAAATAGCTTGACTGATTCTGCCCAAGTCTTGATCTGGCTTTTGGACCATCCCGACCTGTGATCGCCGCTCTTGAACCCGGCCTCATCCGACATGGTACCCGTCAAAAAACCGAAGCAGAGCGGGGTTCTCGATATTATCCCTATGTTCTCTTTCAGGGCGGCCCCGTGCAGCCCGCTTTCGATGAATCTATGGTCTATCAGATTGAAATTTACCTGGATGGTTTCGAAGCAGTTCTTCCCTGCCGCGACCATCCCGTCCTCCGGAGACCTGACGGAGACGCCGAGCGCCCGAATCTTTCCATGCTTTTTAAGGTCTTCCAGGGCCTTTATGATATGATCGTCGTCGAGCACATCCGCGGGAGGGCTGTGGAGCTGGTATACGTCGACGTAATCGGTCTTTAGTCTTTTAAGGCTTCCTTCTATCCCCTCATAGATCCGCCTTACGGTGAATTCCTGCTCCATGTGTCGGCCTGAATACGAAAGGGAACCCACTTTCGTGGCGATGACGATCTCTTTCCTTACGTCCCGCAGCGCCTCTCCCAATATCCTCTCGCTTCTCCCGGCGCCGTATACGTTGGCCGTATCGTAAAAGGTGATCCCCTTCTCAAACGCCAGCCTGAGGGTTTCTTTTGATTCAGAGTCATCAACAGGCCCGTAGGAGTCACCGCCTATTCCCCATGTCCCGAAACCTATCTCAGATACCGTTAAACCGGTCTTTCCCAGGGCCCTGTACCTCATCGCCGGCTCACGCCCCTTCTATCGGATCTTATTTTCGACCGGGTTCTGAGCGTTTCCGGCGAATTCTCATATGTGCTTTGAAACCATCTGACCGTATTCTCCAGCCCTTCCCTGAAGGGCGTGTACTCGAAACCTGAAAGTTTCAGGAACCTCGTGTTATCCGTGCTCTTCCTGAATACGCCGTTAGGCTTTGAGATATCGAAAAATACCCGCTCCTTCGATATCCTGAGTACTCCGGCTGTCATTAACGCGATCTCCTTTACGGAATGCTCCTCCGTGCTACCGATATTCAATATCTGCGCCCCATCGTAATTCTCCAGGCACCACATGAAGGCCCTCGCGATATCGATTGAATAAGTGTACTCCCTCAAAGGGGAACCGTCTCCCCATACTACGAGCTTCGATCCCTCATGCCTCTTCTCATAAAACCTCCGTATAAGGGAGGGGAGCATCGATGCCTCTTCAAGATTGAAGTTGTCGTTCTCTCCGAAGATGCCGTTTGGGACAAGGCCGATAATGTTGAGGCCGTACTGCGTCCTGTAGGCCTTTATGGAAGGCTCCACGAGCCTTTTGGCGAAGGCGTAGCTGTAGTTCGATTCATGGGGGTTGCCGCAGTGCACGGACTCCTCTTTTATGGGGATGGGCGCGTCAGGCGGGTACATGCCTGAGCTTAGCGTCATGACCGTCTTCTTTATATTGAAGCGCCTTGCCGCCTCAAGCACATTGAAGTTTATCAAAACGTTGTCGCGCAGAAGCGTCGCCGGGTATCTTGTGCTGAGCCCGATGCCCCCGCTGATAGCCGCGAGATGAATTATCGCGTCAGGCCCGCAGCCGTTGACGTATTCAAAAGTGGAGTCCCTGTCAATAAGGTCGCAGTCCGAGAATATGAACTCGCTTCCCGGATATGCCTTCGCAACCGACCTCATCGCGGTACCGGCCACAGCCGAGCCGCCAGTGACCATTATCCTCTTGAAGACGCTTTTTCTGTTTATGTTCATATGCTAAGGCCCTGGGTTCTCCAACGTGTTTTCATACTTCATTTATTCAGAAGGCATTCCTCTACGCACTTTGAAATTGACTTCTCATCAAGACCGCTTATCCCGTGGAGCCGCTCCCTGCTCCCGATGTCAAAGATGTATTCCTTGAAGCCCAGCCTTTTGACCTTTATCCCTGCGCCGTTGTCGTTTAAGACCGCCGTGACAAGGCTGTCCAGCCCGCCGCAATTTATGAACGCCTCTTCAAGCGTGATTACGCGCCCATAGTTCCTCAGCGCGCCGTAGAGACGCTCCTCATCCAGCGGTTTAAGCATGAACACATCGATGACACCGATATCGACGCCTTTATCCCTGAACTCGCGCGCGACCTTCAAGGCCACGTGGGTCATGTAGCCGGTTGAGACGAGGCAAATGGCGCTGCCGGGGATCAGCTCATGGAATCCATGCTCGAACCTGAACTTGTCTCCCTCTCCGTATATCCCCTCTACCGGCTTGCCTTCGAGCCTTAGATATTTAGGCGATTTGACAGCGGTTGTATAATCCACGAATCTTTCCAGGAGAACCCAGTCGCTTGGCGAGAAGACCGTGAAATTCGGAAAGACCCTCATAATAGAGATATCCTCAAGGCAGTGGTGCGTCGGGCCGGAGACGTTATAGCTGAGCCCCGCTCCCACGCCGATGAGATTGACGTTAAGCTCTCTGGTCTTTGAGTGCAGGGCAAGGTTCGTCCTTATCTGCTCGTATGCCCGCATGGTGATAAAGGCGGAGATCGCGTAGGCGTAGACAGTAAAGCCCTCGAGCGCGAGCCCGGTCGATATGTTTATGAGATTCTGCTCGGCTATGCCGACGTTTATGAACCTGCCCTTGAATCTGTCCCGGAGCTTATCGAGCACCGGAGAGCCGAAGTCGGCTGAAAGAAAAAATATCCTCTCATCCGTATGCATCTTTTTGTAAAGCTCTTCAATCAAAGCGTCCCGCATTATTTTATGCTGCATTTTAACCCGTCCAGCAAGGCGTCTACTTCGGCCTCTTTCAAAGATTTTATGTGGCTCAGGCAGTCCGTCTCAAGCCTCGGGACCCCCTTGCCTTTTATGGTTTCCGCTATAATGACTTTCGGAACGGGGCTGTCGTCTTTTTTAAACTCGAGCAGCCCTTCGTAGACCTCCCGCATATCATGTCCGTCCACGTGCCTGACCATCCACCTGAACCCCCTGAACTTTTCGTCGAGCGGGTCGAGATCGATTATCTCACTGCAAAAATCGAGCATGCTAACCTTGTTCCTGTCCACAATGAGGACAAGATTCCCGAGCTTCAGCTGAGGGGCCAGCATCACGGCCTCCCAGACGGCCCCTTCGTAAAGCTCGCCGTCTCCAGCGAGCACGAAGACCCTGGAGCCGGATTTTTTTTCCCTTAAAGCCGTCGCCATCCCGCACGCGACGCCAAGCCCGTGCCCTAATGAGCCGTTTATCGTCTCGAAGCCTGGGATAACGGTGTCAGGGATGCAGCCGAGGATTGAGCCTTCCTGACAGCACATGGAAAGCTCACGCTTGTCGAAAAAGCCGAGATCGGCCAGTATCGGATACATGGATACGCCGCCGTGCCCCTTACTTACGATAAACCTGTCCCTGCCCTCCCAGGAAATATCCTTCGGGTTCTGCTTGAGTATTCCTCCGTAATAAAGCGCTACGAATATCTCGATATCGGAAAGAGACGAGGCTAGCCTTGTCTCAGGGGCGACCCTGTGGACTTTTAGCGTCTCCCTTCTAACCCACACCGCCATCTCCTTGAGATATTCGATCAGTTCTTTTCCAGTCCGTTCCATCATCGCCCCGCTCCTTCCACGTTTTCGAGATACCATTTATAAGTCCGCTCCAGCCCTTCCTCGATCGTCACGGACGGCTTCCAGCCGAGCTGCTCTATCCTGGAGCTGTCAAGGAGCTTCCGGGAAACCCCGTCGGGCCTAGTTGCGTCCCACCTGATCTCGCCGCCATACCCTATTTTTCGGGCTATGATGCCGGCCAGCTCCCTTATCGAATAGTCCACACCCGTACCGGCGTTGTAGTGTGTGTTATCCAGTTTTCCCGCGTTCTCGACCAGGAAGATCGAGGCATCGGCAACGTCTTCGCTGAAAATAAACTCGCGCCGCGGATTGCCGCTCCCCCATAGCGCGACCTCCTGTTTATCCAATACCTTCGCCTCGTGAAATCTTCTTAAGAGGGCGGAAAAGACATGGGAGTTTTCGATACTGAAGTGATCGTTCGGGCCGTAGAGCGTATTGGGCACGACGGCTATGAACCTGTTTGTCCTGTACTGGGAATTGTAGGCCCTGCACGCGAGGACGCCCGATATCTTCGCGCCCGCGTAGGCCTCGCTGAACTCGTCAAGCGGCCCTGTCATAAGGTATTCCTCTTTTATGGGCTGTGGCGAATTCCTGGGGTACATGCACGATGAGCCGTAAAAAACGAAGTGCCGGACGCCGTACTTCTGCGCCGCCTCAATTACATTTATCTGCATCGCGGCGTTCTCGTGGAAGAATGTGGCGGGATACGCGCTGGAGGCGGCGATCCCCCCCGTCTTTCCTGCCGCTAAAAAAACGATCTCTGGCTTCTCTTCTCTGAAAAAACGCTCCACGTGGCCCCTGTCAGTGAGGTCAAGCTCAGAGTGTTTTCTTGTGATTATCTTCGCGGCGCCTTTTTCTTTCAGCTTTGCCAGAAGCGCCGTGCCGAGGAGCCCCGTATGGCCGGCGACAAATATCCTTGAATTTTTAAACATTACTGTACCTGCTGTTCGTTATTATGCCGTAGCCTTTTACAAGTTCGGCGATGCCCCGCTCCAGTGAATATGACGTCCTGAAGCCGGTCCTTTCGATCTTTGCGTTGGACACTATGTAGTCCCTTTTGTCCGGGTCCTCTCCCACTGGCGACTCCAGGTATACGAAGTCCTTCACAATCTCCTTGATCTTCGCGCAGAGCTCGATCTTTGAGAGGTTCGCGTCCGAAAGGCCCAGATTATAGGGCTGGTCTTTCATCGTGTCGAAGTTGCCTATCACATGGATAAACGCCCTTGCCACGTCCCGCACATGGATATAGTTCCTCTTGAAGTGGCCTTCAAAGACTACGACGAACCTATCCTTGACCGCCCTGTACGTGAAATCGTTCACAAGGAGATCGACCCTCATGCGCGGAGAGACGCCAAATACTGTAGCCAGCCTCAGGCTTACGGCATTGCCCCTGTCCAGGACTATCTTTTCGGCCTCCATCTTCACCTTTCCGTAAAGTGAGATCGGCTTGAGCGGGCTCTCTTCGGTGCAGTAGATATCCTTCTGCCCGATGCCGTAACCGCTGTTGGTAGTCGGCATCACTATCTTTTGGCCGCGAGATGTAAGTTTCGCTATGCTGCCGATGGCGTCCCTGTTCGTCGAGACGGTTCCTACTTCGTCCCTCTTGCAAAGCGGCGCTCCGACCAGCGCGGCAAGCGGTATTATGAAGTCGGCGTCCTTCAACAGCGGGGCCAGAACGCCCTCGTCCCTCGCATCCCCCCTTACCACATTGAAGCCGGGGCTTGCGCAACATTCCAGCAGCGAGTTCTGCTGGAAGATAAAACTATCGAGGACGGTCACCTTGTGTCCGGCCTTTAGAAGCTCAGGCACAAGGATCGAGCCTATATAACCGGCTCCTCCGGTGACCAATATCTTGTACATATAAATATTTCCTTCCTGTTTGTGTTTTGTTTCGTTTACATGACCGCAGGGGCCGGGATCAGCTTCAGGTAAGAACGGGGTCAGCATCGGGGATCAAAATCAGGGGGTCTGGATCAGAAGGTATCAAGCCGAATCTTAGCAATCTGCTAGACGGCAACCTGCTCAAATATTTTTCTGGCCTGGTAATCGGGCCTGTACACAATTATTTCCGAACCGTTGAAATCAAATTCAAAAGGTATATGCAGATAACCCTTCAGAGCGTTTTTAACTTTTTCCCTGTTTTCCGGCTCGACATAAAAAAGTATAAAACCTCCTCCGCCCGCGCCGAGCAGTTTTCCTCCGACAGCCCCGCTCCTGATGGCGGCTTCGTACATATCGTCTATTTTGCCGTTAGTAATCCTTGATGAGAGGCTTTTTTTCAGACGCCAGGTATTATTGAGGAGCTTCCCGAACTCGGTGAAGTCTCCGCTGCCGCTGGTCAGTATCTTATAGGCCTCATCCACAAGGCCCCTCATTTCACGGAGCTCGCTTTTTTTCTTCGTTATGTTGTCGACCTGCTCCTTTGCTATTTCCGACGAGTACCTCGATAGGCCGGTAAAAAAGAGCATAAACCTGCCCTGGAACCTGCCGAGGCTGTCTTCATTCATTATTATCGGCTCGACCTTTATCTCTCCGTTCTTGAAGAACTCGACGGTATTGAGCCCCCCACAGGCCGCAAGCACCTGATCCTGCGAGCCCACGTTCTCCTTTATGAGTTTCTGCTCGATGTATATCGCCATCCTGTAAAGGTCGCGTTTCGATATGACCTTTCCCTCAAGCGTGTACAGTGTCTTTACCAGCCCTGCCGTGAACGCGGAGCTTGACCCCATCCCGGAGCGGGCGGGGATATCTCCGTCATGGTGTATCTCAAGCCCCCTTTTACAATCGAGGTACTTGAGCGTCTCGCGCACCGACGGGTGCTGTATCTCGTCCCAATGTTTTACATTTTCGATCTTGGAATAAGCTATCCTGTATTTGTGGTCAAAAAAAGGCGGCAGGTATCTGCACGTTATATAACAGTATTTGTCAATGGCTACGCCAAGCACCTTTCCGCCGTTCTCCAGGTACCATGAGGGGTAATCGGTACCGCCGCCAAAAAACGATATCCTGTGAGGTGTTTTTGAAATGATCATAGACCTATCCTTTTAGACATCCGGAACAGCTCTTTCCTTGCCTTCGCGTAATCCCGGGGTATTCCGATATCTATGAAGTACTTGTTGCTTATGTAAGCTACCGCGTTCATCAAAGGGATATTCTTTTGCAGGAAATCCAATTCAAAAGAGAATTTTTCCCTGGACTCTTTGAAGAGCCCGAAGATCTCTCTATTAATCACATACACGCCTCCATTTATGAATGAGTCCTCTTTCTCTCCGGTCTTTTCCCGAAAGCCGGTTATACGGTTCCCGTCCAGCATGACGCTGCCGTATCTGTCGTTCTCCGCGACCCGCTTAAGGGCCATGGTCAGGACAGCGCCGCTTAGCCTGTGACAGTCCAGCGCGCCGGAGAGGTCGACGCGAAAAAGGGTGTCTCCGTTAAGGATCACCGGCGTTTCATCGCTTATCTTCTCCAATGCCCTCCTGATAGCCCCGCCTGTACCAAGGGCCGTATCCTCTACAGCGTATTCGATAGCGACGCCCTTGAACCTGCGGCCGAAATAATCCTCGATGACCTCGTGTTTATAGCCTACCGATAGGACTGCCTTCCCGACCTTCTGGGTATTGAGATAATCCATCAGGTAGGCCAAAAAAGGCGCCCCGGCTACCTCTGCCATCGGTTTTGGAACGTCTTTTACAACGCTTGAGAGCCGCGTCCCGAATCCTCCCGCAAGCACTATGGCTTCCATAATCATCCTTATTAAAGCATTCGATCAAACGGCCCGCGACACGCGATCCCCTGCGTTTCCTTCGATATAGGTGTTTATGACAAATTCCGAGAAAGCCATCGAGCTTGTAAAAGCCGGAGAGATGGCATTGAGCACATGAATGCTGTTGGCGTCTTTTATGACGAGAAAATCCATCACAAGCTCTTTCGTCAGCCAATCCACAAGCTGAGGCCTGATGCCGACCTTGCTCGAATTCTCGATGTCGCCGGGGCTTATGTCCTTTACAAGTCTCTTTACGTCCTCGAAGAAGTACTTGAAGAGGTACTTCCTCGGCTCGACAAGGGCGATGGTCTTGAACTTCTCGTTTGAGAAGAACAGGCGCATATCCCTGTAAGCGATCTCAAAAGCCTCCGCGCTAAGCCCGGATACAAGGCCGTAGTTCTCCCTCCCGAAAGCCGGAATGGCTGTAGGCCCGAGATAGACCTCGTTGTTGACGTTTTTCGTGAAATGGACTCCCAGAAAAGGATTTTTTATATCCGGCACAGGGTATATGCTGCTGTTTATCCGCCCTGCCAGCTCATTTTTCAGCTTTCTGTATACCCCCTTGAAAGGTATCAGCTTGAAGTTGCGGGCCAGCCCGAAGGAGTGAGCTATTACGTCGCTGAAAGACCCGGCTGTGTTTATGAACTTATCGAACCTTATCGCCCCTCTGGAAGTGAGGGCCGTAGAGCTTCCCTTGACGCCTTTAAACCGGGTGCCAAAAAAGACTTTTACCTCACCTGACGCGATAATATCGTCATAAAGGCTTTTCAGTATCCGGAGAGGGTCTATTACCGCCGTATCGTACGAGTAAAGGGCTTTCTCAAAGGTCCTGGCGTTAGGCTCTACTTCAGAGAGGTGCTCGTGGTCGATCAGCTCGACCTTCGCGCCGTTTTTAAGGGCCCTGTAGTAAAGCTCTTTGAGCGTGACCAGCTCATACTCGTTCCTGGCTACTATCACCTTCCCTGT
This sequence comes from Deltaproteobacteria bacterium, assembly GCA_016218105.1. GTDB lineage: Bacteria > Desulfobacterota > GWC2-55-46 > GWC2-55-46 > GWC2-55-46 > GWB2-55-19. Next base: position 16,889 of record JACRET010000051.1, read on the forward strand.
TTCAAGCAAGGGAAGCCGCTTTTCTTTGCAATATTTTTTAAGGAGCTTATTCCCATCCAGACAGAACCTGGCCTTCAGTGTGTCCGGCGTATAATAAACCCCGGCATGGAGGACTCCGCTATTTCTGCCGGACGCATGCTTTCCGAGGGAATCTTCCTTCTCCAAGACCACGATATTGCCGTATCCCCTCTTGACGAGGTTATAAGCGATGGTAATCCCCGTGATGCCGCAGCCGCATATAAGGACATCGGCCTTTATATCCATAACAAACTCCTGAACATGGCGATCCGCCTCCTGCTTAAAAAGCCGCTATCAGGACACCCGCGGTCACGGCTATCTGATAGAGTATCTGTGTGATATCCTTCGTCTCCCGGAGCCACGCCACACGCTCGACCTTCTCCGGAACGACGATCGTGTCACCGGGGTCTATCCTGGACGACATAAACCCGCCCAAGCCGAAAAATCCCTTTTTCTGCCTCCTGCTTACCGCGGTGCCGTCGATCTTCAGGATATACGTCTCATTAAACTCCGCGTTCCCGGTCAGCCCTCCGGCCTTCTGAAGATATTCCGAAACAGACCACTCAGGGCCATACACAAAAGAGGTCTGGTTGTAGACTGAGCCTATTACCTGCACCTGCTGCGGCCTCTGCGGGATCGCAAGCCTGTCCCCATTCTCCACCGATATGTCGTTGGCGGTGCCTTCAAACATGTCGAGCTTTTCCATTTTTATGGTTATCCGGCCCTTTGCCTTCGCGGCCCTCATCTTCTCCAGAAGGGCGCGCTTGCTCTCGAAGGACGCCGCACTCTGCGTTGCCGCCTCGCCTGTAAGCGCCTTATCCATCTTTCTTGACGAATCCCGCATTATCTGCTGCTCAAACCTGTCTATGGCCTCATCCAGCTGTTTTTGCTGAAGCTCTCTAACGGATTCCCTGGTGAAAACAGCGCCCTTCAGGTAGGCCTTTTCAGTGAAACCGCCGGCCCTTTTTATCAATGAGCTGAGCCTTTCGCCCTTTACGACGATGTATCTTCCAGGGAACACTACCTCGCCCTGCAGCTCTACGAACTGCTGATCCCCCCAGTTTATTATCTTCTTTACATAGACCGTATCATTTGGCTTGAGGAGGAGGTTGTGTTCGGGGTCGCCTGAGAGGGCCTTTCGGAGATTTATTTTTTTATAGCTGGTCAGCAAGACCTCATTTTTTTCCACCACGCTGGTCGCCAGCTCCGCCTCTTCGAGGTAGCCTGATTCGGAGACATTGCCGGCCGCGAACACGAGATCCTTGACGCTCATATTCGAGGCATAAGGGTATGCGCCGGGCCTGTGCACCTCTCCCTGTATGGTAACCCGATATCTTGGCAGGCTCTCCCAAACCGAATGGACTACAACCCTGTCCATGTCCTGCAATTTCATGTTGTTGCCGGGATCGCCTTCCATGGCCTTGCCGAGCTTGTATTTAAAGAGCAGGACATTTTTGGTGACCGGGTCGGTCCTGTACAGCTCCAAATCGTCAAACGAGGCGTCCTTTGTGTTCCCCCCTGCCAGAAGCACCAGGTCTTTTATGGTAAGGCTTTCATGCAGATCGAAAACGCACCCTTTGTCAGTCCTGGCCTTCAGGTCAGGGCTGTCGGCGCACCTCACCTCACCTTCGATGCTCACGGTGGGTTTGTCCTTGAAAAACCATTTTGAAAAGATGTATACCGAGTCGCGCGGCTCAAGCACGAGGTTGTCCGCGTCAGAGCCTTTTAAAAGGCCCCCGAGATTGAACGGGATGATCATTACCTCCAGCGTGCGGGAGACCCTTTTTACAAGACCGTAGTCGTAATATGTCTCGGCCAGAAGCTCGCTTTCGCCCTTAATGAGGTCTTTAAGCCTCATGCCGCTTTTAAGCTCATATCTGCCGGGCCGCTTTACGTTGCCGTTAAGGAGGATCACGTTCACGTCTTTGTCGACTATCGAAAACACCTTGACAAGATCGGCGTCCCTGAGCTTGAAATTTTTTATCGTCGCGCTGTCCGTGGCGTTTACGTCCACCAATATCCTTTTTTCGTTCCTGTCGACCCTTTCCACCTGGATGCGCTGCGTGTAGGCGGTTGGTATGATGCCACCGGCAAGGCCGAGGACGCTCTCAAGGTCAGTCCCTTCCATGATCTCATATACCGCGGGCCTCTTTACATTCCCCGCGACACCTACAAGGGCGCCTGTCGTGGGCACGAAGATGACATCGCCGTTCTGAAGCCTGAAATCCCTCGACTTATCGCCGTTGAGGAGGAGGTCATAAAAATCCATCTTGACGATGGTCTTATTCGCGCGTTTAAGCTCGACCGCCCTCAAGGTACCTATTTCCGTCGGGCCGCCGGAAGCCATAAGCGCGTTCGTAAGGGTGGACATCGCGTTTACGGTATAAGCGCCGGGCGTTTTAACCTCTCCCAGGACAAACACCTGTATGCTCCTCAGCTTGCCCATCGTGATGTTTATTTCAGCCCCGACGATGCCCCTGGCGCGCTTTGTAACGGACTTTTTCATCTCCTCAAAGGTCATGCCCGCGACATAGAGAGGCCCTATATTCGGGAAAAGCATCGTCCCGTCCCGGCTTACGGTAAGGCTGTACTGCGCGCTGAGCCTGCCCCACAGGAGCACGTTTATCTCGTCCCCGGGGCCTATTATATAATCCTGCGCCATAGGGAGGTCCTGTATCGGGGACATGGACACATCGGAAAAAAGGTCGTACCCGAAAGGCCTCAGGCTGACATCGGAATCAGCGTCAAGATACCGGTCAAAAAGGGAGCCGCTTTTTGGGGGGACTGCCTTTTTTGCCTCCCGCTTTACTTCTCTATTTTTTTCAACTTCCTTTACGGGCTTCTGGCCCTTGAGGTCCTTGAAAGCCGGGTCTTTTTTGACAGCCTCCACCCCTTCCGGGGTAAGTTGCCCGCCCGTCTTCGCCATTTCCTTTTGAATCGCCGCCTTCTGGTCCGGGGTCAGCTTCTCAGGGTTGAAATCATCCGGCACTGCAATGCCAGGCGGGGCCGAGATTACATTTTCTGCCGCCATCGGCTTTCCGGTCAAGATTAGTAAAAGGCCGATACACAAAACAATTACTGGTGAAAACCTTCTGATCCTGAACAACCTGTCCTCCTGAAAATGCCTCAAACGGCATTCCTTGCCTTTTTTATGAACTCCAGAACGAAAGAGAGTGCAACACCCGCAGAAAATGCCACGACAAAACTTACCTTTACCATTACGGTCCTTTTAGGTTTTATCCTTCTGTCAGGCGTTTTTGGCGGGTCGAGCAGCTTGAAGGCGAAATTCTCCTTAACTTCGGCCATCATGGAAAGCTCTATCTGCTGGGCTATAAGGTTGTATATGTTGTTCCTTATAAAAGGGTCACCGACATGATTAAGCTGCTCTTCAAGATACTTCCTGTTTGTCCTGGCGACCCTTTTGACCTCGCTTGTCATATGGTCGTTCAGCGCCATTATGAAATACTCGGCTATACGGGCCGCCAAAGCCGGGTCATTGAATTCCACGGTCACCATTATCAGGTTGTCCTTGGGTATGCTTGAGACCTTTACGATCCTATCCAGCATCCTGAGCCCGTCCCAGAGCGTCGGACCGCCGTTCAAGGGCTCTGCCTGAGCCGATTCGGTCTTTAACACGTCCGTCAGCCCTGAGAGGCTGAAACCTGCCTTCGAGGCGTCTTTTATCCATTCGCCCTTGTCCTTATCCCATTGTTTACTGAAAAGAACAGGCAATAAATCGTAGTTAACTATTATTTTTTCCTTAAGGACCTTCGATTTGAGGAGGTTTACGATTTCGGATGACGACGAGGATGAACCCGGGAGAGATATGCCTTGAATAGGCCCGAACTGCTGGAGTAAAGCCGAGGCTCCGTGGCTGGTTTCCTTTACCCCGACCGGGGTAATAATAACCTCGGCCTGATAGATATTTTCCATGAATAACGAGGAGATCGCGGTGCCAAAAACGCTAAGGAGCACTATGGCTATTATAAGCGTCTTCCTTTTCCATACGATCTTTCCGTATTCCAAAAGGCTTATGTTGTTTTCGTTAAACTCAGCCATCTAACCTGGATCGATTACATTAGGCGGCTGCCAAAACTTGCTGGGATGCTTGAGTGGGAGGATGAGAGAAGTTGCCTGCGGTTCATAGTACTGCTTGGAGATGCAAAATCCTGGCTAACACCTGGACTAAAAATCTTTATTTGAGCTATTCAGCTTTGATGCTAACAATCTTACTTAGATAGCGCCCGCAAGTCAATAGAAATTATATCTTTTTCATTTTGTTAAATAATAACGATTCTCTTCCGGGAAGATCCCTTGCCGCATTTTGAAGGCGAATAGCCTTGTCAAAAGAAGCAAGAAGCTGCAGGTTATCACCTCAAAAATCACCCTCTTTTACCGATGGACGGAGGGGACAGAGGTGTGAAATTCATTCCAGGCAAATAAGGGCCTTTTTGCGCGTTGCCACGCGCTTTCGGGTATTGGCTCCGCTCGCTGTCGGCTCTCTCCCTCCCATGGAACTGAAGCCCGGTCGCTCGCCTCTTTTATGCTCGCTTCGCAATACCCCTGTGATTATTTTTAAAAACAAAAAGCAAAACGAATGTCATTGCGAGCGAAACGAAGCAATCTCGTTTTTAAACCCCCTCACCCAGCCTCTCCCCAAATGGGGAGAGGGGTTTTTCGTGTAGGGCCCGTTCCCCGAACGCGCCGGAAAACCATAAGATGGCCTTTTTTTAGCAGCCTGTTTGACTTTTCAAGGGCTTGCCATTATCGGGCCATTCATGCTAATCTTCCTGTAAAATGGCCAGCAATAAAACAGTTAAAAATCGAGCGGTAACAGTCCACCTCCTGCTCCTCGTCTCATTCACCTTCCTTATCTACTCAAATGCCCTGGACGCCCCTTTTATCTTTGACGACTACGCAAACATCATCAGGAACCCGAGGCTTAAGGACTTATCAGACTTCTGGCCGCCGTCCGGGACGAGGTATTTAAGCTATCTCTCATTCGCGCTCAACTATCAAATCAGCGGGGCCGCCCCCTTCGGCTACCATCTTTTCAACATGGTTATCCACACGGCGAACGCCGCGCTCGTCTACTTCCTCGCGCTCCATACCTTCGAGACGCCGCTACTTAAGGCCACTCCTGGCAATGCCAATCCCGGCCATATAGCCCTCTTCTCAGCCTTGCTCTTCACGGCGCATCCGGTTCAGACGGAGGCGGTAACATATATTTCCCAGCGGTTCACCTCTCTTGCCGTATTCTTCTATCTGTTTTCCCTTGTATGCTTCATCAGATGGAGGCTTTCGGACAAAAAGATATTGAGCGGCTTCTATCTCCTGTCCGTCCTGTCTGCCATATCCGCGCAGGTAACAAAAGAGATCAGCTTTACTCTCCCGTTTATAATATTCATCTATGACCTTATCTTCTTTAAAGGCCATGTACGCGCAAAAAGATATTCTTATACAATACCCCTGCTTGCGCCCCTGTTTATTATCCCGTTTATGCTCTTTTTCCCGGAGATGGGTTCAGGCATCAGCGAGGAGATACGCGGGTCACAGATTCATGAGCTCTTGAATCTCTCCAGGCACGACTACCTCATAAACCAGTTCAGGGTAATCGTGACCTACATCCGGCTCCTTGCGCTGCCGGTAAACCAGAACCTCGACTACGACTGGGCCCTGGCAGGCTCTTTTTTTGAGCCTGAGGTCATTATCTCCTTTGTCTTCCTCCTGGCGGTCTTCTCTTTTGCCGTATACTTCCTGATACGTTTTTATAAGAACGGCAACGGGCCGCTCGCGCTAGCCTCCTTCGGCGTCGTCTGGTTTTTCATCACCCTCTCGATAGAGTCCTCGGTAATCCCGATAAAAGACGTGATATTCGAGCACAGGCTGTATCTGCCGTCGGTCGGGATAGCTGCCGCGTTCAGCTCAGCCTTGTTTTACGGGTCTGACAGGCTGAATATCCCGTTTAGAAAAACCGGGATCGTCCTTTTGCTCATCGTTGCGGCGCTCGGTGGCGCGACATTGTCGCGTAACGAAGTCTGGGCGGATAAGATAGCGTTCTGGAAAGATATAGCGGAAAAGAGCCCGGATAAGGCCAGGGCGCACATAAATCTGGGGTTCGCATACAGAGAGGAGGGCCTTCTGGACGAAGCCCTTGATGAATACAGGAAGGCATTGACGATAGAGCCTCAAAACCCGGTACTCCTTAATAATATCGGCGTAGCGCACCTGATGCTGGGGAATATTGACGAGGCGATAAAGGCTATCAAATCGTCTATCCAGGCGCGTCCCGATTACCCGGAATCACATAACAGCCTGGGGTACGCGTATTTTACCAAGGGCCGTATCGACGAGGCAATAGTTGAATACAATGAGGCGCTTAAGCTGAAGCCCGGCTATACGGAGGCTGAAAAAAACCTGGAGACGGCTTTAAGGAAAAAAAGGGGCGATGCTGAAAAAAGGGATTAAAACAGGGATGCGGGCGCACCTGCCTTTCATAATCTTTTGCATCTTGCTCTCCGTGTATCTCGGGACAAAGGCATTCTCCGAGAGGGGCTGGAGCGGATGGACGGAGTTTTCCGCGCAGACGCTCCTTTCGACGGAGCATTGGGCAAAGGAAGGCTTCATCAAGAACAAATTCCTTTTCATACCCACAGGCTACTCTAAAGTCACCCAATATCTGGACGAGCCCGAGATGCGCCACCACGCGCGGGGCATCGTGTCCGGCGGCCTTATCGGAAAGAGGCTCTACTACACCCACTATCCTGGCGGTTATCTCATACCTCACGCGCTCCTCATGAAATCCGGCGTCGAGGCAAGGCCGTGGTTCAGGCTTATTTCGCTCTCTTTTTCGCTTGCAGGCCTGGTTTTCATGTACCTTTTCGTCTCGTCGATATCCACCCCGGCAGTGGCGTTCGTATCGAGCCTTTATTACGGCGCTTCAGTCATGTTCCTCGATTTTGCGGACTCTCTCGCCAACCAGCCGCTGGATGATCTTCTTAAGTTCGTTATACTTTTCTTAAGCGTGCTTGCCATGAAGCGTTACGGAAAAAAACCGCTGAATAGATTTCATATCCTCGCTTGGGCCCTCTATTTCATCCTCTCTATTTCATCCTACGATTCCACGTTCTTTATTTTCCTGTGGCTGATCGGGCTTGACCTGGCGATCTATTTTTCGGGTAAAAGGGAGTTCTCTTTACGCAGGTGGGCCTTCTTCGCCTCCGCCCCGGTGCTGGCCTTCGGTCTCCAGATGCTCCAGAACTTCTGGTATCTGGGCTGGAAGGACATGCTCCTTGACATAGCCGGGACGTTCGTCATAAGGGCCAACTCGGTGCCCGGCAACAGCTTTATCGAAAAGCACCTCGATTCACTTCTCGAACCGTCGTATTCGCTTATGAACATACCGGTAGAGTTGACCCTCGGTGTTATCCTTATCCTTCTGGCCGGCTTTATCTTCTTCAAAAAAATAACGGCTTATGACTGGCCAAACCCCGCCTTTATTGGCGTTCTCCTCGTCGCGGGTTCGGTCTTCACGCTTGTGTTCAGCTTTACGGGGCATTTCGATTACGAAGGCAGGCAATGGGCGCCCGCGGTGAGCATCCTCACGGGGGCTTCCACCGTGCTTTTATTTATGATGATCAGGGGAAAAATATTTAAGGGGCTCGGAGGCAGGGCCGCGCTGATAGCGGCGTTTTTCATCCCGGCGCTGGCTTTCACATGGTATATGCAGGCTTCAAGGACAGTTGCTTACCTGAGGCTCTGGCCTAATAACGTCTTTGAGGAGCAGGCCGTTTCTTATCTCAAAAAACTCGGCTCGGTCTCAAAAAGCGATGACGCCGTCATATTCAACATCCAGCCTGATTTCAAAAAATTAAATCCACAGCCTAATCCGTCTGAAGAGTATTATTCCGGGCGGCTCATACTGAACTTTAAAAACACGGCTGATTTCATCAAGGATTACGGCTGGATAAGAAGGCGCTCCGAATATCCGTTCGACTCGATAATCGTGACGCCTGAAAAAAACATAATGATCGAAGCGGCCAGATCGCTCTCCCTTTCAGGGGAACTCCGTAAAATAGACGACAAATACGTCCTCATGGTTGAGAGATCTATCGATCGGGCGTCATCCCGCTGACTGAATGGCGATATCACGCCCCCTGTAGCCTTAAATCCCTCATCCTGCGCTCAATGGTACGCCTCAAGCCTTCGCCGAGGACCACGCCGGGCTCCCATCCAAGCTCTTTCGCCTTTCCTATCCTAAGACAACTCCTCCTTAAATCCCCGGGCCGGGCTTCCCGTGTCTTTGGATGTTCAAGCCCCTGGGATATGCCGCACGTATCTCTTACAGCCTCGTAAATGGCCCTGAACAGGTCCGACGTGTGCGTCGGCACGCCTGTGCCGATATTGTAGACCCCTCCGCTCCCATTACTGAGCGCGAGGAGGTTGGCCCTGGCAGCGTCGCCAACATAGCAGTAATCCCTGGTCATACCCCTCGGCTCTTCCTTATAGCAATACAGCGTGCACATGGAACCGTTTAGGAGCCTGTCCGTGAAGATCGCTACGACCCCCGCCTCGCCGTGCGGAGCCTGCCTGGGTCCGTATATGTTGGCGTATCTCAAGACCGTGTAGTCGATGCCGTAGAGCGACCTGTAAAAGGAAAGGTACTTCTCCGAGACGTACTTCGTTATGGCGTAGGGCGATGCCGGTTCAGGCGGATAATCCTCACCCGTCGGGTACTCCGCAGCATTTCCATAAACCGCGCCACCGGAGGAGATGAATATAATCTTTTTAGTTCCGCTCCTTCTCGCGGATTCGAGCATATTGAGGAACCCCTTCACGTTCACGTCAGCGTCGAACAAAGGGTCTTCCACGGAAGCGGGCACTGACATCTGAGCGGCGTGATGGTTCACCACATCCGGCTTTTCGATCTCAAAGACCTTCCTGAGCTCCTCGGAGCGGATATCCATCAGATAGAACCTGGCCTTTGGGTTGACGTTCGAGGACTTTCCTGTAAACAGATTGTCAACGATAACGACCTCGTGGCCCGCCTCGATATAGGCATCGGCCACATTCGACCCGATGAAACCAGCGCCGCCTGTGACAAGAATCTTCATCAGAGCTCCTGTTCATAAGTTTTAAGCAATTCGCAGCCAGAAGGCTTCCGTAATACGGTGCTATTGCTTTCAGTTGTTCATCTGATTGTTTTTGACGGCAAAAGTAATGAGCTCAGACCTGGTCCTTATCTTGAGCTTCAGGAACATGCGGGTCAGGTGGGCCTTGACCGTCGGCTCGCTTACGTTCAATTTTTGGGCTATTTCCCTATTCTTATAGCCCTTGCATATCAAGCCGATTATGCCTTTCTCCCTTTCCGAAAGGATCGAGTTGTTCTCATTGCTGAAGGAGTTTATCCCGGTCAGGAGGTTTTTGAACGTAACGTTGTCTATCCATATCTCGCCTGCCGCCACAGCCCTTATGGCCCTTTTAAGCATGCTGGAATCGGTATTCGAGACCAGCACGCCGCTGAGCTTCTTGTTCAGTATGGCGGAGACGATATTCTCCCTGCCGCAGTTCGTGTCGATAAGCAGGACATGGAATCTTTTTTCCACGCGGTTCAGATCTGGGAGTGAATTATAAAGGGTCGGAAAATCGATGATTATCACGTCAGGGGCGAGTGATTCCATCGTCTCAAGGGTACACTCAGGCTCATGCGAGCCGAGGACGGAGAGGTCCTCTTCATCTTCCAAAAGGGAGTTTATGCCCTCGGACAAGACATTATTGCTTAATGCGAGCGCAATCTTGATAGTCAACTCAGTATGGCCTTTCCAAAATTGAAATTATATTAATCCGACCGATAAATGAATATACCTGAAAATTTTTAACATTCAAGCAGCGTAAAAAACTTTCTTGTGGATAGAAGAACGGGCCGGGATCGACTGAGAAATTCAATTACCCTGCCATAAATGGCAGGGATTGTCGGCAAGGTATCTGTTCTTTTATATAGCCCGGCTTTGACCCGCCTTAAAAGGGCGGGATTCCGCCGGGCACCCGATTGAAATTTGCTCAGGCCCGCTCAAAAAGGTTGAAGCTCCCCGCGAAATACGCGGGGAATCTTCGATATGTAAGGAAACTATTTCTATTCGCTAGCTTGACCCCGCAGAAGACTGTGGGGAGTGCGCTCGCGATGCATATTCAGCCGCAAGGCGCCGGGTAGCTGGGCTGAGGCGTACTTTGTCTGTACGGGCAGGAGCGGTGAAGCCAACGAAGCAGACGGGCTTTTTCAGCAGCCTCCAGATGGGAACGGAAGTACTACCGCGGTTAGTTCATCCGTTGTAATTCCTTCGGCGTTTTTGAGTGATGCTTTTGGCTTCTTTTTTTTTGAAAAACGTACTAAGCCAGGCAGCCCGTTTTTTTTATACATCCGGAACCTAGAAATATACTTTAAGCTGATTGACTCCTACTTACCTTCGGCTATTCTCTAATCAAATTCAATAGCGAATTGATCTGCTCACTGACGAACCGCCATCCTCACAACCCTGAGGGGCGTTCATTTGGAACCATAATTGAGCAGTATCGTTCGCGCAGCGAAAAAAAACGGGAGAAGGGAGAAGGCGTTTCTATGCGTAGCGTAAGATTCAATAGACTTTTTTGCATTCTTTTTTTAGCCATCGCAGTTTGTGCCGCCGGGCCGCTTCCAACACATGCAGAGGTTCTGCCGTCGGGCGAGGCAGCTCCTCGAAATCCATCGGATTACCTGATAGGGCCTGAAGACGTCCTGAACATTTCCATCTGGAAAAACGCGGATCTCTCTAGGACCGTGATTGTGCGTCCTGACGGCATGATCTCATTCCCCCTCATAGGCGACATAAAGGCCGCCGGATTGACCCCTGAGGATCTCCGCAAAGAAGTCTCCAATAAAATCAAGCCATTTCAGGATACCGCCGTGGTCTCGGTCATAGTGGAGGCTATAAACAGTTATAAGGTCTATGTCATGGGAGAGGTGAAAAATCCAGGGATGTATCTTTTGAAAAATAAAGCGACTATCCTTAACGCCATAGCCCTTTCAGGAGGGTTCTCCCAGTTCGCGTCCAGCAAGATCGTGCTTATAAGAAAGAAGCTGGAGGGAAGCGGGGAGGAGAAGATCACGTTGCTCCTTAAGAATATTTTATACGACGAAGCAGGCAGCAATATGGTGCTCAGGCCAGGAGACACTGTATTTGTGCCCTAGCAGGTTGCTGAAAAACCCGGAATTTGTTCAGGCTGCTCAAAAAGCTTCAGCTGCAAGGCGTCGAGAAGCGAGGAATGAGGCGTACTCTGTCTGTACGCCGCAGTGACGAGCGACAATGACAACGAAGCAGATGGACTTTTTCAGCAGCCTGCTAGCCTGTTCGCAGCGTTCCCCGGCAACGCACACTATAAACCCTTCAGCGCTCTTCCAGTCCCTACGCACAGGGTAGACCACCAAGGCTGGAATTATCAGCCGGGAATCAATTTTTTAGTCCGTAAGGCATAAAACCAGGACATGGAGAATTCAAACATGCTAAACGAATATACCGCCGTGCTGATGAGACGCAAATGGCTGCTGATCTTGCCGGCTCTTGCGGGAATCCTCATCGGCGGGGCCATAAGCCTGTTACTGCCCAGGTATTACAAGTCCGCCACAATGATACTGGTGGAACAACAGCAGATACCGGAGAAATACGTTACCCCTGCAGACATAACCCCGCTGGAAAAGAGGCTCCATACGATAAGCCAGCGGATATTGAGCCATGAGAATATTGAGAAAATAATAGTGGATTTTAATCTCGAACAGGAATTCATGGGGCTGCCAAACACCTCAAACCCCTTACTTCGGCCATTTAGAATGATCGGCCTCCTCGAGATGAAGCCTTCCGGCAAGGAAGAGATGATCGATCTCCTCAGAAAGCGGATAGAGGTGAAGATCGAAGGCAACCAGAAAAGAGGCGACGCCTTCACAATAAGCTATTCAGGCACCAATCCCGACACGGTAACGCAGGTTACCAGCGCGCTGTCCTCACTTTTCATAGAGGAGAATTTAAAGATCCGCGAGCAGAGGGTCGAAGGGACCTCCGAGTTTCTAAAAAACGAGATGGAGAAGGCCAAATACGATCTTGAGATACAGGAGAGAAGCCTCAGGGGATTCAAGGAGCAGCATATAGGGAGCCTCCCCGAACAGATGGACGCGAACTTAAGGACTCTGGACAGGGTCCAGCTGGAGCTTCAGTCAGTCCGCTCATCTCTTAAAAACGCCGAAGACAAGAAGGCCTTGCTCGAAGAACAGACAAGGATGGCTAAACGCATTAATCCTCTGCGTGAAGCAGAGCTTGAGAAGCTCAAAAACGAACTCAAGACTCAGCTTTCCATCTACAGCGAGCTCTACCCCGACGTGGCCGTCACGAAAAAGCGCATATCCGAGGTGGAGGCCGAGCTTGCTGAAGCATCAACGGAACCCAGGGAAGGAACCGGCGGAAAGACAGTAAATAGCCGTGAGATGCTTGATCTCAAGTCCAACATAGCCGCCCTCCAGCAGAGCGAGGGCGAGCTTAAGAATCAGATAAAAGGGCTTGAGGCGCGGGTAGAGTTCACCCCGGCGAACGAACAGAGGCTCTCGGACCTGAAGAGGGATTACGATATCTCGCTTCAGAACTATAAAGCCCTCCTTGAAAAAAAGCTTAACGCGGGGCTGGCCGAGAATCTTGAAAAATGGCAGAAAGGAGAGCGGTTCAGGGTTGTAGACCCTCCCAGCATACCTATGGGGCCGTACAAGCCGGACAAGCCCCTGATAACATTGATCGGCTTGCTCGCGGGATTGGCTATCGGGGTCGGCCTGGTCTATGTCCTTGAGCAACTGAACCAGTCATTCATGACGCCTGGAGAAGTTGAGGAGATCATCGAGCAGCAGGTGATGGCAATAATCCCTCCGTTCGGTGAAGACAGGCCTGCGCATTCGGCCGGGAGGTTAAAGGTGATCAAAGGCAGGAGGGCCTGAAGCTTACTATGGGAATAATCGAAAATCTTTTCGGCAAAAAAAGACCCGAGCCTGCGCTGCGGCCGGAAGAAAAAAAGGGGCATCGCCCGGTAATGTGGGCTGTGGGCTCAGGCAAAGGGGGTGTGGGCAAGAGCTTCATAGCCGCCAACCTCGCGATGGCCCTCTCCGGGAGGGGCAACAGGGTCCTTCTTGCGGATGTCGACCTCGGCGCGGCAAACGCGCACACTTTTCTGGGAATAGACCCTGAGCGCAGCAGTATCTCAAAATTCCTCAAAGGCCTTTCCCCTATCGAGGAGGTCATCGCTGAATCAGGCATAAAGGGCCTGGATGTTATATGCGGATCGAGGGCCTCGCTGGATATCGCAAATATTAAAGAAGGCGGGATCCCGAGATTTGAAGAGGCGCTCGGCAGCCTGAGCTATGACTACGTCATCCTCGATACCTCTCCCGGGACCTCGAACAATGTTCTTGATATGTTTCTCCTGGCCGACGTTGGGGTGCTTGTGGTGACACCGGAGCCCACATCCGTGGAGAACATGTACAGGTACATAAAATGCCTCCTTCTGAGAAGACTCAGGAAGATACACGAATCCGACAGGGCGGGCAGGCTAAAGACCCTGCTCTTCGGATCTCTCTACAACAGCAGAGGCCCGAGAGCCCCATCCATAGCCGATCTTCTCGATGACATCCAGGAAATGGATCCCGACCGCGGCAGGGTGCTTACCGAGCTGATGCGAGAAAAAAAATTTCACATAGTCGTGAATAAGGCGGCGCCTGGGGACAGGATGCTTGGTGAGGCGATGCAAAGGGCCTGTGCCGATTATTTTGGCCTTGAAATAAGTTTTATAGGCTCCATCCGAAGGGACGATGATGTCAAGCAATCGCTGTTGCTGCGAAAGCCGTTCCTCCCTGAATTCAGCCATAAAGACGCCGCAAGGGACATGGAAGATATCTCAAATATTCTGGAAAAGGCATGCGGCAGGCCCGGACGCCTGGCCGGCATGAAATGAAGCCCATGAAAAATCGCAAAAAAAACCTTTACGAGCTTCTCAACGTCTCTCAGGATGCCAGGACAAACGAAATAGAGGATGCCTTCCGCAGGGCCGTCGAGCTGTACAGCGGAGATTCACTGGCGGCCTACTCCCTTTACCCCAGGGTTGAAAGGGAGCGGCTCTTCGAAAGCATTACCGCCGCCTACGAGACACTTAAGGACCCTGTAAAGAAATCCGAGTACGACCTTATGATGAAGCAGGACCACAGCGAGATCATCTCAAGGTACTCCGGGGAGGATTCAGGCATAGCCGAGCTGATGGGCCTGGCGCAGGAGGCAGGCTCCTTCAGGACGGTAAACCTCAAGCGCACGCTAGCGGCCATGGGGAATTCGGAGCCAACAGCCTCGGAGCAGTACAGAATACTTTACACGAGACTTAAGAAGCTCAAAGAAAAGGACTCTCTCAAGACCTTCGCTATAACCAGCTCCGTTAAGGGAGAGGGCAAAACCGTCACCTCTCTTAACCTCGCCTATGTAATAGCGGAGGAGTTCAAAAAAAAATGCGTGATTCTGGAATGCGACCTGAGAAACCCGGAGATATCCAGCAACTACCTCGAAGGCCGCGGTGACGAACCGGGGCTTGTCAGCGTCTTAAAAGAAGAAGCGGAGCTCAGGGACGCGTTGATCAGAATCAGTCCCGGCGACAACCTCTATTGCCTCCCGGCAAGACATAGAGCGGCTAACTCATCGGAATTGCTGAGCCAGACCGCCATGGAGGAGATCATACGCGTATTAAAGGAAGACTTCGAATACGTGATAATCGACTGCCCTCCCATAGCGCCTCTGGCGGACATGAATATCATCTCCAGGCTGGCCGACGGGATGATACTGGTCATCAGGGCCGGAAAGACCCCCCGGGACATCGTTCGAAGCGCCGTGAATTCTATCAAGGAAGGAAGGTTTTTAGGCGCTGTGCTCAATGGCTGCCTTGATACTTTCAAGGGCTATTACTATTGATAGGAGGAATTAATGTATATCCTGTTCAACAGGTACTTGGCGCCGCAGGTCATATTTCTGTTCCTCTCGGAATTTATCATAGTCATGTCCACGGCTATAATTATCTCCGCCGCGAGGTTCGATCTGAACGGTTCCGTACTGATATCATACGATCCTTTTCTCTTTAAGACGACCGTAATGGCGGTCATTTACATGCTTGTTTTCTACTATTCGGACCTCTATTCTCCGGAGTTTTACGCGCCGGGGAGGCAGATGATCGTGAGCCTCCTGGCGGCTGTAGCGGCAGCCTCCGTAATGCTCTTCAGCATCTATTACCTTGTCCCCTCCTTGAAAGCATGGCGGGGGATACTTATCGCCAACGCGCTCCTGCTCCCTGCGGTTCTCATCGCATGGAGGAGGTTCTTCATGAGCAGATTTTTCACTTTCGAATTGCCGGAACAGCATGTGCTCATAATCGGGACAGGCGACCTTGCGAAGAAGATCGGCTCTGAAATATATAATAAGAAGGCCAACGGCCTCAAGCTAATGGGCTTCATAGACGAAGACCCATCTAAACTTGGACAGTCGATAGTGAACCCCGGCGTAATAGGGTGCTTCGGCGACATAGCGCAAATCGTAAAGTCCGTCGGGATCAAAAGGATAATAGTCGCCCTGCCGGACAGGAGGGCAAAGCTTCCCATGCTGGCCTTGCTGGACTGCAAGCTCCGCGGGGTGATCATAGAGGAAGGCGAGACCTTCCAGGAGCATTTGACCGGGAGGATCCCTCTCGATCAGCTGAAACCGAGCTGGATGGTCTTCTCTGACGGATTCAAGTCCCTTCGCACAAGAAAGATCGTGAAGAGGGTCTTTGACGCCGTGCTCTCGGTAATCGGATTTGTCATCGTCTCCCCTATCATGCTTATCGCGGCAATAGCCATAAGGCTGGAATCCAAGGGGCCCGTCATCTTCAAGCAAATAAGGGTAGGCGAGAACCAGCAGAAGTTTGAAATATATAAATTCCGTTCCATGAGGACGGACGCCGAGTCCTCCACAGGGCCGGTATGGGCGCAGGCCAATGACAGTCGCGTCACAAATGTAGGCAGGTTTATAAGGGCCACCCGGATAGACGAGCTTCCTCAGCTTGTAAATATACTTAAAGGAGAAATGAGTTTCGTAGGCCCAAGGCCTGAAAGGCCCTTCTTCGTGGAACAGCTGAAGGAGAAGATACCTTACTATGAAATGAGAATGGTCGTGAAACCCGGCATTACAGGGTGGGCGCAGATAAAGTACCCTTATGGGGCAAGCTACAGCGACGCGCTGGAAAAGCTCCAATATGACATCTATTACATAAAGAACATGTCTCCCATGCTGGATATTATGATCATCCTCCTGACCGTCAAGGTAGTCCTGACAGGCAAGGGAGCAAGATAGCGCTGCATCCGAACAGGTGAACGCACACAATCGATCGGTCCGGGATGGCGGATAGAGGCGGCAGTGCTGGTGTTGTGTCCGATATGGCGGGCGTAAACGCACCTTAACGGCGGCAGCCTGCCTTGATCTTGGCGCTTCCATCCGGATATTTTGTTTAATCGGGAGCCCGGCGGAATTCCCGCCCTTTTAGGGGCGGGTCAAAGCCGGGCTATATAAAAGACAAGTACCTTGCCGACAAGCCCTGCCATTTATGGGCAGGGTAATTGAATAAAAATTTATTTTAAATTTATCGTTCTTTTTATGTGCTGGCAGCTTGAATGTTTTTAATTCTCGGGTATATTCAATTCTCATTCTGTAACTAACAGCTTGCTGAAAAACCTGCAATTTATTCAGGCTGCTCAAAAAGATTCAGCTGCGAGGCGTCGAGAAGCGAGGAATGAGGCGTACTTTGTCTGTACGCCGCAGTGACGAGCGTCGAAGACAACAAAGCAGATGGACTTTTTCAGCAGCCTGCTAGAAAAAGGAGCTGCCCTGAATGCACAACTGGTATCTTTTATACCTGAAACCGAAATGGGAAGACAGGGTCTCCCTAAGGCTGGAAGAGAGCGGCTTTGAAGTGTACAACCCCAAGCTCAAAGAGCGGAAGTATATCAGAAGAAAGCTCCAGTATGTTATCTCGCCTCTTTTTCCATGCTACTTATTCGTGAAATTCGAGTTATTAAAGAGCTACAGGATCATCAAGTACACAAGGGGCGTAAAGACTGTCGTAGGCAATGACGGCTGCCCTATAGCGGCTCCTGACGGGATAATCGACTCCATAAAAGCGAAGGCGCAGGACGGGACGACAATAAGCATCCAGCCGAAAGGTTTCGTGTCCGGCGAGCCTGTTTTGATAAAAGGAGGCCCCTTCCAGGGCATTGACGCCATATTTGAAAACGAAATGAAAGGCGTCGAAAGGGTCAGTATCCTTTTGAAAGAGATAAACGCAAGGGTTCTAATCGACAGATGCCTCCTGGAAAGGGCTTAGCCCAACATTTTTTGCCTTGTTTTTCTTTTAAGTTGCAAGAACAGTTTTACGTAGGTAAATCGCCACTCCCGCAAAATGGAATCAAGAAACCACCACAATGGCGGTAGCCTGCCCGAGACCTTTGGTCTTCGATGCTGAACGCGCTCACGATCGATGTGGAAGACTACTTTATGGTTTCGGGATTTGCCGAAATCGTAAAGTACGATGACTGGCCGCTGTTCGAGAGCAGGATCGAGAGAAACACACACAGGATACTCGACCTCTTTGATGAACACGGAGTGCAGGCCACTTTTTTTGTCCTCGGCTGGGTAGCTGAGCATTACCCGGGGCTTGTGGCCGAGATCAGCAGGCGCGGTCATGAACTTGCTTCCCATAGCTACCGGCACAGGCTGGCGTACGGACTTTCAAAGCGCGAATTCAGGGAAGACACCAGGGCCTCAAAACGGATCCTTGAGGATATATCCGGCAAGGTAGTATTAGGCTACCGCGCCCCGAGCTACTCGGTTACGAACGAATCCCTATGGGTATTGGAAGTGCTTGTTGAGGAGGGCTTTTCTTACGATTCGAGCATATTCCCGATACGCCACGACAGATACGGCATACCCGGTTTCAAGCGGTTCCCCGGGAAGATAAAAAATGACAGCGGAGAGATACTGGAGGTCCCGCTCTCTACCGTGCGCCTTTTAGGCAACAACATACCCATAGCCGGAGGGGGTTATTTGAGGCTCTTTCCGGTCAGCTTCATAGAATGGGGGATCCGCTCGCTAAACGACAGAGAGGCGCATCCCGCAATCGTCTACCTTCATCCCTGGGAACTGGATCCCGGCCAGCCGAAAATAAACGGGAGCAGGCTTTCGGTCTTTCGGCACAACCTGAACATGCGAAAGACCTATGCCAAACTAAACCGCCTCCTTGAGAGCTTCAGGTTCGGTCCGATCCGGGAAGTATTCGCAGACTCTATCTAATCATGCCAAGACGCTTAGCCATCTCACTGCTATTTCAGCCGCAGGTCCAGAGTCTGCTTTTCCTGACAGGGGCGTTCCTATTCGCGTACTCAGGGATATTCAGGACCCTTGCCGGTGTCTGGTGGAACAACTCTGTCTATTCACACGGCTTTCTGGTGCCTCCCACCAGCATGTACATCTTCTGGACGCAAAGGCATAAGCTCAACGGATTTCGCCTGGAGGCGGATTACCTTTCAGGCCTGAGCGTGCTGACATTCGGACTGCTGATGCATATCACCGGGAATGCCGCCGGGGTGATCTTCATCCAAGAGATCTCTATTCTGGTATCGCTCTCCGGGGTCGTCATCCTTGTAGCGGGCAGAGGCTTTCTCCGGGCGTTCTGGCTGCCAATCTTTTATCTTTTTTTCATGTTGAGATTCTGGGAGTTCATCACGTCGCACCTTCACCAGCATTTTCAAAACCTCACAGCCTATATGGCCGCAAAACTCCTCAACTTCGCATCGATACCGGCGTACAGGGACTCTATTTACCTGGAGCTCCCGAATGTCACCCTCGAGGTCGCCGAAGTCTGCAGCGGCGTAAATTACCTGATAGCCGTGCTTGCCCTTGGGATCCCCCTTTCATACCTGACTTTAACGGGCAACCTCAGAAGAGTCCTGCTGGTATCCCTGGGGGTCGGGATAGCGATACTTGCGAACGGGCTTCGGGTGGCTCTCATTGGGGCGCTCGCGTTCTATGGATATACCGGCCCGCTGCACGGCCCATATCACCTCCTGCAGGCGATGTTCGTATCAGGGGTAGGATTTATCGCCCTGTTCATCGGGGCATGGGTGCTGAAAGACAAGCCAGGGCAGAGGCAGGACGCCCGGCCTTCGTGCAAGATCCAAAACCTGCCGTCTTTCAAGTTGCCGGCAATCCTTTCTTCAGCCCTGCTGCTCATTGCCGGCGTATATATTAACTTCTACACCCCGCCTTCGGTCCCCCTTCCGAAGTCCCTCGAAACTTTCCCATACACAATAAATAAATGGACTGGCGTTGACGCGTCTTCCACGATCGGAAAGCTTGACGAGCTGGAGGTAGACAGCAGGCTTATCAGGGAATACGTAAGCCCGGACGGGGCGCGCGTGGGGCTTTTCATAGGATACCTGGGGAGACAGACCCAGGGCCGCGAGATCATAAATTACAGGACAGCGGAATTGGAGGCAGTCTCAAGCTACGGAAGGATAAAAACCGGCGGTGAGGATAGTATTGAGGTCAAAAGGATCAAGGCCGGGGAAGCGTCCGGCTTACTATGGTATGACATAAATGGCCGCGCGCTTGCCGGCAGGCTGCAATCCAAGCTCTATACAGCCTGGGACGGGCTTAAGGGCAGATCAAACGGGACAATGATAGTGGTCTGGTGGAAGGGACCCGGCACAGGGAGTCTATCCGTAAAAGCCGAGGAGTTTGCAGGCGAACTGGTGCCGATTCTCAAGGGATATCTCCCGTGAGTGAGACGCGCCTTATGAAAAAAAACATGCTCCTCTCCTGTTTCCATTTAATGGCCAGTTATCCATGCCATTCAAATACCCGGTGAGGTCGCGCCTTTACAGCGACGGGGACAGGAACAGATGGGAAGATTTCGTAGAGGCGTCCCCTGATTCGAGCCTTTACCACCGGATCTCCTGGAAGGGCGTAATAGAGAGGAGCTTCGGCCACAAGTCTTATTATCTGATGGCCGAGGATCACAGCGGCGCCGTTATCGGAGTCCTTCCGCTCGTGCATCTTCAGTCCTTCTATTTCGGAAGTTTTTTTGTATCCCTTCCTTATTTCAATTACGGCGGGGTATGCGCCGCGACGGAAGACGCCAGGGCGATTCTGATAAAAGAGGCGATATCCCTAGCCTCAAAAAACAACGCAAGCCATATAGAGCTCAGGCATACGTCAGACCACTTCGATGAGCTCCCGTCAAAAAAAGCCAAGGTCTCCATGCTCCTCGATCTGCCGGACACCATTGAGGGGCTTTCAAGGTCGTTCTCATCCAAGCTCAGAAGCCAGATAAAGCGCCCTGAAAAAGAGGGGATGCGCTCCGTAATAGGAAAAGGAAATGAGCTTGAAAATTTTTACTCGGTATTCGCCAGAAATATGAGGGATCTGGGGACTCCTGTCTACTCGAAGGGATTTTTCAAGAACATCCTTGACGCGTTCCCGGAAGCAAGCTGGATATGCACAGTGTTCCACGGCGATACGCCCGTAGCATCGGGCTTTCTGGCTGGCTTCAAAGACAGGCTCGAAATTCCGTGGGCGTCGTCCTTAAGGGAGTATAACCGCTACAGCCCGAACATGCTCCTTTACTGGAGCGTGCTCAAGTTCGCCTGCGAGAACGGGTACAAGGTTTTTGACTTCGGACGCTGCACCCCTGGCGAAAACACCTATAAGTTCAAGGAGCAGTGGGGAGCGAAGCCCTTAACCCATCACTGGCATTACTGGATGAGGGGCGGCAGGGAATTACCGGAGCTGAACCCGTCTAACCCCAGGTACAGGGCCGCGATAGGGATATGGAAGAAACTGCCGCTGAGCATAACCAAGCTCCTTGGGCCCATGATAGTCAAGAACATACCTTGAGGATACAGCGCACCATAGCGCCATCAGCAAGCCCCTTTTCCATCAGGGATATAATTAACGCGTTAGCCGCCGCAGCCCTCCCTGACAGATACCTGGGTTCGTTAGAGCGCGGGATTATAGATTTTTTTGGCGTCAAATACGCCTACCCGGTCTCCTCCGGAAAAGCCGCACTTTACATAATACTTAAGGCTTTGAGCGCATTGTCGCCGGAGAGGCGGAAGGTGGTCATCCCGGCGTACACCTGTTTCTCCGTGCCGTCGGCGGTGAACAAGGCGGGCTTGGACATAACACTCTGTGATTCCGACCCCGCGACTCTGGACTTCGACTACAGCCGGCTTGACAGCCTGATCGACGACAAGACGCTCTGCGTAGTGCCGAACCACCTCTTCGGCGCGCCCTCTGACATGACAGCGGTCAAAAAGGCCTGCGAGGGCAAAGGGGTCTTCATCGTTGAGGACGCGGCCCAGGCGATGGGATGCAGTTATAATGGAAAACTTCTTGGCACTATCGGGGACGCCGGTTTTTTCAGCTTCGGAAGAGGAAAGAACGTCACCTGCGGCTCTGGCGGATTGATAATCACCAACTCGCCAGGCATCGCCATGAAGATAATCAGCGGGCTTGAAGGCGTCGATCCGCAAGGCCCCCTTGAGACCATGATCGATTTTACCAAGGCACTGCTGACCGGCCTCCTGATCCGGCCTGATCTTTATTGGCTTCCGTCCGGCCTTCCATTCCTTGAGTTGGGCCAGACCTTCTTCCATGCGAACTTCCCGGTAAAGAGGCTTTCAGGCATGAAGGCAGGCCTTCTTCTTAACTGGGCAAAAAGGCTTGAGGCCCAGAACAGGGCCAGGGCGCGGGCGGCCGAATTTTATAAAAACATGCTCGCTTTGCCGGGAGACGCTGGATTGCCGTACCTCCGCTTTCCGGTTCTGTGCCGTACCGAGACGGACAGGGAAAGCCTTTTTAGCGGCTCCAAAAGGCTGGGGCTTGGCCTCAGCAAGATGTACCCGACGCCGGTAAACGAAATAAACGAGATAAAAGACCGGTTCAAGGGAAAATATTACCCAGGCGCATCGCTCATATCAAAAAGGCTTATAGCATTGCCCACCCACGGCCTCGTTACCGATAAGGATTTTGAAAAGATATGCGCTCTCTACCAGGGCATTTCAGCAGAAAGCGCCCAAGCCAGGACAGGCGATAATGAGACTTATAATTACAATTGACACGGAAGAAGACGGATGGGACAGCTACACCACCCTCTCCTCAAGCGTAAGAAACATAGAGCGTCTTCCGCTCCTTCAGGAACTATTCGACAACTTCGGCGTAAAGCCCACATACCTCATAACATATCCTGTCGCGAGCGATCACGGGTCGGTGGCGATACTAAAAGCCATCCACGGCGCGGGCAGGTGCGAAATAGGCAGCCACTGCCATCCCTGGAACACGCCCCCTTTTGAAGAGGAGCGCAGCAGCGCGAATACCATGCTGTGCAACCTTAAAAAAAGACTCCAGTTCAGGAAAATGAGCTTTCTCCATATGACCATAGAAAAGAATTTCGGGATAAGCCCGGTATCTTTCAGGTGCGGCCGATGGGGATATAACAGCGATGTCGCCGTCAATCTCCAGAGGCTCGGATATAAAGTGGATACCTCTATCGCACCCTTTATGGACTGGTCTCCATACGAGGGGCCTGACTTTTCACGGATAGGCCCGGGGGCTTTCAGATTCGAGGCCGAGGATATCTTCAGGGAATCACCTGACGGCCCTCTCCTTGAAGTACCCGCCACAGTAGGTTTCTATCAGAGGAACTTCTCTATGAGCGGGCGCGTACTAAGGCTCCTGACCGCGAAGCCTTTAAACAAGCTCAGGCTCTACGGGATGCTGTACAGGCTCAGTCTCCTTAACAGAGTTTGGCTTTCCCCGGAGGTTTCCGACGCGAGAGGCATGATCAGGCTCGCCAGAAAGATGAAAAAAAACGGCTATCCGTTTCTAAACATGGCCTTCCATTCGCCTAATCTCTGCTTCGGCATGACCCCCTTTGTGAAGACAAAGGATGAAGAAAAGATATTTCTTGAGAGGATACGGGAGTTCCTCGCCTTCGCGCGGGATGAGGGGATCGACTCCATTAAGCTGTCCGAAAGCGTAAACCATATCTAAATGTGCGGAATAGCCGGCATATACAACAGGGCACTGGGCCCTGTTGAGCTTAAAGGGCGCATCCAGCGGATGACCGCCGCGCTTGAACACCGCGGCCCTGACGACTCCGGGATCCATATCGAGGACGGGATAGCGCTCGGGCACAGGCGTTTAAGCATCATCGACCTTGAAACCGGAAGCCAGCCGATATTCAACGAAGACAGGACTATGTGCATCGTATACAACGGCGAGGTCTTCAATTACAGGGATTTAAAGGCCGATCTGATGCGCAAGGGTCACAGGTTCTCGACTAACAGCGACACCGAAACCATACTCCATGCTTATGAGGAATGGGGCGAAAGGTCGGTTGAGAGGCTGCGGGGGATGTTCGCCTTCTGCATATGGGACTCAAAAAAGAAAAGACTGCTCCTGGCGAGAGACAGGTTCGGGATAAAGCCCCTGTTCTACTCCCTGTATAACGGGAACTTCATTTTCGCCTCGGAGATGAAGTCCATACTCTCTGACGACGGGTTCAAAAGGGAAATTGACTTTGACGCGCTGGCGGGCTATTTCAATTTCTCTTATATACCGGCTCCACTCAGCATCTTCAGGCGAATAAGGAAGCTCCTCCCCGGACACCTGCTGGTGCTTGGCAGGGAATACCTTCAGATAAAGGAGTACTGGAACCTTCATTACGAGCCGGATTACGGCAAAAAGGAAGAGGACTTCATATCGGAGTCCATGGAGATCCTGAACGAATCCGTTCGGATGAGGCTCGTAAGCGACGTCCCTGTCGGGGCTTTCTTGAGCGGAGGGGTCGATTCCAGCATGGTCGTGGCGCTTACCAGCAAGAGCCTTGAGAGAGTAAACTCATTCACCATAGGCTTTGGAGGCGCGGCGAAAGGCTTCGATGACGAACGCAAGTACGCAAGGCTCGTTGCGGAGAAGTACTGCACCAATCACAAGGAGTACGAGGCGGAGCCGAGGCTTGAAGGACTGATCGAATCGATCGTAAAGGCCTTCGACGAGCCCTTCGCGGACGACTCGACGATACCATCATACTATATCAGCGAGCTTGCCAGGAAAGACGTCAAGGTCGCGCTTTCCGGCCTCGGCGGGGACGAGGCGTTCTGCGGCTACGAGCGTTATCTCGGTTTTTACATAAGCGGGCTCTACAACCGGGTGCCCAAAATACTCAGGGAAAACATCATCAGAAAACTGGTCGAGACCGTACCGGCGGATTACGGCGGCGGGGCCGGCGTCGGGCGCCTGAAGAGGTTCGTAAGGTCGTCATCGGATGACGGCGCTGAGAGATACATGGGCTTTATCTCAAAACTTGGAACAAGATACAGGGGCGATTTGTTTGAGGACAAGAAGCTCTTCGAAAAATCAAACGAGGCAGCCAAGTCCATATTTCTCAATCACTTCAATTCCAGGAACGCTGAAGACCCTCTTAACAAGGTCTTCTACTGTGACATGAAGACATATCTCCCAGATGATATTCTTGCCTGCACCGACAGGCTTAGCATGCATCATTCCCTGGAGGTCAGGGTGCCTTTTCTCGACCACAAGCTGATCGAGTACTCCGCGACGATACCTCCGGAACTCAAGATGAAGAGGCTGCAAAAAAAATACCTTCTTAAAAAAGCCGCGTACAGGCTTCTTCCGCCGGAGGTCATAAATCACAAAAAACAGGGGTTTGTCGGCCCCCTCTCCTCCTGGCTGAAAAAAGAGCTGAAAGGTTTTACGGAAGTGACCCTTTCAGAACGGAATCTGAAGCGGCACTCCATCGTCAGGCCAAAGACGGTGAGAAGCATATTGGATGATCATTACAGCGGCAGGGAGAACAACGAAACGCTCATATGGACGCTGCTGGTCTTTCAGGTATGGTTCGATACCTACATGGGCCTCGAACCCTCAAATGGCGGCCGCTGATGCCGGAGCTTAAATTCATAATGTGGGCCTCGGCCTTCCTTGTTTTTTATCCTTATTTCGGCTACATAGCCGCTCTCCGGGCCTTTTCACTCGTAAAGAGAAGAGACGAACCCGGAACAGGAGGCTTCGAGCCTCGCGTGACCTTGTTAATCTCCGCGCACAATGAGGAAAAAACAATAAAGGAGAAGATCCTGAATTCGCTTGCCCTCGACTATCCCGAAGACAAACTGGAGATAGTCCTCGTCTCTGACGGCTCAAAAGACCGCACTCTGGAGATCGCGGGTAAATACCCTGACAGGATCACTATCAGGCATTACGCGGAGAGGGCCGGAAAAACAATGTGCCTTAACAGGGCCGTCCCTCTTGCGGAGGGAGAGATCGTCGTATTCTCTGACGCCAACTCATGTTATGAAAAAAACGCCGTTAAGCTCCTGGTGGAGAACTTCCGCGATCCGTCGATAGGGTTTGTCACAGGGAGGACCAGATACATGACGGAGGATGGCGGGGGTTTTCAGGAGTCCATCGGCTTTTATGCAAGGATCGAGCGGCTCACGAAGGCGCTGGAAAGCGGCACCGGCTCCTGCGTAGGCGCGGACGGCGCTATTTTTGCGATAAGAAAAAGTCTCTTCAAGCCGCTCCTTGCCTCGGACATCAACGACCTGGTAATACCTCTGCAGGTGATAAGGGCCGGATACAGCGGTGTGCTGGAGCCCCGCGCGTACTGTGAGGAAGGGACTTCAGGGAGCAGGAAGGGCGAATTCAACAGGCAGGTACGCATCAGCGCCAGGACGCTCGGCGCCATCCTGAGGAACCGTGATCTCATGAACCCGTTAAGGCACGGGCTATTCTCCTTCAAGCTCGTCTCTCACAAGCTCCTGCGCATGCTCTCCCCGTTTTTCATGCTCTCGCTCTTTGCCGCTAATATATTGCTTGTGCAGGAAGGCCCGCTCTACTCCGCCTTACTATTACTGCAATGCGCGTTTTATCTTTCCGCCGTCGCGGGCTCCGTGGGATCGCGGCCCAATCCCCTCTCCAGGGTCTTTGCGGTCTCATATGCCTTTGCCGCCGTTAACGCGGCGATACTCTATGCATGGCTGAAGTTCCTCAAGGGCGAATCGTTCGTGACCTGGTCGCCTACCAGGAGATGAGCCGCCCGGCCGATATTTACCCGATTCAACAGGGTGCTGAAAAACCCGAAATTACTACAGGCTGTTCGAAAAGCACCGGATGCGAGGCGGCGAGAATCGAGGAATGCGGCGTACTTTGCTGTACGCCGCAGTGACAAGCTTTGATGCCAACGAAGCAGATGGGCTTTTTCAGCAGCCTGTTAAAAAGTGACGGCACACGCTTAAAAAGACGCTCACCCTAAATTATCTAAAGCCGGCCAATAACGCGAGGGAGAATGACATGGCGGAAATAAAAAAACCGGAAGAGATGCACACTTGGGACTATCTGAAGCTGATTGGAGTCGCTGACATGCCGCCCCGTACCAGCCCGTTTGATCCGGGCTACGACCCTGTAACGCTTGAAAGCCATCTCGAACAGAGCTCTCACCTTATATCCTGCCTCAAGATATCGATGGCGTGCTGGCAGATCGCGAACGAGGCCTCCACAAGGAGAAAAGTCGCGGCCGCCAGGAGACTCAATGTCCCTGTATGCACAGGCGGAGGGCCCTTCGAAATAGCGGTCTCAATGGGAAAGCTTCCCGAATATCTCGACCTCTGCGCCTCGATAGGGGTATCGAGGATAGAGGCGGGGGAAGGCTTTACGGACATGAGGATGGAACCTGCGGAAGTCTATCGGCTCGCATCTGAAAGGGGCCTTGAGCTGCAGTTTGAGATCGGGAAAAAACACGGCGGCTCATTTACAGGAGACGTCGTTGAGGATCTCATTGAGCAGGGAAAGAATTGGCTCGCGGCAGGGGCGAAGCAGATAATTGTAGAGGCTCGGGAGAGCGCCGAAGGCGTTGGCGTCTTCGACGCCGGTGGAGAGCTTGATAAGAGAGTTGCTGACCGGTTCGCCGAGGCCTTCGGGTTCGAAGCGGCGGTCTTTGAGGCCCCCAACAAGTCAAGCCAGTTCGCGCTCCTTAACCACTTCGGGCCATCGGTTTACCTGAGCAATATTCGGATAGAGGAGATCCTGCGCGTCGAGATTTACAGGAGGGGCCTACACTCGGACGCATTCCAGCACGACAACCTGAGGCCCGGAACAGCCGGGATTTAACAGGCCGTATAAGATCGTAGCTCTGTTTTTCTCAAATAAAAAAAGCGCCCCTTACCGAATGAAACCAAGCCTTAGACTACTGCGCCTCAAATGCCGTCTCGCTATGAAATTTTCCAGTATGACGGGTAAGAAGGAAGTGTACGTATGGGACAGGGTGCCGCTATATGAAAAGGTATGGAAAGATGCCGCAACTGAGCTGGGAGCAGTGTTTATCGAGCTGGAAAAGGGGTTCTGGAAGGTGACCTTGGGCGGCCGCTCAACCCTTATCTGCAACCATCGTGTGCAGATAGACGATCAGGTGACTCTTGAGATGGCGTCGCACAAGCCGCTCTGCTATGAACTCATGAAAAAAAAAGGGCTCCGTATCCCGGAATACGCGGTCTACAGTCTAGGGGACATCGATATCGCCGCTGACTTCATTGAGAAGAACAAAGGCCCTTTCGTGGTAAAACCGGCTATGGGCACCTCTGCCGGCATGGGGGTCACGACCCACATCAGCACTTTTAAAGAATGTGTCGGGGCATCGGCGCTAGCCTCGTTATACTCCGAAAGATTGATGATCGAACGCCTTGTCCCTGGCGAATCGTACCGGCTCCTGGTGCTAAACGGCAGGATGATACACGCTTCACGCAGGCGCGGTGTGCGCCTGACCGGAGACGGGCGGTCTACATTACGTCAGCTTATGAGCAACGCCGGTTTTAAAAATCGCGCGTGGCGCGGAAATTCAGACCGCGACCTTTCCGCCACCCTGCAGGCGCAGGGGCTTTCGGAGGAGTCCATCCCCTCCCCTGGCCTCGGGGTTCTCATCAAATCCATCCCGGATTCAAGAAATATAGAGCTCCGGACAGTATATGATGAGAATGTCACTAACCATATCTGCCAGGAGATCGCCCTTCAGGGGGAGCGCGCCGCGGAAGCGTTAAACTCAAATTTCTGCGGGATTGACATTATAACCCTCGATCACACCGCGCCCCTTGAGAAGACCCTGGGGGCTGTAATCGAAATAAATACCACCCCTGGCCTTCAACACCATTACGGCCTCGCTTTCGGAGATGAGACATCTCCAGCGGTTGAAGTGCTTGAATATCTTTTAAACTCGGAAGCCAAAAATAGATCAGCCGCGATGAGCGCGCGGCGTTAGACAATGAAAACGAAAATATCATGAAGCGAACGGTAATAATCGACAGCTTTCCGGAGAGCGCGCAGCGATATACGGCTTCATACGCGGTTGTCGCCGTTGACGTAATACGGGCTACTACAACGATCACGACAGGGGTAAGCCTTGGTAAAAGCATCTATCCGGCGCGGACTTCGGATGAGGCCTTTATCATCGCTTCAAAGCTTAAAGACCCTGTCATGATGGGCGAGCTTGGAGGGAATATGCCTTTCGGTTTCACCATCACGAACAGCCCGGTCCAGATAAATTCAATGCCCGGTACGGAACATCCCATTGTCTTTGTCTCTTCTTCCGGTACCCAGCTTATTGTCAACGCGTCCGGCGCAAAGGCGGTATATACCGCCTGCCTAAGGAATTTTACCGCTCTCGCCAATTACATGTCAGGCAGGCATGAGCGTGTGGCGGTCATCGGCGCAGGCACACGCGGCCAGTTCAGGCGTGAAGACCAGATAGGATGCGCATGGTTAGCCGAAAGGCTCATGTGGGCCGGTTACTCCCCTGAAAACATGGAAACCGCCGAGTATGTCCGCCGATGGAGCGGGGCGGATCTCAACGTGATACGGGACGGGAAAAGCGCGAGGTACCTCATGAATTCCGGACAGGCCGGCGACCTTGAATTCGTCCTTAGCCATATAGACGACCTGGCAACAGTTCCAGTTCTTGTAAATGGGAGAATCGAAAACGCGGCATGAAGATACATGATACCAAGACACCTGTCGTCGTCATCAACTGCAAGCTCGCGGCCCTGGGCATCATGAGGAGCCTGGGAGGACAGGATATCCCTGTCTACGGCGTCGATCCGGACCGCTGGTCTCCGGGGATGGCTTCGAGATTCTGCCGGGGCCGCATAATCACAAGCCTCGATGATGAGAACAGGAAGGAACTCCTCCGCCGCCTTCTTGAGACCGGAAAACGGATAGGGCGGCCTTCCATACTTATATCCACTTCGGATGAGACTTCCGTATTCGTCGCCGATAACGCCAAGGCATTAAAAAAATATTTCCTATTTCCTGAGAACAGCCCTTCCCTTGTGAAGTCCCTTATGAGTAAAAAGGAAATGTATCATCTCGCTAAAAAGCATAATGTCCCTACGGCTTACACCGAGTTTCCGGAAAGCTATAAAGATGCGGAGGCCTTTTCAGAGAAGGCCTCCTTTCCTGTCATGATCAAAGGCATCCTGGGGAACCGCCTGCAGGCCAAGACCGGAAAGAAGATGGTCATCGTCAGTACCTCCGAAGAGCTTCTTAAAAATTACAGGCTCCTTGAAGACCCTGAGTTGCCCAATCTGATGCTCCAGGAGTACATCCCCGGAGAAGACGACCAGATATACATATTTAACGGCTACTTCAATAAGCGCTCGGAGTGCCTGGCCGCCTTTACCGGGCATAAGATAAGGCAGTTTCCGATACATACGGGCTGCGCCTCCCTTGGCATCTGCAAATGGAACGAGACCGTTGCAGACATGACCGTCAGATTCATGAAGGCGGTCAGGTACAAGGGTATACTCGATATAGGGTACAGGTTTGACGCGAGGGACGGCCTGTATAAGGTTCTTGATATAAACCCCAGGATAGGCCAGGCGTTCAGGCTCTTTCTTTCAGATGACGGGATGGATGTGGCCAGGGCGATGTATCTCGACCTTACCGGGCAGGAGGTCAGTCCCTCCAGCCCAAGGGAAGGAAGAAAGTGGCTGATCGAAGATTATGACCTGATATCGTCGTATCATTATTTCAAGGAAGGGCGCCTCGGTTTTTCTGAGTGGATCAAATCGTTCAAAAGGGTTGAAGAGGGGGCCTGGTTCAGCGCGACAGACCCGCTGCCTTTCCTGATGATGTCGTCCAAACTCATTAAAAGGACGATCTCCTGGTCGAGGAAACGGGTTAATTTCCAGGCGCACCGCGAGGCCTCGCCCCGCCCGGCAAATGGCTAACGCATCCATAAAAAAATCCGCCCTGGAGCTCTCCAGCATGCTCCTGCCGCTTTTTATAAGGAAGCGTCTTGCCGTGCGCCTCAGCAGGCTTGGCTGCATAGACCAGCAAAGAAGGAGCTGGTGGGCCGCCAATCTCCTGAGAGACTTTTCGGAAAGTGACATAAACGGCTACCACAAATTCCTCTGGTCTAACCACATTTTCTACGCGGCGACGTATGAGCCGTCGCTCACATTCGGCCCTGAGAACATGAAAAAATCAAGGCGGATTTTTTTCTCCGACCTGAAAGAGGTTCTCCTGTCAATGGGGATAGAGCCGCATAAGGACGTAAGGTCGGCCTTCGAGGTCGGGTGCTCGCTTGGGTACCAGCTCAAGTACATGGAGGAAGAGCTTTTTGCCTCGGCCGTCACACTTGAGGGCGTAGACATAGACGAATACGCCATAAGGTCAGGGACTGAGTACCTTAAAAAGGCCGGATCGAAAGTTAAACTCCACTCCGGCGATATGGAGGGATTGGAACGGATAACGGGAGAAAGACGCTTCGATGTGGTCGTATGCACCGGTGTCCTTATGTACCTGAAGGAGGCTTCGGCGGAAGACCTTGTAAAGATGATGCTACGGCGAGGAAAAGTGCTTGCCATCTCCGGCCTCGCCCATGAAGAGGATAACTCGTGCCTTCAAGGCTCGCTCGTCCGGGAAAGGGACGGCACCTTTGTCCATAATATAGATTCGATGGTCAGGAAGGCAGGGGGAAAAGTACTTCAAAGAAGATGGGAAGGCGCCAAGGCCGTGGACGGACATACGATATACTTCGTCTTCGCCTCGAAATAGATCACGAAAAAAAGCCGAGCGATTAGTAAGGTCTGGCTGAATTGCAGCTCCTCGTGGAAGACTGCGGGAAAATCGCTGCGCATATCGAAGATTCCCCGCGGCAAGCCGCGGGGAATGCGCTCGCTATGCATATTCACTCATGAATAGGAAAAAAATACTCTTGATCTCTTACGCCTTTCCGCCAAGCCCCGCCGTCGGCGGGGTAAGGATGGTCAATTTCGCCAGAAACCTCCCTGCCTTCGGCTTCGACACGTGGGTTCTTACCGTAAAGGAAGAGTATATCGAGAATGCCGATACAGCCCGGCTGGGCAATATCGAAGGGATCCGCGTAATCAGGACTTCCAAGATACCTAAGATAACCGGGCTGTATACAAGATTCAAAAGACGCGGCATGATTTCCGGGAACGCGCCCTTGCAAAGTGCCAAATCCTCCGCCGCTGCATCCGCCGAAACGCGCGTCAGAAGGGTCAAAAGATTTATCAAATCGTTCATGATGCTGCCGGACGGGGAGAGGAATTGGCTGCTGCCCGCGGTCACAGCCTCCCTTCGTGTTATCAGAAAAGAAGGCATCGACTGCGTTCTGACAACCTGCCCCCCTTATACAGCCCATATGGTGGGGCTTGCGCTTAAAAAGATCGCAGGCGTAAAGTGGATTGCGGACTTCAGGGATCCGTGGATGATAGGCGCCAAAAGCTGTTATCCCACGTGCGGCCTGTCCATCAAGATAGAAAAGATACTGGAAAGACAGGTCTTCAGCACGGCGGATATGACGCTTTTTAATACCATCAACCTCAAAGACGCGTACAAAAAAAAATATCCCTTCGTGCCCGTAAACAAGCTCGTCTACGTTCCGAATAGTTTTGACAAGAAGTTCTTTGCGCCTTACAGGGGGATAGGTAAATACGAAAGGTTTACGATCTCCTACACCGGCTCCATGTACATGGGAAGGACGCCGGAACCTGTATTGAAGGCCATCAGGGAACTCATTGACAGCGGCAAGGCAAGGCCCGGCGAGATCAGGATGAATCTTGCCGGAGATTGCGGCGCCGTAAACGGAAGGACGATTTCGGAGCTGGTCAAAACCTACGGGCTTGATGAAGAGATAGAGGTTTCAGGGACGATCCCCTACTCCGCCGCCATAGAGACGGTCGGCCGAAGCCATCTTGCGCTTCTCCTCGCGCCGTCCCAGCCGTATCAGATCCCGGCCAAGGTCTATGACTATATCGGCGTGGGCACCCCTGTGCTTGCCCTGACAGGCGAAGGGGCGACGGCGGATTTCATAAATGCGACAGGCGCGGGCAAGGCCTTCAATCCTGATGACATAACAGGCATCAAGGATTTCATATACGGGATTTTACAGGAAGGACGCCAGCCGCGCTTAAGCACCGGAACCGAAAGACTGGAGGCTGAAAATACCTCAAGGGAACTCGCCTCCCATATACGCGGGGTTGTATTTGAGGAGAGCAAATCGGCAAATCCAATTCTGACGCAGGAAAAAACGATCAGATGAAGGACCTTCAGGGAGTCGTAGCCGCAAATGAACTAAAGGCGCATAAATCCCCTTTAAGGGAACGGGTAGTAAGCGCTGTCTTCTGGTTCGGCATATCAAAGATGCTGGGGCAGGCGATCTCATGGGTAATCACCATATATGTCGTAAGGATACTTTCTCCCGACGACTACGGCCTTATGACGATGACCGGGACCTTTACGGGTTTTATACTCCTTTTTAACGAGATAGGCCTCGGCCCGGCGATCATCCAGAAACAGACTATCTCCGAAGAGGAACTTTCAAACCTCTTCTGGCTCATAATCTTTTACAACATCTTCATCTACGCCGCGCTTTACCTTCTCGCTCCGCTGATATCGGTTTTTTATAACGAGCCGCGCCTTGTTTCCATAATAAGGGTCGTAGGCCTGAATTTCGTGATAAGCGCCCTGGGGAACATCCCTTTCTATATGCTTACGAGGAATCTCTCCTTCGGCAAGAGATCGATGGCCGATTTTTTAGGAAACCTGGCGGGAGGGGTCGCGACGCTTGCTTTCGCCCTCAATGGATACGCTGTCTGGAGCCTTGTGTACGGGACACTTACGATGATGGCTGTGACAAATATCTGTTTTTACGCCTTCTACCCCTTGAGGCCCGCCATGCGGTTCTCCATAAAAAAAATAAAAGGCATGTTCAACTTCGGCCTCAAAATATCCGCCGCCAGATTTTTCTGGTACATATACAACAACGCCGATAATCTGATCGCAGGGAGGCTCCTCGGAAAGACGGCCCTTGGGTTCTATTCACTCGCCTTCCAGTTCGCCTCCATACCAATAGAGAAGGTGGTCTCGCTTCTCACGCAGATCGCTTTTCCGACGTTCTCCGAGCTTCAGAACGACCCTTTGAAGCTGAAGAAATATTTTCTCAGCATGGTAAGATTCGTGGCCTTCATTACCTTCCCTCTTTTCTTCGGGCTTTTTCTGGTGGCGGATGACGTGGTGACAATGTTCCTTACCGAAAAATGGAGCCCCGTCATCCTCCCGCTAAAGATACTCTGCGTATCATCGGCCTTCAGGGCCGTCAACGCGATGAACACTCCCCTGCTGGTCGCGAAGGGGAAGGCGGGGGTGGCCACATTATCGAATTTTATCCTGGCCCTTGTGATGCCCTGCGCCTTCTATATCGGGTCATTTTACGGGCTGGAGGGGTTTTCCTATTCATGGCTCGTATTTCCTTTTCTCTTCCTGATAACCACACAGATCACCTTAAAGGCCGTGGGCTTTCCGATGGGAGAGTACATGAATAAGCTCATACATCCCATACTGGCCGTTGTACTTATGACCGCTTCAGTACTGGCGCTGCGCGAGTCGGCACTTTACGGGCAAGACAGGGCAGCAAGATTTTTGACCTCGGCACTGGCTTCAGCCGTGGTTTACGGCCTCTACTATCTTATCTTTAACCGTGAAATGCTGGAAGAGGCGATAAGCATCTTTAAAAAAGGTAAACGCCAAAGGGCGGAAAAGGCCGTCTCCTAAAAAAGACTTGAAGATAAACGAAAACATAACAGCCGCTCGATTGAAGGTGGGCGCCGCCGCCTCCGTAGAACTGCGAATCTCAGGAGAGATGATCGGCAAATTCTCGCACCTTACCGGGGACATGAACCCCCTTCACACCGAAACACAGTTCGCAAGGAGGTCCATCTACAGGAAAGAGGTCGCTCACGGGATGATCCCTGTTGGATTCGTGTCGCTCCTTGATTTTTTCAATATCGATGGCCTTATCTGTGCGCCGATAGAGCTCGAAACCAGGTTCATCGAGCCTGTCCTTTCGGACGACCGCCTTTGCGTTCACGGCGAAATAACAGGGATCGACGAATCGGCTGGCATGGTAAAGGCCGCCTTTTCCATCATGAACCTCAGGACAAAAAACATCTGCTCGGATGGTTCAATAACCGTCAATTTTAAAGATGGCGACATCACGTACGGGCAGGCCGAAGAAAAAGAATTCCGCATGCCAGATGAGCCCCTCCATCCGCTTGACATTAAGCTTGAGGATATTTCAAAGGGCTCTGCCGACAGCATAGGCTTCACCATTAAAGGCAGCTCTGTCCCGGCCTTGATGGGACTGTTTTCAGAGGGGATTGAAAGGCAGGTCTCCCCATTAAATTTCGATCTTCCTTCCCTCCTCTCTTTATTGATGTTCTCTACTTCCGTAGGCATGGGCATACCGGGCAAATACGCCACCTTTCTTAAATTCGAGGCATCCTTCAAGCGCGCCATCGAGACAGGAACGCCCTGCATGCTCAAGGGTGAGGTTTCGCACATGTCCCGCTCTACAAGGATAATAAAGAAGGATATACAGGTACAAAGGCGTGATGAAAGCGCGGAGGCGCTCCTCTCCGGAAAGGTAAGCGTCCTGGTAAACCAGCCCTATTCGGTAATGCCTTCGATGGAATTCCTTAAGGATAAATCTTTCGGCCTCGGCATAAAAGGGAAGGTCGCCATTATTACCGGAGCGAGCCGCGGCATAGGAGAGACCACGGCAAAGCTGCTGGCGCTGCACGGGGCAAAGGTAATAGTGAATTACAATAAGGGCGAGGCCGACGGAAAAAGAATTTCAAAAGAGATCGCGGACTGCGGCGGCGAGGCTGTGGCCATAAGGGCCGATGTCTCGGATAGTACGCAGGTTGAGCGGATGGTCAAGCGAGCCGCCGAGATGTTCGGGGCAGTCGATATACTCGTAAACAACGCGGTACGCGGGTTCAGGCCGTCTAATTTTCTGAATCTCACATGGGAGGACGTCCAGGAAGACCTCGATGTGATCGCGAAGGGGGCGTTCAATTGCTGCAAGGCAGCCATCCCGTTCATGCTGAGGCAGGGCGGCGGGAAGATCATAAACATCTCAACCATAGCAGCTGAAAACCCTCCCCCCGGCCAGGTAAAATATGTCCTTTCGAAATCGGCTCTCATGGGTCTTACGCGCGCGCTCGCGGCGGATTTCGCCTCAAGCAACATACAGGTAAACATGGTCGTCCCGAACTTCGTGGAGACGGACCTTGTATCGCATATACCCGAGGCGTACAGAAAAAAAATAGCCCTGGACTCGCCCATGCAGAGGAGCGCATCCCCAGCGGATATCGCTCAGTCGATAGTTTTTCTCGCTTCAGCGTATTCATCTTTCACCACCGGGCAGAAAGTAATGGTCACGGGCGGCGCACCTCCCTATCTTTAACAGGCTGCTGAAAAAGTGCATCTGCTTCGTTGTCATTGTCGCTTGTCACTGCGGCGTACGGACAAAGTACGCCTCATTCCTCGCTTCTCGACGCCTCGCAGCTGGACGCTTTTTGAGCAACCTGAATATGCATAGCGAGCGCATTCCCCACAGTCTTCTGCGGGGTCAAGCGAGCGAATAGAAATAGTTTCCTTACATATCGAAGATTCCCCGCGAATTCCGCGGGGAGCGCTTCAATAAATTACGGGTTTTTCAGCAAACCGTTAAATTATCCCTAATCCATGGACATGCTTAAAAAACTTATCAGCGGCTCGCTTTCGCAAAAGCAGAAAATCGCCGTGAAG
Source organism: Deltaproteobacteria bacterium (assembly GCA_016218105.1). Lineage (GTDB taxonomy): Bacteria > Desulfobacterota > GWC2-55-46 > GWC2-55-46 > GWC2-55-46 > GWB2-55-19. The sequence continues at coordinate 53,218 of JACRET010000051.1, forward strand.
GCCGGATATCACAGGATAAGGCTTTCTCTTATCAACTCCTTCATGAGCTACGGCACGGAATCGCTCAAGGCCAAGCTCAGGGGAATGGGCATAAAAGAGACTGACACTCTCCTCGTCCACTCAAATTCAAACCCGGAGAGCGGCTTCAAGGGCGCGCCCGCGGACGTGGCGAACGCGCTAACGGAGCTTGTGGGGATCAAGGGGAACCTCCTGATGGTATCTATCCCTTTCAGGGGCTCGGCCTATGACCACCTCATGAAGGGAAAGACCTTCCACAGGGACAAGACCATCTCGATGATGGGGCTCATTACCGAGATTTTCAGGAGGAAGAAAGGCGTGCTGAGGAGCCTTCACCCGACGCACCCGGTGCTGGCCTTCGGCAAAGACAGCGAATGGATCGTCTCAGGCCATGAGGAGTGCAGGTACCCGTGCGGCGCGGGCTCCCCGTTTGACAAGTTCAGACAGCTCGGAGGGAAGATACTCTTCTACGACGTGGACTTCGGCGCGATAACCTTTTTCCATTATGTGGAGGACATAACCAGGGACAACCTCCCCTTCAAGGTCTACGATGACAAACTCTTCTCCGTAAAGGCGCATGACGGCAAAGGCGAGCGCGTTATAGAGACTTACGCCTTCAACAAGGATATAGTCCGCAACGCCCGGAAGCTCGAAGACGAGATGAAAAAAAAGGGCCTGGTGAAGTACGGCAGAATAGGAAACTCCCGCCTTATCCTGGCCGATTCATCCGACGTAGTGGCCTGCCATACCGCAATGGTGGCTGAGGGCAATTTTCCGTACAACCTGTAAGAAGACGGCGGCGTTAAAGAAAGGGAAAGGAAGCGGCTATGAACGAAAAAGACAAGCTGAAGGAATTCATTATCACGGAGGTCTGCCCGGACGCGGGGCTAAAGGATATCGGGGACGACGAGGCCCTGATATCTTCGGGCCTCGTCGATTCACTCGGCATACTCAAAATACTCTCCTTCGTCGACGAGGAGTTCAGCGTCAATCTCGGTTCCGATGAGATAAGGCACGAAAACTTCTCAACCGTCAGTACGATCTGCTCACTTATAGAAAAGAACAGGTAACCAATGGAAAACAAGATCAAAGAACTGTTCGCGGCGATACTTAAGATGAATGCCGAGGCTATCTCCGATTCAGCCACCCCCAGAAACATAAGCGGATGGGACTCCCTCCAGCATATGTTTCTGGTCTCTGGTTTCGAGGAGGAGTTCGGCATAGAGATAGAGCCCGAAGAGGCCGTAGAGATGTACAGAGACTACAGCGCCTTCAAAAGCGTGGTGGCAAAAAAACTCGGACAGGCCCTATGGCCGGCCGGAAAGAGGTAGACAAATGGCCAAGTCGGAATTCAAAGGCATATCAATAAGGGGTATCGGGGCCGCGGTCCCCGGAAATACGATCAGCATTCTGGAAGACCATACCTTTTGCCCCGCCCCTGACAGGAAAAAGATATCGGACCTGACAGGCGTTCTCAGCTACCGCAAGGCCGGTGATGGGCTCTGCACCTCTGATCTGTGCGTAGGTGCAGCCAAGGCGCTCCTGGACGGCCTCGGCACAGACCCGAAGACTATCGACGCCGTCGTTTTCGCGACCATGACTCCGGACTATAAAGCGCCTTCGACGGCCTGCGTACTCCAGGACAGGCTCGGGCTTTCCCATTCAGTTGTGGCATATGACATCAATATGGGTTGTTCCGGTTATATGGTCGGGCTTTACAACGCATGCTCCCTCATACAGGGCGCAGGGCTTAAGAGGGTTCTCCTGCTGGCCGGGGACACCCAGACCAGGCTCTGCCATGATAAAGACAAGAACGTTGTATTTCTTTTGGGCGACGGCGGGACGGCGACGCTCCTTGAAAACGACCCTGAAGCCGTCCAGCCGATAAAGATAGAACTCTTTACCGACGGGAGCAGGTTCAGAAATCTGTATGTGCCGGCGGGAGGTTTCAGGACGCCATCTACCGAGGCCACGAGAGAGGTCCATGAGCGCACTGACGGCGGGCTCCGCTCGGATGACCACCTGTACATGGATGGGATGGAGATATTCAAATTCTCTTCCACGGACGTTGTCAGGTCCATACAGGATTTCATGGACGCTGAAGGGATCTCCTCTAACGATATGGATTACCTTGTCCTGCATCAGGCAAACAAATTTATGAACGACAAGATAGCAAGGAAGCTCAAGTTCCCGCCGGAGAAGGTCGCCTACAGCATCGCGGTTTACGGCAATACCGGCTCGGCTTCCATCCCGCTGACGATAACGCACAGGTTCAAGGAGATGAAGACCGGGAAAAACATCAGATGCCTCCTTTCTGGATTCGGCGTGGGACTGTCCTGGGGTGTCGCCGATCTGACCCTGAACGGCATATACTGTCCGCCCGTCGTGGAGCTCTGATAACGGAGGCATAAAAATGAAAGACTCCATGGACAGAATAGCCGTTCTCTTTCCCGGGCAGGGCTCGCAATATGTGGGAATGGGCGCAGACTTGCACAGAAACTGCCGGGAGGTACAGGAACTCTTCGACGAGGCGTCCTCTATCCTCGGCATGGACATGAAGAGGCTCTGCTTCAGCGGCCCCAATGAGACACTGCGGGAAACGGCTAACGCTCAGCCCGCCGTCACCCTGGTGAACGCGGCCTGTTTTACGGTATTGAAAAAAGAAGGCATCTGTCCTTACAGCGCCGCCGGCCACAGCCTCGGCGAATACGCCGCATTGTACGCCGCGGGCTCAGTCGGTTTCAGGGATTTGATGGAGCTGGTCAGACTCCGGGGCATCTTCATGCAGGAGGCCGCTCAGGGAAACCCCGGAGGCATGCTGGCCGTCATAGGGCTCGGGCTTGAAAAGATAAGAGACGTATGCGGCGAGACTGCTGTCGAGATAGCCAATTATAACTCTCCCGGCCAGACTGTATTGACCGGAGAGGCACGGCCCCTTGAAGAGGCCGCGAAGCTCGCCAAAAAGGCCGGGGCCAAACTCCTGGTGCCCCTGAAGGTAAGCGGCCCCTGGCACAGCCATCTCATGCAAAGGGCATCCGAAAAAATGGCAGAGGCCCTTAAGACAAGGGACATCGCGCCCCCCTCGATCCCTGTAGTAGCGAACCTGACGGCAAAATGCGAGCGCGACCCTGAAGCAATTAAAAAAAATCTCGTAGGCCAGATCACATCCCCAGTGATGTGGACTGATTCCGTAGAGAGGCTCGTAAATGACGGCCATACTCTTTTTGTGGAGGCCGGCCCGGGCAAGGTCTTGAAGGGGCTTATGAGAGAGATAGACAGAAACATAAGGGCATTCAATGTCGAGGATATGGATACGCTTAAGAAGATGAGATCCGAATTCGCGGGAAAGGATTAGCGGAAGGAATATGCAGGATTTAAGCGGGATAAAAACCGGTATCCCCGGCTATGGGTTCACGGATTACATACGCAATCTGGAGGCGGCTGAAAAGGCCTCGGAGGGGCTTGCATTGAGGCCCCTTAAGGTAGCGGTACTCCGGAGCTACACCGCTGAAATGATCGAGCCTGTTTTAAGGCTGCGTCTCCTCGTCGAAGGCTACAGGCCCGAGTTCAGTTTCGGCGGCTATAACGGGTTCATCCAGGAGATACTGGATGATGAGAGTTTTCTTTACAGGGCCAGGCCCGATGTCGTGCTCCTCCTCATAAGGATCGAAGAGCTTATGCCGGAGTTCGCTAGAGACTTCGGCTCCAGGCCGGCCGCCGACTGGGAACAAGAGATAACCGAGACCGCCAGACGTATCGGCTCTTTCTGCGGGAAGATATTGGAGCGCCTCTCCTGCCGGATAATAGTCCAGAACATGGTTTTAAGAGACGCTTACTGGGGGATATACGATGCACAGCTCCCGGAGGGGCAGGTTCACCTTGTCAACGCGCTTAATCGCCGTCTCTCAGAGGAACTTGGCAGAAGGCGCGGTGCGTTCGTCTGGGACTTCAACACATTTGCCGCCCGCAAGGGGCATGATTCCCTCTATGACCCGAAGATGTGGTATACAGCGAAGAATCCTTTCCGGCAATCGGCTTATGTGCTCATGGGAGAGGAGCTTGGCAAACACATCCTCAGCGCGGCGGGCAGAGTGAAAAAGTGCATCGTCCTGGACCTGGACAACACCATCTGGGGCGGCGTGGCAGGCGAGGACGGCCCCGACGGCATAAGGCTTGGGCACGACTATCCAGGCAACTGCTACCGGGAATTTCAGGAGGGATTGCTAAGGCTGTATAACCGCGGAATAATACTCGCAATCAACAGCAAAAACAACGATGCAGACGCCATGGAGGTCATAGAGAACCATCCTTACATGGCGCTTCGAAAAAGGCACTTTGCCGGGATGGAGATAAACTGGAACGATAAGGCCGCAAATATGCGCTCCCTCGCCGGTTTTCTGAATATAGGCCTCGACAGCATGATATTCATAGACGACAATCCCGCGGAATGCGAGCGCGTAAAAACAGGCTGTCCAGAAGTGGCTGTCATCTGCCTGCCTGACAAACCCTATCTCATCCCTTCGGTGCTCAATTCCCTGCCGGGTATCGAGAAGATAATGCTCCTGGACGAGGACAGAAAAAAAGGCGAGATGTACATGGCACAAAACGACAGGAAACGCTTCGAAGGGGCTTTCATCAATCTGGACGATTTTCTCAGCGAGCTCGGGATAGAGCTGGAAATAGCCGCAGCTGACAGTTTCACCACGCCGAGGCTGGCCCAGCTCACGCAGAAGACGAACCAGATGAACATGACTACGAGAAGGTACACCGAAGGAGATATCCAGGGGTTCATGGACGGCCCTTCATCCCATGTCTTTTCAGTCTCCGCAAGAGACCGCTTCGGTGACAACGGCGTAATAGGCGCGGCGATACTGAAGATGCTCGACGGAGGTTGCGTTATCGACACACTGCTTCTCAGCTGCAGGGTTATAGGCAGGGGAATAGAAAGAGCGATGGTCGCCTTTATAGCCGATTTCGTCCGGGGCAAGGGGGTTCAAACCCTGACGGCGGAATTCTTCCCCACCGCAAAGAACAAGCCGGCTGAAGGGATGTACGAGAGGCTGGGCTTCAGTAAGGTTGACGAAAACACCTTTACAGCAGACCTCGACGAAGTGGATTTCCGGTATCCCGCGCACATAAAGATCAGCAGCTGCGTATCAGCTAGGAAGGTTCCATCTTGACAATGTCCTTGTCTCCGGCATCAATAGCAGCAGACAAACTTTCGAGGATATCCATGAGGCGCGCAAAAGACTGTAGCAGGGCAGGATGTTAAACCCTAAAAAGGCAGGACAGAGAAAGGCCATATGCTGAAATCCATCTCAAGCCATTCGAGATATTACGGGTCGTTCATGAATATTGACCTGGCCAGGATATACCTGGGGCGGACTAAAGAGGCCTGGCCTAACCTGAGCCACATGAAGGCCGCCGTAAGCTGGATTTGCCGCGCGCAGGACGCATTCGGAGACGGCGGCGTCGCGAGGAGCTACTCCCTTGTCTACAATCCTTTTTTCAGGAGGAAGGGCTGGACGCCGTCCTATCCCGAGACGACAGGCTACATAATACCCACCCTCTTCAAATACGCTTCGCTTGCCGGGGACAGCGCTCTTTTCTCCAGAGCCGTCAGAATGGCGGAGTGGGAATCGCGCGTGCAGCTTGAAAACGGCGCCGTGCGTGGCGGCACAATCGACTCGCCACCCTCACCGGCCATCTTCAATACCGGACAGGTAATCTTCGGCTGGCTCGCGGCGTACAATGAGACAGGGCGCGAACAATTCCTGCTCTCAGCGGAAAAGGCGGGTGAATATCTTGTCCGCGAGCAGGACGCGGACGGCGCATGGAGAAAAAACCTTTCAAGGTTCGCGACAGGCAAGATAGTGACATACGTCTACAACACCCGCACCGCATGGGCTTTGGCGAAATTATACTCGGCTGACAATGAAATAAAATTTCTGGATGCGGCTGTAAGCAATATCGAATTTGCCTTGAGGCAGCAAAACTCAAACGGCTGGTTCAAGGATAACTGCCTCTACAGGCCGGAAGAACCGCTCACGCATACCATTGCCTATGCCATCCGCGGCATTCTGGAAACCGGATTGCTGCTCCGAGAGGAGAGATACATAGAGGCCGCGAAAAAAGCCGCGGACGCTCTCCTTAAGAGACAAAAAAGCGATGGAAGCCTTCCCGGGACCTTCGATGATAAATGGGAATCGACATCCACATGGAGCTGCCTTACGGGAAACGCCCAGGCCGGCATTATATGGGGCAGGCTCTACCAGGTAACGGGTGACAGGGGGTACCTGAGCGGGTTGAAGAGGATCAACGAATACCTTAAGCGGGTGCAGCTGCTCGACGCAAAAAACCCGGACGTGTTCGGTGGCATTTGCGGATCATATCCGATACACGGCAGTTACGGGAGATTCGAGATATTAAACTGGGCCGTCAAGTTTTTTATAGATTCGCTGATGACAGAAAACGAAATTGCCGATCATTCAATGAGCCCTGCCAGCCGCGCCCTCTAGTCTTGAAAAAAGTGCTGTTTATAACCTATCACTTTCCTCCTGACGCCTCCGTCGGTGGACAGAGGGCGTTTAAATTCGCAAAATATCTCCCGGAATACGGATGGGAGCCCTATATCTTGACAACAGATTATACCGGGGATGGCCTTGACGCATCGCCCCTTGACGGCATTAAGCAAATTAAAATCTTTAAGGTGGAGGCGCTTCCCGGGCTGAGAGACCTGTATCTGAGGTTAAAGTATCTTTTCTCGAAAACACCTAACAGGGCGGCAGAAAAACAAAACAGAAGTTCATTGGAAGGCGAAAATTTTTTAGGGCGGCTAAAACGATATCTCATCTCTTTAACGGTGCTGCTGGTAGATGACAAAAAAAACTGGATAGCCCCGGCCTTTCTTAAAGCCTTGATGCTTGTGCGAACCCATAAGATCGATTACGTGGTAACTTCCGGACCGCCTCATTCCTCTCATCTCATTGGTCTGGCACTGAAAAAGATATCGGGGGTCAAGTGGGCCGCCGATTTCAGAGACCCCTGGACGGATGTCCTTGATTTCAAGCCCCGTCAGGCCAGGTGCGCCTTGTCGGATAAACTGGATAGAGTACTGGAAAAAAAAGTGATACTGGGCGCGGACAAGGTATTTACGACGACAGAGCCGTTGATGAATAGATACCTTGAAAGGTACAAGGGCGCGGCGCGGAAGATCAGGCTTCTCACAAACGGCTTTGACGCGAAGAGATTCAGCCCTGACGTCAAACCCAGATACGCCAGATTCACGATAACCTACGCCGGAACGCTCTATTACAACAGGACGCCTGAACCGCTGTTTAAGTCGATAGCGAAGCTCGTCTCTGAAAAAAAGATTCGCCCCAATGACTTCGCTATAAAGCTTATAGGGAACTGCGCTTCCGTTGACGGGCGTCCCGTAGCAGAGATCGCAAGAGAGTACGGTCTGGGAAATGCGGTCGAGTTGCCGGGATATCTGTCCCAATCTGAGGTATTGGGAATCATGCGGAGATCGCACCTCCTGCTGGTTCTTGCTCCGAATCAGCCGCTTGCCGTTCCCGCAAAGGTCTACGACTGCATAGCATCCGGGACGGATATCCTCGCGCTGACGGACGAGGGCGGCACAAAAGACCTGATCAACGGCATAAAGGCCGGTTGCTGTTTCTCTCATTCTGAGATCGACGATATCAGCCGCTATATACACGAATCCATAAAAAGCCGCACGACAGGCGTGCCGGCCAGGACAGAGGCGCACAAACAATTCGACATCAGGGTTATTACCAGAAAATTGAGCGAAGAGCTATCGTGACAGCTAAAAAAACAACCGCAGACAAGCTGCCAGGAACCTTCAAATTGTTTATAGCCTGGGCCTTCGTCCTCATAGGCAGGCCTCAGGACCTTATCCCTGCCTTGCAATCGTTCAGGCCTGCCCTGGGCCTCGCGATAATAACGCTGATCTCCGTGCTGCTCACCACGCCTCCGAAACGATTGTCGCCTTTATTCAAGCTGGGTGTAACAAAAAGCTATCTGCTTTTGTATCTGGTGATGATAGCAGGCATACCTTTTGCCTATCACAGACGTGTGGCTTTTGAGTTCATATTCAATCTTTATCTGACAAATATATTATTTTTCATGGTCTTTCTGCTCCTCATCGATTCGATAAAAAAAATAAAAATATTCTTTTCAGTCATTGCCCTGTCGGCCTTTTTTTACAGCGTGTTCGGCCTCTTGAAGGGCTCATATACGGCAGGGAGGTTTGCAATTTACGGCCAGACATATGATCCCAATGACATAGCGTACATGCTGCTCACGCTCTTCCCATTATCCTTTTATTACATAATAAACAGGGACGGGGCATTAAAGAGGATATTGGCGGCGGCGGCCGTGCTCTGTTCCATTGTCGTAATCCTGTTATCTGGCTCCAGGGCGGGCATCATAGGGCTCGCGGTAGTGTTGATGCTGATCCTGTTTTCAAGCAATTTGAAGTTCAAAATGTCTTATAAGGCTGCGTTTGTCATATGCCTGGTGACGGTCGCCCTGATCTACGGTCAAAGAATAAACACGGAGCGCTATCTTACGCTTATGGACATGGGGAGCGACTATAATCTGACCGATGAATTCGGGCGCCTCCAAATCTGGAAGAGAGCCCTTCAGCTGCTTTCATCAAACCCTGTGACAGGGGTCGGCGTAAACTGCTTCTCCATGGCCCTGGGGTACCTCCGGGGCGATCTTGCAATCCTGCCTAAATGGCAGGCTGCCCACAATTCTTATATCCAGATCGCCGTAGAAACCGGCGTGATAGGTTTTCTCATCTTCATTACTATTATTGCGGGATGCTTCAGGAACTTTTTCTCATCCAAAAGCCTCGCGGCCCAATACGCGGATATTCAACCCGCGGAAAAGGCGCAATTCCAGTGCATGGCAAGCCTCCTCTCCATCAGCTTTACCGGGCACCTGATAACGGCCTTCTTCCTTTCCCAGGGATACTCTATCCTGTTTACGCTCTTTTTCGCATTTTCGGGAGTTCTGCATAGATTGACTCAAAGCGCAGACTCTAAAAAGATCGCCTTAAAAAAACCGCGAGGTTTGAACTATGCTGACGATCCCTCTCAGGCCCTTAAGAATCCTTAGGTCGCAACGTCGATATCTCTCTCTTAAGGATGTTTTTGTCCTCCTCAAAAATGCCTTTTTCAGGTCTGACGAGATATTGATCTACAGGAAAGACCTGGACTCAATGAAAGGCTGTTCGAAAAATGACGGCGATATTTCGATCGGGCGGGTGGATGAGCTTGAATATGCAAGAAGGAAAATACCCTCACCCCCGTGGGAGTTTTACTGCCACATCTACGACCGTGTAACGGATTTTTTCTTATACAAGGCAAAAAACGGCGAAATCGCGCACATCAGCTGGATATATAAGAAAGGAGACCCGAACAGGATCATCGATCTCGGGCCCCAGGAGAGCGAGATCAAATATTCGCTGACATTTCCTGAGTTCAGAGGCAAGGGTATTTATCCCGCCGTGTTGTTTAAGATACAGGATCACCTCAGGGATAAGGGTGTCAAAAGGGTTTTCATATGCGTGCATCAGAATAATACGCCGTCCATTAAAGGCATACAGAAGGCAGGCTTTACCTTCCTGGCCAAGATCAAGCTCATTAAGCTTCTAGGGTTTCAAATAAACAGAAAATTCTCGTCGTGAGAGATAGGGAAAAAATCAATGGTAGAGATAAGGGAAATTTCAGAATCAGAAAAGGCGTACTGGGATTCGGAAATACGGCGTTTTGACTACGCCCACCCTCTGAATGCCTTCGACTGGGGTAAGATCAGGCAGATCGACAACTGGTCTCCGATATATCTTGTGGCCGAACGCTCCGGAAGGTTTTGCGGCGCGCTGATGATCTTGTCCAAAAAAATACCTTTCACCCCTTTTTCCATTTTTTACAGCCCGAGGAGCCCTGTCTGGGATTACGATGACGATGAAACCATTGAAAAGCTCATAGAGGCGGCCAGAAAAATTGCGAAAAACAAAAAGGCTCTCTTTTTAAGATGCGACCCGGCCATTCCCGAAGGCGTTATAGCCTCAAACGGAGATAAACTGACCCGGCTGGGGTTCCGGCATCTTGAGCAAAGGTGGACTTTCTGGAACACCCCCAGGGATGTTTCTCGAATCGATTTGACGAGGGCTCAAACGGCTGAAGGGTTCTTTAATCTCCTCGACAGGGATACCAGAAGGTGCATACGAAAGGCCGCGAAGGAAGGCGTCGCTATCGAGCCTGCCACTACCGAGAGCGAGCTTGAGATCTTTTACGGCATTTTCAAGGAATTTACGGTAAACAAGGGGTTCATGTCCCGCGGGTACGAATACCAGAGGCGCCTGTGGGAAACTTATGTCACGCATGAAAACGGGCGTCTTTTCCTGGCCAAATATCAAGGCAACATAATCGGCGGCCTCATATGTATAATGTTCGCCGACAAGTGCCTGGCGATGCATATGGGCACGCCTTACAAGTATCATAACCTGTACTCCTATTACGCCTATGTATGGGAAAGCATAAAGTGGGCAAAAGAAAGGGGCTGCCGCTGGTACAGCTTCCGGGGGGTCGGCACAACCCCCACTCAGGAGCATTTCAAGAACAAGTTTCTACCGGAACCCGTAGGCATGGCGGGATATTATGACCTTCCATTCAGAAGCTGGCTCTACAGGATATTTTATGTCCTGGAATTTCAAGCGCTTCCAAGGGCATGGCCCGCCTTGATACGCGTGAGAAGGATATACAAAACAGCGCTGACCATCTTCGGACAGCAATCCCTCACAGGGCAAAGGCCCGGTCTTTACACCCGTCTTAAACAGAATCTTCAGCGGACAGCTCCCTGATTTGAAAAAAATTGTAAAAAAACCCGTGCGGGTAGCTCTTCTGGCGACGGTTGTCGGGTACGGCGGCTCTGAGAAGGTTCTACTGACATTAATGGAGCACATAGACAGGAAACAAATCGAACTCATACCAGTGCTCTTTACCAGGCCGGGTGAAGCGGACAATTTCTTTTTCAAGGAACTGGACAGATCGGGTAGGCCTTATCACAGGATATATGTCAACAATCACAGGATCAAGTATCTGAACCCGGCCGTGAATTTTCTTTCCACCTACAGACTCTTTAAAAGAGAGCGATTCGACATCATCCATACAAACGGGTACAGGGCTGACATACTCGGTATAATCATCTCTAAAATGGCCGGGCTGCCTTCCATGTCAACCTGCCACGGGTATATCTCGACCAACCTGAAGCTCAGGGCCTACAACGCGCTTGACCGCTTCATCCTGAGATATTCCACAAGGGTTCTCGCTGTCTCGGAAGAACTGAAAGCCGTGCTTATTACTGGGGGGGTTAAAAAGACAAACGTGGAAGTTATAGAGAACGCTGTGCGGACTATTCCAGGCCTGGATCAAAAAAACAGGCGCGAAAAGAGAAGGGTTCTATCGCTTAAGGACGATGATTTTGTGATCGGATATTCCGGCCGGTTGAGCGAGGAAAAGGGCGTTGAATATCTGATCAAGGCGATGGACCTGCTTAAGAAGGAGGGCCTGCCCGTAAAGGCCGTCATAATGGGAGAAGGCCATCTCAGAGCGGGGCTTGAAGGGCTTGTAAAAGAAAACATGCTCGAACAGTCTGTGCAATTTACCGGGTTCAAAAGCCCTATAGAGGAGTGGATCCCCGCCCTGGATGTATTCGTCCTTCCCTCCCTGACCGAAGGAACGCCGATGTCGCTTCTGGAGGCGATGGCCCTCGGAATCCCTTCCATAGCAACACGGGTAGGCGGGGTGCCTAATGTCATCAGGCATGGCGCGAACGGCTTCCTCATATCAACCCGAAGCCCTGAAGAGATAAGGGACTCGGTTATCAGGCTTTACAGCGACAGGGGCCTCTGCGAAAGCATCACAAACAAAGCCAGGGCAACAATAAACAGCAGTTACAACACAAGGAAATGGGCCGCGAAAATCGAAGGTGAATACAAAAGAATCCGGGTTACCGCCGAATGAACATTATAAATTTCATATTTTTTCTTTTCGCCGTCTATCTTGGCATACATGTGACGTATTACCTCCTGCTGATAGCCGTGCATTTTCTCTCAAATGAAAAAAAAGAGTTCGAAGCGGCGCCAAAAAACCGCTTCGCGATAGTTATCCCGGCTCATAACGAAGAACTCTTTTTAGCAAGGCTCCTTCAAAGCGTCTCAAAGCAGGATTATCCCGGAGAACTCTTCGAGACCATAGTAGTAGCGGATAACTGCACCGACAAAACAGCTGAAGCAGGGCTCGCGCACGGGGCGCAAGTCCTGGAACGCTTCGATGAAAAGGAGTTGGGGAAAGGCTACGCTATCAAATGGGCGCTGGAGAATATTCAGATTAACAGTTTCGACGCGGTATTTATAATTGACGCTGATAGTATAATCAAAGGCGACCTGCTAAAAGAGCTTGATAAGGAATTTAAAAAAGGCAAATCCATTATTCAGTGCTACAACGGTGTGGCCAATCCTGAAGCGAGCTGGTTTACCAGGCTGCTCGATGTTTCAAGGACAATAGGAAATGAGATTTACCATCCATCCAAGCAGAAACTCGGGCTCTCTTCCTATCTGATGGGGAATGGGATGTGCTTCTCCACAAAAATACTCTCGAAATACGATTGGCAGGCATTCACGGTCGGCGAGGATTGGGAATACTATGTAAAACTCATTATGCGGGGCGAGACGATCGGCTTCGCCAAGAAGGCGCGCGTCTTTCATCAGGAATCTGTGTCGTTGAAGCAGGCCACTTCCCAGCGCATGCGTTGGTCAAGCGGCAGGTTCGCTATAGCGTGGAACTACGGGCTCAAGCTTTTTCTAAACGGGGTACTGGAGGGAAATCTGAAAAAGGTAGACGCGTCCCTCCCGTTAATCCTCCCGAACCCATCCCTGGGAATCAACCTTACGATATGCATGCTGATACTGTCCTTCGCGCTAAACAGCATGACAGCGGCGCGCGTATTTCTTTTTCTGTCTTTGGGGCAGATATTGATCTTTTCGGCCGGAGTGCTCTACACAAAAAACAAGGCCGGGAAGATGATGTCGCTTTTCATAGCGCCTCTCTTCCTCATCTGGAAGATGGGCATTGATCTTCTCTCTTTTGCCGGTTTTGGCAGAAAGAAATGGGTAAGTACCAAGCGTACCTTATAGCTTATATGAAACGCAAGATAAATATCCTGTTCGTGACGGTTCAACTCGGCGGCATGGGAGGGTCTGAGCGGCTAATCAGCAATCTGGCGCTAAACCTTGACCGGAAAATATTCAACCCGTCGATAGCGTGGTTTTCAGAGGCAAGCGCGTTAAAGGATTTCAAAGACCTTGGAATCCCGCTCCATCATATCCCGAAAAACAGAAGATTCGATTTTTCGACCATGCAAAAACTGGGAAAAATAGTCTCCGAACATGACATTGATATCATAAATGCCCAGCACTTCATGCCGATGTTTTATTCCTTTTACGGCTCCAAGATAATGAATAAAAGGAAGTTGATCTATACCGAGCATTCGGAATGGGAGATAGAGCGGCTGCCCTGGAGATGGCAGAAAATGGGAAGCTGCCTTTTAAGCCATGCCGACGCGGTTGTCGGGGTCCATGAAAAAGTCGCTGGATCGATACAAAAGAAGATGTCGGTGCCACGGTCGAAGACCGTCGCTATTTTAAACGGTGTGGATCCAAAATCCTTTGAAGGGATCGACAAAACCGGCATTAGAAAAAAAATAGGGCTCGGGCGCGATGAAAAGATCATCGGGATGGTCGCGAACTTCAAGAAAATAAAAAATCACATCTTTCTGCTGAGGGCTTTTAAAGAGGTTGCAAAGCTCGAAAAGAAAACATGGCTCCTTTTGATAGGTAATGGTTTTAAGGGAGACGCGGACGGCTCCGAGCAGGAGGTGCGCGAATTCATAAAAAACGAGGGCCTTGACCGGGTGTTGGTCCTGGGAGGAAGGTCGGATATACCGGAGCTTCTAAGCATCATGGATATTTTCTGCCTGACATCTTTCAAGGAGGGCCTGCCAATATCTCTGATCGAGGCGATGTTTGCGGGGCTCGCGCTTGTGGGGACGGAGGTTGAGGGCATAAAATATATGATCGCCCCTGATAAGAACGGATATCTGGTCAAGATTGGCGATGTTGAGGGATTAAAAAACAGGCTCCTTCACTTGCTGGATAACGAGCAGCTCAGACAAAGATTCGGCAGGGAATCGAGGTCGCGGGCCCAAATCTATTCGATCGGCAGATGCGTCACAGAATACCAGAACCTGTTCTTAAGCTTGATGGAAAGGAGAATCAACACCCAGTTCTGAGCCGGGAGGTTATGAACCGGCCTTATAAATTCTCCCGCTTTGTGATACTGGTCACAGGTTTTCACAATATTTTTATTTAAAATCAATTCGAAGCTGACAACTGATTCCCTGCCGGGGGCGAATGGCGCTTACGTCTTTGCAAAGGGATCGCGCTGGATATACAGCTTTTTTCCTTAAATCAATTTATATTGAGGGATGTATGAAAAAATCTTTTCTGTTGTGTCTCACCTTAGTCTCATTTTCCTTTCTTGTTCCAGCCTTGAGTGATGCTGCTGTCTCCCTGCCGTGGAGCACGACTTTCAATTGCAGCGACTGGTCTCAATCCTCCGGCACATTAAGCAACTGCGACGGCGTCGTAAATTATGGCGCCTGGACCTGCAGCAACGGCGACGGCACCCGCAAAGAAGAACAGATAACATCTCTTGCAAACAACCCGGGCGGCGCGGGCGGAAAAGGCCAGAGGCATTGGAAAGGAGACGGCTCGAATAATAACAGCGGCGGCTTGTCCGTTTCTTTAACCTCCGCTCAAAAAGAGTTATGGATACGCTGGTATATGCGTTATGAGAAGGGATTTAAATGGAGCCCCTTGACTTATGACAAAATACTCTATATCCACACCTCATCATCAGGCACGGACGCTATCCCTGAATGGTACGGTTCCGACAGCTTCAACATATACGCGCAAGGCGGCACAGGGCACGTCCGCTGCAGCACATGCGGCTGGTCCACTACAATGGGCGGCACTGTCTCCGACGGGCTGTGGCATTCATATGAGGTTCATATTAAAATGGACACCAACGGCAGTAACGGCGTGGCCGAGGCTTGGGTCGACGACACAAAGGTCTTGACAAATTCCGCCGTCAACTTCGGGACAAAGTCAGGATGGCAGAGCTTCCTAATAGGCTCTAACCAGTACTCGCCAAGCAACGGGAAATGCATGGCCACTGATTTTGACGATATCGCCGTCAGCAACACAGGCAAGATAGGGCCTGTCGGCGGCTCAACAACGTTGGTGCCGTCTCCTCCCACAGGCGCGGCGGCCCAATAACGCTCCTCCAGCGGCTTACCGGTTTTTTTAAATGCCGGTAAGCCGCGTCTATTTGCGGATTATGCCAGGCATTGCCTCTGCCAATACGTTTTTTCCTCATCAGAGTTTTTTCAAAAATTCAGCGTTTCATTTGCGACTACCCTATCCTGACGTCAACGCCTGACACAAATTATTGAATACTTATACTATCGAGCAGGTCACAACAACCGGTGACTTTCATAAATTAAAGAATGACTGGAATGTTCTTTTGTCTAAAAGCATTTCAAACACCATCTTTTTGTTATGGGAATGGATGTATACCTGGTGGGGCGTCTACGGGGATAAGGAAAATCTCAAATTAAAAATCTTCATAATAAGAGAGGACGGTAAATTAATCGGCATCGCCCCGCTTTTCGTCAGCAGGACAAAATCCCTGTCTGTTCAAATTCGTAAATTGCAGTTCCTCGGGTCGTTTGGCGTGGGGTCGGATTATCTGGACTTCATACTTTATCCCGGCAAGGAAGGCGAGATCTTAAAAAGGCTTTTCGAGCACCTTAAGGAGAATGACGACGAATGGGACGCCTTCGAGATCTACGACATCCCTGACGACTCTAGTACCCTGTTTTTTTTGAAATCCATTAAAGGGTTCCATAAATTGGACGGCAAACCGACGGTCTGCCCTGTTTTGAAATTGAGCAAGACCTATGAGAAGACTTATAGGGATTTCAAGAAGAACCTGCGTAGCGACATCAGCAGAAAGAAAAAAAAATTCATAAGCACCGGCGGAAAATTCGTTGAGGTAAGGGACCGCGAAAAACTGGACGAAGCCTTCGAAATTTTTTTGTCTCTAAATAAAGACCGAACCGCCATAAAAAGAATAACAAGCCCGTTCCTGGATTCAGAATTCAGCCGGTTCCATAAAAACCTCAGCGGAATTCTATTCGCAAAAGGGTTCATAAGGCTTTTCTTTTTGACTATGAATGACCGCCCTATGGCCGGCCTGTACGTATTCAAATATGATGACAGGTATTTTTATTACCAGTCCGGTTTCAACTCTTATTGGAACAAGCTCAGTCCGGGGCTCCTGATTTTTGACCGCGCCATTGAAAATGCCATCGACGAAGGCGCGCGGGAATTTGATTTTTTGCGCGGAGATGAAGAATACAAGTTCAGATGGACAAGGGATACAAGGTGTAATCTGAAAATAACGTTCTTTAGAAAAACCTTAAAAAACAAGATTATCTTTTCCATCCTGAAGACAGGAAGTGCCCTCCGCGCGGCCAAAAAAATGATCGCTTCCATACCCCCCTTGCCGGACGTACTTGCGAACCCCGCCCATAGGCAAAAAACCACCTGTCCGGACGCAAATTTTAAATAGGCTTTTTTCAAGAACCTGCCCGACCGGCGCTATCTGAAATATTTGGCCGCCTGGAACATTTCTTTTTTTCTCCAAACCCTTTTTTTTTCAACCGCACATGGCAAAGATCAAAACACGCAGCAGATGGGCTTATATCCCGCTCCTTCTCATATTGGTGGTGTTATTCATCAACTACGAGCCGATGCCGGGACATAAGCCATTAAAATATTTTCTGATTAAAAAACTCTATTCCAAAAAAAACCTTCCCGCAGAAAAATCAAACCGTTCTGAAAATGCCATCTATGTCCTTGGAGGCTCGCAATCGAGCCTTAAGAGCAGGCTTATGAACGCCGCCGAGCTTTACAGGCGCAAAGCCGCGGGCAGGATATTTATCTTCTACGAGGAGACAAAGACTGAGTACGACCCTGTAGAGCGCAGAAACCTTATTAAAAACGAATGGTCGGTTAAAAGGCTTTCAGAACTCGGGGTTGATCCTGAAAATATCGAGTTGCTCAAGATCAACGAGGGCTTCTTCGGGACATACAGCGAGGCGAAAGAGGTGCCTCAGTTGATCTCCGGGAAAGGCTACAAAAGATTGATACTCGTCTCCTCGCCCTATCACATGGCGCGGGTGTTTTCCGCTTTCTCCAGATTTTCAATGGACCGGCAGCTTGAGCTTTATTTATACGGGTCGACAGACGAGATCGACCTTAACGGGCTTATCCTGGAATACTTCAAATTTCTAACATACGAAACGCTGTTACTAAAATAATCAGGGGGAACAAGATGAAGATCGGGATCGTGGGTTGCGGCCTTAATTCAGATTATCATATCAATTTCGCAAAATCCTATGCTGGCGCGGAAATAGTCGGGGTTGTGGACAAAGACAAAAAAAAGGCGGCTGAATGCGCCTCGCGCCACAATATAAGCGGGGTGTTCACTGACATAAAGGAACTAATCGCCAGCGCTCATCCGGACGTAATACATATACTGACCCCACTGAAGTCTCATTTCCATCTGGCTAAGGAGGCCATAGAGGGCAATTGCCACGTGCTCGTGGAAAAACCCTTTACCCCCAACAAGGAGGACGCCCTTGAGCTTTACAGGCTCGCCGGGAAAAAAGGCGTAAAGCTTTGCGCCATGCACAATCATTTTTATGATCCATGCATGAGAAGGGCTGACGATATAGTTCAAAGCGGCAGGCTCGGCAAGGTCATCAACGTCGAGAGCTACTACGGGCTCAACACGCTCATACCCGCTTTCCGTGGTTATCCCTCACCTAACACAATACCGTGGCTCTATGAGCTTCCCGGCGGTGTTTATCAGGACTTTTTGCCGCACCCGCTGTACGTAATGCTCGATTACACCGGTAGGCCTGAAGAGATCAAGGTCATGAGCCGCTCAAATGGCGTGCTGCCTCAGGGCCTCCCTGACGAGATCAGGATATTGATCAAGGGGGAGCGGGCCTTCGGCACCCTGGCATTCTCTTTCGCGGCGCGGCCGCACCTGCAATTCTTGCGTATTTACGGGACAAAGATGATGGCCGAAGTGGACTTCAATACCATGACCGCGATAACGCATCCTGAAAGCTCCCTCCCCAAGGCGGCCCAGAAGGCGTCCTTTAACCTGAGCGCTGGCTGGCAGCTCCTTACAAACACAGTCTCAAACGTAAAAAACTTCATGACCGGTAAGCTGAAGCCGTACCAGGGGATGAAGATACTTATTCACGGATTTTATGATTCCATCAAAAACAACGCCATGCCCCCCGTCACACAGGAGCAGGCTGTAAGGGTAATCGAGACTATGGACGAGATATTCAGGCAGCTCACTTTTAAACCACTGTCTTTTGAGCCTGTCATTCCGAGGCGGAGCGCCATGAAACGCCCTGACAAGGTCCTGGTCACGGGCGGAACGGGGTTCCTTGGCAGGCGGCTGGTATCCGGGCTTGTCAAGGAAGGCTATCCCGTCAGGGTTCTGGCCAGAAAATTATCTAATATAGATGACCTTAAAGGCCTTGGCGCGGAGATTTTTTTCGGCGACGTGGCTGATGAGGAATCCATTGATAAGGCCCTTGAAGGGGCGAATATCGTTATACATGCCGCCGCCGGGACGAGCGGCAGGAAAGAAGACTGTGACACGGCGACGATAGAGGGTACGGCAAACGTATTAAGGCTGGCCGGAACGCATCGAATAAAAAAAATGGTCTATATCAGTTCGTGCAGCGTTTACGGAGTCGCCGGTTGCAAGCCCGGCCATGTCATCGACGAAGATTCGTCTTTGGAAAAATCCCCTTCCATGCGGGGATATTATTCGGAATCCAAATACAACGCCGAACAGATGGTCACACGGGAGGCTGGCAAAAACTTTCCCGTAGTGATTCTCCGGCCCGGTACGATATACGGCCCCGGCGGTGAAGTCTTCTCCCCGATGCTCGGGTTTTCGTTGATGAAGAAAGCCTTTGTCATCATCGGAAACGGAAAGTTCAATCTGCCGCTTATACACGTCGATAATCTCATAGACGATATAATCGCCTCCATGCAAAACAGCATGATGGATAACCGCATATTCAACGTTGTTGACGATGAACGGGTCTCCAAGAGGGAATACATGGATAAATTGATACGCCTTATGTACCCGAAATCCAGGGTATTTTATTTGCCACTCGGCATCCTGAGCCTCATGGTTTCAGGACAGGAAGTATTATGCAGGCTCATGAAGAGGAAACCTTTTCTGACCCGCTACAGGCTGGTGTCCTCTCAGACAGACATAAGATTTGACAATTCCAGATTAAAAAGGGTTTTAAACAGGAATCAAAAAACCACTTTTGAAAGCGCCATACCTTTGATCCTGGAGCATGAAAGGAACAGATAGCGTGAGTCATGTAATTAGGGCGCGGGGTAGTACAGGGTTTAAAAAATATAGCGAACTTCTCTAAAATTATGATCGACAATCTAAAAACTTTTTTTGAAAAGACTGTCAATCTTGCCCGGGGGGCGCTCTATCATGGTAAATTTGACAAAGCCGGTCTCCTCCAGGTTGCCGGGAGGATCAGGGTTATAAAAAGGCACGGTAGGATAGAAATTGGAAGGTGCATCCTCTGGGGAGGGGTCAAGCTCAGTGTTTGCGGCATGAAAGGGCGAAACGCTATCCTTACAATAGGCGATTACAGCACCATAGGCGACAGGTCTGAAATACACGCAGGGTCCAGAGTGGCTATCGGAAAGGGGGTTCTAATATCCTGGGACTGCGTGATCATGGACAGGGATTATCATGGGATCGGAACAAAGCCGGAGAGGGTTCTATCCGTCAATATCGAAGACGGTGCGTGGATCGGCTGCAGGTCGGTCATACTGCCGGGGGTCACCATAGGGAGAGGAGCGGTAATAGGAGCCGGCTCCGTAGTCACAAGCGATATTCCTCCCTTTACCGTCGCCGCCGGGAATCCGGCCCGCGTAATTAAAAGGCTTGATGCCAAACATTAGCCCTTCATGTGTTCACAGAGCCGGGGCACGCCCGGAGGATCAAAAAATGAGATAGAGCAAATCTTTGTATGAAATTATGCGCATCCCTTGCCAATATGTAAGTTCCCTGCCGCCTGCAATAACCGCTTAAACCCTGACCTGCACTACTCAGCCAGCCCGCCTGAATTTACCTATCTGACCGGCAATAATCTCACTCAAATTCCAATCCGCATGGCTTAGTCATCACCAGCGATTGAAGCTCCCCGCGTATTCCGCGGGGAATCTTCGATATGTAAGGATACAATTTCTATTCGCTCGCTTGACCCCGCAGAAGACTGCGGGGAATGCGCTCGCTATGCATTCAGGCTGCTCAAAAAGATTCAGCTGCGAGGCGTCGAGCAGCGAGGAATGAGGCGGACTTTGTCTGTACGCCGCAGTGACGAGCGTCGAAGAC
>JACRET010000052.1 GCA_016218105.1 Deltaproteobacteria bacterium
AAAAGCTTTTACCAGCCTGGGATTGATTCACCCTCCCGTCAAGGGAGGGGAAGTTTTGGGGACGATAAGCGAAGCTTGGCGGGGTTCCCTTATAGTTTCCCGGCCCGGTCGGAGAACGGGCCCTACACAAAAAAAGCCCCTGTGAGGGGCTTTTAAAAGCGATTGCTTCGCTTCGCTCGCAATGACATCTGTAGTGGTTTTTCCGTCAACCTGTCAAACCTTCAGCGACCCTACAAGCTCCTTGACGCTCGTCTTGTGCCTCGTTACATACTCGGCTATCCCATCCGCCACTTTTATCGCGGAATCGGGGTCAACGAAGTTCGCCGTGCCGACCTGCACAGCCGTTGCCCCTGCTATGATGAACTCAAGCGCGTCTTTGGCGGTCATGATACCGCCCATGCCTATGAGAGGCACTTTAACGGCCTGGCGCGCCTGCCAGACCATCCTTACGGCGATGGGCCTTATGGCGGGGCCTGAGAGCCCGCCTGTCGTGGTAGCTAGCACTGGCCGCCTTTTTTCCACGTCTATGACCATGCCTGTAAGCGTATTTATAAGTGAGATGGCGTCCGTCCCGGCCTCTTCGACGGCCTTTGCCATCACTTTTATATCAGTCACATTCGGCGAAAGTTTCGTTATAACAGGGAGCCTCGTCGAGCCTTTTACCGCCGACACCACCCTGTGCGCCTCAAGAGGGTCGGTGCCGAAGATTATCCCTCCTTTTTTCACGTTGGGGCAAGAGATGTTTATCTCTACCGCGGCAACCCCCTGGGCCGCGTCAAGCCTCTTCGCCACTTCCACGTAATCATCGACGGTCTCGCCGAATATATTGGCGATTACCTTCGTATCCACGCCCTTAAGCGCCGGGAGCTTTTCTTTTATGAACGCGTCGACGCCGACGTTCTGAAGCCCTATGGCATTTAGCATGCCGCACGGCGTCTCCACTATCCTTGGCGAAGGATTGCCTTGTCTCGGGTTTAATGACAAGCCCTTGACGACTATGGCGCCTAGGCCGCCGAGATCGGTATATGGAGAGAACTCCTTCCCGTAACCGAAAGTCCCCGAGGCCGTCATGACGGGGTTCTTGAATTTTATCCCGGCTATTTCGATCGCCAGGGCCGGATTACTCTCTTTACGGGCGCTATTCATCAAAGCACATCCCAGTCTATAAGGCTGCTGTCGAAGACAGGCCCCTCGGAGCAGACCATCATGTAATTTTTATTCTCTTTCTCATTATGCGCCTTTGACTTGACCGCGCACCCGAGACATACCCCGATGCCGCAGGCCATCGCCCTCTCCAGCGACACATAGCACTTCGCGCCTTCCTTCAGGGAGATCTCCGCAACCCGTTTCAGCATAGCCACGGGCCCGCAGGCATATACTATCATGCCGGGCGTCAGGTCTTCTTCCAGCAGCTCCGTCACGTAGCCTTTCCTGCCGATACTCCCATCCTCCGTGGCGATTTTGACCTTGCAGTCCAGGGCCTTGAAGTCTTTCGCGACCCCCGCCTCCGCCCGTCCGCGCGCGCCGAAGAGGAGCTTGCCCCTGTTTATCCTCTTCGCGAAAAGATAGAGCGGGACGATGCCCATGCCCCCCGCTATCATGATCACGTTCTTGTGGTCCTCCGGATAAGGGAACCCGTTTCCGAGAGGCCCCAGGATAGAGAGCTTCTCGCCGGGCCTCTTCATCGAAAGGATATTCGTTCCCTTCCCGACGACCTGATAGATAAGCTCTATGCCTTCGCCCCTTAAAGAGTCCTTGCCCTTCGCTCCAATCACGTTATATATACCGAACGGCCTTCTTAGAAGAGGGTCGAGCCCGTCAGACACCCGTAGCATCACGAAATGCCCCGGGACTATCGTCGGGGTCTTCCAGGCAAGCCCTAACCTGAAGTACTTGGCGGAAACCCGGTCGTTATGTATTATCTCTACTGTCTGCGACTGCATCTTTAGTCTGCCTATATAAAAATAATCATCCTTGCCTGAAAGCCAGGGTTTTCAAACGGCCTTATAATATCAAAATTCCAGCTTCATTACTATAGCGTCCTCATCCCCGTAATACTTCCTCCGGACGAAGGCCTCCACGAACCCGAACTTCCTGTAGAGGTCGCGCGCGGCAGAGTTCGACTTTCTGACCTCAAGAAAAACCTCGTAGACCAGGCTCCGCCTCATCGTCTTGAGGGACTCCCGGAGCAGCACGGTGGCCATACCTCTTCTACGCATAAGGGGGTTTACGGCGATATTGAGTATGTGGGCCTCGCCGTGGACGACCCAGTAGATGACATACGCGGCGAGGACTTCCGCGCCGGACTCTTCCGCCTTAAGCGTAAGGGAGGTTGAGACCGGATTTCTAAGCTCGCTTTCAAACTGGCCCTTTGTCCAGGGGTTCGGGAAGGACGCCCTCTCGATCTTAAGCACGTCTTCGAGATCATCGGAGGTCATCGGCTGGATGGAATAATCGATAAGGTCTTTTTCGGAGTGCAATTTTAAGTAGGAGTTTTTTAAAAGATGCTTATTGGTTTAAGGGCTTTCTCCGTTATTTCTCGTTTGTGGCGAATACGATATGCCAGAAATCCAGTTTCTTGAGCATATACTTCTCTTTTACGTTAAGCCCGGACTTGTCTATGAACTCATTGAGGCAGAGGTCTGACCTCCAGCCTATTTTCTTGCAGACGGGGTTGATTATCTTCTCGACCGTCTCGATGACCTTGTTCTTGCTTTTGAAGTGATTGACTATGACGACCTGTCCGCCTTTCCTGCACACCCTTCTTACTTCGCTCATGAGCTTGTAGGGGTCAGGCACTACGCTTACGACGTGGGAGATGAATACCTTGTCGAAACTGTCGTCCTTGAATCCCACCTTCATGGCGTCCATGCTTAAGACCCGTATGTTGTCGAGCTTATTGACGGCAATCTTTTTTTTCGCCTCCGTGAGCATTTCGGTGGAAAGGTCGATGCCCACGACATTGCAATGGCGCGGGAATTCACAAAGCGACAGACCTGTCCCCACGCCGACATCGAGGATGCGGTCGCCGGGCTTTATATCCATGTATGTTATCGCGTGCTTTATCCTGGGATAGAAAAATCTTTTAAAAAGGGCGTCGTAAACGCTCGAGTATCCGGCGTAGATCTTCTTAATGCTCTCCAGTTCCAATTGATACCCTCTCTTCGGTTTAGCAGGATGCTGAAAAAGTCCACAATCTGTTAGAATCTCTTGACGAATGTGATAAGGTCATCGCCCGGCTTATAAAATTCCTTTATTCTGGCTTCTTCTTTGAACCCGGTTTTTTTATAAAAGGCATGGGCGCTCTCGTATGCGGGGAGGCCCGAAGTCTCGGCCACCAGCATCCTTGCGCCCTGTTTTTTTATCAAGTCTTCCGTGCGCTCAAGGAGCAGCCTTCCGATCCCGCGGCTGCGAAACTCGCCTGCGACAAGTATCCAGTAAAGGTCGTATACAGCGTCCGTGAGGGGAGTCCTCCCGTAGCAGACATATCCAGTGGCGGCCTGCGCTTCAGCCGCGACAATAAAAAAATAGTCCTTTTGCCGGGAATCGCTCAAGTATATATCAAGAAGTTCGGCGGCGCAATCCTTCTCCTCGCGGGTAAGGTTTTCGGTATTTTCGATTATTCGGTTAAGGGCTTCTCTGTCCGAGGCCCTGGCCTCTCTAACTTCCATGACAGGCTTTGATGCCTGATACGAAGCGCCTTCTACCCGCAATGGAGGACTTCCTTTGAACATATTCCCGATACGCCGTACCTTTCAGCGGCGCTCTCGACTATCCCCGCTATCAGGGCCGGATAATCAAGCCCGACCGCGCGTGCGGCCCGTGCCAGCCCTGCGTCAGGCGACACGTCCGGATTCGGGTTCACCTCAAGAACCTTGATATTGCCCTCTTCTCCGAGGCGCATATCGACCCTCGCGTAATCCCTGCATCCCATCGTCTCATAGGCCCTGAGCGCTATCGATTGAAGCTCATCTTTCAAACTGTCCGGCACGTTGGCCGGGCATGAAGGCACGGTCTTTTGATAGAGCGGGCTGGCGGTGACCCATTTGGCTTCGTAACAGCATATCTTGGGCGCGCCTTCCGGAAAATCCACGAATTCTATTTCAGAAGGCGGAAGCGCCCTCGTTTGTTTCCCGTTCCCGATGACGGCTATATTGAATTCCCTGCCGTCGATATATTCCTCGACGATGGCAGGCTGCTTATAGGTGCTTATGAGGTGCTCGACCCTTTTCTTAAGGGCCTTCATCGTATTTACGACGGCGCCTGAATCGATCCCGATGGACGCGTCTTCCTTTAACGGCTTTACTATCAGCGGGAACTTCAGATTCCTCTTAAGCCTGGCCGGAGGCTCTTCCATTATGCAATATTCAGGCGTCATTATCTCGCGGCTGTGGAGTATGTCTTTCGTGAGCCCCTTGTTCAGAGAGAGCCCTAGCGTCAGCGGGCCGCTCCCCGTGAACTTGACCCCGTACAGCTCAAGCAGGGCCGCTATGTTCATCTCAAACGCGCTTTTTCCGAAAGCGCCTTCGCAAAGATTGAATACGATAGTATCGTCCGAAGTGACCTTCTCGATGAATGCGCCGATCCTATCCCTCTGGGAGGACTTCAGCGGGATCACTTCCGTAACAAACCCCGCTGAGGCCAAAGCGGCCTCAACATCGGCAGCGGTGCCTGAAACGTTATCAAGTTTTATCTCCGCCCCGTCGAGTACGTATTTGTCGCTTTCGTCGTCATTGAAGATGATCTTGACCTTTTTCCCGGTCATAGCCCATACCTCGCGATGGCGGAATCGAGCACCGCGTTGACAAGTCCGCCAAACGTCATGCCCGCGGCCCTGGCGGCCTTCGGGAAACACGAGTTGCATTTGGGGTCCATGAGTATCCCCGGGAGCGGATTAAGCTCTATTATATGAGGCACGCCTGTCCCATCGAGCCTTACGTCGATCCTGCACCAGTCCTTGACGCCGAGGGCCTTGAAGGCGTCTATCGAGACCGTGTCGATCGCCTTTTTAAGCCTGCCGTTCACGTCAGCGGGGCAGCTGAAGATATTCAATGGGTTCTCCGGGCGGTCGAGTATCCACTTGGCCTCGTATGAATATATCGGGTTTACGCCTTCCGGAAGGGCCGAGTAGTTTATCTCGACTATCGGCAGTGTCTTTATATTCGCGCCATTTCCGATAAGCGCGACCGTAAATTCCCTGCCTTTCAGAAACTCCTCTATCAGCGCGGGCTGCCTGTATTCGGCAACCACGGAGCTTACCTTTTCCTTAAGCTCCGCCGCGTTATACACTATCGAATCGTTCTTTATGCCCTTGCTTGAGCCTTCAAGCAAAGGCTTTACTATCATGGGGAATGAGAGATATTTTCCGAAATCCAGGTTTGCGGTTTCGGAGACGAGAAATCTCGCTGTGGGTATGCCGTAGTGCGAGAGCACCTCTTTTGCCCTGGCTTTATTGAGGCAAAGGGCGAGCGTAAGAGGCGCCGAGCCGGTGTAGGGGATGCGGAGCATCTCCATAATGGCGGGCATCTGGGATTCCCTTGATTCACCCCAAATACCCTCCGCCATATTGAATACTATATCGGGCCTGGTTTCCCTGAACTTCCCGTAGGCGTCCTCATCGGCCTCGATCATTATGACTTCTTCGTGCCGTTCAAGAATGGCGTCCCTTACGGCCTCAACGGTCTCGATCTCGTCGCATTCGGCGTAAAAATCCGGGGGAAGACCCTCTTCTTCTTTGAGTTCCTTCTTAAGGTTGTAGGTAAGACCGACTCTCATTCTTAAGGCGCCTTCCAGGTCCGGAGTTGGGCTGAAATCCAGATCAATTAACCCTGCCATAAAAGGCAGGGATTGCCGGCATGGTACTTGTTTTTTATAAGCTTTGCCCCGCCCTTAAAGGGCGGGATTTCCGCCTTGCATCCGATTAAAGTATAAGTACTGCCGCCGCCACGACGGTGGTGAACTTGCCGTCGCCCTTGACTATAGCCGATTGCGTTATGTTGGTCGTCTTTACTATCTTGTCGCTGATCCTGTATATCTCTTTCTTTTCATCCCATCCGAGGTTTTCATCGAGATCTATGCCGAGGGTCGACGCGAGCATGGCGGCGGCTAAATCTTCCGAGTAGTCCCCGGCCGCGGTGTCAGTCTGGCCATAGGCGTGGTGCTCGCTTAAATAGCCGTACAGCTTCCTGTCCGTAGGGACCGCGCAGCCGACTGAAGCGGCGACAAGCCTCCTGGGCTCATTGCTTGAAAGCTTGCTCATTACGCAGAACACTATCTGCCCGGGGGAGAGCTTTTTTATTCCCACGGTTTTCGGGACTATCTTCGCCGCCGGAGGGAAGATACTGGAGACCTGTACGAGGTTGAACTTCTCTATTCCGGCATCCCGGAGCGCCAGCTCAAACGAGGTAAGCTCCTCTTTATGTGTGCCTACGCCTTTTGTGAAGAATACTCTTTTAGGAACGAACATTTTATTTACCCCCGATTTTACTTTTTTAAATTGGGCGTCAGGTTTTTCGAAAACAGCCTGACAGTGCAATCCGTGGATAGGATCGCCAAATTGCAGGGCTGAACACCCCGGCAATTCAAGAGGCCTGGACGTTGAGGTTGAAAAAGCCAGGGACGGGCCTTTTCAACATTACTAACGGAATAAATGAAAACCGGAGCGTCCTAAACCCTGAGGCCCATAAAGCCCCTGCGCCTTTTCTTCATCTATTTCTTTTGCCTTTCGTTCATATAACCCATGATCTTATATACAAGCTTTGCCGCCAGAAAATCGGGGGCGATGTTGCCGGGCAAGGGGCAAAGCTCAACAACGTCAAAACCCACTACCCGCTTTTTGGAGATCGCCTTTTTTAAAACGCCGAGCGCGTCATACCAGCCGAGCCCCCCAGGTTCCGGGGTGCCTGTAGCCGGCATAATGGCCGGGTCGAAAACATCAAGGTCTATCGTTATGCAGATATCATCCGTAAGGTGCTTGACGACCTTGTCCCAGTTGATGCCATTTATCACGTCCGTCGCGTAGAAGGTATTTATCTTTGTCTTGGCTTTCCTTCCGGCTTTTTTCTCTCTTGCGAGGAAGTCAGCCTCGTCTATGCTGAGGCTCCTGATGCCGACCTGCACTATGGGGCAGATCTCCGATATCCTCCTCGCGACACAAGCGTGGTTGAACGGCGTGTCCTGGTAGTCATCCCTCATGTCGGCGTGAGCGTCCAACTGCAGTACGGACATCTTAGGATATCTTTCAAGGAGCGCCTGTACCATCCCGAGGGTAATGCTATGCTCTCCGCCGAGGAGTACGGGGATTTTGCCCCTGTCCAGTATATCGGAGGTTGCCTTGCGCACCCTCTTTATCATCTCCTCAGGGCCGAGCGCCGTGGACTCCAGCGAAGGCAGGGTCTCGATGCCAGCCTCAAAAGGCTCGCACTTAAGCTCTTCGTCGTAAAGCTCCATGTGCGTCGAGGCCTCGATGATGGCCCTCGGGCCGTTTCTCATGCCGCTGATATAAGAAGCGGTCAGGTCGTAGGGCACCGGCAGCACAGAGTAAGTCGCGGTCTGGCTCTCAAGTATATCTTTAGTTAGCCCCCCGAAGTTGAGTATCCCTTCCACGGAGTGGCTCGACCTGGCGCTTGTCATTCCCATATCCTCTTTGCTATTTTATTAGAGGACTTGAGATCTATCTTCGGAGCCTGTCTCTTGTATCCCTTCATCCTGCCCGCGAGCGCGGTCACTATCATCGGAAGGGCGATTGTAGCGTCCGAGCTTACGGTCACGTGGCTCGATTTTTTGGCGATCTTGCCCCATGACTGCGCCTCTTCGAACGTGCAACCCGACAAACCTCCCCAATGCGGGGCGTCTGCCGTTACCTGGATGGCGTATTTGTGCCCCTCGACATCCTTGCACTGGAGCGTGGCGGTCACTTCCGTCTGCTGTATGAAGTTCTTGGGCGTTCCGCCCCCTACGTATATCACGCCCGTATTTTTAGCGCGGGCGGCTATTTCAGCGGTCTCCTTGACGTCCCCGATCATATCGAATATCAGATGGTCATCGCCGTCCTTGAGCGCGAGCGCTATCCCAATGGATGAGTCAGCCACAGCCGGGCAATAGATCGGCACGCCTGATTTGTAAGCTGTTGACACTATGCCCTCCGCCTTGCCTCTTGACGCGAGGTCTTTGCCCATGAGGCTCAGAAACTCGCGCGTGGTATAGGGGCGCTTCTCCAGCCCCTCGGCGAAGTTGTAGATGTATTTATCGGCGGCGTTGAATTCTTCCTCCACCGCGAATACGTCATATATACGGTCTATCCCGACGTCTTTAAGGTCTGTATCGTTCATCTGGTGGCTGCCCTGCCAGTGATAACGCCCGAGCGTCTCATGGACGTCATGGAAGAGGTTGGCGCCCGTTGACACGAGGCAATCGATATATCTGTTCTTTAAGAGGAACACAACAAGCTCCCTCATGCCCGCCGGGACCATAGCGCCCGCGAGACCGAAAAAGATAGTCGTCTTTGTCTTGAGCATTTCTTCCCATATATCCACGGCGGCCGAGAGATTCCTTCCCTGGAACGCAGTGTCGCCCATCCTTCTTACGAGATCTTCCACTCCGGCCCCGGCCTTTATTTCAACCGGCTTTACCGTTTTTTTAAGGTACTTCTTTCTGTCTGCCATCAATTAAAATTCCGCCCTTTCTTTTAGATCTTTATAGTTGGTTAAAACCCTGGATACGAATTGGTTGCCCCAGCCTTCCTGAAGCTTCCTTCTTGAATCGACTATGCCGGGGCCGACGTTATATGCCGCAAGCGTTACCTCTCTATCGTCGTTATAACGCTCCATCAGATTGGAGAAGTAATGGACGCCCATCTTTACGTTTATATAAGGATTCAAGAGCGTCTCATCGCCCTTCCATTTAAGGTTTAGCTCGGCCGCCAGCTCCTCGCCCGTAGAGGGCTTTATCTGCATAAGGCCCAGCGCGCCATTAATGGATTTTGACCAGTTATAGAATGTGGATTCGGTCTTGATGAGCGCCAGCACGAAGAGAGGGTCTATCTTGTGGGAAATGGACTCAAAAAGTATGACCTCCACAAGCTTGAGCTCCTCAAGAGAGCCGAGGCCTGTCCTGTTTTCACGGAGGACGTCGAGCATATAGCCGCTGACGCTCTGCTCAGAGCGGTCGGAAAAGAAATTCACTCCGTCCTTAAGCGCAGGAAAAAGCAGGCACTCGAACAGCACGATGAACGAGAGCGTAACCGATGCTTTTTTAAAATTTATTTTATTTAATTTTCCAAGAAACATCAAGAGGATACTCCTAAAAAAATCGCAACTTGTAAATATATTTCCTTTTAAGCCTCATGTCAAGAATTTTACGCATTCGGCCTTTACGTCCTTGATCCGCAGCTTCAGGTTTTTCCCGCCCTGCCACTCATCTATAAAGGGAGAAAACGCTATCCCGTAGCCGCCGCCCTTTATCGGGTGGAGAGGCGCCAGCCCGAAGCCGATGCAGTTGAGTGAATTCTGGCCTTTCTGCCTGACCTTGAGCCTTAAATGCCTGCTCCCGACTATCTCAGTGGCGATTATGTGCGCGTCCGTTACGCAAAGGAGCGGCTCCCTGTTTGACGCGCCAAACGGCGCGAGTTTTTCTATTTCGGCTATGAGCTTCAGGTCCACTTCATCAAGGGAGACTATGGCGTCGAGCAATATCTCAGGCGTCAAGTCCTCATCGGCGATCTCGTTATCCAGGAATTCAAGGAACTCCCCCTTGAACTTCTCGATATTATCCCTGGATATCGTAAGCCCGGCCGCGGCCTTGTGCCCGCCGTATTTGGCAAGAAGGTGCGAGCAGGCCTTGAGCCCCTCCAATATATTAAACGCCTTTACCCCCCTTGCCGAGCCTTTGCCGCAATCTCCTTCAAGGGCTATCATAACAGCCGGTTTGCCGAACCTGTCCGCGAGCCGTGAGGCTACTATGCCTATGACCCCGGGGTTCCAGCCTTCGGACGCGAGGACTATCCCCATCTCTCTTCCGTCACCGAGCATGCCTAGCGCCTGCTGGAGCGTTTCTTCCTCTATCTTCTGCCTTGAGGCGTTCTCCCTGTTTAAAGACTCGGCCAACGACGCGCCTTCGGCCGCGTCTTCGGTTACAAGGAGTTTCAGGGCCAGGGTGGCGCTTGTAAGTCTGCCGGCGGCGTTGATTCGCGGAGCGAGCTGGAACGCGATATTATCGGTATCGAGCTTGCCGGGTTTTATGCCCGAGGCGTCCATCAGAGCCTTGAGCCCTACGCGCCCCCCCCGCTCAAGCTCTTTGAGTCCGTAGCTTACAAGAATCCTGTTCTCGTCGACCAAAGGCACAAGGTCAGCCACAGTGCCGACGGCCACAAGGTCGAGATATCTCTTCAGATTCGGTATCTCCCCCTTAAACCACCCGTCTTCCCGGAGGCGCGCCCTTAAAGCCATTATTAAATTAAAAGCCACCCCAACCCCCGCCAGGAGCTTGAACGGGAAAGCGCATCCGCTCTGTTTGGGGTTTAATATTCCGTAGGCCTCCGGCAGCGCGGATTCGATCTCATGGTGGTCGGAGATTATTATATCCATGCCGAGGGAGTTGGCGTAAGCTACCTCGGCGCTGTTCGAGACCCCGCAATCGACGGTGATCACGAGGCTTATCCCTGAATCCCTGAGCTTTTTAAGGGCCGGTGAGTTGAGCCCGTATCCCTCGCTCTGCCGCTCGGGTATGTAGCAGGTGGCCTCTACCCCTATCTCCTTAAAAAAGAGGTATACAAGGGCGGTCGAGGTAGTGCCGTCCACATCGTAGTCGCCGAAAACCGCTATCTTTTCGCCTGCCCTTATCGCCTCTATGATACGCTCGGCCGAGCGCTCCATGTCCTTAAAAAGGAACGGGTCGTGGAGGTCTTTAAGCTCAGGCCTCAAAAAAGAAAAGGCCTTGTCAGGTTCGACAAGGCCCCTGTTTATCAAAAGCTGTGCCGTGATGGGGAGGATATTCAACTCCTTCCCAAGGACCTCCTGAAGCTCTTTATTGGCTGGGGTTACCTTCCAACGCTTCTTCATAATTTAAAATCCCTGGCCCCTTCGAAGCATCGGGTTTTAAAAGACACGGCTATACCCGCTGCCGGATTGACAACAAAAAAAAGCTGCCAAGGTCCTTTGTACAGAGCTCAATTTTACAGATAAACAAAAAAGAGGTCAAGCTTTGATTTCCCCCCTGGCCGGGAGAAGGGCTTGACCTCTGGATGCTGATACTAATTATTTGATTTTTATAGCTAAATTAATCTCGGGAATCCTTCAAAAAGCCTGTTTATCGTAACTGGATCGAGGTGTTCGTGCATCAGCGGTATTATCGAAGGGTTCTCGGCCTCTCCCATGACCTCTTTCCTGATCACACTTATAAAGGGGTGGACTACCTCCGGATCGAACTGTTTGTTGAAGTTGTCCTTCACTTCATCGATCGCCTCTTTAAAGGAAAGCCTCGGCCTGTACGGCCTGTCCGTAGTCATCGCGTCAAAGGCATCCACAAGCGCCATTACCCTCGCGCCCACCGGGATATCTGATTTTTTAAGCCTGTCCGGGTATCCGCTGCCGTCCACCTTCTCATGGTGGTTCCGGGTCATCATCGGTATGCCCTTCCACGGGAATTTTATCCTTGAGAGTATCTCGTATCCGATGACCGGGTGAGAATTGAGCTCTCTGCATTCGTTGCTGGTCAGGGGGCTTGCCTTGTTTATGATAGTCTTATCGACGGCGATCTTGCCTATATCATGGAGCAGCCCTGAGATCCTTATGCCTTCGATATCTTCGCTCGACCAGCCCATTTCCCTCGCAACGACCGAGCAATAAGCCGAGACCCTGTGAGAATGGCCCTTTGTGTACGCGTCCTTGGCATCGATAGCCGCGGCGAATGCGTGGATGGTATCGTAATATATGCGCCTTAAGTTTTCATACAAACCCTTATTTTCCGTATACTTATGCATGAGCCTCATTAGCAGCGTGTGGCTGTGGAGACTAAAAGCTATGTGCTGGGCCATCACCGACAGGAGCTGAAGGTCGTAAACTGAAAAATCCTCGCCTGAGAACTTCTCGTTTATCGCTATCATGCCAAGAAGCTCTTCTTTGACTACAAGGAAAGCCAAAGCCTTTGCCCCGAACTTTTCAAGCTCCGCCCGGGACGGGCCAAGGAGGCCGACGAGCGGCTCGGCCCCTTTAAGGTCGAGCGGCTTATTGTATTTGATAATTTCCTTTATAGTATTGCTTCCGAGCTTAAGCGTAACCCCTTTGACATCCCCAAGCCCCTTTGAGGCGATAGGGAAGAGCACCTTATCATCCTGATCATACTGAAAAATGATCCCCCTGGAGGCTGAAAAAGACCCCATGACCATGTAGAGTGAGGACTTAACGACCCTGGTGAAATCCTTTGGCGATGTGATCTCCTCACCCAATTCCGCCAGTGTATTAAGGTTAAAAAGGAGCTTTTCAAGACTTAACTCCATATCCATCAACTGCCTCCTTTAATCAGATGCTCAGGTTATTTGAACGGCTATCGTAGCTCACCTTGAGCGCGTCTTCCTCGGTATCGAATATCTGGATGTGCTTCGTAAGGCCGACTATGTTGAATATCTCGAAATTCACCTGTTTAAGGCCTGAGAAGAGTATCACTCCCTTTTTATCCTTTACCTTTTCTATTATCCCTATGAGTATGGAAATCCCGATGGAATTTATAAGGTCTGTTCTTGAAAAATCTATGACGATCTTCTTGAACC
>JACRET010000053.1 GCA_016218105.1 Deltaproteobacteria bacterium
CACGACCTTTCTTTGGCGGAGCACCGCCAGGTGCTGGGAGACATTGGCCTTGGTAATCCCGAGCCTTTCCACGAGGTCCCCCACGGAAAGCTCCCCGTCCTTAAGAGAGGCTATTATCTCAAGCCTCTTAGGGTTAGCCAGTGTCTTGCATATCTCGGCCTGGAGTTCAAAGATTTCTTTCCTCATATTTGCATTATTGCGAAATACTGAAACAGGGTCAAGGAAAATATTCAATTACCCTGCCATAAATGGCAGGGATTGTCGGCAAGGTACCTGTTCTTTTATATAGCCCGGCTTTGACTCGCCCTTAAAAGGGCGGGATTCCGCCAGGCACCCGATTGAATATGCATAGCGAGCGCATCCCCGCAGCTTGCTGCGGGGAGCTTAAAATGGGTGTGAAAACCTATTTGTTTCCAGGTTACGGAAGGCTTTATCTTGAGGGGTTTTTCGCTAACCGCGGAGATTCGTCCTGGGACGTACGGGAGGCCGCCCCCTTCCCCTCTCCGGCCCTCCCCACAAGGGGAGAGGGAGCCAGGCTACAGGGAATTTTCCCGGTTCGGGTCAGTATGCTTCCGCTGAAACGTATCTATGCCGCTCGCTGTGTATCCTTTCGATAGTCTCGATGTCGGCCTTGAAAAGCGCGGGAGGCGCATCCGGCATCGGGAGCTGGTGAGTACGCTCGAAAGGCGTTCCGGCAAGCTTAAGGTTATAGGCTATTACGGAAAGGGGTTCCAGGTTTACCACATCCTGCGCATTATAGGCGAGCAAGGTCTCAAGGGCCTTCTTGTTTTTGTTTCTCTTGAAGTCGTTCCACAGGAGCACCGCAGAGTACCCATCGACCCCGTCAAGCTCGCCGCGGTCTATGCCGAGCGTTTTTTCGCAACCCTTGAGCCCGCCTGAAAAACCCAGGTCTCTCAAGAGGTATCTCAAATCGATATGCGCGATCTGCTTCAGGTCTATCCTCATGTGGTGCTCGATGAAAGGCACGTCGAAGCACTTGCCGTTATAAGTGACGATTACCTTATACCGCCTGATATCCCTTTTGAACTCATCAAGGTTTTCGCCTTTTACATACGAGTGGACTGTTTTTCCGTCATAAAGCGATATCGCCGTGATGTAGCCCCTAGGCCCGACATACCCGTTGGTCTCGATGTCGAGGTAAGCCGTAGATGGCCTGAAGTCCGGGAATATCCTCCAGTGCTCCCTTGAATTGAGCAGCCCGGCAAAATAGACCGGGTCGCAATCTCCGAGGCGCTTGAGAGAAGCTTCGATCTGGCTTTTAAAGGAATCTTTAAGGAGTGGGGACTCGCTATTTCTGAGGCAGGCTTCCCACGAGAGTATGCCGCTTTTCCACAGGCGGCGCTCAGAGCGGAGGCCTACGCCGGGGATGTGGCAGAATGTATTTTTTAACATTATAATTCTACTTTCTTTTTACCTCATTGGGCCGCTTTGTAAAAAAGCCGATAAGTTGAAAGCCATTTTAGCACAAATTGAGATTAAATACATTATAGTTTAATATATAATAAAATTTTGAAAGCGCAACCGCGTTTGAAAAGAAAGGTTTTGATATGCTGCTTTTAGCGCATGGAGGCGCTGGGACAAAAAAGCCGTCAAAGGCCGCGCTCAAAAAGCTCCATGAATCCCTGAAAAAGGGATATGGAATCCTTGAGGCCGGGGGTACGGCCCTGCAGGCGGTGATCGGTACGATCGCCATGCTGGAAGATTCGGGCCTCTTTAACGCGGGGCTCGGCGCCAACCTCCAGCTCGACGGAATAAGGCGGCTTGACGCCGCGGTCATGGAGGGCAGCCGCCTCCAGGCAGGCTCGGTCATCGGGCTTGAGGGGATACAAAATCCTATAAAGGCTGCGAGCATAGTCATGGAATCGCCGCATAAAATACTAACGAATATAGGAGCAAAGGTCCTCGCCGCCGCCTATAACCTTAAACCCCTGCCTGACATAGATGAAAAATACCTGGAGCGGCTTAAAAAGATGACGGCAGGGGAATACGAGCTGGTCAGGATATTTAAAAAACACTTTTCTACGGTCGGGGCCGTAGCGCTCGATTCAAACGGCGACATTGCCGCCGGGTCATCTACCGGCGGAGTAGCCCTGATGCTGCCGGGTAGGGTAGGAGACACCCCGATAATCGGGGCAGGCGTATATGCCGAGAATAAAACAGGGGCTGTATCCTGCACCGGAAGGGGCGAGGATATAATAAGGATAGCGCTCGCAAAAGAGGTCAGCATGAGGATGATAGAAAAGACGCCTCTCAGAGCCGCGCGGGAAGCCTTAAAAAAAATCCTTGAAATAGGCGGAGACGCAGGGCTGCTGGCCCTTAACAGGCAGGGCAAATTTGCGATAATCCACACGACCGAGAAAATGCCGGGAGGCTACGCGGGAAAAGACGGGATCATAGTAAAAGAGGGGTTTACGAGGGTAAGGCCGAAAAATTCCCATATGAGGTGAGTTTTTCTTTTATAAAGCCGGTTGGAAGTCCCTGGGCCTAAAACCCGGGGTGGTTCATTCGCCAAATGACGCAAGTATCTGATCGACATGACCGGCGACTTTTACGCTCCGCCAGGCCTTCTTTACTATACCGTCCTTGCCAATAATGAAGGTAGACCTTATTATGCCTTTTACGGCCTTACCGTACATCTTTTTTTCGCCGTATGCCCCGTAAATGGCGGCAACCTTCTTTTCGGGATCGCTTAAAAGAGGAAATGGCAGACCCTGCTTCTCCTTGAACTTTTTGTGAGAGCTTAGGCTGTCGGGACTCACCCCAACGACAGCCGCGCCAGATTTTACAAGCCGCGCCATGTTATCCCTCAAGTCGCAGGCCTCTTTTGTGCACCCGCTGGTATTGTCTTTGGGATAGAAGTATAATATGAGCGCCCTGCCCTTGAAATCCTTCAGGGAGTATTCCCGCTCCACGCCTGTCTCATCAATGCCGGGGAGGTTAAAATCTATCGCCTTTTCGCCTTCTTTTATCATAAGATCATTCTATCATATTTTTTAAAAAGCAGGTTTGCCTACTTAAAAACGAGCATATATACCAGCTCTGTCTCCTCAACCACATACACTATTGCGTGGTCCTCACCCGGCTCAACGACCAGACAGGAGCCGTCCTTGACCGCTATATCCTTTCCGTCAACGTTGAAAACCGTATGCCCCCTCACGCAGTAGAATATCTCGAACGAGTTAACATGGGAATGGCTGGCGGCCGTGTTTCCGGGGACAAGAACTGTGTGGCTTAAGTGTCTAAGGCAGGATAGCTGCTCGTCCAGAAGCACCTTTTTCAGTATCTCCGGGTTATGGCTTATGGGCTTGAGTTCGGTCGACTGAAGGCTGTAGGTTTTCATTGAAAAAGCACTCTGGTTTTTTCTTTACTCTACCTCAACAGGGGTCGAGGAAGCAATACCTGTTCCGTTGCCAAGCTGGCCCGATGAATTCACCCCCCAGCACTTGACGTTTGAATCGGTCAATCTTGCGCAGGCATGGTAGAGGCCGCTGTCGAGCCCGAGCGCGGTTGATATTCCGCTGGCCAGCACAGGGACTATCGTGGTTGATGCGGACGCCCCTGAGCCGGGAGAGGCAAAGCCGACGGTTGAGCCGCCATTTCCGAGCTGTCCAAGCGAATTATCTCCCCAGCAGCGGATCTTATTGTCCGAAAGGAGCGCGCATGAGTGCGCCTGCCCCGCGGCGACCGCCCTTGCAGTAGTAATGGTGGACGATGCGGCTGTAACAGGTGTACTTGACATGGTGACATTGACGGTCGGGAAAAAACTGATAAGGGTCCACAGCACCCCCAATTGACCGCTGGAGTTATCGCCCCAGCAATCGACCGTGCCGTCGCTTATAACCGCGCAAGTATGGTTCGAGCCGGCGGAAATACCGGTAGAGTCAGCGAGATTCGTCACAGTGACGGGGACAGATGAGTTTGTGATGCTCGAATTTCCGAGCTGTCCCAGGGTGTTGGCTCCCCAACAGCGCGCGGTCCCGTCAGAAAGGAGCGCGCAGGTGTGATTGCCGCCCGCCGAGACCGCGGCGGCGGTCGTTATCCCGGAAACCGACACGGGTATGGATGAGTTTGATTGGGAATTGTTTCCGAGCTGGCCGGAGGTGTTCGAGCCCCAGCACTCGACCGTGCCGCCGGAAAGCACGGCGCAGGTATGGTTCCCGCCAGCTGAGACCGCGGTGGCGTCGGATATGCCGGATACCGCAACCGGCGTTGTCGAGTTGGTGTTGGAGTTATTGCCAAGCTGGCCGCTGGAATTGTCGCCCCAGCAGTTGATGGCGCCGTCAGATAATATCGCACAGGTATGGCTGCCGCCGCCAGAAACCTGTGTGGCTGTTGTCACGCCTGAAACAGCCACAGGGCTCAGCGAAAGGGAAGGTATTGTGTTGCCGAGCTGACCGGTGCTGTTTTTCCCCCAGCATTCGATAGTGTTATCGGAAAGCAGGGCGCAAGAATGGAGATCGCCGCCTGCCACGGCGGATGCGCGCGATGCGGAACCGCTCTGAAACTCATCATTTCCGCCGCCTCCTCCTCCGCATCCGGAAATGAGGGCCATGATCAGAAAAAATGTAATAAGGCGTGACGATTTCATTGAGAGGCCTCTGAAAGCAATAAAAATGAAGTATCGCTCAAAATAATGGATTGTCAAGGGATTGGCGCTAAGCAGGGTCAGGTAAAATTCTGCCTGTCTAATGTGAGGTTCTATTGACATCCCGTAATATATTCTGTTACTTTATAGGCATATATCCAGCGGGAGATCCCCAGTAAAATATGAATAAGGGAAAGATACTGGTTGTAGACGATGACGCGTTTTTCAGGGTCCTCTGCTCTGACATACTCACGAGCGGAGGATTTTTAGTTAAAACCGCGTCCACCGGGCTTGACGCCGTCAATATTATCCAGAACGAGCCCATAGATATAGTCATCACGGACCTCATCATGCCCGATATGGACGGGATGGAGGTGCTTCACCAGACAAAACAGCACAATACCCTTATAGATGTCATTGTTGTTACCGGCCACGGCTCTATCGAGACCGCCATCGAGGCCCTTAAGACCGGCGCCTTCGACTATATTAGAAAACCCCTCAATGAAGACGAGATGCTTCATACCGTGAACGGCTGTATGGAGAAAAAAAAGCTGCTGGAAGAAAACCAGGAGATGAGGCAGTCCCTCAAGCTCTTCGAGGTCAGCAAGGCGGTAACTTCTACGCTCGATATCAGCAAGCTCTACAATATGACGCTTGACGCGCTCCTTCAGATAGTGCCGGGAGAGGCCGGGGTGATCGTTTTCTATGAAGATGATATGAAAAAGTTCGATATCAAGGCGATAAGGCATATAGGACTCGGCACCGGGGAGCAGATAGTAGAGGTATTCAGAAATAATTTTTCCAGGGACCTTCAGGGCCTTACGAGTATAAGCGTGATATCGAAGCCCGAGATATCGAACGGAGGGCAGGAAGTAATCAAGGACTTCAATTCTTTTCTCATCGCCCCCATATTAAAAGGTAAAAATCCCATAGGCTTCCTCCTTATTATGAGCGCTTACGGTAAAGAGGCGTATGGCCTGAGGGAGATAAAGAACGCGACTTTTATAATAGAACACGCCTCAAGCGCCTTTGAGAACGCCCAGAAGTATGCTGAAGCTAAAGAGATGGCGTTCATAGACAGCCTTACGAACCTTTATAACAGCAAGTACCTGGACAACGCCCTCGACAAAGAGCTCAAGAGGGCTGACAGGCTCATGATGCCGGTCACCGTCCTCTTTCTCGACCTCGATAATTTCAAGCGTATCAACGATCAGAACGACCATCTGATCGGGAGCAGGGTGCTAGTAGAGGTCGGGAAGATCCTCCTTAAGTGCGTCAGGGAAGTCGATACGGTAATACGCTACGGCGGAGATGAGTATGTGATTTTACTTGTCGATGCCGATTACGATGTGGCTTCAAGGGTAGCTGAAAGGATCAGACAGACTATCGAGAAACATATGTTTCTCGAGGATGACGGCCTGAATTTGAGGATTACGGCCTCTATTGGAATAGCCACTTACCCTATACATACGAAAGACAAGAAAGAGCTTTTAAAGATCGCCGATAAGGCGATGTACCGCGCCAAAGATATTTCCAGGAACGTCGTTTACCTGGCCCCTGTTCCGGGCATGAACCCCAAATAAAATCTCCCTTTCTAACAGGCTGCTGTAAAAGTCCATCTGCTTCGTTGTCATTGTCGCTCGTCACTGCGGCGTACAGACAAAGTACGCCGCATTCCGCGCTTCTCGACGCCTCGCAGCTGAATCTTTTTGAGCAGCCTGAATATGCATAGCGAGCGCATAGAAATTGTTTCCTTACATATCGAAGATTCCCGCGAATTCCGCGGGGAGCTTCATCGGGTGCCCGGCGGAACCCCGCCCCTTTTAAGGGCGGGTCAAAGCCGGGCTCTATAAAAGAACAGGTACCTTGCCGACAATCCCTGCCATTTATGGCAGGGTAATTGAATAAATTCCGGATTTTTCAGCAGCCTGCTAAAAGATGCTCATGCCCCGGCCAGCTCCATGGCAAGCAGCTTTATCTTTTTTATGTCCACCTTGCCGCTTGCGGTAGACGGCAGCTCGTCAATGTGGTAAAGGTCTTCCCGCTTGGGTAGCCACAGCTTCGGAAGCCCCGCCTCAAGGAGCCTTTTCCAGACTTCCATCGGAGGCGCGTTTTTCGTATAGAAAGCGATTATCCGCTCTCCTTTTTGTTCATCAGGAAGGGCAGTGACCGCGCAGTGGCAGCCGCCGAGCACCTTTGAAATCGTCTCTTCGACCTTTATATGCGGGATCATCTCACCGCCTATCTTGCTGAAGCGGGATAAGCGGTCGGTTATTTTTATGAACCCGTTGTCGCCTATCGAGGCTATGTCCCCGGTAACGTACCAGCCGTCATGGATGGCCTCTTTGGTCCGTTCTGAGTCTCCAAGATAACCCTTCATGAGATTCGGCCCTTTTATAAGGAGAAGCCCCTCTTTGCCGGCCGGAAGCTCTGTCCAGTCCTCGGGGTTCACTACCTTTACCGCAACCCCCGGGATAGCGTGCCCGACCGTGCCGGGGATGAATCCGGTCTGTTTTATATCGTCGTACTCTACATCCGGCACATTGACCGAAACAACCGGAGACAGCTCCGTGCAGCCGTAGCCTTCCAAAAGCTCAAGCCCGAATTTCTCTTTGAACGCCCATGCTATATGCTCTCTTAATTTCTCGGCCCCTGCTATGGCGTACCTTAAAGTAGAGAACTCGCCGGCAGCGCACTTTCGTATGTAGGATGAATAAAAGGCCGGCGTGCCGATCATGATAGTTCCCTTATATCTTGCGGTAAGCTCGCCTACGGTACGCGCGTCCATCGGGTTTGAGTGATAGACGACGCCGATCCCCGTTATGAGTGGAAACCAGATGGTGCCTGTATAACCGAACGAGTGGAAGAACGGCAACACACCCACAAGGACGTCTTTATGTGAAAGGAGAAATACCTGAGAAAAGCCTTCAAGGTTTGAAAGGATATTGTGGTGGGTAAGCATTACGCCTTTTGGATGCCCTGTGCTTCCGCTCGTAAAGATAACGGTCGCGAGCTTGTTGGGGTCGACTTCTCCCTTACAGTAGATGGACTCAAGGGCCCTGTGCGGCAGTAAAAACGCCGCTAAAGCCGTGACGGCCTTTTCCGAAGCGGAAAATGTCGAGATAATATCCTCGAGGAATACCATCCCATCCGCATCTTCGAGCCCTGCCCTGGATAAAAAGGCGCGGGAGGTGATTATTGTCTTGATTCCGCTCTGGGCGATGCATGACGCCATAGAGTCTCCGCCTGACAGGAAGTTGAGGTTGACAGGCACCTTGCCGGCGACCTCGGCTGCGATGTTCGCTATCGCCGCCCCGGCTGAAGCCGGGAGGAGAATCCCTATCATCTTTTCATCGGCATTCCTCTTTGCGATCCACTTTGAAAGGAGTATGCTTGAAACGAGAGTCTTTCCCCATGTGAACCGCTTCCCTGTGGAATCGGCCATGCAGAACGAAAACCAGCGCGATTTGGCCATCTTTATAAAACGGAAATGCAGGAGGTCCCGCGCCGTGCGGCGGTGCTCTACGGCTTCGCTTCCAAGCTCCATTACCGCCTGCCTGACTTCCAGAGCCGAGCTGCCGGATTTAAGGGGTTTGCCGAATGAGACCGTCACATGATAAGGGAACTCCTTCGGCCATTTCCAGAAGAAGAGTCCGCCCTTGAAGCTGAATATGGACCCCCAGACCCTGTCCAGATGAACGGGGATTATCGGGATATCCAGGCCCTCTACCATCCGCTCCAGCCCTTTTTTGAAAGGCTGGAGATTGCCAGTCCTGCTTATCGCGCCCTCGGCGAAGATGCAGACCACGTGCCCCGCCTTTAGCTCCTCGCGCGCCGACTGTATTGATTTAAGCGCGTCTCTCCTGTTGCCCTCGCTGATGGGTATCACCTTCATGATCTTCAGGAACCAATGTATCCCGCGCAGATCATAAAAGTATTTATAGATAACGAATCGGATAAACCTCTGGACGCAGGCGCCTACCAGAAACCCGTCGGCGAAGGAGAGATGGTTTGAGACCAGCAGTGCCGGGCCTCTGAAAGGGACGTTGTCCTCCCCTACGACCTTTATCTTATACAGGGTATGCGTAAGCATCCAGAACGCGAAACGGACTAGAAAATCAGGGAGGTGCTTCATCATGAATATCGTGGCTAAAAGAGTGGCCACCCCGAATATGAGGATGATCTTATCCGAGCCGATATCCATCTTGTCCTTGAAAAGCCACAAAATCCCGGAGGCGGAGAGTATCCCCGCCGTTGATATGAAATTATTCGTGGCTATGAGACGCCCTTTTTCCGTAGCGCCGCTTTTTTGCTGAAGCAGGGCGTTTAAAGGCACTATGGCGAGCCCGCCTGTAAAGCCGAGCATAATAAGGGCTGCCGCTGTTTTAGCGTATGAATCTACTGAATAGGCAAGTAGTATGGCAAACCCCCCCATCCCCAAAGAGCCTACCGGCACCAGCCCCAGCTCGACCTTGTCGCCTGATAAGTACCCTGCCACGATAGAGCCTATGCCTATACCTACGGCAAGGAAGGTTATGAGGATACCTATCCACATATCGTTCAGATGCATGACTTCTTTTCCGAGGAGGAGTATGTCCATCTGAAGGAGGGCCCCCAGAAACCAGAAATAGGTAATGCCAATAACCGTGAGGGACAAGAGGCGGTCGCCGTAAAGTCTCCTGATGCCCCAGCCTATTTCGGACCAGGGGTTTAGATTGAACTTCTTTTGCGCGCCGGAATCCTTGACGCGGGTAATGCCGAAGCTCGTAAGAGTTCCGGCAATGGCGATAGCGATAAGGAATATTCCAACATAGGAAAGCTTGTCTTTCCATACCGAGAAGATTATTGTGCCAATAGATGTGCCAAGTATTATCGCGAGGAAGGTGCTCATTTCGAGTATGCCATTCGCGCGCGATAGATCCCTGTCCGGGAGCATTTCAGGGACAATGCCGTATTTTGCGGGGCCGAAGAAGGTCGAATGCAGGGCCATCAGGAAGAGGGTGCAGAGCATTATCTCGATCTTCCCTGAGACAAAGCCGTAAAACCCGAATGTGACCGCTATTATTTCAAAGAATTTGGCGTAG
Source organism: Deltaproteobacteria bacterium (assembly GCA_016218105.1). Taxonomy (GTDB): domain Bacteria; phylum Desulfobacterota; class GWC2-55-46; order GWC2-55-46; family GWC2-55-46; genus GWB2-55-19. Next base: position 9,691 of record JACRET010000053.1, read on the forward strand.
ATGAGTACCGTGCGCTTATTATAGGCGTCGGCTACATAACCTGCGTACCCGGAAAAGAAAAAGAACGGAAGTATAAAGACGGCGCCCACGAGCGAGACATACCCTCCGGAGCCGTGGGTAGTCATATTTACGGCGACCATAGAGAGGACTATCTTGAATACGTTGTCATTGAAGGCGCCCAGAAACTGGGTCCATATATAGGACTGAAAGCCGAGGGATTTAAGGAGGTCTTTGTACTTTCCAATAGACATAGAAGTTCGTACAAACTCTTAGAACGCAAATTATGGAATTTTATAGAGATTTAGAGGTCATAGTATACTACGATTTTTAAGACATGTATATAATTATAGCGGGCAGTTTCCCCCTCCGCAGTGAGGACAGGCACAAAAGTATGGCAGGGTCTCCGGCTACAGCTTATCTATGTGATTTACAAGGTTTATGTCCCTGTGATATTGCCCTCGCCGTCTGTGTCGATAAGTTCGGCCCTGGGGTGCATGGGAAGCCCGGGCATCAGTAAAATACCCCCGCATTCAGCTACAAGGTAGCCTGCCCCTGCCGCAGGCCTTATCCGCCTGACATTTACCGTAAATCCTTCCGGCCTTCCAAGCAGCAGAGGATTATCTGAGAGGGATTTCGGTGTCTTTGCCATGCAGACAGGCAAGCCGCCATAGCCAAGGCCTTCCATGACATTAAGGTCGGTTTTAGCTTCGTTTGAAAGCTCCACCCCCTCTGCCCCATAGACATCAACGGCTATCTTATGTATCTTGTCGAAAATAGAGTCGCCCTCTGAGTAAAGAAAGCGGAAGTCATTTTCCTTCTTGGCGCTTTTGATGACCTCTTCGGCCAGGGCCAGTCCGCCCCTGCCGCCGCTTTCAAATGTTTCGGCGATTAAAGCCTGGGTTCCCAGCGCCACGATCCTTTTTTTGATCTCTTCGATCTCGTCTTCCGTGTCGTCCAGGTATCTGTTTATGGCGACAATGGCGGGTACGCCGAATAGTTTGATATTTTCTATGTGTTTTTTAAGGTTTTCCAAGCCTTTTACGGCGGCGTTTAAATCCTTTGATCTATAATCCCCGGAGCCGCCATGATAGCGGAGCGCCTTTAAGGTCACTACTATCACGGTGGTGGAAGGCCTAAGCGAGCCTTGTCTGCATAATATGTCAAAAAACTTTTCGGCCCCGAGTTCGGTCGCGAACCCCGCCTCCGTAAGGACGTAATCGGAAAGTTTTAGGGCGAGTTTTGTTGAGATGAGGCTGTTGCACCCAAGGGAAATGTTGCCGAAGGGACCGCCGTGGATAAATACCGGCGCGCCTTCGATCGACTGGACAAGGTTCGGGTTTATGGCGTTTCTCATTAACGCCGCGACCGCCCCGGTGATATTCAAGTCATTAAGGAAAACCGGGGTCCCGTTCCTGCGAAACGCGACGACTATTTTACCGGCGCGCTCTTTTAATTCCTTCAAATCAGAGCTTAGGCACAATACCGCCATTATCTCGGAGGCGGCGGAAATCTGGAATTCTTCAACGCGCTCGCCTTTTGCTTTTCCGCTTGAGATCACGACACTCCGCAGGGCCCTGTCATTTACCGTTGATACACGCTTCCAGAGTATGCGTTCCGTGTCAATTTCAAGAGTATTGCCATGATATATATGGTTATCTATTATGGAAGAGACGAGATTATGAGAGGTGGTAAGAGCGTAGTCATCGCCCGTGAATTGTATCGCTATATCGTCAGGCGGCAAAACCTGCGAATATCCGCCGCCCGTAGCGCCGCCCTTGGCGCCGAAATAAGGCCCGAGGCTTGGCTGTCTGATACATGCGGCTGCCTTCTGCCCCAGGAGCTTGAGAGATTGGGCAAGCCCTATCGTCATAGTAGTTTTACCTTCTCCGGCGGGGGTAGGGCTCATGGAGGTTATAAGTATCAGCCTTCCATCAGGCCGCCCTTTAAGGTCATTATAAAGACCGGCCTTTACCTTTGCGATGTTACGGCCGTAAGGTATAAGGCTTTCTGGGGGGATGCCAAGACCCGCGGCGATGACTTCTATCGGCTTAAGCCTGGTCTCTTTAGCTATCTCCGAGTCCGTTTTCATATTAAGTTCGTAGCACAGCGCCTTTATACAGTCAATTGATTTCAGCTCTAAATTTCGTGGACTGAAACAGCTCAAAAAAGATATAATCCATCACATGGGAAAGTCTATGGCGAACGCGTCTTTTTTCTCCGATATATGCACCGTAAGATGCAAAGGGATGTGCTGCGACCCGTGGTGGGGCATAATCTCGTATAATGCCGTAAAAAACGGGGGCCTCTCCAACCTCGATGAATTCAAGGCCGAGCTCGTAAAGGGCATAAAGGCGCGTGAAAAGAGGATAGTCGAAGGCTATGTGACAAAGGAGGCAAGATCCAGAAGCCTCTTTGTCTCTCCCGAAAAATACAATGTGACCATAAGGGAGATAAAGATAAACGGCAATTCGATCGCCCTCAGTATAATGGCTATGTTCGCCTTCAGGTGCCTTTTCCTTTCAGGGGATAAGGCCTGCATGATACACCCGGCGGTCATTGGGGGAGACGACATCAGGCCGCCCCACTGCGGCTACATGGGCTCGCTCCATGTGAGGCCCGGGGAGAAGGGATATTGCAGGATAATCCACGCGGCCGAGAGCGGGATTGAGGCGGAGGTAAACAGGGCTGTTCAGATGGAGAAGGGCTCAAGCGACGCGCACTTTAGAGGCGGCGTAAAGACTGCCGAGGAGGCTGCCGGGAATCTTATCGAGTGGATAAAGGCGTACTGCGCTAAAAACGCACTGGAGCTTTTTTCCCTACAGAGTGAACAGAAACAGCCGGGACGTAATGCACCTTGTCATTGCGGCAGCGGAGCTAAGTTCAAGAAGTGCCACGGCCGCTAGCTGAGATGAATTTTCACCTCCCCTCCCATGGGAGGGAAGGATTTGCTTGACGCGGGGCCCTACGCAAAGAAGCCCCTCTCCCCATTTGGGGAGAGGCTGGGTGAGGGGGGTAAAAGAGATTGCTTCGCTCGCATTGACAGCTGTTTTTGCTTTTTGTTTTTAAAAAACACCAGGGGTATTGCGTAGCGAGCATAAAGGAGGCGAACGATCGGGCTTCAGTTCTATTGCAGGGAGAGAGCCGACAGCGAGCAGAGCCAATACCCCGAAGCGCGCGGTAGCGCGCAAAAAGGCTTTACCAGGGTGAAATGAATTTCACATCCCGGCCCGTTCGGGGAACGGGCCCTACGCACAGATAAGTCTTTATAAGGAGAAGATATACTTTAAAAGCGAGGCAAAGGCTGTATTGTCCGTTACGGCCGCCACATTGTTACTGCATACCTCGTAAGTGAAGACCCTGACAAGCTCTTCCTTCCCAAAATTCTGATGTTTTATGGTTACCAGCCCGCAGCCCTCTTTGTCCCCTTTATAAAATCCTGAATACCTGGAGCCCGCCGAGGTCTTTACGAAATCAAGCTTAAGATTCGATATCTCCAAGGCCATTTCGTTCAGGAATTCCTTTTCAACCGTTTCATTGACCGGGATGGTCTCCTGTATAAGGCCGGCCATCGAGCCAATATCATTACCCTTTACGAAGTCGATACCCTCCAGGCCTCTATTCTGATAGAAAAAGAGCTTATTATCTTCTTCAGAAGAATATTTATAATCTTTTTCGACTATGAACTTCTGCTTTCCTTCGCAGGCGAAGTACCAGGGTTCCTTTTCTTCCCCGGATGAGAGGAAGTAGTTGAATCCCTCTACAGCCCCGACCTGTGTAAGCCTTACGAACCTTCCGTATCTTTTTGAAACCACGATAGCCGGTTTGCCGTTATCCTTTTTGCACAAGGCGGACATATACTGGAACAGGTCGATGATGTTATATTTCCCGGATATCTGCCCATTCGGCGGAGCCGATAGTTCATCATAGGAAGGGATCGAGGAGTTTCTGTAAACGAAAGGCTGAGGTATATTATTTTTTATCAGGAAGAACCTTTCATTAGAAGAGCCGGCGGCAGCCTCCGTCCTTTCAAGACGCTCCGCCTCAAAGACAGCGCCGCACTTTATGGTTCCGTCATTCTCCGCCGCAACCGTTCCGCTATTGTCCGAGCATATCGCTCTAAGCGCATCGGTAACAGCCGCTTTGTCTTTTCCTGAGACGATCGTAAAGTGGTCGTCTATGGAGTAGAGCGTGTTTATTGCCGGAGAGTTCAACAGCTTAAGCCTGACGGTGTCAGTTCCCTCGGATCGAGCCGCCCCGGGGATACTGAAGGATAAGAGCATTACGGCGGAGAGTATGGAGAAGAGTTTGATCATAAAGATACCTCCTATATCGTCGAGCTCTGAAAAAACTTTATAAAAAACCCCCCGACTTTTTATTATGTTTATATAGCAAAAGGGGTGCCATCCTGGAACATATTGATTTTCCAGCAAAGGGCATTAAAAGACGGTTAGAGCCAGCCCCGGGGTATGTAATATAAACCATAGATTATGGAACCTGCTCCATAACCTAGGTCACTCTATGTTGTATTGTTTTATCTTTGTAAGGAGGGTCTTGTAATCGACCTGCAGGATGGAAGCGGCCTTTGATTTGTTTCCGTTGGATATTCCCAGCACTTTTTTTATAGCCTTCCTCTCGGCATCTCTTGAGGCTATGGACGATATTTCCTTCAAGGGAAGCAGCGGCAAATCCCTGCCGTATTCGCGGGTATCGTTCATCGGGAAATCCATGTGCTCAGGAAGGAGGGTCTCTCCGCCGTGTACAAGGACCGCTCTCCTTACTACGTTCTTAAGCTCCCTCACATTGCCGGGCCACGGATAGCCCTTCAGGATATTAAGAGTCTCTTCGGCGAATTCGGGCAGCCTTTTATTCAACTCCAGGGCGGCTTCCTTCGCGAATTTCTGCGCAAGGAATAAGATATCCTCGGTGCGCTCCCTTAAAGGAGGCAGCATGATGACGAACTCGCTCAGCCTGAAAAACAGGTCTTCTCTGAACCTGCTGTCTTTTACAAGCTGCCTTAGGTCTTTATTGACAGCGGAGATTATGCGCACGTCCAGGGGGACGGGCCTGGTAGAGCCCATAGGGAAGACTTTTTTACTCTCCACGGCGCTCAAGAGTTTGCTCTGGACGCCCTCGGACATGTTTTCAAGCTCGTCGATGAAGATCGTCCCTGAATTCGCCGCCTCGAAGTAGCCCTTTTTATTACGCTCAGCTCCCGTAAAAGCGCCTTTCTCATACCCGAACAGCTCGCTCTCTATGAGCGTTTCGGGAATAGTCCCGATGTCTACCCTCACACAGGGCTTGCTTACCCTTCTGCTCATGTTGTGGATAAGCTCGGCTATCGTGGATTTGCCTGTCCCGGTCTCTCCCTGGATGATAACCGAGAAATCGCTTGAGGCCACGCTGGCCATCTGTTCGATCACCCTTTTTATGGGAGCGCTCTTCCCGAGCATCCCCTCTATCGAAGCCCCTACGGCGCTATTCAATCTTTTTACTTCTTTTTCAAGTGCGGATTTTTCGATGGAGCGTCTTAACAAATTGGCGAGAGATTCCGTATCCGGAGGTTTGGTTATAAAATCATAAGCCCCGGATTTGATGGCCTCGACAGCGAAAGAGATCTCTCCGTAAGCCGTCAATAGAATTACGGGCACAGACGGGTCTATCTTTTTGATCTCCCTCAATGTCTGCAGCCCGTCCATACCCGGCATCTTGTAGTCTAACAGCACCGCATCCGGCCTTTCGCTCTTGAGTTTTTCGATCGCAGTCTTGCCGTCAGCGGCTTCTATAGCAAAAAAGCCCCTCTTGGCAAGCAGCTCCATGAGGATATACCTTATATCCTTCTCATCGTCTGTTATCAGGATTTTGTTCATAACGGATGAAACGCTTAAGGCCCGGGCGTTTATATAGTAATTACTTCCAGGTGGTTATGATGGAGTTTCCGGTTGGATGCGTGAGATCGGGTTGGGGTTGATCTTAAGCGGACTATATCAGAAGCAACGGAAATAGCAACCGGGCTCAGTGACCGGTTGCTTTCCTGTGAACATTGGCCGGGAGTTTGTCCTGAACAGAGACAAGACTCGTGATCTCGCCGTCATTTGTCTTGATGGGCTCTACGAAAGCCCTTAAGTAGAGCTCTCCCCCGTCCTTTGTGACGGTTTTGAAAGTGCCGCGCCACGGTGCGCCCTCAAGTACCGTCAGCCAAAGATCGTCATGGGCCTCAGGAGGCACGGCGGTTGAAAATGTCTTGATATGCCGGCCCGAGGTCTCGCCAAGGCTGAAACCCGTCATCCTTTCAAAAGCCGGGTTGACATATTCGATAACACCGTTTATATCCGTAATGGATACGGCGCTTGGGCTTTGCTCTATTATGGCATAAAGCTTCTTCAGTTCAAGCTCGGTTTTTCTGCTTCCCGACATATCCCTGAAGATTATTTGTACGAGCTTCTTCCCGTTCACCTCCGTGGGAATGCACGTAAGGTCAACGGGGATTTTGCGTCCGCCGCGGTGCTGCATCTGAAGGCTGATTTTGGGGAACGGGACCCCGTTATTTATGAAATCTTTATATGCTTTCGCGTAAAATTCGGCATCACCCTTCGGAAAAAGGCGGACAAGGTGCTTACCCACAAGCTCATCCGCGGGGATGCCTGTCAATTCAGAGGTCCTCCGGTTTATATAACAGATGTATCCGTCGCTGCCTACGACTGCGACAGGGTCGCTGACCGCCTCTATGAGATTAAGGTATTTGACTTCGTATTCCTTGAATTCCAGCTCAAGGCGCTCCCCGGATGCGATTTTTTCCTTGAGGGCTGTCTTAAGGGTCTTGATCTCGTCGATTTGTGAATGGATCATCTCCTCAAGGACGTGGATATAATTCGTAAGCTCATGCTCGACCTTACGGCGGCTGGTGATATCGCGGGCTATCCCCATGACGCCGATGATACGCCCGGCGTCATCGCGCATCGGTATATTCTTAAATTCGGAGATGATACGCGTATCCTTGAAATAGACCTCACCTTGAGGCCGTTCACCCTTCAATGTCACGGTAAAAGCCTTTTGAAAGTTCTCGTCCTCAAAAAGAGGGGCAAACGGCCCAACATGGAGTTCATCAAGGGGGTGCCCTGTAAATTTTTCGAAGGTTTCATTTGCATAAAGGATGGTCCCTTCTTTATCGCAGAAATAAACAAGGTCAGGCAGCTCGGAAAAGAGCTGCCTGAATTTCATCAGGTATTCAAACGTCCTAAGGCTTTCAGTCCTGTACAGCTCCAGCTCGCCTACTTTTTGGCGCAGTTTGAGGAATTCATGGATAAGCTGTGGCTTTAATTTATCCGCCATCCAGGGTCTCTCTTGAAATCAGCCTGAGTGTATTAAGACAAATCTTCCCGTTGTTTGCTTAAATGGTTTATTACATTAAAGCACTAATTTCAAAAATGTAAAGTAAAAATTCTATTGCTGTAAAACTATTTAACCTGTTTGAAAAATCTTTACAGTTTGATGATCTACGCCAAAACCTGCCTAATTAGCGGTTTTTATTGATTATAAATCAGCCCAGGCCGTTTAAAAGGTCTGCCGTCCTCTACTCCTCTGTAAAAAATTTTTACATTAATTTTGGATGATTTTTACAAAAATGTACATTTCGTTGCCTTTTTAAAGGCTTTTTCGTTGGCACACGCATTGCTATTAACAGGCATTCTATGTATGCGATCTTAGGGTGTAAAATACTATAAAGGAGGGGTGTGAAACGGGGAGACGTTTATATCATAAATAAAAAAAATGAAATGAGGAGAGGCGAGAATGAGAGAGCGACTGATTAAAATTCTGGCAACGGGTATATTTGCGTTTGGCCTCACGTCTGTTGCGTCAGCTGAGACTTTTAATATAAACGACCTGAATAACCTGGGAGGCCTCGTGATACCGGAGGCGGACACTAACCCGGGGCTGTATCAGGAAGGCACACTGATAGACGGCCCATCATACACGCAGTATGTGTGGGACCTCGGCAGCCAGGTCGACCAGGCCATAGTATTTCTTAGCACGGATCATCTCGCAAGCGATACATTTTCATTTAACGCATGGGGGTCGAATGACCTTGTAAATTGGTCTGAGGCGGTGTTGTCCGGGGTATACCGTACGGATGACGCGGACGACTTTGCCTCTCTCTGGACATTCTCAAGCGCTTCACAGTATCTTGGCGTCAATTCGTTTGACAGCATGGTTCTCTCGGAATCAGATGCGCCCCTTGTGAACGGAGGCAATGAAATATCGGTCTCCACTAAGGCGGAGTTCGACGGGGCTGTCGGAGTCCCCGAACCCTCTGCCCTTATACTCGCGGGCCTCGGGATAGTAATGGCAGCCGGTATAGGCAGGTCAAGATTTTTCCATACCGACGCTGTTTAGATAGTCAGGATGGATGCGCGAGCCCGGCGGTTTTTAACTGCCGGGCTTTTTGCTTTTAGGGTCTCCCTGAAGGCTGACTGAGTATCGTATACTCGAAAGAGCCTTTTATGTTGATCTCTTCGATCGCGAAGTTATCCGGGAAAGGCGGAAACGGCGAGGCAAGCTTGAGCGCGGTAATTGCCGCGTCATCGAGCACAGGATAATTTGAGGATTTAATAAGTTTTATGTCCCCTACAGAACCGTCCTTATTGATAGTGAAATCTATACGGAGCTTTCCCTGCCAGCCGTTTCTTGCGGCCACATCGGGAAAATCCCATTTATTTTGGATACTATCCTTCATGTTAAGAAGATATTTATGATAGCGAAGCTCAGATGTGTTTAATTGAAGCGTCTTGCCCCTTTCTCCTTTTGGAGCCTCGGATTCGTACTTTTTCGTAAGCTCGGCAATCCTTTCATCCGTCAGGAATAGGTTGGGCTTTGAGGGCAGGGCATTTGAATTGCCCCTCTTCCCTTCGCCAACTGGATCGCCGGTCGCGCCGGGTTTGGGGGTGTTTTCCTTTATATCGGTTTTTGCAGGTTCATCCGCTTTTTTGACCGCGTAGGTATCCTCTGCGTGAGTACCTGGCAGAGGCGTATCCTGCCTCGTCGCGGGAGAGGGCTTTTTCAGGCCATCCCCTGCCTCTCCTCCGCCTTTAGGCTCACTCCTCTTTACCTCGACCCCGCCTTTACCGGAGGGCGGCGGTTGGACATACAGAAGCTTCGGCTTTGCCTCGGGAAAAGTCTCCTTCGAAACAATACGGTTTTTATCTGAGTAAAAAGAGGGCTTCCCGGGAGGAGCCTTTGTGGTTCCGCCGGGAGGCAGGTCAATAACATCTACGACGATAGGCTTTGTCTCCTCCGGGGTGACGAAGAGTCTTTTCGTAAGAGGCGTAAGCACGGATATGCCGAAGAAGAGGCCGGCATGGAGTATGACCGAAATCATCAGGAAAAGAAGCAGCTTCTCGCCGCCGTTGCCTTTAGAAGGGAAAGTTTTTATTGACATAGCTGATTAATTCTGTCAAGATTATACATACATAACTGGGGCCCAGGGGCCCGCCCGGGTGCTGGAATTTTACATCATCCCCATTTTACATCCTAAAGCGGAGATATACAATGTTTGGAATAGGGACTACAGAGCTAATACTTATTCTTGTTATAGTCCTTATTATATTCGGCGTGGGGAAACTCCCCGATATCGGCTCCGGCATGGGAAAAGCCATAAAGAATTTCAAGAAGGCCACCAACGACTCCGAAATAGACGTAACGCCTGAAAAAGAGAAGCTCTCAGGCAAGTCCCGGAACGAAAAAACCAAGAACGCCTAACCCTTTCCCTCTTAACTTTTCTCTCTCTCTTTAATCAAATCATCCGCGCCCTGCGTTACCTGCGGGTGTAGAGTTTTGTCCTCTGCGATGAGCCTTAGATCCTGAGTAAGCATTACTTCGAGTATAGCTACCACGACCCTGGGAGGCGAAAAAGGGTTTAACGCTATCGCCTTCACTACCCCATATCTTTTTGACCAGACCCTGTGGCTCGCGACGAGTTTAATGATCTGGGCGGAATTCGGTCTTTTGGAGGCGATCTTCAAGACCTCTTTTTCGGTCGTCCTCGGATTGTTCAGTATATTGCCGATCACCATCGGATCCGGGTCAGAGAGGAGCCTGTCGATGACATCTTTCACAGGCTTCCTTGACATCGCGCGGCGCTCACCGAGGGTTATAAGCTCCATCGGGGCCTCTTCCTCGCTCTCGTAGCCGGCCAAACCTTTTTTACGCGGAGGCAGGTCGGTAAAAAGCCTGCTTACCTTACAGAGCTCAAGTCTGATCGACGCGATATAGATACGCCTGAATTTTTCAATCCCAAGCGCTTTTTTAAGGCCGTCAGGGTTCAAGAGCGCCGAAAAGGCGGTTCTTGCGAGATTGTCTTTCGGTCCTTTTTTGTAGAGCAGGTCTACAGCCCTTGCGGCGTCATCGGGGCCAAGGGACGCCAGCCGTCTGGCGAGAAGGCCGACCCTCATCCCCTCCTCTGGAAGGGCGGCGGCGTCCTTAAGGAGTTTTACTACAAATGCCTCAATGTCTTCCATTTTTTAAAGGGGAGGCTTAAGGTTTAACGGACTATGTCGAGGCCGTACTCGACCATCTCAGCCGGGACTTCGGTAAAAAGCACCATGACCGGCACTACGGCCTTCGCGGGCAGCGTGCCGCCTGAGGCGTCCTTGAACTGTTTCAAGAGGTCGTCTTTAGAAAGGTTTTTCAGGTCGTCAGTCGTGACTATCCTCCCCGGAGATACCGAGCGGGAGGCGATTTTTTCGCCTTTGTCATTATAGAGAATGCCAGCGACGGATTTAACGCCTTGCGGCGTGTCTGTAATGTTCTTTATCTTGGCGTCGATTACGAAAAACCTGCCGAATGATTTGTTCTCGATGTAATAGCCGTTTATGTTCTCGATCTCGACTACCTTTTGTACAGAGGTCGAGGCCGGCGTCAGCTTCCGGGCGATCGAGTCGACGATGCCTGTATAGTAGATAGCGGCGCCTCCGAGGATAAATATCAGGACGGCGATAATCAACCCCTTCCTGTTTTTCTGGGGAGGTACCATGTAATTCTTTATTTCCTCTTCATCGATATCAGGGAGATCCGGGTCTTCATCGGAAGATAACGTCTCCGACAATACTTTTTCGAACCTATCCGTCATCGGCTTTTCGGCCTCCGGGTCTGGTGCAGGCCTGCCGCTCCTGGTGTAGCCTGCGCCAATGCCCGCCGTCTTCTCAGGTTCCTGCGGGGCCGGCGCTTCCGAATCGCTTAAATCGGCCTCTGACCCGTCGTCTTCGCCCAGCCCCCACTCGTCCGCGGGCGAGGAAGTCTTCTTCTCCTCTGCAGGATCTTTTGCTATATCCTCAAAGTTGAAGTCCAGGTCGCCGAGCGAATCGCCCTTGGGAGGGGCTGGCTTGAACTCGAAGTTGTCCTCGTCTTCGGTCTTTTCTTCCCGGTCTCCGTCCGTGCCGTCTTCAGGGGTGAATTTAAACTCCTCGCCGCCGGATGTATCCCCATCCTGTTCCCCTTCATCTTCTCCGAAAGAATTTTTGGCTCCTGTTTCAGGAGCTTCCCCGTCTTCGGGTCTTTCAAAATCAAACTTGAGATTGAGGTCAGGGCCGGATCTTTCCTTTGTTTCCGTAGGGGAAGGCCCAGTTCTCTCAGGTGAGGGAGCAGGTTCGGGTTTTTTGGGGTTCCGGGCAGCGGGTTGCGTTCCGAAGTCCTCCTCTACCTGTACCTCTTCAATAGGGAGCGGAGGGGTTACGATAAAAACATTCTGACATTTGGTGCACCTTACTTTTACACCGTGGCCCGTGACCCTGGAATCATCAAGCCTGAACTTGGTATTGCATTTATCGCATTGGATGATCATCTTTATCCGTCTGTTAGGGAGCTTCCAATTTAAGCTCTTTTATTTTGTAGCATATGCGCCAGGTGAATTCAAGGTTTTATGCTCCCGGCCGCCATCTATTTAAATGATGCCTTGACAGGGCGGCGGATGGGTTATATCCTAAAATAAATTAAGGCCTTGGACTGAAATGACTGGCAATTTGAAACTCATTATCCCGCCGGACGAGATACTGGAGATCGTAACCGGTCTTGCGGCGGAAATAGAAAAGGACTGCGCTGTGGGCACCCCTGTGCTTCTCGGCGTGCTAAAGGGCGCTTTTGTCTTCCTTTCAGACCTTGCGAGGGCTTTTTCAAGGCACGTCGAGATAGATTTCATACAGGCGTCGTCATATGGCGACAGGGATACGCCGAGCCGGGATGTTTTGATCACAGGCGGGCCCTCCATAGATATAAAGGGCAGGGACGTGATAATCGTAGAAGGCATTGTCGACCGGGGCGTCACAGCCAAGGCCGTTACCGGATATCTGAAATCAAAAGGCCCCGCGTCCCTTAAGACGTGCGCCCTCTTGTTGAGGCATTCGCACCGCGGGGTGAATATAGATTATATCGGCAGGCGTATCGACGAAGGATTTGTGGTCGGATACGGGATGGACTACAAAGGCCGCTACAGAAACCTCCCCGGGATATATATCATAAAGTGAATTGGCAAGGAGGACGCTCGTGGATCTCCCGTGGCTCATAAAAGCCCTCCTGGACACGGAGTCATATCCCGAAAGACCCGCGGAGGTCAAGCTCCGCCAAACTCATATCTCTTACCTGTTTTTTACCCCTGCTTTTGTCTACAAGATAAAAAAACCGGTTAACTTCGGCTTTCTCGATTTCACGGCCCTGGAGCAGAGGTTGTTTTTCTGCGGGGAGGAGATCAGGTTAAACAGGAGGCTCGCCCCGTCCATATATTTGGATGTGGTGAAGGTCGTCTCTAAAGACGGCCGTGTCCTTATGGAGGGCGAAGGAGAGGCGATAGAATACGCCGTAAAGATGAAGCGGCTTCCCGATGAAAGCATGCTTGAAAGCGCGCTTAAGAAAGGGACTGTAAGGGAAAATATTCTAGAGCGGATAGCCGGGGCGCTAGCTTCTTTTCATAAAACAGCGGAGACGAACGAATATATAAAAGGCTTCGGCTCTCCCGAGGCGATAGGAAAAAACACGGCTGAGAATTTTTCGCAGACATCGGGCTATATAGGGAATACCATATCGAAAGACCGTTTTGAGGGGATAAAGAGATATACGGAAGATTTTTTAAAAGCGCACGGGAGCTTGTTTCAAAAGAGGGCGGCTGACGGGTTTATAAGGGACTGCCACGGCGATATCCATTCAGAGCATATCTCTATCGCGGACGGGATAAATATATTCGACTGCATAGAGTTCAATGAGCGCTTCAGGTTTTCGGATATCGTGGCGGACATGGCCTTTCTCTCGATGGATCTGGATTATCATAACAGGCACGACCTCTCCAGGGTATTTGACGAGGCCTATTTCAGGGCGTCGAATGACGGCGATGGCGTCAGGCTCATTGATTTTTACAGATGTTACCGCGCTTATGTGAGGGGAAAGGTCGAGGGGTTCAAGTCCGCTGAGGCGGAAGTCTCTGAAGAAGACAAGAGGGCGGCCCGCCTGAACGCCGTATATCACTTCTATCTAGCGGGCCTGTACGCAAGTTCAGGCTTTAAACCGATGATGCTTCTAATCCGGGGGCTTTCCGGGACGGGAAAGTCCGCATTGGCCCGCAGGGTATCTGACATCATATGGCTGAACCACCTCTCAACCGATATCATAAGAAAAGAGCTTGCCGGTATTTCGCCCTTTGAGAGGAGGCGCGCGCCGTTCGGGGAGGATATCTATAGAGAGGAATTTACCGAGAGGACTTACAAGGAGCTTTTAAAGAGGGGTTCAGCTCTCCTCCAGTCAGGCCGCTCGGTGGTGCTTGACGCGACTTTTTCAAAGGAGCGGTATATAAAGGAAGCCAAAGCCGAAGCGAAGAGGGTTGGGGCCGATTTTAAAATAATCGAATGTATCGCGGATGACGGGGCCGTCAGGAGGCGTTTCCTTGAAAGAGAGAAGGAATGCGGAAAAGAAGGTTTTCCGTTGTCCGATGCCGGATGGGAGATCTATCTAAGGCAGAAAGAGACCTTTGAGAGAACAGGCGAGCCGAGGGTTATAATTGATTCGGGCAAATCGCTGGAAGAGAATATAGCCATATTATTCTGGAAAATTTTTGGTTGAGGGTTCCAGAGGGATGTGTTTTAATTCCTTTATGAGCAGCCTGAACATGCTTCGGGTTTTCAGTCGATCCCGGACCGTTCGGGGAACGGGCCTACATGAAAAACCCCTCACCCATTTGGGGAGGGGCGTGTGAGGGGGATATTTAACCGAGATTGCTTCGCTCCGCTCGCAATGACAGCTGTTTTTGCCTTTTGCTTTTAAAAAATCACAGGGGTATTGCGAAGCGAGCATAAAAGAGGCGAGCGACCGGGCTTCAGTTCCATTGGAGGGAGAGAGCCGACAGCGAGCGGAGCCAATACCCGGAAGCGCGTGGCAACGCGCAAAAGGGTTTACCAGACTGGAATGAATTCTCACTTAAGTTCTCCCCTTGCGGGAGAGGGCGGAGGGTGAGGGGGGATTTAAACGAGATTGCTCCGCTCGCAATGACAGCTGTTTGAGTTTTCCGCAACCTGGGCTTTCGCGGAGAGGTTTATTGAATTTATGGTTAAATCAGTTGTTTTATTAAGCGGAGGGCTGGATAGCGCCGTTACCGCCGCTATAGCTATGAAAGCCGGGGAGTGCGCCTTTCTCCACGTGAATTACGGGCAAAGGACTGAGGCGAGGGAGCTGGAATCTTTTCACCTTATAGCCGATTACTATGGGGCCGGTAAAAGGCTTGTCGCGGATATAAGCTATTTGAAGGACATCGGCGGATCGGCCCTGACGGATGAGAAGATAGCCGTCCCTGCGGCGGACTTGAGTAACAAGAAGATACCGGTAACTTATGTGCCTTTCAGGAACGCCAACTTCCTTTCGATCGCCGTCTCCTGGGCAGAGGTCATCGGGGCCAAAGAGGTCTACATCGGGGCTGTCGAGGAAGACAGTTCCGGGTATCCTGACTGCAGGGAGGGGTTTTTCAAGGCGTTTGAAAAGGCGGCAGGGCTCGGCACAAGGCCGGGGACAGAGGTAAGGATAATTACGCCGCTTATCCATATGAGAAAAGCCGAGATAGTGAAAAAGGGCCTTCAGATAAAAGCGCCTTTGCACCTTACATGGTCATGCTACAAGGACTCAAGGGCCGCGTGCGGCAAATGCGATTCGTGCCTGCTGAGGCTGCGGGGTTTCATGGAGGCCGGGGAGATAGACCCTATCCCGTACAGGAGCGCGGTAAAATGAGCCTCCTGCGAAAGCCGGGGGAGCTGTAATTGAGGGATAAATAAAAACCGGAGGGGTTATGACTTTCCTTGAATATCTGAAGCGTAAAAAAGGCATCGAAACAGACGGAAAGAACATGTTCGAGTTCATGGATGAATACTACGACGAGTATCTGCTTTATTTAAGAGGGGTCAAGGACGGTTGCGGCCCGAAAGACTAGCAGGCTGCTGAAAAAGCCCAATCTGCGGCGTCGTCTTCAAAATTCGTCATTGCGGCGTACAAGGTAAGTACGCCTCATTCCACATTTTTCGACTCCTTGCATTTTGAACTTTTTGAGCAGCCTGAATGTTATTTTGAGTTTTTCAGCAGCCTGCTCCCGCTTGTTCATCAAGGATACGGATAGTAAGGGTAGGGATAGCGGTACGGATACCCCCCATACGGATAAGTAGGCCCGTATGGATTGTACGGGTAGTAAGGGCTCATCGGCCCGTAGTAAGGGTAATACGGCTGATTATAATCGTAAGGATACGCCTCGATCTTTTCCGAGAGCTTTATCTCGATCGGCGTTATCACCGGATAAGGATAGTCCATCTTGCCGATCTTCCTTACGTCGACCCTGTTGATTGTGCCGGCTATGGTGATCCTTTTATCCTCTTTATATATGTTCGGGTCTAAATACTTCTTGGCCTCGATAATGAATCTTCCCCTTGAGGCGCCGTCTTCGGGACGGTCGTCAAAGGCCAGGGTGGATTCGAGGACTTCAACCTCGGTCGTGGCCTCAAGGTTTTCGGTTCCAAGCACTGTGCCGCCCCAGAGGACTTTTTTGCCGATATACTGGTCAGGGTTGGCCTGCACCATTTCAATGGTAATGTTACGGTCTACCTCTTTTACGACATTTTTTGAGATGACCGATCCGCAACCAGCGAATATGAAAAGAGACAGGACGAGGACAAGGGTTTTCATACTTAGATTGTATAATTGTTTGGAGATTTGTCAATGCCGAAGAGGATAGATTATTCAGAGCTGGAAAGAGAACGCCTCTCGCCGTATGCCGCAAAAAGCGCGGAAACAAGGGGGCGAAGGCACGAGGAACCCGAGCACCCCTTTAGAACCCCCTTTCAGAGGGACAGGGACAGGGTCATCCATTGCAACGCCTTCAGGCGGCTTGAGTACAAGACCCAGGTATTCGTTTACCATGAGGGAGACCATTACAGGACGCGCCTCACCCATACGATAGAAGTCGCGCAGATCTCCCGAACCATAGCTAGGGCATTGGGCCTTAATGAAGACTTGTCCGAGGGTATCGCCCTTGCCCACGACCTGGGGCATCCGCCTTTTGGCCACTCCGGGGAGACGGTATTGAACGACCTCATGTCAGACCACGGCGGATTCGAGCACAACGCCCACAGCTTAAGGATAGTGGAGGAGCTTGAGAAGAGGTACCCGAACTTCAGCGGGCTTAACCTTACGTGGGAGGTGAGGGAAGGGATAGTAAAGCACTCTTCAGAGCACGACAGGCCCGGACTCAACTCGGAATATGAAGGCGAAAAATCGGCCTGTCTTGAAGCGCAGATAGCCGATATAGCGGATGAAATAGCCTATAACAACCACGACATAGACGACGGCATCTCCTCGGAGATGATAGACCCCTCGGCTTTAAAGGGCGTGGAGATATGGAGCGAGTACTTTGAGCCTGTAAAAAGCCTGTACCCGGACGCTGATATCAAGGTGCTCAAATATCAGACCATCGTCCGCATAATAAACGCCCAGGTGACCGACCTTGTAAGTACGATTTTAAAGACAATCGATGAAGAGGGGATAAAGTCATTGAATGACGTGCGCTCAAGGAGCCCCATCGCGAGCTTCAGCGCGGAGATGGAGAAGAAAAACCGCCAGTTGAAGAAGTTTTTGAGAGAGAACCTGTACAGGCACCACAGGGTCGTAAGGATGGCCGACAAGGCGGAGAGGATATTGAACGAGCTTTTTAAGGCTTATCTAAGGAAGCCCAAGCTCCTGCCTCCGCATGTCCATTCGCTCATAGACAAATCCGGCAGGGACAAGCACAGGGTCGTCTGCGACTATATCGCTGGCATGACCGACCGCTTCGCCCTCGATGAGTTCAAAAAGCTCTTTGACCCGTATGAGAAGGTGTGAGGGGGGTTAATCAATATCCTTGAAATATGACTCTTCAATGATGCCGCTGCCAACAAGCCTCATACATTCGTCCGGAACGGCACACAGCGCCTTTGTCAGCACTTCCTTCAACAATACGGCGTCTTCCGAAAAATCTTTTTTGCCATCCCATTCATCGCTCAACCTCTCAGCGATAGCTAGCGCCCATCTGTTTGCGGAGTTCATTTTTTACCCCTCACTCCAATAACCGGAGCCTTGTTTCAACGCTTACGGACTCGCTTGTTTTTGAGTGCCACTCAACCACATCATCGTAGCTCCAAAATCTAATCCTCTTATTGATAGGCCTGAACGCTTCTAAAGCCAACTTCGCATGAAACTCTTTTTTTCTAACCGCGTCGGCGACAATACGGAAATCCGTGGAGAAGTCCTGGAGCTCGACAAACTTTAACAAAGAATTATGCATGGAAGTCGAGTGTTCTATTTCAAAAAGGCTTGCAGGCAGGCTTCTCTCGTTAAACCAGGTGACATCGATCGTCTGGGCAGTGCGGATAATATGGTCGTAGCTGAATTGGTATATATCCGGGAGTGTCGCAATAACCGCGAGCGTTTTAGACAGATAGAGCCTGTTCTTATCTTGTTTTGGAACAAAAGTCTTGAACCTCTTGAGATTTCCTAACTCGACAATCAGTCCCTGATAGAATGTATGGGAATACTCTTCCTTTTTGATTTGGTTTGCCCCTTTGCGGGTAAAATTTCAGGCGGCATTTTATCTTTAAAGGCCTTTAAAGCCCATAGGCCTGGCCTTATCTTGAAGAAAAAACGTTCATCCTGAACTATACGCCGGATACTCGCAAAAGGTGTCCTGGTCTTCCATTCACACCCTTCAATTCTCAAAGCCGTCTGATATAAAAACCCGAGAGTGGCATCTCCGCCATTCTCTTTCATGACCTTAATTACCGTTGAATACTTACTTTCATGGGAGTATAGATTATTGTGAGCGGCATTTAAAGAAAAATCTATGATTGATATTGAACAGACCTTCTGATTCTGACATTTATCATACCTCTGTCCGCCAGAGGTGTTAATATTTCCATTTGAACCGTTCTAGAATTTGTAGTATCTTAAAATGATAAAGACTGCTTGGAAATAGCGGTATATTTTTTAAAATCTCAGGAGGTTTCAATATGGGCGATTGCGGAAGCTGCGGGCCGTCCGGTGGCGGGCCGTTTTCAGAAGGTTTGGAATTGGTGGAGTTTGTTTACAACGCTCATGGCGGCGGCGTGAGGAACGCTCCGATCCCTGATGGGGGCCTCAAGGCAAAATGCCATGGGTGCGGAGAGTCATTTATACTTAAGACCTTCGTAGGCAAGTGCCCCAAGTGCGGCGGGGTACACGCCGTATCACCCCCAAGGTGCGACGATCCGGACAACATCCAGTTCGCCGGCGCCGGATACAAGCTCCCTGAGGACAGGTAAAACATAGCGTCAGCTCAAGGCCCCTTCTTTTCAAAGAAGGGGCCTTTTTTTATTTTTCTAAAATATGCCCCCTCACCTTGCACCCTCCCCAAATGTTAGATGAGAATTAGTGGTCATTCGTAATGGCAGGCCTTCAGATACCCCCGTCTTTATGGAGATTTTTTTAAAAGGAGCCGGAGCCTGTCTTGGCGAGCCGCTTGGCCTCTTTATGCTTCCTGTGCCTGATGATGGCCCGTTTCACGGCAAAATAAGCCCCCGCGGTGCATAAAGCCGAAATAACAACGTTGCCTGCCATATATACCAGATAGGCCCAGCCCCCGGCTTTTAAAAACCCTTCGCTGCGGATCATGGTTATAATCGAGGCCCTGTCTTCCCCCATGATAACAGAGCCGATCGCTATGCTGAGCGTCCAGAAGAAAGGGGCTGTCAGGGGATTTACGATAAAGCTCCCGATCACCGCCGCCGCCTTGTTGGCCTTAAAGATAAAAGCAAATCCGATAGAAAGGAAACCCCCTGCCCCAAAGGTGGGGAGAACCCCCATAAGTACCCCGATCGCCGCTCCCCGCGCGATCCTCTCAGGCGGGTCATCGAGGCGCAAAATCTTCAGGTAGGTAAGCTTAAACCACCTTTTTAGACGCTCGAAAGGGTGTTTTTTGTTGTTTTTTGGTTTATTATTTGTGATATCCAAAGGCATTTGGTTCCGGAAAACGTACTGCAAAGTTTAAAGGAAAGGGTACTCCGTTTATTTAAAAAATATCATATATCGCCGGATTAAGTCAATTGAGGGAAAATACCTCTATCCGCCGTTTTCAAGAAATATTTTTGTGAAAATCCACACAACTCATGATTTTCCGATATAATGAGGACAATGAAGACCAAAATAGTCGGATTTAACTTGAAATAAGAGACCAGGTACGATATATATTTGCAAGACAGCCTGTTGATCGCGGATACAATCCAATCTAACCAATGAGGGAGGAATTTAAAAAATGCAGCTGGCAAACGTTTCTCAGACAAAAGAGTTCAAGGACGAGGCGGTAAATAAAGTCACCTACGTAAAAGGTGAGCAGCTTATACAGGACACCTATTACTTCAGGCCCGGGCAGGTACTCGATTATCACAGGCATCCGACAGGAGACCAGATATTTTTTGTGCATGAAGGCGAGGGGACTTACTATATCGATGACGGCAAGGAAGAGTCAACCGTCCTCAAGCCCGGCGTAGTCGTGCTCGCCCCCAAAGGCGTATGGCACAAGATAGTCGCGAAGAACGACCTCGTCGTCTCGCAGGCCACGGCAGTGCCCGCCGGCATGGAAAAAAGATAAAGCTCTGATTTTTAAAAAAAGGGCAGGGTGTTTATCCCCTGCCCTTTTTGTTTTTGAATATAATGTGCTTAGAGCCTATCTGGAAAATATTCTTATTCAATGATTGCCACGATTACATCCATAACATTCGTACCGGTCGGCCCGGTCTTAAAAAGCCCTCCCACTTCTTTAAAAAATGTATGAGAGTCATTATTCTCCAGAAATTCTGAAGGGTCCATCCCCGCTTGCCGCGCTTTTTTCAAGGTCTTGCTGTCAGCAAAAGCCCCGGCCGCGTCTGTAGGCCCGTCGGTTCCGTCAGTGCCCGCGGCGAGCAAAGTCACCCCTTCCATGGCGCCAAGCCTTAAGGCTGCCGCAAGCGCGAACTCCTGCATCCTGCCGCCCAAACCTTTTCCCTTTAGCTCAACCGTTGTCTCACCCCCCAAAAGGATACAGGCGGGAGGGCCTACAGGGTTGCCGGACTTTTTAATCTCTCTTATGACAGCGCAAAGGAAATCCGCGGTGTCGCGAGAGTGGCCTGTAACGGAAGAAGAAAGTATCAGGGTCTTATAGCCCAGAGAGACGGCCTTCTTTTTTGCGGCCTCAAGGGAAGCGCCGTTATCTGCCACTATCAGATTATCGCACCCTGCAAATATCTTGTCCCCGGGCTTGGGTGTCTCCTCTACCGTCCCGCGAACGCCGTTTTTAAGGTGCTTAATAACAGCGGCCGGAACGCGTGAAGCGATCTTGTATTTTTTTAGAACCGAGATTGCGTCCATGTAAGTCGTGCTGTCCGGGGCAGTAGGGCCAGATGCGATGGATGAGATATCGTCGCCTACTACATCGGAGATAATAAGGCTTACAACACGCGCGGGGGAAGCAGCCTTGAGGAGGTGCCCGCCCTTTATCATGGAGATATGTTTTCTCACCGCGTTTATCTCGTGGATCGTCGCGCCTGACTCGATGAGAAGGCGTGTAGCCCTCTGTTTATCCCGCAGGGTCACGCCCGGCACGGGCGCTGGAAGGAGCGCGGAAGCGCCGCCGGATATTAGGCATATCACGAGGTCTTCGGGCCACGCGTGCTCAGCGATCCTTGTAAGCTCGATCGCGCCCATGATACCGTTCCTGTCAGGTATGGGGTGGCCCGCCTCGATGACTTGAACGCCCTTTAGCCTCTCGCCATAACCGTACCTGGTAACTACGGAGCCGCCGGTAAGCCTGCGGCCGAGCGCCTCTTCGACGGCCCTGGCCATGCCGCAGGAAGCCTTGCCCGCGCCGATGACATAGATGCGCTTGAATTTATTAGGGTCGAATGAGAGAGGGCCGATATCGAGTCTGTCGCGGCCTTTTGAGGACGAGAGCCTTACGTTTTTCTTTACCGCTTCGTATGGGGATGCGGCTTCTAGGGCCGACAGGAATATTTCCTTAGCCTCGCTTCTCTTTGCCATTATCATAGCCGTTCGTGATCGGCATCCTCCTGTCCTTGCCGAGCGCCCTCGGCGTGATCTTGATGCCAGGCGGGGCCTGTCTCCTTTTGTACTCGCTTGAATCGACCATGCGCATTACCTTTTTTACGATAGCTTTCTTAAAGCCCATCGCGACGATCTCTTCGAGGGACTTGTCCTCTTCTACATAGGCCTTCAGTATCCTATCCAGAAGGCCGTAAGGCGGGAGCGTGTCCTGGTCGGTCTGGTTAGCTTTCAGTTCAGCCGTTGGGGCCTTTGTGAACACGCGCTCCGGTATGATAGTACGCCCGGCCTTTTCGTTTATCTTTTCCGAGAGCTTATAGACGAGGGTCTTGGGTACGTCCTTTATGACCGCGAAACCTCCGGCCATATCTCCGTAAAGGGTCGCGTATCCGACGCTCATCTCGCTCTTGTTGCCTGTAGTCAGCACTATCCAGCTGAACTTGTTCGAGAGGCCCATCAGGATATTGCCGCGAATACGCGCCTGCATGTTTTCTTCGGTGATGTCCTCGCCCTTCCCCTTGAACGCCTGTTTCATGGTCTTGAGTAACGCGTCAAAGGTATCCTGTATGGGAATAGTGAGGAGGTCTATGCCAAGGTTGCGGGCCAGCCCGGCCGCGTCTTCCTTGCTCGCGTCGGACGTGAATCTTGAAGGCATCGCCACGCCTGTCAGGTTTTCCCTGCCGAGGGCCAGTGCCGCGACCGCCGCCACGAGCGAGGAATCGATCCCGCCGCTCAGGCCCACTACCACGTGCTTAAAACCGTTCTTCTGAATATAATCCCTGGTGCCGAGGACGAGCGCGTTTAAAACCTCTTCGGTCTCGTCAAGACGGACTCGGGGCCTTACGGGGATGGACGGCCTTTTTTTCCGTTCCCTGACCGGAGGAAGGCTTATCTCGCGAAGCCCCTCAAGCCTGGTCTTGAGCTTCACGTCTCTGCGCCTCGGGTCGTGCAACCTTGTCATCGTGACCGTATCCAGGTCAAGGTCAGCGACTATCAGGTCTTCCTCAAAGGCCTTGCCTCTGGCGAGCACCCCGCCGCTGCCGTCTATAATAAGGCCCTGCCCGTCGAAGACAAGCTCGTCCTGGCCGCCAACCGTGTTGTTATAAGCTATGATCACGTCGTTATCGTTGGCCCTCGTTACAAGCATCTCCTCCCGCATCCATGCCTTGCCCATGTGATAGGGAGAGGCGTTTATATTGGCGATCACCTCCGCGCCGGCAAGCGCCTGGACGCGCGCCGGGCCTTCGGGGTACCAGATGTCCTCGCAGATCTCAAGACCGATGGTCACCCCGCCAAGAACAAAATTAAGCGCCGTAGTACCGGCCTGAAAATATCTCTGCTCGTCAAAGACCCCGTAGTTGGGGAGATACATCTTGTGGTAGACATCCGCGACCTTGCCCATGTGGATGATCGCCGCGGCGTTATAGATGTCGGCCTTCCTGTCGACAAACCCTACTACGGCGGTTATGCCCTTTATCTTGCGGCTCAACTCATGGAGCGCGTCTATGTTATCTTCGATAAATTTGGGTTTTAAGAGAAGGTCTTCCGGAGGGTAACCGGTAAGCGAAAGCTCGGGGAAGAGCACCAGGTCGCAACCGAGCTTGCGTGCCTTTTCGGAGTAATTGAATATCCTGGCCGCGTTCCGGGATAAGCTCCCAACGGTAGGGTTTATCTGCGCCATCGCTATCCTGAGTGTTCGCATACGCTAGAGATTATCAGAACGTATGTTTTGTGTAAAGAGGAGAAAGGCTTAACAGGCTGCTGAAAAAGGCCATCTGCTTTGTTGTCTTTGTCGTTCGTCACCGCGGCGTACAGACAAAGTACGCCGCATTCCTCGCTTCTCGACGCCTCTCAGCTGAATATACATAGCAGCGCCTTCCCCGCAGTCTTCCGCGGGGAGCTTCATCGGGTGCCCGGCGGAATCCCGCCCCTTTTAAGGGCGGGTCAAGCCGGGCTATATAAAAGAACAGGTACCTTGCCGACAATCCCTGCCATTTATGGCAGGGTGATTGAATAAATTTCGGGTTTTTCATCAACGTGTTAAAATGCAGGGCGGCTCCGTCAATTACGATCAACCCCGTAGGCGCTCCGTCCGTTGGCTCGTCTATGGGGCGCGCCCTTGCCTCGGCAAGGCAAAAAAACAGAACTCAAATCCTCTTCTTTACACTCACTCACAATAAGGCTATAATTATTCCGCAAACTCGTATAGGATATAAAATTATGCCCGCAAAAAACCCATATACTATTTTTGAAAAAGCCGAAAACAAACGAGGCTCATCGAAGTTCCTTGAGGCGATCCCTCTTTATCTTGAGGCGAAAAAACTCTCAGGCCACGACAAGGAACTCCGGGGCTCCTGTTATTTTTCCCTGGGCGATACATACAGGATGGTCGGAGAGTTTACGAAGGCCTGCAAGTGTTATATCGAGGCTTACAGCCAGGTACTCGAACTCGGCGATGAGGCGAGGTCGCTTGACGCTCTCGTTGGGCTTGGGCTCTCCTTGCGGGCTACGGGGGACTTCAAAGAGGCGCTTGAGCTGTTCAATAAAAGCCTTAAAGGATACAAGAAACTCGATGACAAGGCCGGGGCGGCCTTTACCCTCTGGGCACGGGCAGGTGCGCTGCGGATAAAAGGCGACCTCAAAGGCACCATAGCCGGGTTCAAAGAAGCCAAAAAGATGTTTGCCCGACAAAAAGACCGCAGCGGAGAAGGCTACTGCCTTACGGGGCTCGGCGGGGCTTCGCGCGTAAACGGCAGCCACGGAGATTCTTATAAATATTATAAAGAAGCCAACAAGGTATTCAGAGGGCTTAAAGATACTTTCGGCATAGCCTATTCTTATTGCGGCATAGCCAATTCCTTAAGGATGAAAGGCGACTTCAAGGGCTCATTGGCTTTCTTCAAAAAGGCAAAGACCAATTATAAGAGGATAGGCGATAAGGTAAGCTACGCCTATACGCTCTGGGGCGAGGGGACCTCATACCAGATACTCGGGAAAGACCACCTCGCGTTGAAGGACTTCAAAGAGGCGAAAAAACTCTTTACCGAGACAAAAGACAAGAGGGGCCTTATCTATTATCAGCTTTCACTGGGCCAGATGGAATATAAGAAAAACCCTAAAAAGGGGATCAAAACCCTTGGCGAGGCGCTTAAAAGGGCGGAGGGGCTCTCCTTGGGCGTAGAGGCGCGCTACGCGAAAGAGGTGCTTAAGACAATGGAAAAAAGCGGCAACCTCCCGTTGAACCTGGCCTGATCTTATCGTGTGTCAAGTAGGAGAAAAGCTCTTTAATGGATCTTACACAGGCTATTTTACTCGCGTTGGTTCAAGGCATTACCGAATTCCTGCCTATATCGTCAACCGCACACCTGATACTGGTTCCCTTAATCACAACCTGGCCTGACCAGGGGCTCTCATTTGACGTGGCGCTTAACACCGCCACGTGGCTCGCCGTAGTAATTTATTTCAGGCATGACATCGTAAGCCTCTTCAAGGGATTCATAAGGACTTTAAAGGAGAGGGGCTTAAAAGGCAATCACGAAGGCACCCTCGCCTGGATGGTGCTCATAGGGACTATCCCGGTTGGTTTGGGAGGGTTGCTCGCCCATGATATTGTAGCGCACGAGCTTCGTACCCTTCAGGTAATCGGCTGGTCTTCGATAATTTGGGGTGTAGTCCTTTGGATAGCCGACAGAAGGCCAGGGAACATCGGCATTAAGGAAGTAGGCTGGCCTGCCGCCATGCTGGTCGGAGTGGCTCAGGCGATCGCCCTCATACCCGGCACCAGCCGTTCGGGCATAACAATGACGGGCGGGCTTTTTATGGGGCTTTCGAGACCGGCTTCCGCGCGGCTGTCATTCCTGCTGGCGATAGTTGTAGGGGCGCTTGCCGGAGGCAAGGAAGGGGTTGATATGGTAAAGGCCGGAATGGACACGCCCTGGCTCGCGGTAATCGTGGGCGCGGCCGTAGCCTTCGTCTCAGCCTACCTCGCCATACATTATTTCCTGAAGATCATCTCGCGCTCGTCGATGACGCCCTTTGTAATCTACAGGATACTTCTCGGCATCGCGCTCCTCGCGTATGCGTATTAACAGGCTGCTGAAAAAGTTTTTTTATTAAGCACAAATAAAAAAGCCCCTGCCATCTGCCAGGGGCTTTTTAAAAGCCGGTTGGAACACACTGGGCTTAAGCCCAGTGTGGTGGTATTTCAGTCTGATAAAAGCCTTTTGCGCTTGGAAGTGAAACGCTGCCGCTCTCTCTCTTTATGCTCTACGCACGATAACCCCGGATCAAATCCCCTTAAAACTCTTATCAGCCGCCTCAAGGGTCTTTGCTATATCGTCCTTTGAATGCGCCAGGCCTACAAAAACAGCCTCGAACTGTGACGGCGGGAGATAGATCCCGTTCTTAAGCATCTTCGTAAAATACCTGCCGAAGCGGGCTGTGTCGCATGCCTTGGCGTCGGGCCAGTTTGTAACGGGTCTTTCCGAGAAAAATACCGTAAACATCGATCCGGCCACAGCCGTCTGCGCCGGAACGCCGCGCCGCTTTGCTATCTCCGCGATACCGCCGCAGAGCGTTTCGGTAGACTTGAACAGTTTATCGTAGAGGCCTTTTCCCTGGAGGAGCTTTAATGTCTCGATCCCGGCCGTCATGGCGATCGGATTGCCTGAGAGCGTTCCTGCCTGATATACCGGGCCGGATGGGGAGATCATCTCCATAATAGCCTTCTTGCCGCCAAACGCTCCCACAGGAAGCCCTCCGCCGATGACTTTGCCGAGGCAGGTGAGGTCAGGGTCGATGTTATATACCTTCTGCGCTCCGCCGTAGCATAATCTAAACCCGCTCATGACCTCATCCATGATAAGGAGAGCGCCGTATTTTTTGCAGAGCCCCTTAAGCCCTTCCATAAAGCCTTCCTTGGGGAGCACGACCCCCATGTTGCCGGGCGCGCCCTCTACTATAATGCAGGCGACGGCTTCAGGGGCTTTTTCGAATACCGCCTTTACGGAATCCAGATCGTTATAAGTGGCTGTAAATGTGTGTTTGGCGAGGTCGGCCGGAACACCCGGGCTGTCCGGCACGCCCAGAGTCGCCATGCCTGAGCCGGCTTTTACTAGGAGGCTGTCGCCATGGCCGTGATAGCAACCTTCGAATTTTATTATTCCGTCCCTTTTGGTATACGCCCTCGCGAGCCTTATGGCGCTCATCGTCGCCTCCGTGCCGGAGCTTGCGAACCTGACCATATCCATCGAAGGGAAGGCTTTAAGCGTAAGTTCGGCCAAAATCACCTCAAGCTCGGTCGGAGCGCCGTAGCTTGTGCCCTTGTCCAGGGCCTTTTTCAAAGCGGCTGTGACTTTTGGGTGCGCGTGCCCCAGTATCATCGGCCCCCAGGAGCCGATATAGTCTATGTATTCGTTTCCGTCGGCATCATATATCTTGGAGCCTTTTGCCTTTGATATAAAAAGAGGGCCGCCGCCAACGGCCTTAAACGCCCTTACGGGACTGTTTACCCCGCCAGGTATGATTTTTACCGCTTTTTTAAATATTTGCGCCGATTTTTTTGTCCCCATCCGCTAAACTCCTTTTTACGAAGCCGGTCTTTTGATTACCGTAGTATCCTACCTGAATGGCCGAATCTGTGTCAATCCATATTTGCGCTGACACGCCGTGGTGTGAAAATGGATCGCGGGCGCATTCCCCATAGGCTTTTGAGGGGGCTTCAATATAAAAGGATAAGTAATCTGATCTTAACGGGCCTGTAATAATTCTGTAACATTCAGGGTTTAATATCTGATAAAAAAGAGAAAGGAGAATAGAATATGGAATGTCCATATTTGGAGGCCGGAACAGTGCATGTGTGCGGGGCCTCGACCAGGATGATGGAGACGACAAGAGATGACGAAGAGGAATACTGCGCCACGGAGGAGCATTACAGGTGCCCGATGCTCCTGTCATATGTGCTTCGCGGCGGAAATGGCGATTTGAATCTAAATTAAACATAGGCAAAGGAGGAATATTCAGGATGAAGAGAAAGATGTTTGCTCTGTTGTTTCTGTCGGGATTGATGGTGAGCGGGCCTGCCTTCGCCGAAGGTTTTGTCTTTGGAGAGGAGACCAAGGGGGTCACATTTACGTCCAATGAATCTGACCTGAACGTAAGGATACGACTGCAGCCGAGGTTCGATTACGGTGATATAATAAAAAGTGAGGACGGAAAATCCTACGAGAGCGAAAGCGACCTCTATTTACGCAGGGTACGCCTGGAGCTTGGAGGCCGTCTCCTTACAAAGACATTGAAATACAACCTGACCCTTTCAGCGGACAAATGGGATCAGGCTGGGCACACTAATGCCGTAAGCCTCCTCTATTCCTATGTGCAATGGGACGCCGATGACGCCCTTTCGCTGTTTGCGGGTAAATACAAGCTCCCATACTCAAGGGTCTCGCTTACGTCCTCGTCAAAACAACTTTTGGTAGAAAGGCCGGTATCCACCGAAGCCGCCAAGAAAGTCTTTGGCAAGACTGATGCCTATTACCAGCCAAAAGTCTCGGCAAGCGGTAAATTCATCGAAGGGGTTGTCGCTTACGAGCTGGCCTTTGCGGACGGCTGGCAGAACGGCGAGGCGATACAGACGGGCCGGACGGTCCAGAAGGCCAATCCCTTATATATAGCCCGCGTAGAGTTGTCGCCCCCTGGCTGGATAGAGAAGTCAAAGAGTGACGCCCCTCTCGGCAAGGGCCAGCACCTGACATTGGGCGTGAATTTCGCGAAGCAGGGCGGCATAGAGTACAAGGAGAACGGGAACGCAGAGGACAGGAGCCTCTGGGGAGTGGATATTTCAGGGCATTATAAGGGATTTAGCGCAGAGTTCGAATATAACGCCTGGGATGTCGACTCTGACGACTCTGCCGTAACAGACACAAAACCAAGGGGTTGGTACGCCCAGGCAGGGTACTTTATCGATGGGTTGAACATAGAACCCGCCGTGCGCTACGAGGTCTATGATCAGAACTCAAACAGGGACGAGATGACGGAGACTGACACAACCGCTGGAGTCAACTGGTACGCTAAAGGGCACAGCCTTAAACTCGGCGCGAACTGGGTCCATGCCGAATATGACGCCAACGCAAGCGGCAGGCTGACAAACGACGACAAGAAGGACACTTATCAGATACAGGCCCAGATGTACTTCTAGAAGGCTGCTGAAAAAGTCCATCTGCTTCGTTGTCAGCGTCGCTCCGTCACTGCGGCGTACAGACAAAGTACGCCTCATTCCTCGCTTCTCGACGCCTTGCAGCTGAAGCTTTCAGCAACCTTCAAACTCTGATTGACCGGGGGCGAAACCGCCCCCCCGTGTATTGTCTCGCCAACTTCATCGGCTTGTAACATTCCTGTAACATAACCCTGATACTAATATATAAAAACAAGAGGGAAGACCAAATGAAAAAAATCCTGATGTCCATAGCGGCTCTTATAGTCTGTTTCGGTGCGGCTGGTACGGCGATGGCGGAGAACCTCATTACCGGCGCCGGAGCCACGTTCCCGTATCCGCTCTACGCCAAGTGGGCCTTTGAGTACCAGAAGAAGAGCGGGGTCAAGATAAACTACCAGTCGATTGGCAGCGGCGGCGGCATAAAGCAGATAAAGGCCAAGACGGTAGATTTCGGGGCAAGCGACGCGCCTTTGACGGCCAAAGACCTTCAGGCCTCCGGGCTGGTGCAGTTTCCGATGGCAATAGGCGGTGTGGTTCCTGTGATTAATGTTAAGGGTATAAACGCCGGCCAGCTGAAGCTGACGCCGGATGTCCTTGCGGATCTATACCTCGGCAAGATCACCAAATGGAACGATAAGAAAATAGCGGATTTAAATGCGGGCGTAACCCTCCCTGACGACACCATTACGGTAGTCCACCGCTCGGACGGCAGCGGCACCACATGGATATTCACCAACTACCTCGACAAGGTAAGCAGGGAATGGCACGACAAGGCGGGCTTCGGCACGGCGGTAAACTGGCCCGCGGGCGTTGGCGGCAAGGGAAATGAAGGTGTAGCCACCTACGTAAAGAGGATAAAGAACACGATAGGCTACGTGGAATACGCCTATGCCCTGCAGAATAAGCTTGTCCACTCCAGGCTCCAGAATAAGGAAAAGGCCTTTGTAGAACCATCGATGGAAAGCTTTACGGCGGCGGCTGCCGGGGCTGATTGGAAAAATACCCCGGGCTATGCGGTCGTCCTTACAGACCAGCCAGGAAAGAATTCGTGGCCAATCGCGGGCGCGACATTCGTAATTGTCCATGAAAAGCCCGAGAAGTGCGACAACGCAGGGGCGGTACTCGGCTTTTTGGACTGGGCTTACAAAAATGGAGCTGATATGGCGAAGTCGCTTGATTATGTGCCTATACCGAAGCCGGTCTACGAGGTTATGGAAGGGACGTGGAGAAAAGAGATAACCTGCAACGGCCAGCCTCTCTGGAAGTAGCACAAACAGATTGAATTTTACGACAGGCTGCCCCGGGTCACACCGGGGCAATGCTTTTTTACGGATTGCCCATTCGCGGGCTTTATACTATAATGCTCCTCACTCAGACCCATGCGATTTCTCGATAGACATAAGGCCGATAAGCTAGGGGACGCTATCTTCAAGAGGGTATCATATTTCTTCGCCCTCTCAGTGATTGTCCTGATGGCGCTCATCTTTATCATCCTCCTCAAAGAGTCGTTCCTTTCGATCAAGACGTTTGGGTTCGGGTTTATCTACTCATCAGCCTGGGACCCGGTTGCCTCGGATTTCGGCGCCCTGCCCGCCATCTACGGAACGCTGGTATCATCCGCTATCGCCATAGTGATAGCGGTCCCTGTAAGCCTCGGCATCGCGATATTTTTAACTGAAATGGCCCCGAAGAGCCTCAAAGGCCCGATAGGAACGGCTATCGAGCTGTTGGCGTCCATACCTTCCATAATCTACGGCATGTGGGGGCTCTTTATATTCGCCCCGTTCCTGGCTGAATACGTTGAGCCGTACATGACAGAGTACCTCGGTTTCATCCCGCTCTTTCAGGGCGCGCCTTTGGGGATCGGGATGCTGCCGGCGGGCTTCATACTCGCGATAATGATCATCCCGTTCATCTCCTCCGTCACAAGGGACGTATTCCATATGGTGCCTCCGATGCTTAAGGAATCGGGTTACGGCGTAGGGGCCACCAAATGGGAGGTTATCAGGAAAGTAGTGATCCCCTATACCCGCTCAGGCATAATCGGCGCGATAATACTGGGGCTCGGAAGGGCGCTTGGCGAGACGATGGCCGTTACCTTCGTGATCGGAAATTCGCACAAGATAAGCGCCGCGCTCCTTGACCCCGCCACGTCCATTTCAGCGACACTCGCCAACGAATTTACCGAAGCGGTCGAGGATCTTTATCTTTCGAGCCTCATTGAATTGGGGCTTATATTATTTGTGATCACGTTCATAGTGCTTGCGCTGGCGAAGCTCCTGATAAGCAGGTTCAGCTATCAGGGCGGGAAGTTTTAGCATGGACTTTCATTATTTAAAAAGAAAATTCTATAACCTTCTGGCCCTTACCGTCTCCATACTTTCAGCCGGTTTCGGCATTTTCTTTCTTTTCTGGATATTGAAGGACGTGATCTCATTCGGCTTTCCGGCCTTGAGCGCCGGGTTTTTTACGGAGCTTCCCGCGCCTCCCGGAGCCGAAGGGGGCGGGCTCGCCAACGCTATATTTGGCACGATCCTGATAACCTGCATAGCTACCGCCATAGGCGTGCCTTCCGGGATACTCGCGGGCACTTACCTTTCTGAATACGGCAGAAAAAGCAGGATCGCTTCCGCCGTCAGGTTTCTTTCAGATATACTCGTAAGCGCCCCATCCATCGTCATAGGCGTGTTTGTCTACGCCCTACTCGTAAAGCCGTTCGGGGGCTTCTCGGCGATAGCGGGCGCGGTCGCGCTCTCGATTATCATGCTTCCGGTCGTGATCAGGACCGCCGAAGAGATGCTGAAACTGGTTCCGGATTCCACGAGGGAGGCGGCCCTGGCCCTGGGCGCGCCGCACTGGAAGGTCACTCTGTTCGTAGTCTACAGAGGGGCCTTGCGCGGCATCACTACGGGGGTCATGCTCGCGGTGGCGAGGGTATCGGGAGAGACGGCGCCGCTTTTGTTCACGTCGTTCAACAATTCATTCTGGAATTTTAAACTGACCGAGCCGACGGCCACGCTTACCGTGACGATATTCAATTACGCTCTAGGCCCGTACGAAGACTGGCACCAAATGGCGTGGGGCGGGGCGTTTTTAATAACCGTAATAGTATTGCTTGTTAATTTGATTTCGAGGATAATAGTCAGAGGGAAGGCGAGTTGATGGATAAGATCACGATTAAAAACCTTAATTTCTTCTACGGCGCCAAGCAGGCCCTCAAGAGTGTCAATCTCTCCGTTAAAGAGAAGGAGATAACCGCCCTCATCGGCCCCTCGGGCTGCGGCAAGACCACGTTCCTCAGATGCCTTAACAGGATGCACGACCTCTACCCAGGGAACCGCTACGAGGGAGAGATAGTCCTGGACAAGCAGAATATCCTCGAGAAAGGCCTGGACCTTATAAAGCTGCGATCCAAGGTCGGAATGGTATTTCAGAAGCCGACGCCGTTCCCGATGTCCATTTACGAGAATATCGCCTTCGGGCTCAAGCTCATGGGCATAAACAAGAAAAAAGATATCGCAGAGCGCGTGGAGAAGGCGCTTAAGGACTCCGCGCTTTGGGACGAGATCAAGGACAGGCTCCACGGCCCGGCCCTCTCGCTTTCAGGGGGCCAGCAGCAGAGGCTTTGCATAGCGAGGGCGGTGGCGGTCGAGCCAGAGGTAATCCTGATGGACGAGCCCTGCTCGGCCCTCGACCCTGTGGCGACCGCAAAAATAGAAGACCTGATGACCGATCTGAAAAAATACTATACGGTCGTAATAGTCACTCATAACATGCAGCAGGCCGCGAGGGTCTCCGAATATACGGGTTTTTTCATGCTCGGGGAGGTGGTGGAGTTCGACATCACCCAGAAGATATTCACCGCGCCCTCGAACAAACTTACGGAAGATTACATAACCGGAAGATTCGGTTAGTCCGTTTTTTTATTTACAGGAGGAGAAATGACACGCGAGGCTTACCATAAGGCTTTAAAGGAGCTGCAGGATGAAGTCCTGCAGATGGCTTCAATGGTCGGAACGGCTATCAAGGAATCCATCGACGCCCTTAAGAACAGGGATATCGAGAAATCCAAGGTCATAGTCAAAAACGACATGCAGGTGAACAAGAAGCGTTTTGATATCGAGGAGAAGTGCATCCGCCTGATAGCCACACAGCAGCCGATGGCGATAGACTTAAGGACGCTCGCGTCCATCATCAATGTCATAACCGACCTTGAGCGCATAGGAGACCACGCTGAGGGGATAGCGAAAATAAGCATCTCCATCGGACAGGAGCCCCTCGTAAAGCCGCTCATCGACATGCCCAAGATGGCGGACAAGGCCTTGTCGATGCTCCAGAGGTGCATGAAGGCGTTTGTGGACAGGGACGCCGTTACGGCAAAGAATATCTGCAACGAGGACGATGAAGTCGACGCGCTCTACGACAAGATATACAGCGACCTCGTCCACCTTATGATAGAAAACCCAAAGATAATAAAGGACGCGACCTATCTCATCTGGGCGGCCCACAATATCGAGCGTATCGCGGACAGGGTCACAAATATCGCGGAGCGTGTCGTATATATGGTGACAGGCAAGATGGAGGAGATGAACGTATCGAAGTACTGATCCAGTCCCGGGCCTGGTTCGCATGCGGCTCGATTTTACAGCAAAGGGCGGATGAAACGGCCGTTTACCGGCCCTTAATGTCGGAGGCTCTATGCAGAAAAAAAGGGAGTTCAGGCGTTTTGCGGTACTTGGCGAGCTCAAGATAAGGCCCGTTGGCGGCAGGGGATGGATGAGAGCCGCGCTTACCACCATAAGCAAAGGCGGCATCGGTGTCTACATGAAGGGAATTCTTGAGAAAGGCCAGCGGGTTGTGCTCAAGATAGCCTACTTAAGAAAGGGAGAGCTTACGGCAGTTGAGGACATCTCGGCCAGTGTCAGATGGGTCCTGCCGCTTGGCGGCTACAGGGCCGCCGGACTAAGGTTCGACAGCATAGTAGATAAGAAAGACCC
>JACRET010000054.1 GCA_016218105.1 Deltaproteobacteria bacterium
CGCCTCTACCCTGCCGGGTTTGCCCAGATCCCCTTCGATAGAGAATCTTACAGGCAGGAATTTTTCGATTACATGTATGTTGGTCAGGAGATGGCTGGTAACTTCCGTTGTAGTGATCGCAGACCTGCCTTTTGCCAGCGCCATGCAAAGGGCTATCTGGTCGCCGAGGTGAGGGTCGCACGCGCCGTCCCGCGCCATATATTTTAAAAACCCCTCAGCCGCCTCGGAGCCGACCGCCTCAGCCCTCTTGCCCCGCTCCCCAAGGGCCGAGAACCCGGCCTTTATATCGTTGAAATCCGCGAGGATAAAGACGAAGGTGCCCCTTCCGATCGACGGTGCTTCCTCCAATACGCCTTCCGCATCGAAGCCCTTTAACCGCCCAAGCGCGGCCTTAAGCTGCCTCTCCGCGATGGAAAGCGGGAGATTGGACACCCGTGAGATTACCTTTAACGTAAGCAGCCTGCCGCGTTTTGTAAGGTCTACAGGCGAAAGGGCCGCCGACGGGGTTATCGCGGCCTCTATCTCACCCTTGCCGATGGGGTAGTAGCCTTTGACCGGGTTTTTGAAATCTATCTTTATGCCGAAACGGGATATCGCGGGAAGAAAGACATCTTTTATGTAATCCGCGGGGGGCGAGAGCTTGACGTGGGTGCCGCCTTTTATAACGGCCCTTGACGGCGAGGGGGCGAATACAAGGGGCAGGGCTATGGTCTGGAATATCAGCAGGGTCGAGCCCGCGCTCCCTTTACGGAGGCCTACGTCAAACGTGTAGCTTCCGGGCCTGATAGCGCCGGGTTTGAAGGAAAGCTCCGTTGACCCTTCCACGGCCCCGGACATATCCGCGACCGTGATGAGCGCGGCGGCCTGCGCGCTCAAGAGGTGCTGGGGTTTAAGCCCGGGCTCGCGCCTCTTCGCCCTTACGTTATAGATACGGAAGGGGAGCCCCGTAAGGCACGAAAGAGTAAGGCAACTCCTGAGTATCTGGCCGCCGCCTTCGCCATAGCTGCCGTCTATTTCTACGATACCGGGTCTCTTTATGTCTTGATCTTCTTTCCGAGCCTCTTCTCAACGCTCTTAAGCTTCTCGCTCAGGCGGTCGAGAGGCTTGCTCGGACGCAGATCGATGTGGATGTGAGATACGGCCCTCGGGGCCTTTTTCATGACTTCTTCATGGCACTTTTTTATGAGGTTCATGCAGTCGTCCCATCCGCCCTCTATGATGGTGGCCATAGCGTTCGCCTTGTAAGGCATCCCGCTCTCGTCCACGACTTTTATTATGCTCGCTATCGCCTCTCCCATGCTTTCGCCTGTGCCGATCGGGGTGATACTGAATTCAACAAGCATTGTCCGCCTCCTTTCTGGATCTCTCCAGCTCCCGTTGAAAAAGAGCGGCCTAGAGGTCTACGCCGTCTATAACCGCGCCGCAGTACGGGCATCTTGATTCGGCGATGACGTTTTTCTTTACAGTGAAGCCGTATCTCTCGATGAGTATCTTCCCGCAGGTATGGCAGTAAGTCGATTCGCCCTTCTGGCCCGGAATATTGCCTGTATACACATACCGAAGCCCTTCGGAAAGCCCTATCTCCCTTGCGCGCTCAAGCGTCTCCCTGGGTGTGGAAGGGATGTTGTTAAGCTTGTAAGCGGGGTGGAACGCGCTTATGTGCCACGGCATCGACCGGTCAGTCCTGCATATCCAGCGAGCGATCTCTTTAAGCTCATCTTCGCTGTCATTGAGCGTAGGTATGACAAGGGTGGTTATCTCGACCCAGACGCCTTCATCCCTCATCTTT
Source organism: Deltaproteobacteria bacterium (assembly GCA_016218105.1). Taxonomy (GTDB): domain Bacteria; phylum Desulfobacterota; class GWC2-55-46; order GWC2-55-46; family GWC2-55-46; genus GWB2-55-19. Next base: position 1,790 of record JACRET010000054.1, read on the forward strand.
TCAATCGACTTGAGCACCGGCGCGAGGGTCGCGCCGCAGACCTTTTTGTAAAACGCTTCAGAGAAGGATTTTATGTCCACGTTCGCCGCGTCAAGCACGCCCCGCAGCTCGTTCAGGCATTCGCCTGTCATGTAGCCGTTTGTGACGAATACGTTCTTAAGCCCTTTTTCCTTCGCCTTGATGCCGGTGTCGAAGGCGTACTCGAAAAAAATCGTAGGCTCGGTGTAGGTGTAAGAGATGCTTGAGCAGCCGCTCTCAAAAGCCTCCGCGACTACGTCTTCAGGCGCCGTCTCCTCTCCCAGTATCCTCTTCTGTTCACGTGGCATCTGGGATATTTCCGAGTTCTGACAATGGAGGCACCTGAAGTTGCACCCTACCGTCGCTATCGAATAAGAGCTTGAGGCGGGCTGGAAGTGAAAGAGGGGTTTTTTTTCAATAGGGTCTATGTGCTCGGCGATCAGGCGGCCGTAGACGCGGGTATAAAGCACGCCGCCCATGTTCTCCCGGACGCCGCATACGCCCCGTTTGCCGTCGGCTATGTGGCAGCGGAACTCGCAGAGACAGCAGTCCACATAGCCTTCTTTCGCCTGGTTGTAGAGCCGCGCCTCCCTCATCTCTATCCTGCCTGCGTTAGCCGTCATCTCTCCGGGCCCATTTTACCCTGGCGAGCTTGGTGTCCGAACTCCACTTATACTCGACCTCCCCGTGAAAGGCCTTCTTGAGTATCTGCCCGATCCTCTCCGCGAGTTTTTCAGTGGTGGTCGTGATCTCTATCGAGCCGTCTTTTTCCTTTATCTCGATGATCCTTTCGAGCGGGTTTATGTGAGACGCCAGTTCTTCCTTGTTGCGTATGAGCCCCAGTATCTCGGCCTTATGTTCCTTCAGGAATTCGCCCTCAAGGGTAACAAACCCTTCGGCGTATTTATCTTTTATTTTAAGGCAGGCCGGGCATACGACCTCTTCCTTTTCAAGCGACGCGATATCCGGGGTGATGGAGTCCGGGTGTATCCATTTTTTATCATGATGCACGGAGCGGCACCCGCGGCAGACAGCCGCGTCAGGATAGCGCTCTCTGGTAAGGTAAGAATCCTGTTCGGTGTCGATGCCTTTACGCCCTACTATGTTGGCGCTCTTAATGCCTTTGCGCGGTTTCATCGGCTTTTTATTCATAGTTTTTTGAACCTGTCCTTAAGCTTATCCATGACGAATGGAAGGGTTGAATATTCTTCTCTGAAACTCAGATGCGGCTGGAAAGGGCCGTGTCTGCGCATGTAATCGGTCACCTGGTTCGCGAGGCGCCGCGTCTCGTCAAAGGCCGGGTCGTCGAACATGTCGTGCGGGCCTATGAGCCTGCCGTTCGAGATCTGAAAACCGGCGGCTATCACCCTCGGCGGGCCGTCAAACCTCGTAGGATTCGCTTCGTAAAAGGGCACAGGCATCAGAGGCCCTATGTGCGCGTTCCGGAGCCAGCCTTCGCAGAGGTGAGGGAAGGATAGCGCCTCCATTACCTCGCCTGTAGCGGGGAATCCCGCCTGGCACCTGAATATGGCCGCCGGCGTGGATTCCTCGGCGACTTTTCCGCCCATCGCCTTGAGCTTCGGAGAGGATATCGCCGCGGCGATATCGCAATCCGTGTTCCTGTGTACGGAGGTTATTCTGTACTTGCCGGTGAATCCGGCAAGCGCGAGAAGGTAATGCGCCTCCCTGGGTGTAGAGAGCACTATCTCCTTATTGTCGTTTACGCAGAGTACATTGAACGAGAAGCCTTCGAGCATCGTAGGATCGAGTATAAGACCGGCTGTATTGAAAGGGTCGGCAAAAATCTTGTAGAGCGGCAGGTTCCATACGCCGGTGGAAGTCTTGTTGGACATAAGGATCACAACGGGTTCGCTTGTCCTTTCAACGAACTCGATTTCGGCGGCCCCCGGCCCCATGCCCTTCAAGCTGCCTGTAAAGATGTCTCTTACAAGCCCCTGGCCCCAAGCGTAGAGTTTCAGCTCCGCCGCCGTATCCCGGCAGGCAGAAAATATATTCCAGGCAAGTTCGTGTATCCCTCTGTTATCGCACCCGTTCTGATGGGTTATTATGAGTTCAAGGTCATCGCCGCACCGTAGGACATGAAAGTCCAGTATGGTTCCTTTCTCTCTCGCCGCGTAGAGCCTCTCTTTCGCAGTATCGAGCACTTCGGGATGGCTGCTTAAATGACCTACGAATCCGCCGATGTCTGCCGTCATTACGCTGAGTGTAAGCTTCGACTCTCCTGCCATCTAGCCCATCTCCTTAAAATTGGTAGCGGTTCAAAGAAATTTTATAAAAGGCGCTTGCCTCGGCAATAGGTTGGAGAAGGGAGTAAAACATTTTTATGGAGATATTAATGCTGTTGTCTTTATGACAAAGGCGCGGCTTAAAACCCAAGCCGCACCTTTGTCATCTTTAAAAGATTATAAAGCCTCTTTTGTGAGCCGTTCTTTTCCTTTATAATAAGCTTCCCTGCCTGCTTCGTAAGCTGCCTGAATGTCGTCCTTTTTATCGGTTATTATCTGCTTAACCTTTCCGGTACCCTCCGATACGCGATATTTGGTATCCTGGTACCTGTCCTTTGCCCAGTCCCCGGCATCTTCCAGGCCGTCCTTGATTCTTCTTCTCGTGTCAACGCCTTTACCAGGGGCGTACAGTAGGGCGATGCCGGCACCGATGGCGCCGCCGAGCAAAAATGCAAAGAGCGCGTTCCCTCTATTGGTTCCCATCTTCGCCACCTCCTTTTTTTTCTCTGTTGAAAAAGCGTTTAAAACCCTCTTCGGCCCCAAAGAATATACTGATGATAGATATCAGAGGATTTCTTACTGTATCTATTATAAGCTCTCCAAGGTTTGTGGCCTTAAGCCCTACGTCCTTGACCTTTATAACCAGCTCTTCTATATCCCCCAGCTGGTCGCCTGCCTTTCTGACGATGACGTTTACGCCTTCCACCGTCCTTTTGCCCTCGACTGTAAGCTCTTCTACAGCCTGAAAAGTCCTTTTAAGCTGCAAAAGGGCCGGTATCACCGCGATAACCAGTACCAGGAAAGCCAGCGCTATAATCAGTAAGGCGATATCGGAAATGTCAGCAGTAATGGTCATCTTCCCTCCTTTTTAGTATAGCTTGTTATAAAATGCTGTCAAGTATGTAGGATTGGATTTGATTTTAAAAAAACCTTTAAAATACAATTAGTTATAAAATAACTTACCCGCCTTGACCGCTGCTTCACCTGCCAAAAAGATAAGCCCCTAAAGCATCTCTCATTAAAAATGCATAGGGCGGTCGGTTTTTTTTAGGGCAGTCTGGACTCGGAATCTTCTTATTTCACGTTCAAAAAGACTTGAGCCGGCTTTTGAAAAACAGCCTGCAGTACATGGGCGGTGTTGAAAAAGGCATAAGTTAGTATATTCTTATCAATATCAATTTCAAGCAATTAAATAGTTGTTGTTGATCTGGGGCTTTCGTTATATATGGGGAATTAGCAGGCTGCTGAAAAAGTCCATCTGCTTCGTTGTCATTGTCGCTCGTCACTGCGGCGTACAGACAAAGTACGCCTCGTTCCTCTCTTCTCGACGCCTCGCAGCTGAATCTTTTTGAGCAGCCTGAACACATTCCCGGTTTTTCAGCAACCTGTTAGAAAAAACAGGTAAGTTCCTCTTGACATTTGTCATATAAATCGGCTATTATTAGTAAGCTGATTTATATATCTCTTCCAAATACTCAGGAGAACACTCATGCAAAAATTCAAAAGAATTTCAGCGTTTCTCCTGATCTTCACATTTTTCACCTTTTCCGTCGCCAAAGCAGAAGATATGATGCAGAAGACCATGAGAGACGCCCTTTACGGCGGAATCGTGGGCGCCTTGGTAGGTTCGGCGGTACTGCTCCTTACAGACAACCCTGACGATCATTTAAGCTATATCCCCACAGGCGCGGCGGTCGGTATTCTTGCTGGTGCGGCTTTCGGGGTGGCGACAAGCGGGGTTATACAGTCCGCAACCGCAGAGGTGGAGGACGGAAAGCTTACGTTCAACATGCCTACCATCAAGAAAGAAAAGATTTACGATGAGGTAGCCAATAGATACGAGGAGATAGACCAGATAGACCTGATAAAGGTTAAGTTCTAACGGCTGCTGAAGCTTTTTTTAGCAACCTGTTAGAGAATTTATAAGGATTAAAAAAGCCCTGCGGCTTACGAAGCGCAGGGCTTTTTGTCTTTGAGGCGTATCGGCTATTATACAAAGGCTTTCTCGCCCTGACAGGCTGCTGAAAAAGTCCATCTGCTTCGTTGTCATTGTCGCTCGTCACTGCGGCGTACATACAAAGTACGCCTCATTCCTCGCTTCTCGACGCCTCGCATCCGGAGCTTTTTGAACAGCCTGTATTAATTTCAGGTTTTTCAGCACCCTGCTAGAGCTTATATTGAGACGGGAGGGTAGAGCAGACCAGCGGCCTCGTCGAGGCCTGACATGA
>JACRET010000055.1 GCA_016218105.1 Deltaproteobacteria bacterium
CGCCGCAATGACGAATTTTGAAGACGACGCCGCAGATTGGGCTTTTGAAGTTTCCCGCAGCAAGCCGCGGAAAACTTGCATGTAAGGAAATCTCACTTGTGATTCGCTCGCTAACCGCTCGCTGTGCATGACAGCAGCCTGCTAATAGAGGCCGTATCAGAAGACGCCCGATTATAAATCCCTTCGTGAAAATGCTTTTTTAAAGCGCTACTCCTGGGTTGAACCGGCGGCCCCGGTCTCCGCTGACGCTGGCTCTGTGATTTTGGTCTCTTCGAGCTTTTTCTGCGTCTCCTTTATATCTTCTTTCTTCGGCTCCTCTGGCGGCGTTTTGTGCTGGGCCTTCGGCTGGAGCAGCGGCTGCTTTAGAAGCGGCTGCGCCTCTTTTGACTTGGTCTGGGCAAAGCCCTGCGGGTTCATCTGAACAGTACCCTGCGCCTGGATCTTAAAGCTGACCACGTCGCCGGATTTACCCAGGGATGAAAGCTTTTTGCCGTCATGGGTGAGCGTTACCCCACCGGCATTCCCGAGGATAAGAGAGAAAAGGTCATTGGCTTTCCAGGTAATGGATTCGCCCTGCCGGAGCACAACATCGAACGGGGCCCCGTTATCTATCCTTATCTTTATCCAGGCTATCTCGTTTGCGTTGACCGTAAGCGAGTGTAATTTCTGCTCGGCGGCAACACCTTCTGTTTTTACGGGCTCCGCCGCCTTTGCGTCCTTTACTGGCGCTGTGGGCTGTGAAACCGGTAGAACCGCTGTCTTAGGGGCCGCCTCTGCCTTTACTGGCGGCTGTGCCTTCGGAGGCTCAACCGTTAGTGCCGGCTGATTTTGCGCATTCGGCGCGACGAGTGCGGCGGGTGCCGTTTCCGGCAAGGCCGGGCCTGTCTGATCCACAGGCTGAACCTGCGCCTGTTCGGTAACGGCCGGCACGGGCTCTTCCTTTCGGCCCCCTACTGCGAAATAAAGTATTATCACCAAAACCAGTACCCCGGCTCCGGCATAGACTATAGTATTGCTTAAATTCTTTGGGAGCGCAACAGGCATTGATGGCTGTTTTTTCTTAGGCTGAGGGCGGCGCGCCTCCTGGGGATGGTCCTTCTCATTCTTCTCCTTAAAGAAGACCTCAAAACGGAGCACCGCGTCCGTCTCGTCAAGGCCCAGGGCCTTGCAATACGTTTTTATGTATCCTTTTATGAAAGTAGGGTGAGGCATTAATTCGTAATTATCGGCTTCAAGCGCCTCAAGGAACTTCATCGGAACCCTTGTGGCCTCGAATATCTTGCCGAGGGTCACGCCTCTTATCTCCCTTTCCCTCTTAAGGTATTCTCCAGGACTTTCCATTGCTTTACCTCTTTATTAAAAAAAATTCTCTCCGGGGTTATGTTTGATTTCCGGCCTTTTTGGACGGGACTGGCAGGCCGGGCTGAATAGAAGGCTACAGGGATGGCTTATACGCGTTTTGTTCGTCAAATGGGCGGTCTACTTGATCAGTTTTATGTATTCCTTGGCCGACTGTGCCTTCTCGCTCCCTGGGGCGATCTCGACGACTTTTTCAAAGGCCTTCAGGGCGCCTGCCTTATCCTTCTGCTTTACGCGCAGGAGCCCAAGGCTGAAGTGGGCGTCCGTAAAACCCGGAGAGGTCTTGACGGCCATCTCATACGCCTCGATGGCTTCCCTGACGTTACTGAGCTTTTCATGCGTGAGGCCGAGCTGGTAGTACGCGGGCGCATAATTGGGGTTGTCTTCAGCCGCCTTTTTATAAGACTGCAGCGCCAAGGCGTAATCCCCTCTATTGAAATAAGCCCATCCCATGTTGAAGTGGGCGAACTCCGGTGTCCTGTAGAATATGTTTTTGAGGGCCTCTTTGGATTCGCTTACGACGTCATCCCACCTCCTCTCCACCATATACACCGCGGAGAGGTTTACATGCGCCTCGGAAAATTTGGGGTCGATGCTGATCGCCTTTTTCATCTCCCTTATCGCGTCGCTGTTCATCCCCTTCGCAAAGTAGGCGAGCCCGAGCGCGTTATGGTACGAAGGCTCCTCAGGGTACATCTCAACCGCGGTGGTAAGCTCTTTTAACGCCTCCGCAAGATTCCTTTCATTGAGATGGACTACGCCGAGCCTGAAATGTATGCCCGACTCATCCTTGCGCTGCGCGTTAGACGCGCCGCAGGAGACAAGCCCCGTAAGCATTACAGAGAGGAGTATACCTTTAACGATAAAACCTGTTCGACTGCCCATAGAAAATGATTTTCCCGGCCCATTTATTGTAAGTGGTTGAATTATATCATATATCTTCGAAATGGGTCAACCGTTTAAACTCTGAGAAGCGCCCGCGTATCTCTTCGAGCGTTAAGACATTCAAGCGCTCAAGGCTAAAGGCCTCGACATTGAAGGAAGCCATAACGCTCCCGAATACGATGGCCTTCCTGATATTCTCCTCGCTCAAATCCCCGGTATTGGCGAGATAACCCATAAGGCCGCCCGCGAAGGTATCGCCAGCGCCGGTCGGATCGAAGATGTCCTCCAGGGGGTACGCCGGGGCCGAGAACATCGACTTGCCGTTGAACATAAGCGCGCCGTACTCGCCGCGTTTTATAATGAGGGTCTTCGGCCCGCCGTTTAAGATGTACTTGGCGGCCTTGACCAGGCTCGCCTGGCCTGAAAACTCCCTGGCCTCTCCCTCGTTTATCACGAAGAGGTCTACGTTTTTAAGGAGTTTCTTTAACGCATCTGGCTTGCCCTCTATCCAGAAGTTCATCGTGTCGCACGCAACGAGCCTGGGCCTTTTTACCTGCTCCAGCACCTTCATCTGCAGCTCAGGGTCGATGTTCGCGAGGAATACGAAAGGAGAATCCTTATAGCTCTCGGGGATCTCGGGGTTAAAGGAGCTGAACACATTCAGATGGGTCTCAAGGGTATGGGCCTGATTCAGGTCGTAATCATAACGGCCCTTCCACCTGAAGGTCTTGCCGGGGACTTTCTTTAGCCCGGCAAGGTCTATCCCCTTTTCTTTAAGCTGCGCCACATGGATGTCGGGAAAATCCTCACCGATCACGGCGACAAGCCTTACGTCGGTAAAATAACTTGCCGAGGTGGAAAAATAAGTTGCCGACCCGCCGAGCACGTCATCGGCCTTGCCGAAAGGCGTTTCAACGGAATCGAAAGCTACCGAACCTACCACAAGAATTGACATTTAATTTACTCCTTGAAATTTTGCTTTTAAAATCAGCCCTGCCTCTTAGTCGAGATACTTCCCGAGCAGAAGCTTAAGGTCTTCCTTCGTCTTCGCTGGTATGGCTTTTCTGTCGGTAATAGTCGCGTACTTCGCGGCCGTAGGGCATTTGCACGCGCGGGAGCCGGATATCTTCGGGACCGCCTTCCTTATGATCTCGCGCGCCATGGAGACGTTTTTCTTCAACGTCTCTATTATCATATCTACCGTTACCGATTCCTCGGTCGTGTGCCAGCAGTCGTAGTCCGTTGAAAGGGCTACGGTCGAGTAGCATATCTCCGCTTCTCTCGCGAGCTTCGCCTCCGGGATATTGGTCATGCCTATGACGTCCACGCCCCATGACCTGTATATGTTCGATTCAGCCCTTGTAGAGAACTGGGGGCCTTCTATGCAGATATAAGTCCCGCCCTTGTGCACTACCGCGCCAGCCTCTTTGGCCGCGCCGTAGAGGACGTCGCTTAAAGGAGCGCAGACCGGGTCTCCGAACTCGACATGGCCGACGATGCCGTTGCCGTAGAAACTCGATATCCTGCCCTTGGTTCTATCGAAGAACTGATCGACTATCACGATATGCCCCGGCGCGATCTTTTCTTTCATCGAGCCTACGGCCGAGACGGAGATTATCCACTCAGCGCCCAGCTTTTTCATCCCATAGATATTCGCCCTGTAATTGACCTCGGAGGGGTTGAACCTGTGCCCTCTCCCGTGCCTGGGAAGAAATACCATCTGTGTATCGCCGAGCATGCCTGTTATATACTCATCGGACGGCTCTCCGAAGGGGGTTTCAACTTTTACGGACTTTACATCCGAGAGCCCTTCCATCTCATAAAGGCCGCTCCCGCCGATAACGCCTACCACTTTCATCTTTAACTTCTCCTGATATTTATTATGTAAGTCAAACCTGATTATAAAAAGGGCAATTTCAACATTTATCATTACAAAAGATGCGGGTCAATCACTTTTTGTAATAACAGGCCGTGACAATAACATCAGGCCCCTTCGTGCCAGCCCCTGAGCTGGCCGCAGGCCGCCTGTATTTCAGAGCCTTTGCTCGACCTCACCATTACCGTGTATCCCCCGTCTTTCAGAATCTTGCTCATGACCATTACCTTGTGAGCGTCAGGGGCCTGGAACCTTGCGCCCGGGAAAGGGTTGAACGGGATAAGGTTCACCTTGCACGGCAGTCCGCGAAGGAGATACAGGAGCCGTCTCGCGTCTTCTATGGTATCGTTTACATTCTTTATGACTACATACTCTATGGTGATATGCTTTTTTCCCTGAAGCGGATAGTCCCTCAATGCCTCCATAAGCTCTTCAAGCGGATACTTCTTGTTGATAGGCATCAGGCGGTCCCTAACCTCGTCGGTCGTGGCGTTAAGGGAGACGGCGAGGTTTATATTCGACTCCGCGCCGAGCCTTCTGATGCCGGGAACGAGCCCGGCCGTGGAGAGCGTTACCTTGTTGTGGGAGAACCCGAACCCTTTTCCGTCCGTAAGTATCTTTGCGAATCTGACGACGTTATCGAAATTATTGAGCGGCTCTCCCATGCCCATGAGCACTATGTTCGTTATATGCTCGCCCTCTTGAAGGAGCGTAAAGGCCGAGAAGACCTGATTCGTAAGCTCGGATAGATTCAAGTTCCTCGTAAACCCGGTCATCCCTGTCATGCAGAACTTGCAACCCAGGGCGCAGCCCGCCTGCGACGAAACGCAGAGCGTAAGCCTGTCGCTCTCGGGTATGAGGACGGATTCGATGCGGCTGCCGTCGGAAAGCTCAGAGAGAAACTTCTTCGTGCCGTCGGAGGCCTCTTTTACGTCGAGCACCGTATCCGCTCCGACATAGCAGTTCTCCTTGAGCATCTCGCGGAACACCTTCGAGATATCGGTCATCGAGTCTATATCGGCGGCCCTTTTCTGGTATATCCAGCTGAAGAGCTGAGTGGCCCTGTAGGGCTTCTCGCCATATTCCGCGACCTCTCTTTGAAGGTCTTCGTATGTAAAATCCCTTAAATTCTTCATCTGTAAGTTATTATGCTCCTGACTTAAAAAGGGCAGGGTCCATGAAATGGAAGGTAAAAAGGATTATTGATCCACCTTCGAGACAAGCCAGTAGACAACACCCAGTACCGCGACGGCGGCTACAAGCGAAATTTGCGCCTCTACCGCATCTGATTTAAGACTAGTTACCAGTATCTTTCGTATCATGGCCACAAGCGCGACGCTGATGAACACCTTGATGGCGAACTTGCCGCCCCTGAGATGCTTTATTTCCGTATCCATCAGCTCGATAACGACCCAAAGCATAAGGAGAGAGCCGAGTGTGCTCAGCAGTCCCTTCTCGATATTCCCGTCCATTATGTGCATTATGTCGTAGACGAAGAGGCCCATGACCATTACCCCAAGGACCACCAGGCCAAGCACAAGCGTCAGGTTTAGCCCGTGGGAGTAACGGTTCGCGAGCTGTATGAGGTATGACTCGACTTCCTGGGACAGGAAAAACTTCTTCTCTTCCTCGATATACGAACTTGTAAAGGCGTCGAGATTTATTTCCAGTATCTTCTCTACAGACCTTTCTAAAAAGACCCTCTCTTCATGCCCCGCTATCTCTTTGTGTATGATATCGTGTGTAAAGCGCTTTACGAAGTGGAAGGCGGCGTTCACGTAATGGGCCGGAAGGTTTATCTTCACGTGCGCCATGCCGACCTTCCCCAGGTCTTTTAAATAAAACGCCCCGTAATCGCCGTCAAAGAGTTTTATGAACCAGGCCTTAAGCGCCTCCTGGTGCCTCTTTACCGTGGCCTCGTCCTTAAGGAACTTATGCGTATCCTCGAAGTTCCTTACGTAATTATAGAACTCGAAGACGAACTCGTCGCGGTACTTCTCCATAACGGGCTTAAGCGACATCAGATTCTTGATGTCTCCCGAGGTGAAGTCATAATGCGACTTGATCTTCTCTATCGTTTCCATCAGGCCGGGATTTCCCTTTACCTCAGTATCTCAAGGGCGCTGAAGAAGTACCCTATTTCAAAAGCCGCCGTATCAGGGCCGTCGGAACCGTGCACTATATTCGACTCTATCGAATCCGCGAAGTCCTTTCTGATCGTGCCGGGCGCCGCGTTCTTTGGGTCTGTCGCGCCCATTATGTCCCTTACCTTCTTTATCGCCCCGTCGCCGGTCAAGACCATTACCGCAACAGGCCCCGAGGACATGAATTCAGTGAGGCTTCCGAAAAACGGGCGCGCTTTGTGCACCGCGTAAAAACCCTCGGCTTCCTCTTTTGAAAGACTTATAAGCTTTAACGCCGCCACATTAAGACCGCTCTTCTCGAATCTTCCAATCACCTCGCCTACGACATTCTTCCTTACTCCATCCGGCTTTACAATTGACAGCGTCCTCTCCATCTTCCAATTCCTTTCTTAGGGCATCTTTTTTATAAGATTCTCAATAGCAAACTTCGCCACGTCTTCAAACGGTATGGGCTTCGTCATGAATTGCTCGGTCGCCATGTTGGTCTCGGCAACGCCTATCCAGACGGCGTTCCCGGTATGCGCGTCCCACATCTCTATGTATATCTTTATATCTGATTCGTGCGTCTTGAAGAGCGTAAGGCCAAATACGCTGAATCTCGTGGACTGCCTCTGCTGGAAGTTTATGAGTCTCGGCTGGAGGAAGTACCTTACCCCAAGCGCGCTCCCGAGCTTTTTGAGCTTGTCCCTGTCGAGTATCCCCGTAGTCCCGTAAGCCTTTAACATCTCCGCGTAGTCGGCCGTATAACCGCCGCTGTTGATGGCCGACAGGCTTTCCCAGTACGGGACTATTTTCAGATCCGGGCGCTCCTTTTTAAGGGCCTCTTCCGCAAACTCCCCAAGTATCTTTCTGTATTCGAAGTTGCTCGATCCGTCCGAGGCCGTCAGCAACCCAAGCGCGTTACCGTTATATTTCCCTGAAAACCCCTGCGAGCGGTACGACTCCCTTACTCCCAGGTTTGCCTGCCGCAGCGGGTCTGACGCGCAGGAGATTAACGACCCCGTCAGCAACAGTAAAACGAAGGCTCTTTTTATCATGGCCTTTACTGATGTATTGATATTTGAGCTGACTTCCCACTGTTTGTCCGGGCTTCCTCTTCAATTCCTTTTTTATCTGTTTTGACCGGCAACCTGCCGGTCTCGATTTAGACCCCTCACGTACCGCCGTGGCCGCATACGACCACACCGCCTTCCACGATGACGGGGACATTTCTCATGCCCCCGCTGACCTTGAGCATCCTCTGCATGTTTTCTTCGGAAGCCTTGACGTTTACATATTCAACATCAAAACCTTTTTTCGCGTATTCCTCACGGGCCGCGTTTGTATACGGTCAAGTATCTTTTCCGTATATTATTACTTTTTCGCGCATAATTGCCTCCTTTTTCAAAGAAAAATGGAGAACCTTCCCTATGATTATATCTTATACCAAAAAAAAATTATCCAAACGCCTGAAAACAAAATATTAACACTTAAAGAGAGGGATTTACAAGGCCAATCTTTCCCGCGGAAGGCCGCTATCTGCTTGCCCCGACATTCTTTTTTTCGCAGATGCCTGAAAGAAGACACCGGGAGCAGAAGGGTGAGATGGGCCTGCATACATTCTGACCGTAAGTGACGAGAAGGTCGTTTATGATCATCCAATATTTTTTTGGAAGCTTCTTTCTTAGCTCGAACTCAGTCTCCAGCGGAGATCTGGTTGAAATATAACCCCAGCGGTTCGTTATCCTGTGGACGTGAGTGTCAACGCAGATGCCGGGCTTGTCATATCCCATGGTCACGACAAGGTTTGCCGTCTTCCTGCCGACACCCTTGAATGTGAGAAGCTCTTCGATGGTGTCCGGCACCCTGGAGCCAAACTCCGTCACGAGCCTTTTTGATATCTCCTTGATAGTCCCGGCCTTTATCCTGTAAAAGCCCGCCGGGAAAATAGCCTTTTCAATAACGCCCTGTGAAAGCCGCGCCATCGTCCCAGGGGTTCCGGCGAGCGTAAAGAGCCGCTTTGAAGCCAGCGCCGTAGTCTCGTCCTTTGTGCGCAGCGACAAGATGCAGGAGATAAGCACCTTGAAGGGGTCTTTGCGCTCCGCGACCTCGGTAACATAAGGGGTCTTGAACTTCCCGGCCTCGGCTTTAAGTATTTTGACGGCTTTGTGGATATCTTCTTCGAGCATATGTCCTCTTGGGCATATTACTATGGGAGGGATTATAAAAAAAGAAGTGATTTTACTTAAAATCCCCTTCCTCGATGGGGGGGGAGGGTGAAGTAGGGCCCGTTCCCCGAACGGGCCGGGGAGCTAGAAGAAAATCAATTCCAATCTGGTAAAGCCTTTTTGCGCGTTGCCGCGCGCTTGAGGGGTATTGGCTCTGCTCGCTGTCGGCTGCTCTCTCCCTCCGATAGAACTGAAGCCCGGTCGCTCGCCTCCTTTATGCTCGCTACGCGATACCACTGATATTTTTTGAAGAACAAAGGCCTTTGCTAGCCCTTTCATGAAGGATGAAATCCCCCTCACCCTCCGCCCTCTCCCGCAAAGGGAAGAGGGCACTTATGCCTTCCAAAAAAAACGGGGGCGGCTGTTAGCCACCCCCGTTTGTGCTCTGTATCTGTCAGTGCCTGGGGACGCTGCCCCTTCGGCCTGGACTTACATCATATCCATTCCGCCCATACCACCCATTCCGCCCATCCCGCCGGGCATGCCCATAGGGGATTTTTCTTCCCTGGGCTTCTCGGCGATCATGCACTCGGTTGTGAGCATGAGCGATGATATCGATGAGGCGTTCTGGAGCGCTATCCTTGAGACCTTTGTCGGGTCTATTACGCCCGCTTTTACGAGGTCTTCATATGTCTCGGTTGCGGCGTTGAAGCCGAAAGCGCCCTTGCCGTTCTTTACCTTCTCCACCACGATCGAGCCTTCGAGCCCTGCGTTCGCCGATATCTGGCGGAGCGGCTCTTCAAGCGCCCTTCTTACGAGCTTTACGCCGAACTGCTGGTCGCCTTCGAGTGAAAGCTGTTCGATGGCGTTAAGCGTCCTCATATAGGCTACGCCGCCGCCGGGGACTACACCTTCTTCAACTGCCGCGCGAGTGGCGTGAAGGGCGTCCTCAACCCTGGCCTTCTTCTCCTTCATCTCGGTCTCCGTGGCTGCGCCGACGTTGATAACGGCTACTCCGCCCGCGAGCTTGGCAAGCCTTTCCTGGAGCTTTTCCTTATCGTAATCGGAAGTGGTCTCCTCGATCTGCGCCCTGATCTGCTTGATCCTGGCTTCGATGGCGTCTTTCTTTCCGGCGCCGTCGATGATGGTCGAATTTTCCTTGTCTATTACGATCCTCTTCGCGCGGCCCAGGTCTTTAATGTCGAGGGTCTCGAGCTTTATGCCGAGCTCTTCGGCGATGAGCTTGCCGCCTGTCAGAGTGGCTATATCGTCAAGCATCGCCTTCCTTCTGTCGCCGAAGCCGGGGGCCTTTACAGCCGCAGCCTGGAGGGTTCCCCTTAACTTGTTGACGACGAGCGTGGCGAGGGCTTCGCCTTCCACATCCTCAGCTATGATGAGGAGGGGCTTGCCCATCTTTGCTATCTTCTCAAGCACCGGGAGGAGCTCCCTCATGTTTGAGATCTTCTTCTCATGGATAAGGATGTACGCGTCCTCAAGGGCGCACTCCATCCTCTCGGCGTCTGTAACGAAGTAGGGTGACAGATAGCCCCTGTCGAACTGCATGCCTTCGACCACATCAAGCTGAGTCTCCATTCCCTTTGCTTCTTCAACAGTGATAACGCCTTCCTTGCCGACCTTCTCCATCGCCTCGGCGATGATCTCGCCGATTGTGGTGTCGCCATTGGCGGATATGGTGCCGACCTGGGCGATCTCCTTCTTTTCCTTTACGTTCTTGCTGAGCTTCTTAAGCTCGGCTATGGCGACTTCGACCGCCTTCTCGATGCCCCTCTTGAGGTCCATCGGGTTGTGCCCGGCGGCTACGAGCTTTGAGCCTTCCCTGAAGATGGCCTGCGCGAGGACTGTCGCGGTCGTGGTGCCGTCACCGGCCACGTCCGAGGTCTTCGAGGCGACTTCCTTTACCATCTGAGCGCCCATGTTCTCGAACTTGTTCTCAAGCTCTATTTCCTTCGCGACAGTCACGCCGTCCTTTGTAATGATCGGTGAGCCGAAGCTTTTCTCAATAACAACGTTCCTTCCCCTGGGCCCGAGCGTTACCTTTACGGCGTCCGCAAGGGTGTTGACCCCCCGTAATATCGCGCTTCTGGCGTTATGACTGAAAGATAATTCTTTAGCTGCCATTTCTATATTCCTCCTGTATATTGTCTTTTATTTTTTAGTTGGTTGGTTACTCTATTATGCCGAGGATATCTTCTTCCCTCATGATGAGGAACTCTTCTCCCTCAATCTTTATCTCGGTGCCGGCGTACTTGCTGAAAATTATCCGGTCATTGACCTTAACGTCGAGAGGGGCAATCTTGCCGTCCTCTTTCTTGCCTGGCCCTACAGAAATGACCTTTCCCTCTGCCGGTGTCTCCTTTGCAGAATCGGGGATGATTATGCCACCCTTGGTCTTCTCTTCTTCCGCAAGTCTCTTGACAATTACACGATCGTGAAGCGGTTTAATCTTCATACTCTTCCCTTCCCTCCTTAAGTTATGGTTTGAATGTGCGATGTTGGTCAAAACAGGATGTTTTGTGTTAATAAATATATGGCCCCATTCCCGGTTTGTCAAGTCAAATCCTGGCACTCTTGACCATAGAGTGCTAAACACCTTGAAATATTTGAATGATTTAGCGTATGGCGGATTTTTGCGTCAAAAAAAATCCGCATTTTTTCACAGGCAGGATTGGCAGGGGCTTCAATGTATTATACAATATTGATTGTGGATCGAAGCTCCCCGCAGTCTATCACCGGGCACGGACTAAAGTTTCTCCTCGGAAAGCCGATATAAAACATAAGTAAGTCAGATAGTTATCTGTCAAACAGAGGGTGTACAATTTCTTTTTTTCTTGCCTGCGGCAGGGCTGCTGAAGTATACTTACTATAACTAATACAACCTCCCACCTTATATCCATACATATAAGGCGGGGACATTAGGGTCGGATGCTTAAAGCGGTCTCTTGATTATGGCGGGCTAACCATAGGAGGGATATATGCTGACAGAAGTCAAACCTATAGAGCACTTCAAAGACCTGGTGAGTTCGGCCATAAAACACCAGAAGATCCAGACCAATGAAATGGCCGAGTTCTACCTCTCAAGCCTCCTCGCCAACTTTATCTTTACCGAAAAGCTCTCCTCAGAACCGCTTGCCATCACCTACATAAAAGCGTTAGGGTCCGGCAAGGAAGTACAGATCAGGCATATGAAGCAGCTCGGCGATCTCTCGCTCTTCACGTCCGGGTTCTTTTCCGACAGCCTGAAAAGAAAGATAGTGGACATAGACTACTATATGTCTATGGGCATATCCTCGTACAGCTATGTTGCCTCTATTCATAAGGAGGGCCGATCCGCAAGCCCGCTATCAGCCCTTTTTTCAGAGCTTGCGGAAAAATTCGGGTTATTCGTAGACGTCCTTACTGAGGTAAGCGAAAAAAGCAGGCTCACATCATCAAAAGATATCCTTCGGGTCTATGAACGGTGGCTCCGCACCAAATCCGCGCAGGCGGAAAGAATGCTCCGCGAACTCGGCATAGAGCCGCACAACGTAAGCACCAGCACCCTTCAGTAAGCCGATCTCCTTTACTTGCGGTACATTTATATTTGGCATTTCGCGAATCAGGCGGGGTCTTTTCAACCCCGCCTCTGTACTTTATGCCGTTTGAAGATATGGTGAACGAGATTGCTTCGCTCCGCTCGCAATAACTTTCATTTTTAGATTTTGTTCTTCAAAAATACCAGGGGTATTGCGTAGCGAGCATAAAGGAGGCGAGCGACAGGGCTTCGGTTCTATTGGAGGGAGAGAGCCGACAGCGAGCAGAGCAATACCCCAGGAGCGCGCGGCAGCGCGCAAAAAGGTTTTACCAAGAATTTCACCCTCCCCTCGATCCCCTCTCATCGAGGGAGGGGAGGTTTTTTTCATATAGCTTCCCGGCCCGTTCGGGGAACGGGCTCTACTTTTTCACCCCCACCTCATTCCTCATTCCCCTTCGTTCTCTTTCCTTTGCAGTCTTTTTTCCTCAGCCATCCCCTTTATCTGGAAATAACCTGATACTTAAGTTATAATTTACAGTTAACTTATCATTTTCCTTTAAGGTATTCAGGTATGGCAAAGAAAAGGGCCTTGGCAAGAGAGTTCGCGGTAGCCCCGGTCACGGATAAAGACGAGCTTGTGATAGAGGGGCTCCGCCAGAATAATCTAAAAAACCTGAGCTTACGGATCCCTCACAACAAGGTTACGGCCATTGTAGGCCCCTCGGGCTCAGGAAAATCCTCCCTCGCCTTCGACACGCTTTTTGCGGAAGGAAGGTGGCGCTTTATCGAATCGCTCTCAACTTACACGCGTTTATTTCTGGAGCGCATGGACAGGCCCGACCTGGACGTGATCCGTAACATCAGGCCGGCTATCGCCGTCGAGCAGAAAAACCCGGTTCGCGGCAGCCGCTCGACGGTGGGCACCACGACCGAGCTTAACGACTACTTAAGGCTCCTCTTCGCTCGCATCGGCAGGGTCTCCTGCCCCCAATGTTTTGCGCCGTTTACGCCCGGAGACCCATCCCGCATAACAGAGGGGCTCCTCACAACCCATGCCGGCGGTAAGATACTCATCGGTTTTACAGTCCCAACAAAAGACAGATCAGCAGACGATCTATCTGAAGAACTCCTTAAAAAAGGGTTCGTGAGGGCGAAGGCAGAAGGCAGGGTCTTTGACCTTGAATACGAACGGCCTTCCGAGCCGATGCCTGACAATATAGACGTAGTGGCGGACAGGCTCATCGTCAGGGAGAGCGACCGGGCGCGAATTTCAGAATCTCTGGAAACCTCCTTCAGGGAGGGAGGTGGGCACGCATGGGCTGAAGAACCCGGATTATGGGCCGAGCGATACACTGTCATGCCGGTCTGCATTACCTGCGGAACCAAAATAGAAAAGCCCACCCCTTTATCGCTCTCTTTCAACCACCCGGTAGGCGCGTGCCCCGAGTGCAAGGGGTTTGGCAACGTCCTCCGGTATGACGAGGACAAGATACTCCCGGACAAGACCGTGCCTCTGCGCGAAGGCGCTATAGAGCCGTGGACGAAACCCGCTTACAGATGGTGGCACGGGGAACTTCTCAAGTACGCCAAAAAATACGATATAGACCTCGACAAGCCTTTCAACAGGCTCTCGGCAAGGGAAAGAACGCTCCTGTTTGAAGGCACGCCGGATTTTGACGGCATCGACGGATTTTTCGATTACCTGGAGACCAAGAAGTACAAACTCCACATAAAGGTCTTCATTTCAAGGTACAAGGGGCAGGTTATCTGCAAGCTTTGCGGGGGAACCAGGCTTAAAGAGGCCTCCTTGTCCGTAAAGATAAACGAAAAGAACATAGCCGATGTAAACCGCATGACGATCCGGGACGCTCAGGGTTTTTTCAGCGCCCTTACGCTCACGCCTTCCGAGGAAAAGATCTCGGAAGAGCTTCTTAAGCAGATACGGCTTAAGCTCGAATTCCTTACCCAGACCGGCTTGGGCTATATCACCCTAGACAGGCTGACCAAGACATTATCGGGGGGCGAGGCGCAGAGGGTGACTATCGCCACTCAGCTCGCGTCATCTCTCTGCGGGGTGCTCTACATCCTCGATGAGCCCTCTATAGGCCTCCACCCGATGGATATAGAAAGGCTTACCGAACAGGTTAAAAAGCTCTCCGCGACGGGAAACACGGTAGTCACGGTCGAGCACGACCCCGCGATGATACTGGCCTCGGATTTTATCATAGAGCTCGGCCCGGGCGCCGGTGAACGGGGAGGAAGGCTCGTCTACGCCGGGGACAAGGACAGCTTCCTTAAAAGCGCCAATACCCTTACATCCGATTATCTTACCGGCAGACAGGTCATTCATGTGCCAAGGTGGAGGAGGAACGGCTCCGGGAGGCAGATAATACTCAGGGGCGCGACGGGCAATAACCTTAAAAATATCGACCTTAATATACCACTGCGCACGATGACCTGCGTTACCGGGGTGTCCGGCTCGGGCAAGAGTACCCTTATAGTGGATACCCTCTATAATATACTCGCCCTGCATTTCAAGGTGGCCCGCGCCGAAAAACCCCTCCCGTACCGCTCTATCGAGGGTCTGGGGAATATCACCGGCGTAAAGCTTATAGACCAGAGCCCTATCGGGCGCACCCCCAGGTCGAACCCCCTCACTTATATAGGAGGTTTTGATGAGATCCGCCGTCTTTACGCGTCCCTGCCCGTGGCGCAGGCAATGGGGCTTACCCCGGGCCATTTTTCTTTTAATGTGCCTGGAGGCAGGTGCGAGCCCTGCAGGGGTGAAGGTGTTGAAAAGCTTGAAATGTACTTTCTCCCTGATGTCTATGTGAAATGCGCGGTATGCGGCGGAAAAAGGTATAAAAATATAGTCCTGGACGTCAAATACAGGGGTAAAAACATATTTGATTGCCTTGATATGACCTTTGAAGAAGCCTCAAACCTCTTCCCTTTTGAGCGCGAACTCCAACACAGGTTCTCAATACTTAAGGAAGTAGGCCTGGGGTATCTGAAGCTCGGCCAGTCCGCCACGACCCTATCCGGGGGAGAGGCGCAAAGATTAAAAATTGCACGGGAGCTTGTGGAAGATACAAACGGGGATATACTTTATATTTTAGACGAACCCACGACAGGCCTCCATATGGACGATATCAAAAAACTCCTCTCCGTGCTCGGCAGGCTTGTTGATGCCGGCAGCACGGTGCTCATGATAGAGCACAACCTTGACTGTATCAAGACCTCAGATCATATAATAGATCTCGGCCCGTATGGCGGAGACGAGGGCGGAAGGATCGTAGTAACAGGCCAGCCCGAGCAGGTGTCCTGCTCGAAAGAGAGCCGCATAGGAAAGTACCTTAAGGAAGCCCTCTCTTAGCCATTGAAAAACAAAGCAGCCACAGGGATGAACTGTACACGGTGTACTTACCTTGCCTGGCAGGTCTTCCGGGGTATCTTTGCTCACATACATTCCGTTTTCCACAAGATATAATGGGCCCGGGTTGTTGGATTGGAATCATCAAAAACCCTAGATAAATGGGCCTTTATACAGGGGTCGGGAGGTTTGGCGCAAAGGCTTTTCCCTTGACATAGCTATTGCAAGCGGGTAAGATGGCTGGCATCTCAGTATAAAAGGACGAAATATGAAAAAGATCATCTTCATCGAGCCTAACCCGCCTGATTTACACGTATTTACCAAAATGCCACTTCCCAGGCTCGGGACCGTGCTTCTCGGTACCATCCTTAGACAAAATGGATACGATGTTAAAAGTTATGTGGAATCGGTAGCAGAAGTCGATCTTAAAGACGTACTGAGCGCGGACGCGGTGGGCATATCCACCATAACATCCACATCACGCCGCTCTTACGAGCTGGCAAAACTATTAAAAAAGGCAGGCATACCAGTTTTTATGGGCGGACCGCACGTCACATACATGCCGGATGAAGCGCTTGAAGTCTGCGACTTCGTGCTCAGAGGCGAGGCCGACGACCATATTATCGATTTTATAAAGGCGCTCGAAAAGGGTTCCGGCTTCTCTGCCATCCCCGGCCTGTCATACAGGCAGGACGGCAAGGTAACCCATAATAAAATCACGCCTTTCTCCAAAGACATGGACTCTCTGCCCTGCCCCGATTTCAGTTTAATAAGCGGCATGGAAACTTCAGGGCTAAAGAAATTCTCGATAACACCCGTTATGACTTCAAGGGGATGTCCTTATGACTGCAGCTTCTGCTCGGTCACAGGCATGTTCGGCCAGAAATACAGGTTCAGGTCGAAGGAAAAGGTCTTAGAGGAGCTTGAAAACATCAGGCGACACGGCAAGAACTGGGTATTTTTCTACGACGACAACTTTTGCGCCCACAAGAAGAGGACAAAGGAACTCCTCAGCACCATGATAGCAAAGGGCCTGACCCCGCACTGGACAGCGCAGGTAAGGGTCGATGTGGCGAAAGACCCCGAGCTTCTCGACCTGATGAAAAAGTCAGGCTGCCATACCGTTTATATCGGCCTTGAGTCAATAAATCCGAAGACACTTGAGGCGTATAATAAAAAGCAGTCGGTAGAAGACATAACGAACTGCATAAAGGCGCTCCATAAGAAGGGGATCAGGATACACGGAATGTTCGTATTCGGCTCTGACCTCGACACAACCGATACGATACACGAGACCGTAAGGTTCGCCAAGAAAAACGACCTCGATTCAGTTCAGTTCCTGATACTTACGCCCCTTCCAGGCACCAAATGCTACCGCGACCTGGATCAGGAAGGCCGCATAATCACAAAGGACTGGTCTATATACGACGCGCACCATGTAGTATACCAGCCCAAGCTCATGAGCTACTACGAATTGCAGTCGGAGACGATGAAGGCGACAAAACAGTTCTACTCTATACCTCAGATAGCGAAGAGGGCCGTGCGGTTCGACCTGTTCAACGTAGGCATCAAGAC
This sequence comes from Deltaproteobacteria bacterium, assembly GCA_016218105.1. Taxonomy (GTDB): domain Bacteria; phylum Desulfobacterota; class GWC2-55-46; order GWC2-55-46; family GWC2-55-46; genus GWB2-55-19. Next base: position 16,892 of record JACRET010000055.1, read on the forward strand.
CTACGGCCACAGCCTTACAAAAAAATGGATAAAGAACAACCAGCACTTCCTTGAATACACCAGGACTCTTACAAACGCGGGCAAAAGCATAGAGCTGGCCGCAAAGAAAACTGCCGAAGATCTGAAAGAAAAGTTTCACCAGCTCGAGCTCTCAGGCTCTATTCCGGGCCTGAAGCACAATTAAACCAAGCTCCACGAAAAGACGAGAGGACGGTATGAAAAGGAAAATAACAACGCTTATTTTCTGCCTTACATTGTTGGGCGCATCATCCGCAGCCGTTGCGGAGACCCAGGGCGCGCCCAAGGACGTTCTGCAGGGATCGTTGCCGGCCCTTAAAGTCACCGAAAACGCCGGGTGTTTTCAAGGTTCTCCCAGTCTGGATGAAGCGGAATTCGCATTAACTGAGGACGATCCCTATATGTGCGGCGGCGGGGAAGACAACACGTTTTTCCTTTCCACCCAGGCTGAGCCTGCGATAGCCGCGTGCGTCGTCCCGGACGCGCTTGATGAAGAAGCGGTCCTTGCCTTCGACAAATGCGTCAATATGGCGGCGGCACAAGCCGATATCGAAGAGGCTTTTGCGGGGAACGAAGTGCCGGATGTCCCCATAGTCGTAAACAAGAACGTTGAAGCTTTCATCAACTATTTCCAGACCAGAGGCAGAAAATATTTTGAAAAATGGTGGGGCAGGAGCCAGGATTACATGACTTTGCTCCAGTCCATACTCCGCGAGAACGGGCTGCCGGAAGATCTCTCATATATAGCGTTCATCGAAAGCGGACTGAACCCCACGGCAAAGTCGCACGCTAACGCGGTAGGCATGTGGCAGTTCATACGCGGCACGGCCAAGAGATACGGGCTGAGGGTCGACTGGTGGATAGATGAGCGGATGGACCCCGAGAAGGCCACGTATGCCGCGGCAAAATACTTCAAGAACCTCTATGACCAGTTCGGCTCATGGTATCTTGCGGCCGCCGGATATAACGCCGGAGAAGGCAAGGTTGCAAGGGCCGTAAAAAAACATAACTCCGAGGATTTCTGGGTCCTTGCCAGCCAGAAAAAGCCTTTCAGGCGTGAGACAAAGGAATATGTCCCTAAATATCTCGCGGCACTAATGATAGCGAAAGACCCCGAAAGCTACGGCTTTGAGCCTGTCGATTATAATGAAAGCATGCCCTATGAAAAGGTTACCATATCGCGCGCAACCGACTTAAGGGTTATAGCCGACGCGGCAGGCACCAGCGTTGAAGAGATAAAAAGGCTTAACCCGGAGCTTTTAAGGTGGTTTACACCCCCCAATTATCCGAACTACCAGGTAAAGATCCCGGCGGGAACCTCCGAGAAGTTCGCCGTGAACATGAGCAAGATACCGTCCACCAAGATGATATCATTTCAGATGCACAAGGTAAGGCGCGGCGAGACGGTCGCCAGGATAGCCAAAAAATACGGAACGACGGTAAGCCCGATACTCTATATCAATAACCTTAAGAGCGCCAAGTACATAAAGCCCGGCACCATTATAGCGATCCCGGTAAGGGCCGGCGTAGCGAAGGCCAAAGGCGGCAGGGACGTGGCCGAGGTGCTTACCCATTCCGGGTTCCAGAGCTGAAAATGGCAGCACAGGCCTAAAGCCCGGGTTTTCCAACCGGCTTATAAAAAAATTTACGTGAAAGCGGGGAATTCACTTCCCCGTTTTTTTTGTTCTCTTTCCAGTTCCAACACCCCGCACCGCGCCTCACGAAAGACCTTTTGGCGCTCTCTCTCGCACGCCAGGGGTCTTTTACGGGAAAAACAATATCAAAACAGCGCTCGTATCCTTCCATCCTAAAAGGGATTTACATATTTGCCTTATGATGGTATCTTTTAGCTTTACAGACTGCTGAAAAACTCAAAATAACGTTCAGGCTGCTCAAAAAGTTCAAGATGCA
>JACRET010000056.1 GCA_016218105.1 Deltaproteobacteria bacterium
GCGTCCCCCCATATTTACGCACTGCCCTCCCGTCTCAAAGGAGATATCGAAGTAATATGTGACAACGGCCGTGTCGCCGTATACATCTATTTTCGGGTCACTCTCTTTCCAGCTCTTTATCTTTACGGAGCTCGAGAATGCGGCCCATGCGGAGACGCACGCCTCTCTCCCTTCGAGCCGTTTCCGGTCAGTCGCGGTTATCGCGACCATGTCTTTGTGAAAATAATTTTTAAGGTCTTCGGCCTTGCCCACTGTCCAGGCGCGGTTCAGTGATACCAGGGTATTCCAGACCTCCGCCTTGATACCGGCAGATTCATTCATTTTACACGCTCCTCCGATCGCGTTTTTATTTGTAAAACCCATCCTTGTCATACACGAGAGGCTTTGCGCCCTCCTTTAAGACCCCGCCGTCGAGAACCTCGCCGATAAAGATCGTATGGTCTCCGGCGCTGTGATAAGAGACCACCTTGCAGTCCATCCAGGCGATCGCTTCCTTGAGTATCGGCGAGCCGGTGACTTTCGCATCGTATTCGATGCCCGCGAACTTATCGGTCTTTTTCCCGGTCTTCAACCCGAAGTGTTTGCCTGCCGCGATATTATCGGGGCCGAGGACGTTTACGGCGAATACGCCGGACTCTCTTATCATATCGTGGGAATACCGAGTGATTCCGACGGCTATGGTGATAAGGGGCGGGTCGAACGAGGCCCTCTGCACCCATGCGGCGGTCATGGCGTTCACCTTGTCGTTGAGCCTTGTGCTTATTACGAATACCCCGTTTACGATCCTGTTCTCGGCGTGTGAAATCTCTGGTTTCACGGAACCGTTCATCTTGCCTCCGGTAGTCACTTCAGCTTCTTCTTCAACCTTATATCGTCATAATATGCCACGGCGCTTTCTTTAGTGTTGTCCGTATCGGTCATTATCACTATGCCCGTGACCTTTGGCGGCTCGTCCTTGAAATATTTTTTATAGTCTTCGTAGATGTTTCTCTCTTCCTGTATCCATTGCCCGGCGAGCTCCGCGCCGCTCTCAACGGCTACCATCATCACCCTGTTTGTAAACGGGTTCTCCACGGCGCCTTCCTTTTCAAGCTTATTCGCCCAGATATAGTTTATGGTGAACCCGGGCGGCTTTATCCCGTATACGGCCTCTATCACCTTAAGCTTGAACTTCTCAAACGAGGAAGTCTTCTGGGGCTCGTACTCAAAAGCGACATAGACCCTCGCGGCGTAATCGTCCCCCGACCTCTTTGTCTCGTCCCCCTTTTTGAGTATACCTTCGACCTTCCATCTCCAGGATAGTACCGGGTAGTCTTTCAGATCCTCGCTGAATTCCTTGTATATGGCGGAGGCGCCGTCCGAGCTTACCGCCTTAAGGAAATGGTTGTCCCCTTCCTTCTGGACGGTATATTCCGTACGCCTTGGTTTTCTGGGCAGTTCGAGGGCCTTCCAGCCTTTTGGCGACCCTTCCGATTGAGAGGAAAAATCATCTATCAGCAGTTCATCGGCCTGTGGGGCCTTTGAAAACCCTGTCAGGAAAAAAGAAGACGTGATGAGAAGGGCCGAAAAGCATAAACCCGAAAGGAAGCTTTTGATCTTTGAAGTGGACGGGGAAGGGCTCATTTCTCCTCGCTAATGGCGCTGGACGCGGATTTTAAACCATGAACAGGCGGAAAACTCGAAAAGGCCTTTGCCTTTCAAGACTGCTTTTAAATTGACAGGGTAATTTTATATGGAGCTTTGTTGCGCGTCAAGGCGGATTATTTCGAGTGCCTGTCCGCGACCTTTGAGGCGCCGTAAGATGAGGGTTTTGTCACAGCGGCATAACCGGAGCCGGTTACCATGCCGACGACTTCCTTTATTATATCCTTTGTGTCGCCGTTCGTGCCGACATCAAGGTGTATCTCCACTCCAAGCTCCTTGTAACCGTTCTCATTGAGTTTGGAGCTTACTACGGCGGCAAGCTCTATAGACAGGGCTGTTTCGTAGAATATCCTCTGCCGGAGATTGTCGATCTTCCTCCTCTGCATCTTCTTGTAATAATACCTTCCGCCGTGGCCGACCCTGTGGATTATTATGGCGCTGACGAAGAGCGTGTCCGTATTGAGGAATGAATCTGTCCCGATAATAAGATTATAAACCTCGCCTGGAGATTCGCTTATAAAGCTTATGAGATTTGCGAACAGGCCGTCAAATGACAGAGGCCCTTTTGTGGGACTGATAAACCCTTCCGTTACTGTATTTTTATTGGCAGCGGGCATCCTACAAATTCTACTACAAATACCTTTTAAAAACAAGGGGTTTGCGCTCTATTCGGGTCTTTTAATTCTTAACGGCATATCACAGAATAAGATTGAAAAAGAATCTGTTTGGGAGTAGAATGCTTGGAACTTAAAGACATTGTCATTTAAAAAAGGAATTAATAATTTGTCCGTTATATTTCTATGAAAAGTTTAAAACTTTTATTCTGCATACTGCTGTTATCCCCTCTCCTGCTCCTGTTCCCTGTTGAAGTTCATTCCGAAGATGCCCCGGTTGAATTATCCGAACAGGTCAAAAAAGGCATTTCCGAACTCAAAGAAGGCAATTACGAGGAGGCGATAGAGGAATTTAAAAAGGCCAGGGCCGAAGACCCGTCCTCTTCCATCGCGGCGTACTACCTCGGGATGTCATATGTCAAGGGGCAGGAATTCCGGGAGGCCAAAACTCACCTCAATGACGCGGTCACTTTAAATCCGCACGTTAAAGAAGCTGTTATCGAGCTCGCGGAGGTCTGCTACCAGCTCGGTGAAATAGAAGAGGCCTTGGGCCAGCTCGAGATCGCGGAGGCAAACGGAATAGAGCCGCCCCGCGCGGCTTTTCTCAAGGGGCTTTCCTACATCAAGCTGAAGAAGGGCAAGGAAGCCGTAGCAAGCCTGGAGCGGGCGAAGTCTCTCGATCCGAAGCTTACGGAGCCGGCCGATTACCAGATAGGCATAGCCATGTTGCAGGAAGGGAAGCTGGATGAGGCCAAAAAGATATTTAAAGACCTCGCCACGAAAGACCCTAACGCTGATATGGCCGAATCGGCAAGGGAATACATGGACGCGATCTCTAAAAAACAGAAAGAAGAGCGGCCGCTTAAGCTGGATGTCAACCTCCAGTACCAGTACGATGACAACGTGCTTCTCAAGCCGAGCGACGTGACGGCCGCCGGTGACATCACCAACGAATCGGACAGCGCGGGGATCGCGGCCTTTAAGGCTGATTATGACTTCAAGCTCAACCAGCCGTATAACCTGAGGGCGCAGTACTCCTTGTTCGCGAGCAAACACGCGAGCCTTGAGACCCATGACGTGCAGAGCCATTCATTGACGCTCGTGCCTGGATATAATATGAAAAACGGGCAGCTGAACCTTTACTCAAGCTACACATATACGCTTGTAAACAACTCCAGGTACATTCAGGCCCTTACCCTGGCCCCAGCATACTCATTCGTGATCAACGACAGGCAGTTCGCGCAGTTCTCAGCCAGGTACCAGTTAAAGGACTTCCTGAGGTATACGGCAGGCATAGGCCCCGATGAAGACAGGGACAGCATGGATTACGGGGCAGGCGTATCCTGGTTTTATATGCTCGCCGGGAATAAGGGGTTCGTCAACGCCAGGTACGACTTCAATTACGAGGATACGGAGGGCGCCAATTGGAGGTATTACGGGAACAAGATCGGCTTCGGGGTATTCTACGCCTTGACAGAGTCCCTTAAGCTTAACGTAACCCTGGAGGACTACCTGCAGAACTTTACGGAAACCCATACCGTGTTCGACAAGAAACGGAAAGACCAGACGATCACATTTACAACTATGGCAAGCTACCCTGTCTTTGCCGATATCGAGCTGCAAGGACAGTACTCCTACATCAACGGCAATTCAAACATACCTGTCTATGATTATTCGAGAAACATAATAAGCATCGGCGTTGAAATCAAGTTCTAAGCTTCACGGTCTTTAGCCCGGAGGTCATGCCATGGACAAGAGGTTCGGATTAAAAATAAAATTCAGCCGCGCTTTTTCTCCAGCCGCATGGGCAGCGCTCTTTTTCTTCTTCGCGGCGATATGCCTGCCTTTGACCGCCCTCGCCGCCGACGGTGAGGCGGGTTTCTTCTCAAAGCTCGACGGGAAGGTGGACATACAGCGCGCGGGCTCCGTCGCGCCTGCCGCCGTGAAGACGGGGGACAAGGTCTTCATAGGCGATATCATCCGCACAAAGGCCGGGTCAAAGGCCGAGCTTACCTTCAAGGATAATACTATCGTCAAGCTGGCGCCCGAGACCAGGATCAAGGTAGACGAGTATCTCTTTAACGCCGACGGAGGCAGGAAGAAGGGCTCCCTTTACCTGTTCAGGGGCAAGGTAAGGGGTGTAGTATCCAATTTCAAGAAAAACGTCATCCCCGTTTCGATGGGAGAATCCACTTTCGATATAAAGACGCCCACGGCTATAGCCGGCGTCAGGGGAACGGATCTCTTCGTTTTCTATCTGAAAGGGTCTACCGGGGTCGTTTTCAGGGATGGCTATGGTTTTGTATACAATCCAAACGCCCCGGACAAGGTCGTTGACATGAGAGCGGGTCAGGCCACTTTTGTTACCGACCCCGCGTCTCCTCCGCTCCCCCCCAAGAGAGCCCTTAATATAGAGTTTATCCGGCATACCGCCGATACTGAGATTGACGGGAATAAATCCGAAGACGGCTCCGTGGGCTACGAAGGGACAGAAAGCAGTCCCCTTGAGATAACCGCTTCCGGCGATTCCGATGAAGGCGAATCGTCCGAGGGTGACGATAACGGCAACGGCTCCATCGCCAGATACGCTTCAGCCGTTTCGGATGATTTCGGCGGCGAAGCCGTCTACGAAGATTCTCCCGAAATACCGGTCTCGGAATCAAACCCCGATCTATTGGGGGAGGCGGGGTCGCCACGGCTGACCATCCTCTCGGCGCCGGCGCGCGCAAACAGCTCGTCTTCCGCGTCCTTCAGTATATCCTCCAATGAACCGGCCAGCCTTACCTACAGCCTGGATAATTCAGCCGCTACAGGGTTTTCAGATTCCGCGGAACTGCCTTTTTATGGTCTTTCCGAGGGGACGCATACCCTTACCGTAACCGCCACAGATTCGGAAGGCAACGTGTCCATAACCAGCTATTCATGGTTCTACGGAACCAGAGGATATACCCTGGATGGCATAGCTGACAGCGGCGTCGCCTCGGGCGCCCTGGCGCTCAATACAAGCCGCTCTGCCGGAGGGTGGTATCTCGATCTGAGCGGCAGCCTTGATAACAGCGCGCCGGATGCCGCCTGGAAGTTATACTCTGGCGGCACGGGATATGACTCAACAGGCGCGTCTGACGGTATCTGGCTGCTCAAGACGGACGGAACCAGCTCAGACGGCGAACTCTCAGGGACATCGAACTTTACCTATCTTTCAACCACATACCTGGGGACGGGCACCGGTACGTTTTCAGGCTCATATGATCTGGGCAGCAATCGATGGGACGGCACGGCTTACGATTCAGGCACGTACACCGAGACCCCCCTTACATTTGCGAGCAGCATAAGCGGAGAAGATGTCACCGGGCTTCTCGGCGGCACCTCTTCGATCTGGTCGTCAACCGGGTCAAACCCGGCGGCTTTCAAGCTGATTGCGGATTATTCTTCGGAGACATCGGACGTATGGGCTACAGGCGGGTTCTACAGCTACAACTTCAATGACGATTCGTACACGGCTTACGACGGCGGAGCTTATTACGCGTTCGCCGGCGGCGACGAATATAACTCGGCTTTGGAAGGCGGGCTCTACGGTATATATATAGACCCTTCGGGCAATGCGGGGATCATTAAAGGCAGCCTGTCTGGAGAGTCCTACAGCTCTATAGATGGCCTTGAAATGGACGGGACGCTTTTCCCCATACAGGTAGCCGCCGACGCGGACGTATCCCAGAGCGCGTCCGGCCTGTATCAATCCATCAAAACTTACACGGCAGCCAGCATCAGTTCCGCCACCATAAGCGGCACGCTGGGCAGCGGGACGATATCCGCCCTCCCGGGTGCATGGCTTTACACGTCAAGCCTGCTCGACGGGCAGAATTGGGGCGTCTGGTATTCCTTTGGACAGGGAAGCTATTCAGGCTCCACGTCGGATACATGGTCGCTCTCTTATTATGACGACGGATACGACGACGGCATGCTGATAGCCGGCAACGAAACCACAGGCTCCACATGGTCTTCAAACACCTTGTCAGGCTCGACATTGGGGTACGGCGCCAGCTACAAATCCGGGACCACCTGGATAACCGCCGGCAAGACCTTCGGAACGTACGACCCCTCCACATACGCCTGGGAAGCCATTCAGATGGGCGCGTGGATAGATACGGACAAATACATCGCGATGACCCAGACCTCGACGGGGCAGGCGGCCCTCCAGAGCCTCAACATACCTTATGTCGAAGTCGGGCGGGCCACCCTTTCCGGAACCGACGGCAATCTAAGCGTGACAATGACGGATACGGCGTTCTTCGCTTTTTCAAGCGGGGCATCCGCGAAGCTGTGGGCTACGGATTCCGTTAGCGGCACATACGCGAGCACACCCTCTACCGGAACGGCGGTTTCTGTGACAGGCGGCGGTATAAGCGGCACCTTTACCGTACAGCAGTGGTCAAGCGGCAACTGGCTCTCCGCCGTAAGCGGCAGCGGGACGTATTCGGGCACAGGCACAATGAACGGCTCAAGCGTCCAGATGACCGGCGCCGCGGCCGGGACATACTCGTCAGGCGCATTCTCCGGCACAGGGGCCGGCACGGCCAGATAGATGTTGAGTGGCATGGCGCCATGTGGGGCTTGCCCCCGCATGGGCGGACAGAGGCCTTTCAGCAAAACCGCCGCGCCTTCTCCCGTAAGGGCGCGGCCCGATTTCTCCTACCCTAAATTATGAAAAGTTTAAAAAACCTGTTCACTCTCGCCACGGGCTTCAAGGTCGGCATAATCTCCACGGCGATTTCAATCCTTATCTATTTCATAGGCATCCCTTTCTTTCAGGTAATGGACCTGAAGGCGTATGACTTCCACTTCAAGGCGCGAGGCAAAACAGAGCCTACGGGAGAGGTCGTGATCGTCGCCGTCGATGAAAAGAGCATCGATAGGATCGGCCGCTGGCCGTGGCCGCGCAGCAGCATGGCCGAACTTGTAAAAAAGCTGAATGGATACCGTCCGGCGGTCATGGCATTCGATATCGTCTTTTCAGAGCCTGATGAGAGCTCCGGCTCCCATATTATCAAAGGGCTCAGGAAAAAGCTCGGCGACGCCGACCCGAAGTTAAATTCACTGCTGAACAGCCTTGAGGCCGGCTCCGACAACGACCGTATCCTTGCGAAGGCCCTGAATGAAACGCCCTCCGTGCTTGGCTATTTTTTTTATACCGGAGAGGAAGGATATCAGGCTGAAGGAAAAGATGAACGCGATTATATGATACCGTCGAGGTTCGCCACGGTAAGGCAGCTGAGCGATGAGGACGAGCATTACGAGTTGCTGCAGGCGTCAGGCGTTACCGAGAATATCCCCGTAATAGCCGGAGCGGCGGAGAACTTCGGATATTTCAATATAGCGCCTGATCCCGACGGGACCGTCAGATGGGCTAATCTCGCGATAAGATACCGTAACGAGATCTATCCCCATATTTCCATAGAGGCCATACGGAAGTACATCGACTCTCCGCCGCTCATGCTGAACGTGGCGGGGTACGGGGTTGATTCGATAAGCATGGGAGAGGCGCAGATCCCCACGGACGAGAGGGGGCGCCTGCTCATTAATTTCAGAGGCGGGCCGTATACTTTTCAACATTACTCGGCTGTCGATATCATCGAGGGCGCTGTCCCCGCGGAGGCGCTTGAAGGCAAGATCGTCCTTGTGGGCGTGACGGCGATAGGCGTTTACGACATGAGGGTCACGCCTTTTGCCGGGACATTCCCCGGTGTGGAGGTGCTCGCCAATACCATAGATACGATACTGCGGGGAGATTACATCCACAGGCCCGACTGGATACTCATATTCGACCTCCTCTCCATCCTTATCCCGGGCGTAATCCTCTCCATCGTGATACCTAAAGTGCACGCGCTGTATACCGCTCTATTCGCGTGCGCAATCGCCGCGCTTTACATCTACGCCAACGATTACGTCTTTAATCACTTCAGCATCTGGCTTACCGACAGCTATCCGATATTCACTATCCTCTTCGTATCCGCTGCCACGACCATATTCCAGTTCGTGAGCGAGGAGAAAAAGAAACGCGAGATAAGAGAGGCGTTCTCTCATTACGTGGACAGGTCGATAGTAAACGAGATAATAAAGAAGCCGGAACTCCTGTTTTTAGGGGGCGAAGAAAAGACGCTTACCGTATTTTTCTCCGACGTGAGAGGATTTACGACGATTACCGAGAAGCTCAAGCCGCAGGTGCTCGTCAAGCTCATGAACGATTATCTTACGCCGATGACGGACATAGTGCTCCAAAACGGAGGCACTGTCGATAAATACATGGGGGACGCGATTATGGCCTTCTGGGGGGCCCCTCTTGAACAACCAGATCATGCGGTAAGGGCCTGCAGGGCTTCTATCGAGATGATAAGAAAGCTTAATGAGCTGCAGAAGTTTTGGGACAAGGAAGGGATACCCAGGCTCATGGCGGGTATGGGGCTCTCAACGGGTAAGGCCGTAGTCGGAAACATGGGCTCATCCACCAGGTTCGACTATACCGTAATGGGGGATGTCGTGAACCTCGGCTCGCGCCTTGAGGGCTTGAACAAGGAATACGGCACCAACATAATAGTGGCAGAACCCACCTATGACAGCGCGAAAGGGGAATTCACCTTCAGGGAGCTGGATCTGGTGAAGGTAAAGGGGAAAAACCTCCCGATAAGGATCTATGAGCTTATGGGAGATCTGAAAGAAGGCGGGGACCTGAAGGAAACGATCGAGGTGTTCGAGGCCGGTCTCAAGGCATACAGGGCAAAGGCCTGGTCCATGGCCGAGGAATACTTCAGGAATACGCTTGAACTGAGGCCGGCAGACGGCCCATCCAAGATATTTTTAGCAAGGATTCCATTGCTTCGCGCCTCGGAACTTCCGGAAGACTGGGACGGCGTATTCGTAATGAAAACAAAATGAACCGCC
>JACRET010000008.1 GCA_016218105.1 Deltaproteobacteria bacterium
CTGGCTAACCCTAAGAGGCTTGAGATAATAGCCTCTCTTAAGGACGGGGAGCTTTCCGTGGGGGACCTCGTGGAAAGGCTCGGGATTACCAAGGCCAATGTCTCCCAGCACCTGGCGGTGCTCCGCCAAAGAAAGGTCGTGACCGCCAGACGCGACGGGGTGAACATATACTATAGCATTCATAACCAAAAGATCACCGAAGCGTGCGCGCTTATGAAGGCGGTACTCATGGAGCAGCTCGCTGAAGGTGAGAAGATAGCTAAAAGGCTTAAGAAATAAATAGGCGGACAGACTTGAGATGTATTTAAGCTGGCCGGACTCACCCTCGCCCCGCTAATCCTTTATTAGGTATTTAAGCTCCCTAGGGCAAGCGCGGGGAATGCGCTTGCTATGCATATTCAAAAACCAGATACTGCCCTGATATAAGTCATACTATCCTGCTATGCCAGGGATATAATGTTTCAACGTCCCAAGGAGGTTTTGCCATGAGAATTATTAAACTGATCGGCCTTACGGCTGTCGCAATCTATTTAATGATCATTCCGGCGAACGGCGCTGACCACCACCATACAGCTCAGTCCAGGGCCTCGGAAACCTCAAATGGCGGAAACCCTTTAATAGAGGAGATGAGGATTTTAGACGGGGCCTTCCGGGAAATAGTTTCGGGTGTCGCGCTCGGCGACAATCACAGGGTGCATACGGCGATAGAATCCCTTCACGGCTCCATGGAAAAAACGGAAGAGGCCCTCCATTCGGGTACGGTAAAACCGCCCAAAAACTCCGATAAGCTTGGAAAATTCGAAAAATTAGACAAAGAGTTCCACGGAAACCTCGAATCCCTGGCAGCCGCCGCGTTAAAAAACGACCAGAGAGGCATGACTATGGTCACAAAAAAACTCCTTGATGGGTGCGTCAATTGCCATAAGATGTTCAAAAAATAGCAAAACACAAACGGCCCCTTGGAGCGTAAAAAAGCCGCTTCACCGGCTCGCCTGACACGCCATATTACCAGACCTAAAAGCCGGGATGTGAAGACCGCCTGTCATCCCTTCTTTAATAGCAATATCCCTAAGCACCCCTCTTGACTGCTCCTTATCATGATATTGTACATTTAAAAATGAACCTCCCCGCGGAAGCTCAGGGGCTGAAAGCCGTCCTGTAACGAAAAGGCCTGTTTGCGCGCTGCCGCGCACTTTCGGGGTATTGGCTCCGCTCGCTGTCGACTCTCTCCCTGCAATAGAACTGAAGCCCGATCGTTCGCCTCCTTTATGCTCGCTACGCAATACCCCTGGTATTTTTTAAAGAACAACGGCCTTAACCCCCGGGGATTCTTTCAGTACAGGCGCGGTAAGCTCAGGGGTATTGCCCGAAGAGAAAATAAAAAGTCTTTACCATTGCTACAAAGTATTTTATAATGTCAGATTCTATTTTGGGAATCAGTCAAAAAAAGTGAGGTCTTATGGAAGCAAGGAATATCAGGAACATAGCGATCATCGCGCATGTCGACCACGGCAAAACCACCTTGGTTGACGCGATGCTCAAGCAGGCAGGCATCTTCCGCTCCAACGAAAAGATTATAGAGCGCGTAATGGATAGTAACGACCTTGAGAGGGAACGCGGTATTACGATCCTGGCAAAGAACACAGCCGTGGAGTATAACGCCGTAAAAATAAACATTGTCGATACCCCTGGACATGCGGACTTCGGCGGCGAGGTCGAGCGTACATTAAAGATGGTAGACGGGGTCCTCTTGCTCGTGGACGCATCCGAGGGCCCTCTTCCCCAGACCCGCTTTGTTTTAAAAAAGGCGCTTGAACTGGAACTTACGCCGCTCCTTATCATAAACAAGATAGACCGGCCTGACGCAAGGATAAAAGAGGTCTTGAACGAGGTTTACGACCTCTTTATAGACCTTGACGCCACGGAAGACCAGCTGGATTTCCCGATCATATACACCAATGCCAGAAAAGGCACCGCAACCATGAAGCTGGAAGAGGATTCACAGGATTTAAAACCTCTTTTTGAGAAGATCATAGAGACGATCCCTCCTCCGCAGGGCGATCCAAAAGAAGTACTTCAGGTGCTCGTGACAAATATCGATTACAACGACTATGTCGGCAGATTGGCTATCGGAAGGATCTTCGCCGGTACTATCAAATACGGCGACAATGTCGCGTTTGTAAACCACGAAAACAAGATCATAAAGACAAAGGTTACCGCGCAGTATGTTTTTCAGGGCCTTGAGCGTGTGGACGCGAAGGAGGCTTACGCCGGTGATATCGTAGCCCTCGCCGGCCTTGAAGGCATAAGCATAGGCGATACGATCACCGATGCCGAGAACCCCAAAGCCCTTCCGAGGATAAAGGTCGACGAGCCGACTATCTCAATGGTCTTCTCCCCCAACAGTTCGCCATTTGCCGGAAAGGAAGGAAAGTACGTCACGTCGAGAAATCTAAGGGAGCGTCTGGAAAAAGAGCTCCTCTATAACGTTTCCATCAGGGTCGATTTTGAGAAGGCCGACCAGTTCAAGGTCATGGGCAGGGGTGAGCTGCAGCTGGCTATCCTTATAGAGATGATGAGGAGAGAGGGCTATGAGCTCTCCGTCTCCATGCCCGAGACCATCACAAAAACCATTAACGGCTCGCTCCATGAGCCTATGGAAAATCTCGTCATAGATATCCCTGAAGATTTCATAGGCGTTGTCACGCAGCAGGTCGGTATGCGCAAAGGCAAGATGCTCAAGATGCTCAATAACGGGCATGGAAGGGTAAGGCTTGAGTTCAGGATACCTTCAAGGGGCTTGATCGGTTTCAGGTCACAGTTCTTGACCGACACAAGGGGCACCGGCCTTCTCAACCATATTTTTGACGGATATGAGCCCTGGTGCGGGCCTATATCCAAAAGGCAGACCGGAGCGCTTGTGGCCGACAGGACGGGCGTTACCACCGTCTACGCCCTTTTCCACATACAGCCCCGCGGCACGCTGCACGTAAAGGAAAATACGGCTGTTTATGAGGGCATGCTGATAGGCGAGAACGCCCGCGAAAATGATATGGACGTGAACGCGATCAAAGAGAAAAAACTTACCAATATGCGCGCCTCAGGTTCAGATGACACGATGCTGCTTTTCCCGCCAAACATCTTTAACCTCGAACAGGCCCTTGAGTTCATAAAGGACGACGAGCTTGTGGAGGTGACACCCCAGTCCATAAGGCTCAGGAAGAAAGTCCTTGAGGCGGGTAAGAGGCCAAAGCAGAGAGACAGATAAAAATGAACCCTCCGTAGATTCTACGGGGGCGTCAAAAATTTCCCCTCCAACAAAGTAGAGCGGGAACTAAAGGGAGTCCCAGAGCAAAGCTGCTGGGACTTTTCTTTTTACCCTGTATAGCGGCGCCGGTTGACCGGTATTTCAGCGTATCGCACTTCTATTATGTTGATTTTTTTCCTCAATAGATATAACATGAACAGGAAATAGTACATTCCTGTTCATGTTATATTTCATTTGTAAGCTATCCAGCTTGACTCTGATCCCCTGTGCTTCTCATTAAACCCATATCTCAATGACTGAACCTTTAGACAGATTAAATACGATCACACCTCCTTACCCCTATGGGGAGACGCTCTACCGCGCTCTTCTTCAGACAGCAAGCGATGCCATCATCACGATAAATCAGGACGAGACAATATTTGGCTTTAACATTATGGCCGAGAAGATTTTCGGCTATAAAGCCAGTGAGGTCTTGGGCAGGAACGTTGAGATCTTAATGCCGGAGAGATACCGTGAACGTCATCACAAGGCGATCAACAACGTCATGGGAAGGGGTCATTCTCCCCTGGCCGGGAGATCAATGGAACACAAGGGGCTCCGAAAAGACGGGTCCGAGTTCCCCCTTTGCATTACGATGTCTGCCGTAAAGATTGACGGCAGATACACGTTCCTTGCTATCATACGCGATATTACCGAGCGCAAGATAGCCGAAGAGGCCTTAAAAACAAGCGAGGAGCGGCTTAAGAGGGCGCAGCATATCGCCCATGTCGGTTCCTGGGATTGGGACATCGCAAACAATAATCTGCATTGGTCGGATGAGATATACCGTATTTTCGGGCTTACCCCGCAGGAATTCGGAGCGACTTACGAGGCCTTCATCAATGCCGTTCACCCCGATGACCGCGAATTTGTAAAGGATTCGGTTTTAAAGGCCCTTAATGAAAAAATACCCTATAATATCGAGCACAAAATCCTTCTCCCTGACGGCTCCGAGCGGATTGTCCATGAACAGGCGAATATAAATTATAACCAGATCGGCATCCCTGTCCATATGGCCGGCACAGTGCAGGATATAACTGAACAAAAAAAGACCGAGCAGGCTATCGAGTCGATCGCCAGGTTCCCCTCCGAAAACCCGAATCCCGTGCTTCGTGTCTCTGATAACGGCACGCTCCTCTATGCGAATTCCGCAAGCCAGCCGATACTCGAAGAGCTCGGCTCGGAGGTAAACTCAAAGCTGCCCGAAGAATATATCAAAATAGTCCGTCAGGTATACGAGTCCAATGAGAGCCATGATATAGAGGTAAGCCACGGCGGTAAAACATTCTCTCTGATCCTGACCCCTGTAAAGGGGGCTGGCTATGTTAACCTTTATGGGCGCGACGTTACCGACCTCAAAAAGACCGTCTTCGAATTCAAGAAGCTCTCGATGGCTATGGAACAAAGCGTCAATATTGTCTTCATAACTAACTTTAAAGGCACAATTGAATATGTGAACCCCATGTTCGAGCAGGTTACAGGGTATTCAAAAGACGAAGCCATAGGGCAGACACCCAGGATACTCTCTTCAGGCGAAGTATCCAACGAGAAATATGAAGACCTCTGGAATACTATCAGTTCCGGCAAGACCTGGAGAAGCGTCTATAAGAACAAGAAGAAGACCGGCGGATATTACTGGTGCAACTCGGTCATATCACCGATAAAGGATGAAAAGGGCCAGATAACACACTTCCTTGCCGTACAAGAGGATACTACAGAAAAAATGATGTCCGAGGAGAGGATAAATTATCTCGCCCATCACGACGAGCTTACAGGCCTTATGAACCGCTCGCGGCTCATAGAACTTCTGGACGACTGGATCTTTTACGCGCAGACCTCCGGCGACAAGGGCGCCTTTTTTCTGATAGACATGGACGAGTTCAAATTCTTGAATGACACATACGGCCACGGGATTGGGGACGAGTTTCTACGCAGGGTAGGCAGGGTGCTTGAGTCTGCGATAAACAGGCTTTATGAAGGCAACCCTTCACTCTTTGAAAAAAGGCCATTGATAGGGCGTCTAAGCGGGGACGAGTTCGCTGTTTTCCTCCCGAGGGTTGAGGAAAAAGCCGCTAACGGAATAGCCGAGTCTTTAAGGAAGGAGATCGAGGAGTTCAGGTTCCCTGAGGCCCCTGCCGCGATTACGATCAGCACAGGCGTGGTGCTCTACCCGGAGCACGGCAATGACGCCAGGGAACTCTTCACGCGTGCCGATGCCGCGATGTACCGGGCAAAGGAGCTTGGCAGGAACAGAACTCACATCTACCGGCCAGCTGACCAGGATTTGGAGAAGATGCACTCGAGGCTCGCCTGGAAGGAAAGGATATTAAAGGCCCTGAAAGAAGGCCGTTTTGTCCCGTGGTTCCAGCCGATACTCGATCTGAAGGACAACGCAGTCCATCATTACGAGGCCCTCGCCAGACTTATGGACGCGGACGGGAGCGTGCTGCTTCCCGGCGCGTTTATTGACATCGCCGAGCGGTTTGGCATTATCGGCTCGATCGACAGGATGATTATAGAGAAGGCCATGCTGCTTCAGGCAAGCTTGATGAAGCAGGGCAGAAGCGTCTCTTTTGGGATGAACCTTTCGGGTAAAGACCTTGGGGACGAGGACCTCCTTTTATATCTGCAATCCAAGGTAAAAGAGACCGGGGCCGACCCGGACAAGCTCATTTTCGAGATTACAGAAACAGCCGCGATAGGCGACCTCGACAGGGCCGTTAAATTTATAAAATCGCTTAAATCACTTGGCTGTCATTTCGCCCTGGACGACTTCGGGGTAGGGTTTACTTCCTTCACTTATTTAAGGGAGATGCAGGTAGACTATATCAAGATAGACGGATCTTTCATAAAAAAACTCCACGAGAGCCAGAATGACAGGGTCTTCGTAAAAGCCATGACAGACGTCGCCAAAGGGCTAAAGATAAAAGCTATCGCCGAGTTCGTCGAAAAGGAAGAGACCCTGAACCTGTTGAGGGAATTGGGGGTTGATTTCGCGCAGGGTTATCTGATAGGAAAGCCCGCGCCGCCCGCCTCGATTTTAGAAAACGGACTTCATTCGCATTGATCATAAAGGCCTGAAGTTTACTTTGCGAGCATTTCCAGCAAGGTCCTGCAAAAATCCGGGAGGTCTCCCGGATGGCGCGACGTCACCAGCCTTCCGTCGGTCACAACAGAAGTATCGACATACATCGCCCCGGCGTTCATAATGTCTGTCTTGACCGAAACGTAACAGGTGGCCTTTTTCCCCTTAAGGGCCCCCGCCTCTATAAGCATCTGGGCGCCGTGGCAGATCGAGCCGATTAGCAGACCCTTCTCTATGCCTTCCCTCAGAAGCTCAACCATCCGGGGCTTTGTCCTCATCTTATCCGGCGCGTATCCCCCGGGTATTATAATAGCCTTGAAGTCTTCCGCCCTGACCTCCGAAGGGCTCTTGTCCGCCTCAAAGGGATAGCCGTGTTTACTATGGTAAATTCCAGGACCGGGCCCGACCACCGAGACTGCGTAGCCGGCCTCCTGCATCCTGTAGTAAGGATAGAGTACCTCCGCGACCTCGAATCCGTCATCTATAAGAAGCATGACATTGGCCATGCGTTTTTCTCCCCTTAGATTTCCCGGATACCCCTTTTAATTTCCTTCGAAAGAATATCGGCTCTCCTGACTGGCTCTGTAAGCCTGAACCCTTTCGTGGAGCCGAGCGCTATCTCTACGGAACTTTCGATATCGATCAAGTGTCCGGGGGAAATGAATAGCGGCTTAGTATCGTCCTTTGTCCTTAAGACCGCCCCCACTATCCTGTTTTTGTATTTTAAAGGCGACCAGCTCCCCCTTTTTTTGCCAGGCTCTTTGTAATCTCCGACGAGTTTTGTCTTGGCCGAGCCTATGGTGGGGATGTCAAGGAGCGCTCCAACGAAAGACGCTATGCCAAGGCCCCTGGGGTGTGCTACCCCCTGCCCGTCAAATATGACCAGTTGAGGCCTTGCCTTTAAGCCCTCTATAACCTCCATAACAGCCGGGCCTTCGCGAAACGAGAGGAGACCCGGTATATAGGGAAACTCCACTTTTCTTATCGCGTAATTTTCCTCCAGGAGGGTAAGTTCAGGGTATGAATAAAGACACGCCGTACTTATAATCCTATCATCAAAAAAGGCCGCGTCAACCCCGGCTATACGGTCGGGAATCCTGTCAGGCGCATACGTCCTTATCACAGAGCTTAATAGTTCCTGGATACCCCTTAACTCGTCCCTGTCCCTCGGCCAGGAGATATCTCCTCTTTTTATCCTGTCTGCCAACGCTTTCATTTCTTATTCTTTACTTTTCCGGTAAGCTCCCATAAATGACGTACGGCGCCAAGCAGGCTCTTTTCCCTCTGCCGGTATTCGGGGTTTAGATTTCCAAGCTCGTCTCCGAGGCTTACGTCAAGAGATGATGATTTCTTTACGGCCAGTATCTGGGAAGGGTAAGCGGACCTGTGTCCGGTAATGACAAAACTTATGACGCAAGAGACCGCGGCATAAGGCGCGATCTCAGGCCCGAAGAGCTCAATAGCCATGATGCTCGCGGCTATCGGCGTATTTGCCGCGCCGGCTAGGAGGCTCACGAACCCTATCGCCGAAAGCATCGCCGGGTCTACATTTATGATTTTACTTAAGAGCGAACCGGCCGTAGCGCCTACATAAAAAATCGGCGTTCCGATTCCGCCGTGCCCGCCGAAGCTCAGGGTTACGCTCGTAAAAACCGACTTTAAAAGAAACGCGTGCCAGGGGACATCCTTCCCCTCAAGCGCGGCCTGGATAGTGTCAAGGCCGAGGCCGAGGTACTCCCTCCCGGCCGCGTAGGTGATGCCAACAAGCAAGAGGCCGCCGAGTACCGCCTTAAGCTCCAGCGGGATCTTTAAATTCGATGAGACCTTTTTACCCAGCCTCAATACCTCGACGAAAATAAAAGACGCGATCCCGAAGAAGACACCCGCTATTATCACTTTTACGAAAAAAGCTTCGCTGAAGACCGGCACAAACGTGATCGGATGATAGAAGTAGGTCAGCCCGAGCCAGGAAGATACCTGATAGCTTATTATCCCCGCCACAAATGACGGAAGGAGCACATCATACCTGATCGAGCCGACAAGGAGCACCTCCATGCCGAATATCGCGCCGGCAAGAGGAGTCCCGAAGACTGACGCAAAACCGCCGCTTATCCCGCAAATTACGAGCTTTCTCCTGTCAGCCCCTTCGAACCTCAAAAAGTCAGCGAATATTGAGGCGAGCCCCGCTCCTATCTGCGCGCTCGGCCCTTCTTTTCCGGCGGACCCGCCGGATGTAAGCGTTACGAAAGTCCTTAAGAACTCTACAGGCACGGCTATGGCCTGTATCTTACCTGAACGCTTGTGTATCGCCTCTATGACGCTGTTGCCGCCGTGGCCTTCAGCCGCCGGAAAGATGTATTTGATTATGATCGCGCTTAGGAGAAATCCGGCGGGCATCAGGAGGAAATACAGCGGATATTGATTGACAAGCACAGCGCCCCAATTGAGGGAGCTTACGAACATTGTAGTTGACAGGCCTACGATAATGCCGACTATCGTAGCGAGCACGATCCATTTAACGACGCTTACAAGTATTACCGACTCTTCTTTTAACCTTGTTTTCATAATTTCCAGCGGAAGGGAAGTTATCGTTACATTATCTCATATACAGGAAGCCGGTTAAAAGGGCAAATGAGCCTGAGTGCGCAAAACTGCCTTTTACAAGAACGCCGGAAGAGCCGCGGGGAATCAGAGCTGAAAGAAAACAAAAAAAAATATAGGGGTAGCTTTTATCCGAGTCAAATATAAGCAAGCCAGCATTCGTAATCTTTATTTCTCCCGTGGACGGCATTGAAAAATATATTCTGTATTTCCCTGGTGACCGGACCGGGCGTTCCTCTTCCGATCTTCCTTAGATCCACTTCGCGTATCGGCGTTATCTCCGCGGCTGTGCCTGTAAGGAACGCCTCATCGGCGGTATAAAGCTCGTCCCTCGTGAACCTCTCTTCCTTTATTTCTATCCCCTTGTCCTTCGCTATCCTTATGCACGAATCCCGCGTGATGCCGTTAAGAACGGATGTAAGCGGGGTTGTTTTTAATACGCCGTCTTTCACCATGAAAATATTTTCTCCGCTCCCTTCCGCGACGTAGCCTTCCGTGTCAAGGAGCAGGGCCTCGTCAAACCCTTCTGCCACGGCCTCCCTTTTGGCCAGTATCGAGTTCACATAATTGCCGGTGAACTTTGCCTTCGTCATCGAGCTGTTTACGTGATTCCTGCTGAAAGAGGATATCTTTAACCTGATCCCGTTCTTAATGCCCTCTTCGCCCAGGTACGCGCCCCATGCCCATGCGGCTATCGCCACCCTTACGGGATTGCTCTTCGGGAGTATCCCCATCGTGCCCGCGCCGAGATACACGAGCGGCCTTATATAACCCTCTTCAAGGCTGTTCGCTTTTACGGTGCCGATTACCGCGCTTGTTATTTCTTCTTTTGAGAAAGGGATCTCTATGAGGCCTATAAGGGCTGAGGCGAAGAATCTGTCGATGTGGTCTGAGAGCCTGAATATCGCGCTGCCCCTGTCAGCTCTGTAGCAGCGTATTCCTTCAAACGCTCCGAGCCCGTAATGGAGAGTATGGGTGAGTATATGGATATTGGCCTTGTCCCAATCAACAAGCTCGCCGTCCATCCATATCTTTTTTCCCTTTTCCATTTCACCTCTATACGGGAAGTTTTTGTTGGATCGGGGTTTCGTCTGAACTGATTGTAGTGTAACTCATGCTTTCCGTCTGTGAGCGGTCTCTATTCATCATAACGCAGTTGCCGTCGAATATAACCCCCTCGCCTATGATGAGGTTCGGGGTCCTTATCTCGCCGAAGAGCCTACATGGAGATTTTAATTCGACCCTTGTGGCGGCTTCAAGCGTCCCTCTTATCTCGCCGGTAACGAGGGCGCGCCCGGCCTTGATGCGGCCCTCGATGTAGCCGCCCTCGCCTACGATAAGAGTGCCGGGGGTAGAGATATCTCCTTTGAAGTTCCCGTCAATCCTCACGGTATCCTCAAAGATAAGCCTGCCTTCTATCGACATGCCTTTGCCGATAAATCCCATGACCTGGCTCTGCTTTTTCTTATCGTCCTTTCCGAACACAGTCCCTCCTTGTCCGGTTAAAAGAATTTAGCCGGCGATTGAGCGCAAAAGCTCCAGTACCCTTTCCCGCTCATCGGCTGAGTAATAATTTATCTCGACCTTTCCCCTGCCCCGCTTATCCTTGAGGGCTACCTTTGTGCCGAAAATGGAGCGCAGCTCATCTTCAAGCGGTGAAGATTGCGTCGTCTTCTTCGAGGGTTTTATTGCCTTGTCCGGCCCTTTATTTACAAGCGCCTCAGCCTCTCTCACCGAAAGCCCATGGCTGATTATAGCCCTGCAAGCCTCGACCTGCGCGCTATGGCTCTCGATTGAAAGGAGCGCCTTTGCGTGCCCCATGGAGACAGTCCCTTTTATGATCTCGTCTCTTATCTCGATCGGGAGCTTAAGGAGCCTTAAATAATTTGCTACCGTCGCCCTCTCTTTGCCGACCCTTTTGGCGACCTCATCCTGAGAGAGCCCGAAGTTCGTAAGGCTCTTGTACGCCTCTGCCTCTTCTATGGCGTTTAAATCCTCTCTCTGGATATTCTCTATTATAGCTAATTCGAGACTTTCTTCATCTGTCGCGTCTATTATAACGATCGGCACTTCACTCAGCCCCGCCATCCTGGAGGCGCGCCATCTGCGCTCCCCGGCTATGAGCTCATACCCGGCGGAAGTCCGCCTGACTATCAGGGGCTCTATTATGCCTTTTTCCTTAATAGAATCAGATAGTTCCAGCAGCGCGGCCTCGTCAAACCTCTTTCTTGGCTGGGAGTGGTTCGGGCTTATGTCCATTATGGGGCATAAACGGAACTTCTCCTTCGCCCCACCCGATTGTTGAGGAGATTGGCTTTGGGCCTCTCCTATAAGCGCGCCAAGACCCCTTCCCAAGACCTTTTTCTTGTTCAGCATAAATCGGCCCCTCTGGTTAGATTGTAAGTATTTGAATTTACTTGCATTTATTAGGAGCGCCCGCCGCTGATGATCTCCTTGGCGAGCTCCATGTAGCTTAAGGCGCCCCTTGAGTGGACATCATAAAGTATTACAGGCTTGCCAAAGGATGGGCTCTCTGAGAGCCGTACGTTCCTCGGAATCATGGTTTTGAATGCCTTGTTGCCAAAATGCTTTCTTATATCCTCTTCGACTTGATGGGCAAGGTTATTCCTTGAGTCGAACATTGTAAGAAGTATGCCCTCGATATCAAGTCCCGTATTGAGCTTGGCCTTTATAAGCTCTATAGTCCTCATGATCTCAGCGATGCCTTCCAGCGCGTAATACTCGCACTGGAGGGGTATAAGGACTGAATCGGACGCTACAAGCGCATTTACAGTCAACAAACTAAGGGAGGGTGGGCAGTCTATAAATATGTAGTCGAAATGTTCTTTGATTGAGTTTAGACACTCTTTAAGCCTGTACTCCCTGTTTGGGGCGTCTATAAGCTCTAACTCGGCGCCTGTAAGGTCTCTGGACGACGGGATCAGCTTAAGGAACCTGAGCTCTGTATTTAAAAGGATCGATCTTAAGTCTGCCTGCCCTATCATCGCGTGATAGATGCCGTTCGTACCATGCTTGTCAACGCCTAAACCGCTTGTGGCGTTTCCCTGCGGGTCGAAGTCTATAAGGAGCACCTTTTTCTCAGCTACGGCAAATGACGCGGCAAGGTTTACGGCGGTAGTGGTCTTACCTACCCCACCCTTCTGATTTGCTATCGAGATTATCCTTCCCATAAACTTTCTCCCATTAGGAACCCGGAAAGTTTAAAACAGATATAGAACTGATGCAAGAGAAAAATAGAGATGTTCCACGTGGAACATCTAAACCCTGGTGAGTACGACTATCGTCGTCTTTCGATCTGAGAATGGAACCGGGATTTCATGGACTTCGAGCGCTCTTATCCCCTTCATGCCCTCTACTTCTGCAAGTTCTTCCGTGACAGAAGGCCCCTTTATGGCAAAAATGCGCCCGCCAGGCGCGAGATAAGGCAAACTCATCTCCACAAAGGCCTTAAGCTCGGCAAAGGCCCTTGAAGTCACCCCGTCAAATCCGCCCCTTAGCCTACCTATGGTATCTCTATCCTCAGCCCTTGCGGCCTCGGCTTCGATCCCCTTAAGGCCAAGGGTTCTTATTACGTGCTTCATGAAAACAACCTTCTTGGCGACCGAATCGAGCAGATGGACATGTATAGCGGGGTCTACTATCTTCAGTGGTATCCCCGGAAACCCGCCGCCAGCCCCGATATCAAGGAGCCGCTTTGTGCCTTTAAGGAACATATACGGCGTGAGAGAGTCGAGAAAGTGCCTTATTATAATCTCCCTCTCCTCATCAATAGCCGTAAGGTTTATCTTCTTATTCCAGACCTTAAGTTCTTTAAGATAGATTATAAACTTCGAGAGCGAATCTTCGGAGATATCGACCCCAAGTTTCTCTCCCCCGCTTTTAAGGAGGGCTTTTAAGTCTTTTTCATCCATTCAAATGCCTTGTTCCACGTGGAACATCTATTTATAAGCCCCTGTTTTTTTAAGATGCACCATAAGCATCGAAATAGCGGCCGGTGTTACGCCTGAAATCCTTGAGGCCTGGCCTATAGACTCCGGACGGGTCTTATTAAGCTTCTCCCTGATCTCGGTCGAAAGCCCGGACACATCTTCAAATACCAGGCTTACCGGTATCCTTATACCCTCGATGCGCTTGAACCTGCCGGTCTCCTCAGACTGCCTCTTTATATATCCTTCATACTTTGTCTCAATCTCAATGGCCTCGGCTATCTCGGGTCTGACGGTAAAAGGCCTGCCTATCAGACCGTACAGGGAGCGGAGATCCATCCCCTGCCTCCTCAGCAGCTCTTTCAGAGACATTGATTTCTTCAGCTCAATGTTATCCAGGGCGGCCAGGGCAATATTCACCTCTGAGGTAGGGTTTATCTTTGTATTCTCCAAAAACCTCATCTCCTCTTCCATAAGCCGCTTTCTTTGTAGAAATGAGCTGTAGACATCATCTTTGACAAGACCGGCTTCAAAACCCAATTCCCTGAGCCTGAATTCGGCGTTATCCTCCCTTAGAATGAGCCTGTACTCGGCCCTTGAGGTAAACATCCTGTAAGGCTCTCTCGTCCCTTTTGTGACAAGGTCGTCTATCATCACGCCGATGTACGCCTCACTCCTCTTAAGGATTAGCGGCGCCTCGCCCTTTATCATTAATGCGGCGTTTATCCCCGCCATCAGCCCCTGTGCGGCGGCCTCTTCGTATCCGGAAGTACCGTTTATCTGGCCGGCAAGGAAAAGCCCATTGATCCTCTTTGTCTCAAGGTTTAACTTAAGCTCAGTCGGCTCTACATAGTCGTATTCTATGGCATACCCGGGGCGGAGTATCTCTACATCCTCTAACCCCTTGATAGTTCTAAGGAATTTGTTCTGGATATCTATCGGCAGCGAGGTGGAAAGGCCGTTAGGATAAACTTCATTCGTATCAAAGCCTTCCGGCTCAAGGAATATCTGATGGCGTACCCTTTGCGGGAATTTTATTATCTTATCCTCTATAGAGGGGCAATACCTCGGCCCGGTACCCTCGATAACGCCGCTATAAAGGGGCGATCGGTCAAGGTTTTCTCTTATTACCCTATGGGTCTCTTCATTCGTGTAAGTCAAATGGCAGGGTAACTGGGGCCTCGATATGGGGGGTGATGTAAACGAGAATGGTTTTACCTCGTCCGTCTTTTGAAGCTCCTGAACCACCACCTTTGAAAAATCGATCGTCCTTGCGTCGATCCTCGGGCATGTGCCTGTCTTTAAGCGGCCCATTGTAAAGCCGAGCGCCTTTAAGCTATCCGAGAGGCCAACGCTTACGCTGTCCCCGGCCCTGCCTCCTGGGTAATTGACAAGGCCTATATGGATAAGCCCTTTAAGGAATGTGCCTGTGGTCATTATTACCGCTTTTGCGCCAAATACCTCTCCGGTCTTGAGCCGAACGCCTTCTATCCTGCCGCCCTCTACTACAAGGTCTTCTACAAGCCCCTGTCTTAAATGTAGTCCGTCCGTCTTCTCCAGGGCGGACTTCATCCTGAGCTTGTACAGGGTTCTATCCGCCTGTGCCCTTGTTGCCCTGACAGCCGGGCCCTTGCTGTCATTCAAGGTTCTGAACTGTATGGCTGTTTCATCGATAGCCTTGGCCATTTCGCCGCCAAGCGCGTCTATTTCCTTTACAAGGTGGCCCTTGGCGATCCCGCCGATAGCCGGGTTGCACGACATCTGGCCGATGGTATCCAAGTTAATCGTGATCACCAGGGTAGAACGCCCCATCCTGGAGGCCGCAAGGGCCGCCTCGCACCCGGCATGCCCCGCGCCTATGACGATAACGTCGTATTTGGAGGAATTAATCAAAACGCTGTAACCTCTTATAAAATAAAAAGATTTGAAACTTCCCGCGGAATCCGCGGGGGATGCGCTCGCTATGCATATTCATCCATCGCAGGGGTTCGACTCCGCAAGGCCTGCATCTGGACTTTCCGGCGCTGAGGTCTGTGCGATTGCTTGCTTGCCGCGGTGAGGTTCATTATTTTATAGTATATTCCGAACCCCTGTCAATCGGATAGATTGAGAAACCCGGCTCCTTCAAATCTGCCTGAAAAATACCCGATAAAATGAACTAACTACTTGATTTACTTGATATCACAAAATTATTGACTTTAAATGAAAAAACTGTATACTTGCTTCTTATGCCAAAGACTAATGATAAGTCTAAAAAACCAACCAGTTCCTCAAAGAAACAGGGGATCACGGCAAAACCGCAGAAGGCCCCTGTGGCTAAAAGGGTCTCTGCATCAACATCGAAATCAGAAGGGCAAATGAGCAAATCACCAATCAAGACCAAGGCACCAGAAAAACCAAAGTCAAAGGTTCCGTTCAAGAAAGAAATTACTCAGAAACTGCTCGATGCCAAGTCCAAGATACTCCAGGAAGTCACCCAGAAGGTTAAAAGCGAAAGTAACATCCTGAAGCACGAGATCGGCGATATCTATGACCTTGCCAGCAACGAACGGGAACGTGAGCTTGCGCTTATGCTCGGCGATCGAGACAGAGAAAAACTCTCTGAAATAGAAGACGCCCTCGAACGCATAAAAGAAGCCAGCTACGGCGCCTGTGAGGAATGCGGCGAGCCCATCGCGGAAGACAGGCTAAGGGCATTGCCTTTTACCCGCGTATGCGTCGAATGCCAGTCAAAGAACGAACGCGAGCAGAAGATCAAGGGCGTCAGGTACGAAGAGGATTCCGGCCTCGGGATACTTGAGAGAACGGAAGGCGACGAAGAAGAGTTCTAAGGCGCTTCGATTTTTATTACAAAGCAACTCAGCCGGATTTTTTGTCAAAAATCCGGCTTTTTAATTGGTGCCTGGCGCAAATCCCACCCTTTTAAGGGCGGGTCAAAACCGGGCTATATATAACTGACAAGTGCCTTGCCTGCAATCCCTGAGGTTTGCGGCAGGGTAATTGAAGCTCCCCGCGGCAAGCCGCGGAGAATCTTCGATATGTAAGGAAACTATTTCTATGCGCTCGCTTGACCCCGTAGCAAGCTGCGGGGAATGCGCTCGCTATGCATATTCAATCTTTAATCCCTCGCTCAGGATAGAATCTCTCGCAGCTGCTGCGAGGCGCTATATTTTGCGTGCGCATATATGGATGTAAAAGTCTCCCGAATAGCGGCATATCTCGCGGTAATCCTGACGGTCCTCATAATCGTAGCCATACCGTTCTATCTCAAAAAAAATAAAGAGTCGGTCACATACAGCAAGGCCCTCATGGGCACTGTCGTCCAGATAACCTTGATGGAGGGTGACAAGGGCTCGTTCGACACCGCAGCCAAAGCCGCCTTCGATGAGATAAAAAGGCTTGAAGAGGTCTTCAGCAGCTACAAGCCGGATAGCGATGTGTCTAGGATAAACAGGAATGCCGGGTCTTTGGTAGAAGTCTCGCCAGAGCTTATCACCGTGCTTAAAGCCGCCCTTCAGGCCGCCGAACTTTCTGACGGCGCTTTCGACCCTACGGTTGGGATTCTTGGAAAGGTATGGGGATACTCCGGCGAGAAGGGTCACGTGCCTTCAAAAAAAGAATTGGCCCCTTATCTGTTGCTTGTGGATTACAGGGAGATAGCGGTCGATGGGGCTTCATCAAAGGCAGGGCTCAAGAAAAAAGGGATGGCCTTGAATCTCGGCGGGGTCGCTAAGGGCTACATAGTAAAAAGGGCGGTGGAGGTCTTAAAGAAGAACGGCGTCGAGCGCGGGCTTATTCACGCCGGCGGAGACATAGTCGTCTTTCAGAAGAATGAAAAGATGCCGTTTACGATAGGCATCCAGCACCCAAGGGAGAAAAGACTTTTAGGGGAGGCTCTTGTTTACAACGGCGCCATCGCTACATCGGGCGACTACGAAAGGTTCTTCGAAAAGGACGGGAAAAGGTACCACCATATCTTGGACCCCAAGATAGGCTTTCCGGCAATGCGCTCGCGTTCGGCTACCGTAATAGCCGGGGATGCTACAATCGCGGACGCGCTCTCTACCGCTGTTTTCGTGATGGGGAGCGAAACAGGGATGGCGTTGATAGAAAGGCTTCCCGATGTAGAAGGCGTCATTGTGGATTCGGAAGGGAAGGTTTATAAGTCCAGCGGGTTTAAGGGTAAGATTTTCAATTAAGCAAGCAAACGAAAGTCATTGAGAGGATAGTGTAGGGCCGTTCGGAGAACGGGCCGGGATGTAAAAATTCATTCCAGTCCGGTAAAGGCCTTTTTGCGCGCTGCCGCCGCGCTTATGGGTATTGGCTCTGCTCGCTGTCGGCTCACTCCCTCCGACAGAACTGAAGCCCGGTCGCTCGCCTCCTTTATGCTCGCTACGCAATACCCCTGGTATTTTTGAAGAACAAAATCTAAAAACGAAAGTCATTGCGAGAGGGGCGAAGCAATCCCGTATTTAAACCCCCTCACCAAACCTCTCCCCAAATGGGGAGAGGGTACTCTATATGTAGGGCCGGGTCAAAGAAACCGTTGTGGCAAGCAACAGTCTGATTAGCCTTCCTGCTTTTGATTCTTGACCGTGATGCTCTTCTGGTACTGTATTACCGCCTTATTATGGTCCTTGAGGTTCCTTGAGAAGAAATGCGTCCCGTCATTCCTGGATACGAAATACAGATATTCTTCGTCGGCAGGGTAGAGCGCCGCTCTGATGGATGCCTTGCCGGGGTTTGCTATCGGCCCGGGCGGTAGCCCGTAGACTACATAGGTGTTGTAAGGTGTCCTGGTAAGGAGGTGCTTCTTTGTAAGATTACCGTCAAAACCCTGTATGTCATATATAACTGTGGGGTCGCTCTGCAGCTTTATCCCTTTCTTAAGCCTGTTGT
This sequence comes from Deltaproteobacteria bacterium, assembly GCA_016218105.1. Taxonomy (GTDB): domain Bacteria; phylum Desulfobacterota; class GWC2-55-46; order GWC2-55-46; family GWC2-55-46; genus GWB2-55-19. The sequence continues at coordinate 17,840 of JACRET010000008.1, forward strand.
GAAATACCGCTGATATAAGCTCTCTTTCATCTGCCGAGCCCGTCTCTTTTTCTATTATGGAAGCGATCGTCAAGACCTTCTTCATCGTAAGGCCCTTCTTCCTGGCGAGGTCGTTAAATTCAGGGAAGTATATTGACTTGAATTTTTCCACCATCCTCGTGATGATCTCATCAGTCCCCATGCCCCTGGTAAACTCATATGTGTCGGGGAATAGGTAACCCTCCAGCGTCGCCCCCTCCATGCCCAGAGAGGCTACGAACCGCTTGTCAGTCGCCTTCTCGATAAAATCCCGTTCGGTCGCTAGACCGGCCTCTTTTAAAACCGCGGCCACGTCTTTTATGTTGTAACCCTCCGGTATTGTGATCAGGTGCCGTTTTACCCTTCCTTTTATGAGTATCTCAAGCACTTCCATAGGGGTCATCGCTCTATTGAATTCGTACTCGCCTGCCTTGATTTTTTTGTAAGCGCCAAGCAGGTTAGCGGCAAGGATGAGGCTGTCGGAGTCCCTTACGACACCGGCTTTTTCGAGATTTGCGGCAACAACGCGGAAGCTCATGCCCTTCTGGATATAGATGACACGGATGCCGCCTTCTCTGGAAGCCGGCGTATAGAACGTAATATAGAAATGGATGGCCAGCAGGCTCCCGGCCATCAAAAGAAAGAGGAGTATTGTTTCAAACCATTTGCGCATGAGGAAGTTTTGTATGCTGTCTGGCAGTAAGGAATGCCTTGTTTAAATGATTAGCGGGTTCCGCCTTGAGAGCTGTCTGCAATCCTTCGGCTGTCAAGGTATCCCTGCAGGATATACGAGGCGGCCATTTTGTCTACAACCTCCTTCCTCTTTGCCCTGCTTATATCGCCTTCCAGAAGAACCCTGGTCACAGCTATGGTGGACAGCCGCTCATCCCAAGCTATTACCGGGAGTCCGGTCTCCGCTTTCAGGTCGTCTATGAACTTAAGCATCACCTGTGACTGTGGGCCGAGCGTGCCGTCCATATTTACCGGCAGGCCAGCCACAATCGTTTCGATTGCGAATTCGCGGATTATCCTTTGGAGCTCCGCGAAGTCTTTGGCCTTGGATGTGCGCTTTATGGTCAAGAGAGGCTGGGCGGTGAGGGCGCCTTCATCGCTTACCGCTACACCGATGGTTTTCTTTCCTACATCCAGACCCATTATCCTCATCATTCAAAATATAACCTTTACACCCGGTTTATTCAAGGTATTTCTTGACTTTATGAAGGTCTTCGTATATCATCGAAACTTGAAATTTCCTTTAGAGTCTGGGCGGTTAACTCAGCGGCAGAGTGCCACCTTCACACGGTGGAAGTCACTGGTTCAAATCCAGTACCGCCCACCAATCCAACTCACCCCCTCAATTTAAATTTTATCTAGTATTATTTTTTTTCACAATTAGAACAACTCCCAGGTAATATTTATAATGCCTATTGACACAGGTATCCAAAAGGTTTATAATTCAATAAATGTCAATGTTTAAGCCATGATAGGCTTAACACTGGGTGAGCAGCGACGCTCGGCCATTCTTAATCTGCGATTCTTCGAACTGTCCGATATTCCCGCATTTTTTAGAATGACTCTTTCCACAAATCGGTTCCTACTCACTCCCTAACGGTTCTCAACGGCTTTTTTAAAAGCTCTAATCATCTTCCTGGATATTAATATATTAATTTTTAAAGGAGACGTAAAATGGGTGTTAGCTATTCAGATATTATTGAAAGGATGCGGTGGGCCGGCAAGCTTAAAAACGACTCAGCCGTTGCGAGAGTTCTGGGCGTAACACCTCAGGCCCTTTCCAACTATAAGAAAAGGGGAGAGATGCCCACAGACCTGGTTTTAAGGTTTGCGAACATATACGGACTCTCGGTAGACTGGCTTATAACAGGCGAAGGGGAGATGTACAAGGCAGCCGGACGGAGCGCTGAGTACAAATCATCATACATGATAGCAGCCGAAGAAACTCCGGCCTATGGCAAGGACGCTAAAGAGTACGGCAGGGTGCCGGATGTAGCGGCGCTTAGCGCGGACGAGATCATCTATGTCGGCAAGCTTCTTAAAATCCTCCGCGGGCCGAACAAGAGCACTGCCTCGGCTATCAAGTACAGTGTAGACGCTTTCTTAAAAGCCGCTGAACAGCCGGTCGAGACCGTTTACCCCGAAGGCGGGGAAAAAGAGACAAAGAATTAATCTACCTTCCACAAAAGCCGTCAGGCGTTCTGGCGGCTTTTTTTTATTTGAAGCTCCCCGCGACAAGCCGCGGGGAATGCGCTCGCTATGCATGTTCAAACCCACGCCAGGGCTTAAGCCCAGGCGTATCCCAACCGGCTTTTTAAAAAACCAACCGATCGCTTTTGTCAGCTGCTTAAAAATGCCCGACCACTCTTCGTTTGCAGGATTACGGAAGAATTCTCTTTATTGACCAAACCCGATCTATATGTTATTTTCAGAACTTATGCCTATTGATTTTTCGTATACCCTTCTTAAAGGTTGGTTCAACGCCGAAGAGGAAAGGGACAGGCCCGAGCTATCGGGACTGCTGCCGCACCAGAAGCTCCTCCTCCTTTCGGACGGCTCTATGACCTTGGACCTCGAACTCCTTTGGAGATCGATGGTAGAGGTAGAGGTCAAGTTCCAGGGTATAACGGGGTTATCGAAAGAGGCTGCGGCCTACCTTGAAGAGGAGCCGGAGAAGGAAGCCCTTGAACGAGAGGTATGGCTGACCGTGGAAGATAAAAAGCTGGTCTACGCGCATTCTGTCATCCCGCTAGACAGGATTGAGCAGGGTTTGCTCGATGAGCTTAAAAAAACGCCGGATGAGCCGCTTGGCAGGGTTCTGAACTCAAAGAAGATATTCTTTTCAAAAAAAAAGCTCGAGGTCGGCCTCGTCGCCTGCAAGAGCGCGTAGATAGACCTGAACATCGACGAGAACACCCCTCTCATAGCAAGACGCTACATCCTCTTCAATAACAGCAGCCCGGCGAACTGGGTCATAAAGGCCGGAGTTACGGAGATCTTCAGCCCAGAGATAATCTCAAGCAGGTTCTTAAAAAACAGGAAATGAGCTCAGAGACCTTATCCGCAAAAAAACTGATAGCGATATCAGACCTCATCAGGCTTCCCAGGTAGCAGGGCACATTGCTTGTGCTCTGGCCGACGCTCTGGTCTCTCTTCATGGCGTCTGACGGCGCGCCTGCGGCTAAAAATCTCATCATTTTCATACTCGGGACTTTTCTTATGCGAAGCGCGGGGTGCGCCATTAACGACATAGCGGACAGGAACTTTGACGGCCATGTGGAGAGGACAAAGACCAGGCCGCTCGCCAACGGCAGGCTTAACGTGCGCGAAGCGCTCTTCGTTTTCCTTACGCTATCGGCCCTCGCGTTTATACTGGTCCTGTTCTTAAACCCGTTCACAGTGCTTTTATCGATAATCGGCATAATACTCGCCTCTATATATCCGTTTGTAAAAAGGGTCAGCCACTGGCCGCAGGCCGTGCTCGGCATGGCGTTTGGCTGGGGCGCGATAATGGCGTGGGCCGCTGTCAGGAACGCGCTTGATATTATCCCCTTCCTGATATTTTTTGCGAATATCTTATGGTCTATCGCTTATGATACAATCTACGCGCTGATGGACAAAGAAGATGATATAAAGATAGGCGTAAAATCCACGGCCCTACTCTTTGGCAGGCACGTCTACAAGGCTCTGGTAATCCTGTATGCGGGGGTTGCGGCCGCGCTCGCCCTCGCCGGATGGATGCGGTCGATGGGCGCGCTCTTCTATATCGGGGTCGGGCTCGGGCTTATAGCGTTTTTATTAGTAGTGTCTTCGATAAGGAAAAACCCGACACGTGATTCGGCGTTTAAGGGATTTACGGCAAACGCCCTGCTCGGCGGGATGATACTCCTTTTTGTTATTCTGGATCTGAATCTTTAACAGGGAATTTTATGGCCTATAACGATCTTCGGGACTTCCTCGATACCCTTGAGAAAAAAGGACTGCTTAAAAGGGTTCAGACCGAGGTAGACCCGATACTTGAAATCGCCGAGATACAGGACAGGCTTGTCAAGAACGGCGGCCCCGCCATATTTTTTGAAAAGGTCAAGGGGCATAAGATGCCGGTAGTCGGCAATCTCTTCGGCACGCGCGAAAGGGTCGCGCTTGGGCTCGGCGTGGAAGAGTCTGAGCTTAGGGAGATCGGGGAATTTATCGCCCTGCTGCAGCGGCCCCAGCCGCCTGAAGGCCTCTGGGACGCTGTCAAGAAGATACCCTTCTTCGGAAAGATACTGACGCTCGGCCCCAAGACCGTGAGATCCGGCGAGTGCCAGGAGATAGTGCATATCGGGGACGAGGCTGACCTGTCCTCCATACCTATTATAAAATGCTGGCCAAAGGACGCGGCCCCTCTTATTACATGGCCGCTCGTTATTACTCAAAGCCCGGAAGGCGGCCCATATAATGTCGGGGTCTACAGGATGCAATACCTCGACAGAAAGCGGGCCATCATGCGCTGGCTCAAGCACAGGGGCGGGGCAACCCACCAGAGGCTATGGGAAAAAGAAGGCCGTCCGATGCCCGTTGCCGTGGCTATCGGCGCTGACCCGGCGACGATTATCGCCGCGGTGACGCCGGTACCCGAGGATGTGGGAGAGTTTCACTTCGCCGGCATACTCCGTAAAAAGGCGATAGAGCTCGTCGAATGCAAGACCATCCCCCTGAAAGTCCCTGCCTCGGCGGAGATAATCCTCGAGGGGGAGATACGCCACGAAGACACGGCGCCGGAGGGGCCGTTCGGGGACCACACAGGGTATTACAACTCCGCCGAGCCTTTTCCGGTATTTCATTTGAAGGCGATAACCAGCAGGAAAAACCCGCTCTACCTTACGACCATCACGGGCAGGCCCCCGAAGGAAGACGCTGTAATAGGAACGGTATTAAACAACATCTACCTGCCCTCTTTGAAGCTTCAGTTCCCGGAGGTGGTGGATTTCAGCTTGCCTATGGAAGCCGTATCTTACAGGATAGCGGTCGTATCGATCAGGAAAGAATACCCCGGACACGCCCGGCGGCTCATGATGGGCATATGGGGGGTCTTAAAGCAGTTCATGTATGTAAAATACATCATCATCGTGGATGAAGACATAGACGTCCACAACTGGGCGGATGTGATCTGGGCGATATCGACGAGGGTTGACCCGAAGAGGGACACCCTGATAATCGAAAATACGCCGATAGATTACCTTGATTTCTCTTCTCCTGTAGACAACCTCGGCAGCAAAATGGGGATAGACGCAACGAGCAAGGCCCCGCCCGAAGTATCCCGCAAGTGGGGAGAGAAGATGGAGATGGACAAGGCCATAGTAGACCTCGTGGACAGGAAGTGGAAGGACTACGGGATAGAATAAACTACCCCTGAGGCGCTTTGTATTGTTTTACATAAACCGGGGGTATTGCGCAGAGAGCATAAAGGAGAGCGAGCGACCGGGCTTCAGTTCCCCTCAGTTCGAAGGGAGTGAGCTCGACAGCGAACGGAGTAATACCCCGAGAGAGCGCGGCAGCGCGCAAAAAGGCCTTTCTGTAAAAGTGCGGCGATATTAGATCCTGAAACAAATGAAAAGATTTCTCTCCCTTCGATACAGGCGGGAGGTGATTACGGGGAGCGTGAGAAGTTATCTCACCATAAAAGACCATGACGACAGAATCACAGAAGTTTGAAAAATTTGGACAGGAGTGGTGGAACCCTGCGGGCAGGCTGTTTTCGCTCCACAGGATAAACCCGTTAAGGTTTGAATACTTCTCAAGTAAGTGCGCTGACCTGCAAGGGAAAGCCGTCCTTGATATAGGCTGCGGAGGCGGGCTGCTTTCAGAGGAGTTCGCAAAGAAGGGCGCGCGCGTGACCGGCATCGACCTCTCGCCAGTGGCCGTAGAGACCGCAAAAAAACACTCTGTCGAATCGGGCCTTGAGATAGAATACAAGCTGTCCTCGCCCGCACAGCTCCTTGAAAAAAATCCGGAGCCCTTTGATATTATCATCTGCGCTGAGGTGCTTGAGCATGTAGATGACCTGAGAGGATTTCTTCGCGACTCATTAAGGATGCTTAAGCCCGGGGGGCTTTTCTTTTTCGGGACTATCAACAAGACAGTAAAGGCGCGTCTCCTCGCCATATTCGTAGCCGAGGATGTTATCGGGATGGTGCCGCAGGGCACGCACGACTACCAGAGGTTCATCCGGCCCTCGTTGCTCAAGGAAATACTTGAGGAGAACGGAGTGGAGATGACGGAGCTTAAAGGCATGTCGTACGACCCATTGAGGCTTGAGTTCAAGCTCTCCAACGACACCTCCGTAAATTATCTCGGGTACGCCAAAAAGAAATAGATCCTCCAACCTCGTCAAGGCGATTATCCTTCAGCGTATGCTTACGTTTAAAACAAAAACATTCAAGCCTTTGGAGGTTATATTTGAAGAAGGCGACAGCGGCGAGCGCGCCTATATTCTCAGGGAAGGCAGCGTCGAGATATCGATTAAAACCGGGGATGAAAGCTATGTGCTTTCTGTTTTGAAGCCGGTTACGGTCTTTGGCGAGATCGCCCTGCTCCTCGACAGCAGGAGGACCGCCACCGCCAAAGCCCTTGAGCGCACCGAGGTGATTGAGATAGACAGAGAGGCCTTAGACAGCTATATCGAAAAGTCACCTCTGGTCATATCGACTATTTTAAGAGCCCTGGTCGAGCGTCTTAAAAATACCGATGAGAAATTGTCAAAGGGCAGGGACTTGTACCGCGGGGTCTGCGAAAGGCTCCATGACCTTTCCCTGCAGATAAGATTCCACGAAGGTATCGATTATGAAAAGGCGGCAGATGACATCGCTTGCGCGCTCAATGTTGAAAAGAACGCCGTGGAGGAAAAACTCGGATTGCTTGAGGTATTAAACCTTATAGAAATAAAGATACATGAAGCCGGCAGGGTGATATATCTACAGCGCCAGGATGAATTTCTGAAAAAAGCCCTTAAGATCTATCAAGCCCTTTTGTGAGCCTCCCAAGGCAGGCTTCCTTGTCTTGAACCTCAGTGAAGAGCTCAGTCCCCTCGCCTGTCTTTTAGAGCCTTTCCTATCTCCCTGGCTATAAGCTCCGCCGCCTTCCTGGGGTCATGCGCTTTCCTTATGGGCCTGCCGACCACTATATAATCGGCGCCGTTATATATCGCTTCATAAGGAGTGACTACCCTTTTCTGGTCGCCTACGGCGTCTCCCGATGACCTTATGCCGGGCGTCACGACTATAAAATCAGGGCCGAACTCATTCTTGACTGAATCTACCTCGTGGCCGGAGCATACGACACCGGCGCATCCAGCGAGCTTCGCAAGCCTTGCCCTGTGGAGCACAAGGTCTAAAGGCGTCCTGTACTTATTTGTATCGATCCCTATCTCCTTCAGGCTTTCATCAGAGAGGCTTGTAAGAACCGTCACGCCAAGTACCTTGGCGGAACCGGTATTGCCCTCGACCGCCGCCTTCAATAGAGCCCCCCCCTCGTCGCAGTGGACTGTTATGAACTCTGCCCCAAGCGCCGATGCCGACCTCATCGCTCCTCTAACCGTCTCAGGGATATCATGGAACTTCATATCTAGAAAGATACCCTGCCCGCTCTTCTTTACTGCCTCAATGACCGCCGGGCCGCAGGCTACAAACAGCTCCAGTCCCACTTTAAAGACCCCCACGTGGTCTTTCAACATTCCGGCATACTTTTCAGCTTCAGAGAGGCTCGGCACATCCAGCGCAAAAATTATCCTGTCTTTAGGGTCCATCCGTAACGCCTCCGGCAAACTCAGGGCTTAAAAAAAGAGAGGCAAGCGGTTAAGCTTAAACCTCTCTTTTAAGTTGAGATTTGAAAACTTTGAAACCCTCATCAAGGATCACTCCCCGCTTGCCTCAAGGCTTTTTCGGCGTTCAGGTCTTCGATACTCCTGAGCTTCCGCGGGGAGGTTCGTTATTCTTAGAATACCGGCTTTTCAGACGGCTTGGGCTTCTGGTCTTTTTCGGTATTTTTTTTGTGAAGCTCAAGGAGGTCAGTTTTGGTGAATATAGAAGAAAACCTGCAATTGGTCTCCTTTTCAATATTCTCTTTTCCGCCCTCTTCCCTGTCTACAAGCGCAAGTACCTTGACAACATTAAACCCTGCTTCCCTGGCCCTCTTGATAGCTTCGATAGTGGAGCCGCCCGTAGTTACAACGTCATCGACTATGCACACATCGGCGCCGGGCCTTAAGTTGGTCTCCACAAACTGCATTGTCCCGTGTTTTTTGGCCTCTTTTCTTATGATAAATACGTCAAGGGCCTTGCCGTTCATGGTGCTTATGAGCGCTGTCGCGTAGGCTATCGGGTCTGCCCCGAGCGTCATGCCGCCTATGCCGTCGATAGGCGCGAGCTTAAGCTCGTGAAAAAAGGTGAACCCCAGCAGCTCCATGCCTTCCGCGCTTAAGACTGTCTTCTTGGCGTCTATGTAGACATCGCTTTTTTTGCCGCTTGTAAGGGTAAACCCGTTCTCCGGGTCGTGCTTAAACGACCTTACATATAAGATCTCCAGCAGGTTTACCTTATAATCCTGCTCCATTACCTGATAATCGAGATTATCCATAATCCTACTCCTCTTGCCTTTTTAGTTGATGCAATATGATACCCTTTCCTCAAATCTCTATCAAGCAGAAATTTAAGTACAGGGCATCGGCTGGTTCAAAGGTTATTTCTGTCTGGGTTTGAATTTCAGGATGTTTTTGTCAGTTTCCTTATGGAGGGTGCGGATAATCGATTCGATCCTCTTTTCGGAGTTCGCCTTTATGCCCGCGCCTGCCTTTTTTGGCGATCCGGAAAGCCAGTCCAGGATGTAGTTATGGCCGATGAAATCTTTTACGGTGAAGTCTTTTGACATAGGAATACCTCCGGCTCCGGTAAGTAGCGCCCTTTAGATGAAGCGGCTCGGATTACCATTCCAGGGGGTTGAAGTTTATATAATATATATAAAGAAAAGCTTATTCGGGTTCTACGTAATTGAAGATACGGTTCTCGTAATTCCTTAAGGTCACCTTGCCCTTTGCCTGAGAGATCATGTAGGTCGGGGCTACAGGTATCTTGCCGCCGCCGCCGGGCGCATCGACCACAAAAGTCGGAACAGCATAGCCTGTGGTATGGCCCCGCAGCTCTTCGATGATATTCATGCCGACGGATACCGGGGTCCTGAAGTGGCTGGTGCCCATGGCCATATCGCACTGGTATAGATAGTACGGCCTTACGCGTATCCTTAAGAGCTCCTGCATAAGTTTCTTCATCGTAGAGGGCTTGTCATTTATGCCCTTAAGGAGAACCGTCTGGCTCCCGAGGGGTATACCGGCATCGGCCAGCATGGAGCAGGACTTGATGACCTCGGGGGTGATCTCTCTAGGATGCGAAAAATGGATGCTTAAATACAGCGGATGATATTTCTTGAGCATGTCGACAAGTTCCGCATTCACCCTCATCGGAAGGGTTACGGGGACTCGCGTGCCTATCCTTATTATCTCAAGGTGCGGTATCGAGCGGAGCTTCTGGATATAGCTCTCAAGCACCTCTGTCTTCATCATCAGCGGGTCTCCGCCTGAGATGAGGACGTCACGGATTGATTTCTTTGATTTGATGTATTTATAGGCGTCTTCAAAACGCTCGGTGGACATCGGAGGGTGTTCCTCGCCGACCATCCTTTTGCGGGTGCAGTACCTGCAATACATGGCGCAGGAATCGGTCACTATCAAGAGCGCTCTGTCAGGGTATCTGTGCACCAGCCCGGGCACAGGCGCGTGAGAGTCTTCGCCGCAGGGGTCTACCATCTCGCATGAGGAGACGCTGAATTCCTCAAGCCTTGGTATAGCCTGTTTCCTTATGGGGCACTTCGGGTCCTGCCTGTCGATTAAGGAGAAGAAATAGGGGGTGATCGCCATCGCAAGACGCCCTTTTGCCCGCTTTATTCCTTCCTCTTCCCTACGGGTAAGGGGTACGAGCTCGCGAATCACATCCAGGGAGGTGATCCTGTTCTTGAGCTGCCATTTCCAATCATACCAGCATTCCGGCCTAGAGCCAGGGTCCTCAATATATTCAGCTAATTCAGATGAGAACTTCCTGGCTAAGTTACTACTGGGCGGTTCAGAGCTAATCGACAGCCCTTCCATTCTGATCCTCCTACCCTCAAATGGGTTTTTCGGTTTTTGAGAAGCTCAACTCCGGATGTGCTATCTCTTCAAGTGCCTTTTCGTAAGCTATCTTATATTTGAAGCCCTTTTTAAGGTATTTCCAAATATATTCAACCTTTTTCACATCTTCTTCCGAGTATTCACGGAACTCTTTTTCACCGATTACTGTCTTTTGAGGTTTGATAAAACCCTTCTGTTCAAGGTAATAGAGCTTTTGCCTTGGGATATCGATCTTTGCCAATAGCTCTGGTGTCCTTATTCCCACCCCGTTTTTTACTCCTGTCTATTCTTAACCTGTATAAAAACATTTTTAATGTTAACTTTATTATGACCTCAAGTTTAAATTTATATTAGGCTTCAAAAAAAAAAATGTCAAGAAAAAAATGGCCGATTCTATTTATAATTCGGCAGCTTTACTCTACTCCGGCTGTTTTTACATAAAGGGCCCTCATTTCTAAAAAAAACACGAAAACAGATATTTATCAGTGACTTTGGTGCGGATATAATTTATATAGGTCATAGGTGATAAAATTTACTCCATAACACAGGGGGTTACAAGGAGGTGCGCGGATAGTCTTTGGCAGACAAGAAGCGAAAAATACTTTATAAAGCCGACCGTGGTTCTGGGCTTTAAGCCTTTGTGGCCTTGGACAATATCTTGACTTTTAAGTTGGATTTGTTATCCTTTTATAAGGATTTTTCAGGTTTTAGCTCTTTTTCAGCAACTTTTTTCTAAAAAAGCAATCTCAGGAGTTTAAATAAAATGTCTAAGATAAATACAATATGGCGTCAGGATTTTTTCGAGAGGGTAGAGCCCATAAAGCTCATTGAGCCGCTCGCTTATGTGCTAGGCGCCCAAAACGATAGTGAACCTTTTGTATTTAATTATACAGACGCCGTACTGGTGGCCGGCCACTCATGCCCCGCGGTTTCTGGCGCATACAAGCTGACCGCAAAGGCGCTTAAGGCCCTCTATGGCTCCGAACTTCCGGTAAGAGGCGAGATAAAGGTCGTTATAAAAGGCGGCCCCAGCGATCTTGCTTACGGGCCCCAGTCTCACGTGATCTCACTCATAACCGGCGCGGCCGGAGCCACCGGCTTTAAAGGGCTAGGCGGCAATTACGGCAGAAACAACAAGCTTTTCTTCGATTCCAACGATGTCCAGTTCAATACCTTCATATTCCAAAGGGAGGACACGAACAAGACTGTGAAGGTCGTCTATAACCCGCAGGCGCTTCCGGGCGACATGAGGATGAACGACCTTATACCATTGGTCCTTCGCGGCATCGCTTCCAGGGAACAGAAGGACTTGTTCATCTCACTCTGGCAGGGAAACGTAAAAAGGATACTCCTTGAGGATGAGAAATATCCGGGGCTTTTTGAGGTCGAAGAGCTAAAGAACTTCACAGCGCCTAAGGGGATTAAAGAGGCCGCGTACTAAAGGCGGCTGAAAACCCAAAATCCGTTCTTTCCCTTCGCCTTCGTCAAATTCCTAAATTGCCCGCCGGGCATTACTCGGCGCAGCGGCTTTACTGGCCACCCTGGGCTTAAGCCCAGGGTGGCCCGACTTGCCTTGTAATCTCTTCGTTCCATCTTTTAAAAAAAAGATGCAATTTAAAAAAATTCATGTAATATATTTTACTCTTACTCTTGCCGTCGGCATCAGTTTTAGAAGTAATCAAAAGATCATGCACTGCCTTAAGTTCCACATTACAGCTGATTCTCTTTTTGCCGCTAAACTACTTTAAAGGAGGCGCAATGCCAATCGGGACTACCCTCACAAAATTCCTTTTGGAAGAACAGAGACGCTATCCGGACTCTACAGGCAACTTCACATCCCTTTTCTCGGACCTCGTGATCGCGGGTAAGATACTCTCGCGCGAGGTGAACAGGGCTGGCCTTGCCGATATACTCGGGGCCACCGGAGACAAGAACACGCACGGAGAAGAGGTGCAAAAGCTCGATGAGTTCGCGAACTCGGCCATCATAAGGACGATGGAGCACGGCGGGCACCTCTCGGCGATGGCCTCGGAAGAAATGGAGGACATAATAAAGGTCGACAGCAAATACCCTAAAGGCAACTACCTCCTCCTTTTCGACCCGCTGGACGGCTCATCTAACATAGACGTCAACATCAGCGTCGGCACGATCTTTTCTATAATCAAATGCGACAACGGCTGCGACGTCTCCACAAAGGATTTCCTTCAGGCGGGAGCGGAGCAGGTCTGCGCTGGATACATTCTTTACGGCTCAAGCACCATGCTGGTATATACGACCGGACACGGTGTCCACGGCTTTACGCTCGACCCTTCGGTAGGCGAGTTCTTATTGTCTCACGAAAACATCCGGATACCTGAGAAGGGCAAGATATACAGCATCAATGAAGGCAACAGCAGGCACTGGCTGCCCGGCACGAGCATGTATATAGAAAAGCTCAAGGCTAATGAAAAGGGGCCAAGCGCTAGATACGTCGGTTCCCTTGTAGCGGACTTCCACCGTAACCTCTTAAAGGGCGGGATATTCCTGTACCCGGCGGATAAGAAATCAAAGAACGGCAAGCTCCGCCTTTTATACGAAGCCAACCCGCTCTCATTCATCGTCGAGCAGGCAGGCGGCAAATCCACAACGGGCGATAAGCGCATTCTCGATATCGTCCCTGACGAGCTCCATCAAAGGGTGCCTCTTATAATCGGGAGCAAGCTTGATGTGGAGGAGGCTGAGAGCTTCTGGAAATATCAGGAAGCCCGCTAGTAGCATTGAAGCTCCCCGCGGCAAGCCGCTGGGAACCTTCATTATGTAAGGAAACCATTTCTATCCGCTCGCTTGACACTGCAGCAAGGGGAGGGGGACCTATAAGGAAATTCCTCAGCAAACCACATGCAATTTTCTGACTAAACACTACCGGCCCCTTAGGCCGGTTTTTTTTCTGGTGGAAGACGCCGGGCTTTGACGGTATGCCGTTTTTTCCAAATCTCAGGACCGGTCTTGGGAAAAACGGCGTGGTATAATTTAGCATGGAAGTCTACAGGAAGGCCCTCTATCTCGAATATGTGACGGTAGGATACAACGTCCTCGAAGGGATATTCTCTATTGCGGCCGGGTATCGGGCTGGCTCGATCGCCCTTGTGGGGTTTGGGTTTGACAGTGCTGTAGAGTCGATCTCAGGCGGCATCATAATCTGGAGGCTTGCGAGACACGGCAGGATATCGAAAGAGGAAGAGGAGCGGGTAGAAAGCAGGGCTACAAAATTCGTAGGGATAAGTTTTTTTCTTCTTGGCGCCTATGTCCTATTCGAATCCATTAAAAAATTATACTTTCTCGAAGAGCCCCTGCCAACCCTCTTTGGCATTGTTATCGCGATCTCCTCGATAGTTACAATGCCGGCGCTTTCGTATTCAAAATACAAAACCGCGAAAAAAATGGGGTCTAAATCCCTTGAGGCGGACTCCAAAGAGACGCTTGTATGCGCGCTTTTATCAATAGCGCTCGTTGTGGGGCTTGGGCTTAATTACTTGTACGGCATCTGGTGGGCAGACCCGGTTGCGGCGCTCGTAATCGTATTCTTCATAGTAAAAGAGGGGATCGCCATAACATGGGGTGAGGAGGAGTGATTATTTAAGAAACTCTGCGTGCTCTTTAGCGAACTGCTCAAAGGTTATGGAACGCCTTCCCGTTACCTCAAAGACAGTGCCCGTCACATTGGAGGCGAAACCCGCCCTGCATATGGAATGGAGTTCCATCATGCATTTGACAGCCCATTCGGACATCCCATGCTCTGTCATGGATTTTCTAGCCGCGTCTTCAGGGACATCCACATAACTTATCACCCTTCCGATGGATTTTGAAAAAAGCATTGCGGCGTCTTTTGCCGACAACGCTTCGGGGCCCGTAAGTGTCAGCGCTTTTCCCTTGTAGTCCTCGCGCGTAAGCACCTCCGAAGCGACAGACCCTATATCGCGGGCGTCTATGTAGCTTACCCTGCCGTCGCCGAGTGGTAGGTATATCTTGCTTTCATTTCTGATCGTGCCACGGTAGAAATTAATAAAGTTCTGCATGAAAAAGTTGGGCCGCAAGAACGTATATGCAATACCGGATTTTTCTATGTAGATCTCAGCCTGGCGGTGGAGCCTGCCGACCGTAATGCCAGGCTCAACCTCGGCTCCCATGCCGGATTGCTTTACTATGTATTTGACCCCCGCCGCCTTCGCGCTGTCTACCAGCAGCTTCGCTATCTCTACCTGCTCCGGTATGAACGGTGTCAGGAGATAGAATTTTTCCACCCCCTTGAAGGCCGCCTTGATGGTATCTTCTTTGCCATAGTCGAGCTGAACAAACTCTACATTTGGCCATTTTATATGAGTGGTTTTTACCGGCGTGTGCACGCCGGCCCGCACCTTGAGGCCTTTTTTGGCAAGCTCGCTTACTACATATGCGCCTACTGTGCCGGTAGCGCCTGAGACCAGGATAATGGAGTCCATAGATTTTCCCCGGGATAAGGTCGATTCTTAATCAGACTATAGCAGATAGGGACTTTCTGTCAATCTCGGCAGGGGAGGGGCCTGTAAGCGAGGGGGCCGTTAAAAAGCTTTACGCAGCCAATACGTGCGCATGGGGCATCAAACAACATTAACGCGAACTGTGGCTTTTCGGGTGGTTTTAAAGCTTTCTCTTTTTGGCTGAAGAATAAAACTTCCTGGCGTTCTCAGCGGATTCAAAGTAGGTCACGCTCCCGTCCTTATTTACCTTAATAAAGGAATCCGCTTTATTTATCTTTCTGCCTGTCAGGGGGTCTATCGAGTAGCGTATGGAGGGATTTGCCTTTATCCTGGCTTCGCAGTTCTCGCAACAGACGTAATAAGTCTTACCTTCGATCGGAACGGCTATCGTCGGCTCCCCCGGCACCCTGTTGGCTACCATGCATATCTCGCTCTTCTCTATTTCATTTGGAGCCGGCTTGGGGGCCTCGATCCCGAAAGAATATGTGGCGGCCAAGAATATGAAAAGGCATACTATGAGGCTGATGGGTCTTATGCGCAACATGGTCTTTTCTCCGGTCTTTGCTATTTGCCAATACAGAAACTGCTGAATATCTTATCGAGGATGTCTTCTGTTGTGGTCTCGCCTGTTATCTCTCCGAGCATGTCGAGCGCCCATCTTAAGTCTGTAGCGATGAATTCCCTGGGCAGCCCTTCGCCTACCGCGGCCCGTGTCCTTATGATACCATGAAGACTCTTCTCTATAGATTCCTTGTGCCTTAACGAGGCTATCATCCCGCCCGGGGCGCTCTCTAAGGCCGCCCCGTAACTGCGTCCGGTCGCCTCCGCGTAAATATCGTCCTTAAGCTCCTCGATCCCATCCGAGGTGAGGGCCGAAACAGGCCTTATGTTATATCCGTTAAAGGCCGCGGCAGCCAATTCCAAATTGAAAGACAGGTCGGCCTTATTGTGTACGACTATGACCTGTTTGCCTTCCGCGCATCTTATCAGTTCGGTGTCCTCCGCATAGTCCGGGGCCGAGGCATCGACAACGTATAATATCAGCTGCGCCCCCCTTATCTTCTCCTTTGCCGCGCGTACCCCTATCGCTTCCACATGGTCAGAGGTCTCCCTTAGCCCGGCCGTGTCCATGAGCCTTACCGGGATGCCGCGAAGATTTATAACCTCCTCGATAACATCCCTGGTTGTCCCTGGCACAGGAGTGACTATGGCCCGCTCTTCCTTTAAAAGAATGTTAAGGAGGCTTGATTTGCCGACATTGGGCCTGCCGAGGATCAGTACCTTTACGCCTTCCCGCAAAACCCTGCCTTCCTCGTAGGTAGAAAGGAGCTTTCTAAGCGACCCTTCGGCCTTTGACAGGCCCGTTTCTATCTCATCTTTCGGGAGGGGGTCTATTTCATCCTCAGGGAAATCCAGTTCAGCTTCGAGATGCATTAGCAGATCGAGTAAGGTGTTCCTGACCTCGTATACCGTTTTTGAAAGGGTTCCGCCAAGCCTAGCCTGGGCAGAGGAAAGGGCGGTCTCCGTCTGGGCCCGAATGATGTCTATCACCGCCTCCGCCTGGGCGAGATCGAGCTTCCCGTTAAGGTAAGCCCTCTTTGTAAATTCGCCCGGCCCGGCTATCCGCGCGTTGCGCCTGAGTATCGCCTCAAGGACTTTTTTAAGCACGAGTGTGCCGCCGTGACAGTGTAATTCCACCGTATCCTCTCCGGTATAGGACCTCGGCCCTCGCATGAATACCATGCAGGCGCTGTCCAATACGGCCCCGCCGTCTTCGATGTTGCCGTAATAGAGATACCTCTCCCTCAAGTCCTTTTTTTCCCCAGGAGTACGGAATATCTCAAAAGCGGCATTAAGCGCGTCAGGGCCGCTCACCCTTATGATCCCAACCGCGCCTTCTCCGGCCGGCGTGGAGATAGCGGCTATCGTATCTTTTGTATACATAGTGAAATAGCCCCCGCCTCTCAGGAATCGAGAGGCAGGGGATAGTTTTAAATTTTTATATAAGGATTTCTACAGTCCGGTCAATAAAAGAGGCTAGGCCTTTGCCGGCTCCCTCTGTATGTAGTACTGCTGGGCTATTGAAAGGACGTTGTTTACAAGCCAGTAAATAACGAGACCTGAAGGGAAGTTGAGGAACATGAATGTAAACACGATAGGCATAATGAGCATGATCTTCGCCTGTGACGGGTCTACCGAAGTCGGCGTCATCTTCTGCTGTATGAACATCGTCGCGCCCATGATGAGCGGGGTGATGTAGTACGGGTCTTTGTCCGAGAGGTCTCTTATCCAGAGAAAGAGCGGGGCGTGCCTTAACTCGATAGCCACATAGAGGACCTCGTAAAGAGCGATGAATACCGGTATCTGCAGGACCATCGGGAGGCAGCCGCCGACCGGGTTGACCTTGTACCGTTTATAGAGCTCCATCAGCTCTTTGTTCATCTTCTCTTTATTATCCTTGTACCTCTCCTTGATAGCCGCGAGCTGAGGCTGGATCTTTTTCATCTCGTTCATCGATTTCAAACTATGCTTGGTAAGCGGATAAAAGATCACCTTTATGAGTATCGTAAGGATTATTATCGCCAGACCGTAGTTGCCCAAATATTTCTCGAAGAAGTTAAGCACTACGAGAAACGGCTTGGCCATAAAACTGAAGTATCCGAACTCTATCGATTCCTCAAGGCCCAACTTGTAGCTTAAAAGAAGATCATACTCCTTGGGGCCGATAAAAGAATTAAAGGTAACGGCCTTCATCTCGCCCGGGGCGAGGCTTAAAGGGGCGGCGACCATAGCCCTTGAAGAAGATTCGCCCGGGATCTCGGCGCTCCAGCTCATGGCGGCTTCTTTCGAAGGGATAATGATCGAAAGGAAATACTTGTCCTCAAGGCCTATCCACCTGGGTGTTTCGTTTCCCGAACCCTGAGGGTCTGTCTGCCTGACCACTTTTTTTGCGCTTATGATAGGGCCTGTGTGATAACCGGTCGCGTCCTTGCCGGAGACGTTCGCCGCGAGCGTTGTCTCGATTGTGCCTTCAAAAGGAGCCTTAGTGGCGTTGACCGCGCGGATTTCAGTGTTTACAATATAGTTGTCGCTCGTGAAGGAGAACTTCTTCTCAACCCTGAGCCCGCTCTTTGTGGCGCCAGAGTATACAAGCTCCGCCTTGCCTTCGCCGTTTACGGTGATCTCAGGTTTTTCGGCCTGAAAGATGACCGCCTCAGGCGCGCCGCCGGCGGCCCTTACCTGTGTTGAGAGGGAGCCAATCTTGGCCACCGTCTCAGAGAGGTTGACGCTCCTTGCAGATTCCTTCTGGAGTGTGGCCTCGTACTTCTTAAGCTCCCATCTCCTTAAAGACCCTCCGACGCTTGAAAATACCGCCTTGACCATGGGGGTATCCACCGTCGTAAACTCTTCCTTTACGGAAGCAGGCGGTGCGGCCTTCGGCAGGGCTCCAGGCGCCTGTGCGGTTGCCGGTATTTCCACTTTTGTCTCTGTTACGGTCTTGGCTTCTTTGGGCTTGGGCGGGTTAAACTGCTTCATAAGGTAAGGATACGATATCATCACTATCGCGGAAAGCACTATAGCCAGTATAAGTCTTTTATCCATCTTTAAGGCCCTATTCCTGATTTATTTTATAAAACCAATTGAAAAAACCCCTGGGGTTTTAGCCCAGGGTTGTCGTTATCCCTTTGAACTTTTTAAAGAAGCGTCTGGTACCGGGTCGTAACCGCCTGGGTTATACGGATGGCACCTTAATAATCTCTTTACAGCGAGGGACGTGCCTTCGCGCGCGCCGTGGCTCTCCAAAGCCTTATACGCATAGTCGGAGCAACTCGGATAAAATCTGCATGAAGGCGGCAGTACCGGTGAGATAAGCCTCTTATAGAGGAATATCAGGAGCATTATGGGTCTTTTTAACATACTAGTCCCCTTAGTCCCCAAGACCGGTTTAAGGGTTCTGGCCTTTCAAAGGGGTTTGTTTCCTGAATACCGCCCCCAGGGCCCCGGCCTCTGCCTCTACGTCCTTGTAATCTTTTATATGAGAAGCGCTTTTTACGGATATGAGGATATCTGAGGATTCCGGGAAGGAGACTTTGTTTAGCCTGAAGAATTCCCTTACGAGCCTCTTTATCCTGTTGCGCCTGACCGCATTTCCGGCCTTGGCGCCGACAGAGAGCCCGAGTCTCTGTATATCGAGTTCATTTGGGAGCAGGTATAAAACGAAGCTTTTTGTATAATATCTCTTGCCAAGCTTGCGGACTTTAGCGAATTCTTCGGGCCTTAAAAGCCTTTCATTCTTGGAAAAAGAAAAATTCTTATTCAATTTCTTTAGCGTTAACACAAACTTCTAAGCCCCGCGCCCGGGAAAAGCCCATATTACTTGTTTGTGCTTACTGTAACGCTTAAACGCTTCCTACCCTTAGCCCTTCTTCTGTTGATGACAGCCCTGCCGCCCTTTGTCGCCATTCTCTCAAGGAAGCCGTGGGTCCTTAGTCTCTTTATCTTGCTCGGCTGATAAGTTCTCTTCATGATCCGTTCCTCTTATAAATTTAATTTCTTTGCTTTTTAAAAACGAAAGTATCTTATGATTTATCTACGCTCACTTGCCGCCCAAACCACATACATATTCCGAGCGTAAACTGATATTAAGCCATAAATATCGTGTTTTTGTCAAGGTATTTTTATCTCTCACAGAGGGTTTCAACCCAAAACCTGTCTTGAGATCTTAAGTCATCCGATTACTCTACCCGCTAAATCGTCCTGCGGATCAGAGCCTCATCGGCATTATTATATATGTGTACTCTTCCGAGCCGAAGGGCTTTAAAATGCCGGGTGAGAGAGAATCCTTGAGCTCTACCCTTACCTGATCCTCCTCAAGCGCCTCGAGCATGTCTATAAAATACCTTGCGTTGAATGCTATCTCTATATCCTCTTCCCCGTACTGTATATCTATTTCTTCAACCGCCTCCCCTATATCCGGGCTCGATGATGATACGACGAGCTTTCCCTTGGAGAAGCTGAACTTGACGCCCTTTATCTTATCGGACGAGAGTATAGAAACCCTTTTAAGAGAAGACAATAAAAGGATCCTGTCCGCTATCACTTCTTTATTATTGTCCTTCGGTATTACCTTTTTATAGTCAGGGAACTCTCCCTCCAGGAGGCGCACGCTTATGACTGTATTATCCTTTTTCATCACAGCGCTCTTTTGCGTGACGCCGAGCTGAAAATTACCCTCTTTTTCATCGAGGAGCTTTCTCATCTCCATTACGCCCTTTCTGGGAAGAAGCACCCCTTCCTTTTCCCTGGCAGGCACCGCCTTGATGTCTTCTTTCTCTATAAACGCCAGCCTGTGCCCGTCTGTTGCGACCATCCTTATTTTGGAATCGTCTTTTTCGAGCAAAAACCCATTTATATTGTAACGGGTCTCGTCCGTTGAAACCGCAAAGGACGTTTTATCAATCATATCCTTCAGGTTTTCACTCTCTATTGTTTCAAGCTTTGATTCGTCTATCGCCGGGAATACCGGAAAATCCTTTGATGGCAGGCCCATTATATTAAACTTTGCCTTGCCTGCCTTTATGGTTAATTTATCGTCTTTCCCGGAGGTGACATCAATAGTGTCTGAAGGAAGCTCCTTAACTATTTCAAACAGCTTTCTTGCATTTACTGTCACCGAGCCTGTTTCTGAGATATCCGCTCCTGATGAATCTTTTATAAAGACCTCAAGATCAGTCGCCATGATATTGATCTTACCAGGGGCGGCTTCAAGAAGGACGTTTGCGAGTATGGGCATGGTATTTCTTTTTTCAACGATGCCCTGTATCCTCTGAAGCACTTTTATGAAATCTGCCTTTCCGATAGTGAACTTCATCTTGGTCTCCTCTTATATATAATTATTAAATAATATAGTAGTAATTAGCAGTAGGGGGTGTAAATAAGTTGATAAGCCCCTAACTCACTAAAAAACCACCTTAAAACAGATCCGCCACATGTTGATAAAAAAAACTTTTTATCAACAAACCACCAGGCTCTCCATAGATTTGGGAAAAACCTGCAAAATACCAACAGTGAACCAACACCAATTAACAGCTTACTAACAATGTTTAAGCCCTTAGAAAATACCCGGCAAGCGAGTCTTTAAAGCCGCTTTTTAAAGTCGCCCGAAACGCCCATAACCCGCCGCACTTTAAAGCCACCTGAACAGCCACGGTCTGCGAAACTTTTACGCCGTTTAAAAAAACCGTAACTCACGAATACTCAAAGCCATTCAATAGCATAGCGAGCGGATTCCCCGCAGGGGAGCTTCAATTGATCCCAAGATTCTGTTTAAGGGTCTTGACAGCGTGCTTGATCTCGGGGTTTTCCTTTAAGTCTTTTTCTATCTTTTTAACCGCGTGTATGGCGGTTGAATGGTCTTTGCCGCCGAAAGCCGCGCCTATCTCGGGGAAAGAGAATGTCCCGAAAGTCCTTGCGATATACATGGCGACCTGCCGGGGCAGGGCTATTGTGCGATGCCTTCTTTTAGAACGGAGGTCAGAAGGCTTGATATCATAATGGGCCGCGACCGTCTTTTGGATCTCTTCCATGGTAAGAACCTTCTCCTCTTTTTCCTTAAGGAGGTTTTTAAGGGCGTCCTTACTCATATTAAGCGTTATTTCAAGGTTTGTAAGGCTGGATACCGCGATTATCCTGTTTAAAAAACCCTCAAGCTCCCTGATGTTGGAGCTGCTTACCGAGGCTATCCATGTGGCGACGTCATCGGGTATCTTGACGCCTTCGGCCTTGGCTTTTTTCCTCAGGATAGCGATCTTTGTCTCTGTATCAGGCGGCTGTATGTCCGCCACAAGCCCCCATTCAAACCTGGAGCGAAGCCTCTCCTCAAGCCCGTCGATGTCTTTTGGAAATTTATCGCTTGTGACGACTATCTGCTTATGCCCTTCGTAAAGGGCATTGAATGTATGGAAGAACTCCTCCTGTGTGCGTTCCTTGCCAGCCCAGAATTGTATGTCGTCTATAAGGAGGACATCGACATTCCTGAACCTGCCTCTGAAGTCCGACATCTTCTGGCGGCTTACAAAGTTTATAAAATCGTTCATAAACCGCTCTGAAGTGTAATAGCAAATCTTCGCGGACGGGTTATTGATTAACACTTTATGCCCTATGGCCTGAAGGAGGTGCGTCTTGCCCAGGCCCACGCAGCCGTATATGAACAGAGGGTTGTATTTCGACCCCAGGCTGTTGGCTACGGCGGAACACGCCGCATGCGCGAACTCATTGGCCTTCCCGATGACAAAGTTGTCGAAGGTATACTTGGGGCTTAAGTTCAACCCGGCAGGCTTGACAGCCTTCGACGCGCTTTCCTTGGAGGACTTCTTTGCTGTGGCGGCCTTGAGTTCAGACACTTCGTCGCTGACCCGCCAAAGCAGGGCTATCTCCTTCTTCGATATGCGACCCATTACATCGAGGATAAGGCGAAGGTAATGCTCCTTTATCCATTCGAGAAAAAAGCGGTTGGGGACCTCCAGCTCAAGCCCTTCATCGCTTGATCCCACGACCTTTATGGGGCGAAACCAGGTTGCGAAGTGCTGCGGACTTACGTGCTCTACCACGCTCTCGAGGGTATTTTTCCAGACTGCTTCAGGGTTCATGCTTCACTACCGAATATATAATGGCCGTCTTAAGGACGCGCTTCGAAAAAACAGAAAGGAAAAGCCGCAAATAATACCGTGATTTCAATTTCCCTTAGCAAGGCCTAATCAAAAAAACCGCCTGGAGCCCCAAAGGGCATTGAAATCTATTCACAGGTTTATTCACAGTTGTTGATAACTTGAGGGCCTATCGTAGGGCCACACTTTAACAGAGTGAATTGAGGATTTCAAGGTTTTTAATCGGGTGCCCGGCGAAATTCCCGCCCTTTAAGGGCGGGTCAAGCCGGGCTATATAAAAGAACAGGTACCTTGCCGACAATCCCTGCCATTCATGGCAGGGTAATTGAATTGAGAAGGAAATAAAACTGAAAAAGCCAACAATTGCGGGTAGTTAGGCGCGGTAAGGTCTGAAAAACCAGAACTAAAGGGTTTTCTGGATAACCTGTTTTTTAAGCCGGGCCTTATAAAGCCGGTTTGAAAACCCCGGGTTTTTGAGCCCGGGGCGGTCATTTAAAGGCGCGCAAATTATGGGTAAAGTCCCCTTATGGTAACCGCTTCCGCGACCCTCTTGACACCGAGAACGGTGGCAGCGGTCCTCATGTCGATCTTTTTTTCCTGAGAGATGGCGAGGACTTCCTTAAAAGCCCTTCTCATTATGGTATTGAGCCTGTCGTCTATTTCCTGCTCGTTCCAGAAAAACCTTTGCAGGTCCTGCACCCATTCGAAATAAGATACAACGACGCCGCCCGCGTTCGCCAGGACGCCCGGGAGCATAAAGACCCCCTTGGAGTTAAGCACCTCGTCGGCTTCTATCGTGACCGGGTTGTTCGCTCCCTCGGCGACGATCTTTGTTTTTATCTTGTCCACGTTGCCTTTGTGTATCTGGGCCTCTAAAGCCGCTGGTATGAGCACATCGGATTCGATGGAGAGGAGCTCGTCTACCGTAAGGTTTTCGGCTTCTTTATAACCCTGGACAGAGTCGAATTGTGATTTATGCTTTGCTACCTCATCGATGTTCAGCCCCTGCGGGTTATAGATAGCCCCCTTGGAATCCGCTACCCCTATGACCTTCGCTCCAAGATCGTAAAGGATTTTCGCGGCGTGGAAACCGACTTTGCCGAACCCGAGCACGGAGACCGTGAGATTGTCAATGGACATATTCAAAACCTTGAGGGCCTCGATTACCGTAGTCACAAGCCCGGATGAAGTAGCCCTGTTCCTTCCAAGCGACCCTCCGAGGCAGATAGGCTTGCCCGTGACGACACCCGGCACCGAATACCCCTTCATCATCGAATAGGTATCCATCATCCAGGCCATGACCTGTTCATCCGTATACATATCCGGCGCGGGTATGTCTATTTCAGGCCCGATAAGGATCCCTATTTCATAGGTATACCTTCTTGTAAGCCTCTTTATCTCATCCCTGCTCATGATAGTTGTATCGCAGGCGACGCCTCCTTTGGCCCCGCCGAACGGTATATCGACAACAGCGCACTTCCATGTCATGAGCGCCGCAAGAGCGGTTATCTCATCAAGCGTCACTCGCGGATGGTAACGGATGCCGCCTTTCGCAGGCCCCCTCGCGAAATCGTACTGAACGCGGTAGCCCGTAAAAAACTCGACGCCTCCGTTATCCATCTGCACGGGCACCGATACGATAAGAGAGCGCCGCGGGAGCCTGAGCCTTTGAAAAATACCCTGGGGAAGATTTAAATGCCTGTTTGCGTTATCGAGTGTCATGAGAACTTCTTCGAAAAAGGAAGCGGACATCTGTTCTAACTCCTTGTCTTTGGATAATGTGAAGATACAGGCGGAAACATGCCGTCAGGAACGTTTACCTGGCCGACGCATCGAGGGGCGCGGATGTGTCGATCGGCGCCCTCTGGTCTATCGGAGCCGTTGCCGGAGACGGAACCGCAGTCTTCTGGTCTTCCTGCATTACATTCGCCGGAGCGCTCTCCTCGTTTTTGGAACTCTTGAACCAGTAGATACCGGCTAACGCCCCGATAATAAGCCCCGCTACGATAATTATTATGATAATGACGGAAAGCCTTGCGGCGGCGGGCTTGGATTTTCCCCCGTCCTCTTTAGAAGGGGCAAAACTTATAGACCCTGACTTTGCGTGTTCGACCGGTTCGCGCGCAGGGAGCGGCTTTTTGTCATCGGCCACGGGCGCCGCCTCAATAGGCTTTGACTTTGTTTCCATGTGGGCTATCGGTGGAGGCGGCTCTTCATGCGGCTCAACCGGAAAATTATCGACCAAAGGCGTTTCCTCTTTTGGCGCTTCGTCCTGAACCGTTGCTTCCTGGTAGTGCTCATTACCCTGAACGGCTATTGGGTCGGTATTAAAAGCAGGAGGCTCTTCGGAAGGGACTTCAAACACAGGTGGCTGCGTAAGTTCAATTTTATATTCCTCGCCTCCCTTAAAATCCACTTCAGAGGAAAATTCCTCTAAAGAGGATTCGGGAGCCGAAGAAGGCGCAATATCGACTTCCTCCTGAGGGGGTTCTGTTTCCGTCGTACCTTGTATTGAGCTGAAAAGCATCCGCGCGGCTTCCTGATTGATGAGGGCAGGGAGCCCGTGGCTGTTGTCGAAAATGGATTGCAGCTCTCTCCCGGAAAAAGAAAACAGCGGCTCGCCCGAGGGCAGCGGGTTGGCCCCGGCTAGCCTTTTTCCTATAAATTCCCCGGTCTCATCCAGTGTGAGGGGGCTAAGGGTCAATCTGATTTTCAATTTTTCGTTCAGTTCCGTAAAATCCGGGCCGGCAAGCTTCTCTTCAAAGGACGGCTTTGCTATAAGCAATATCTGCACCGCCTTAAGGCGCGCGAGGTATTGGATGAGCTTAAGGCAACCGGGCGTTAGCTCCTCTGCCTGGTCGATTATTATAAGTGTATTGCCGCCCTGTATCTTGTTTTGGGAAACCCGCATCCCGAAGCTTAAGAGCTGCTCCTTGACCGAAGGGGATTCGGATGTGCCGCCGACCTCGGCGTTGATCGCCTTTATCAGTTGAAGCTCCTTGGGTTCAGGCGTCAGTATCGGCGCGCACAGCACCTTATCATCGGAGATCTTCTTTAATATCTCCAGGAGGAGGGTGGTCTTGCCGGAACCTTCGGGGCCGGTGACCAGCACAGGGCCGGATTTTTTCCTTATCCCCTTTACAGCCGCATTGAGCGCGTCTGAAAATGAGGCGGAAAAGTTCAGATATTTTGAATCAGGGGTTGCCTTAAAAGGGTCTTCCATGAAGCCGTAATATATAATGTATCTGTCCCGTTCATCCTGGTCCGGCAAAGCAGGGGCTCTGCGGAGTATTTCAAGCCGTTTAAGCTCTGAAGCGGCGCTTAGCACCCAGGGATTTTTGGATAACGCGGTCTTAAAGGCCTTGACCGCGAAATCAAGATTGCCTATCTCAAGTGAAATGATACCCAGAAAATACCATGCGCTGTCGAGATCGTTATTAAGGTCTATCGCATCCTTTATTATCGTCTCGGCCTCTTTTACTTTTTTGGGATCGTCCTTGAATAACGCCCAGCCGAAATACGCCCAGTATTCGCCTTCTATCGGATTTAAGTCCGTTATTTCGCGGAGCATATCAAGGGCCGCCTTGCTGCTTCCGTCCATTAGCGCGGACCTGGCCCTCATGAACAAGAGCTCCGCGTTAAGCTTTGAGTCGCCCCCGGTCTCAAGAGCGCGCGTTTCCTTTTCCTCATCTTCGAGGAACTCCGGTTCTGAAATCTCATCCGGGCCTTTAATAAGACCTGTTATGAAAAAACTGAGCGCGAGAGATAACGCCCTGTGCCTCAAGAGGTCGGATGCCTCGATGACTTCCTTAAGGTTTTTATTTCCGTCAAACGAACCTAAAAACCTCTTCTCCTGAAGGTTGAGATTGAAATCGTCCACGGCGTACTTTAAAGGCTGAGGCACTGCCGTAAAAGATTTTCCAAGATAGTCTTTAAGGTCTGTCTTTATGCGCTGATTGGGATAGAAGCCGAGGCTTATGCCCTCAAGTATAAGCGAGGCCGGATGAAGCGTATTATGGGTCACGTTCAGGGTGACCGCCTCGGTTTTCGTATATCTGTATGAACCTTCGTTCCAGCCGAATATCTTCCAGAGCCTTCTTTTAAGTTGAAGGGTGAGGAATGTGTTAAGCTGCTCTTCCGTAAGGAGCCCCATTGAGATAAGGACTTCTCCGTGCCTCTTTTTCTCTTTTAAGACGATCTCCAGCGAGGTCTCATAATCCGTCTGGGTTATGATGCCTTCCTGCATAAGAAGCCTGCCCAGCACCTCGTTTAATATGTTCGAGCTTGCCGAGACCGGGATACCGTCTTTAAAGAAAAATCTTTTCTTAACGGGCTCCCTTACTATGTCCAGAACCGCGGCAGGGTCGCCCTTTTTGTAGATCAGGTGCAGGAGCGCCGGCAGACCCAGCTTCGCGAGGTTTCCATGTTTATCTTTCAAAAATCCCCCTTTGCTATTTGGTGGCCTTAAGGCCGTTGAGGGTCTCTATGTAACAGTTCCTTACTTTATCGGCATATGCCGAATAATCCTTTAAAAGCTTGTCCCCGTCATCCCCGGTGTACCCCGCCCTTTTCGATAAAGTTGTGAGCTCATCGGAACCGGCATTGAGATACCCCTCGGGCCTGTCGTGGACTATCCTGAGCTTCATCTCAAGCGACCTGTAAAATGAATGGGCCTCCCTCAGGAATAAATAGCGCTCCGTGGGCAGGATATTTTCCTTGTAAAGCCGTCTTAGGGCCTTCAAGGTATACGGCGTTCTAAGCGGCCTTAAACTACGGCCGAATTTGAGCTGGAGCGCCTGGGTCAGGAACTCGATATCGACAAGGCCGCCTTTCCCGGTCTTGATATTATATCGTGACGGGCTTTCTTTAGCAATTTCAACTTCCATCCTGCTTCGGATACGGAGCATTTCATCGATATCCTCAGAGGTAAGTTCTTTTGAATATACAGCCTCCAGCAGCTCTTCCAAGACCTCTTTGCCGAAGCTGAGATCCCCTGCCGCGGGCCTCGCTTTGGTAATCGCCTGCCTTTCCCAGATTTGAGTCTTTGACGAATGGTAATTTAGCAACGCCTCCTTTGATACCACCAGAGGCCCTGAGCTTCCTGAAGGCCTGAGCCTTGCGTCGACATTGAATACGAAACCTTCCTTTGTCCTTAAAGTAAGTACGCTTATTATCCTCTGTCCGAGCTTTACGAAGAATTCATGGCTTCCGATCCGCTTAGTACCCGTTGTTCCGGAATCGCCCTCGTCCGAGTATACAAATATTATATCCAGGTCAGAGCCGTAGATAAGCTCCCTGCCCCCGAGCTTCCCAAGCCCGAGAACAACGAATCTGGAGGAACTGTCCGGCTCTCCGTATCTGCCGTAAAGCTCCTTGAGCGATATATCGAGGGCGAAGTTCAGCGCGGCCTCCGCCACAAACGTCATCTGCGCCGGGATATGGAGCGGAGTAAGCAGCCCGCGCACATCGTTTATTCCTATCCTCAAAATCTCCTGGTTCTTTATTCTCCTCAGCGCGTCCAATTTGTCTTCGTAGTCAGTATAAAGCGTAAGCTCTCTCGCAAAAGACTCAAAGACCTGCTGCCTTGTCTTATAAGGTGTGGCGAGCTCTTTTGATAAAAGGAGATCAAGGCTTTCAGGGTGTTCGACAAGGCTTTGCGACAAGAATTCGCTGGTGCCGAAAAGCTTTAAAAGCTCGTCCGTGACAAGAGGGTTTTCAGCCAGTAAAGAGTAAAATGTAGTCCGCGCGCCGATCGACGAAATAAATCTTTCAAGGTTGGCCAATGCCTTGTCCGGCTCGGGTGACGAGACGGCGCGGGACAGGAAAACAGGCCCGAGCTTTTGCAGGAGCACCCGCGCCTTCGCGCCAAGGTGGACAAAAGGCGGGCCGGTACGCAGGAGAGAGAGATTTTTCAAGGCCGCGGGACTGTCCCTGAACCCGAGTCGCGAAAGCCTTGAGAGCGCCTCGCCGTCGGACGTATCAGGCGAGAAGAGAACCAGTATCTCCTGCGGGATATCCTCTTCCTCTTCAGATCTATAGAATAAAGACCTGTAGATATCGTGTATGGAAGAAGTCTTTTCCTTGTACTCGTCCCAGAAAAACTCACCGGCCTTCCTGGATGCCGTGTCCCTGAAACCCATCATCCTGGCAAGCCTCTCAAGCTCCTCTTTCCTTGCGGGTATCGCCTGGCTTTGCCTGCCTTCGACTATCTGTATCCTGTGCTCGAGGTTTCTTAAGAATATATACCCCTCCCTAAGCACGGCGGCCTCTTCCATTTTTATATATCCTTTTCTGGAAAGCCTTTCTATCGCCCTCAAGGTCGAGCGTTCCCTTATATCGGCGTCCTTGCCGCCGTGAATAAGCTGTAAGGCCTGGCAGAAAAATTCTATCTCCCGTATGCCGCCGGCGCCGAGCTTTACATCTATGGCGTCAGGGTTTCTGCGCAGCAGGCTCAAGTCTATCTTCTCCTTCATGGACTTGACCTCTTCAAGGGCTGTGAAGTCCAGGTACCTCCTGTAGACAAAAGGCCTTATCATAGAGATGAAGGCCTCGCCTAAGGACGCGTCCCCGGCAATCGGGCGCGCTTTTATCATCGCGGCACGCTCCCACATCTGCCCCCATGACTCGTAATAGATCTCCGTGCTACGGAGAGAGTTTGCTACGTCCCCGCTCCTGCCCTCGGGGCGTAAGTCCAGGTCTATGCGGAATACGAATCCGTCGCCGGTGACCGACCCGATGAGCTTGGTAAGGAGTGTAGCCGTCTTCACGAAAAATGCGTGGAGGCTTATGCGCGTCTCGGCCCTGCCTTCAATGCCCGTCGTCTCGCCCTTGTCAGATGTGTATATATAGATGATGTCTATGTCGGAAGAGAAGTTGAGTTCCCTGCCGCCTGATTTTCCGAGGCCGATCACCGCAAACCCGGCCTCCTTTACGGAGCCGTCGTCGGTATATAAGGGCTCTCCATAGAGTTTCTTCGAGTTCCGAATAGAAAACGCGACGGCCGCGTCAAGGCACGCGGAGGCGAGGTCGGAAATCTCGGCCGTTACTTCAGTGAGCTCGGAGAGACCGAGCAGGTCGCGCGCGCCTATCCTTAAATACTCTTTCTGCTTATACAAACGCAAGGCGCGGGCGAGCGCGTCAAAGTCGTCGATGAGGCGAGCGACTTGAAGCCCTTCGTTGAACGCAGGAAGCCCCTTTGTCTCGAAGAGGCCGCCCTTCAGGAAGAGCCATTCTAAAAATCCAGGGTTCCTGGCGAGTACGCCGGAAAGGAAAGGGGACGAGCCCGCGATAGTCACTATCCGTTCGAGGAAGAGCGGGGATTTGAGCGCCTCGTCGATTATTTCCGAGGGGGTCTCTTTGGCGATAGCTTCGAGATTATTGAGCGCGCCCTCCGGGGAGGGGGAGGCGAGGGCCTTTTTCGCGATCTCTTCCAAATGGGGGCCGAACGGCGTCCCGGCGAGGAGCTTCAGGTTATTGAGTGCGCCCCTGGGGTCGAC
>JACRET010000057.1 GCA_016218105.1 Deltaproteobacteria bacterium
CCAAGAGGCATCAAGTTCACCCTCCCCTCAGTCCCCTCCCGTCAAAGGAGGGGATGTTTTTCCTTATAGTCCCGGCCCGTTCGGGGAATGGGCCCTACACAAAAGAAGCTCCTCTCCCCATTTGGGGAGAGGCTGGGTGAGGGGGTTTATTAAACCAGACTCCTTCGCCTCGCTTGCGATGACAATGAATTAGTAAGGTGTTCCTTTTAATTTTGATCTATCCAGTGACAAAAGGTTCCGCTCTGCGGTCTTGAACCCGGGCCTCAGACGGAGCGCCTCAAGATAAGCGAGCCTCGCCTCGTCTATCCTCCCCTCCGCCGAATACGCATATCCCAGATTATTAAATACCCGTGCCTTGGATGGCGACTTTCCAGCGGTATCTTCCCATAGGGCCGTCTCGCTCCTGTAGACATGATTTCTCCTGACCGTAAAACTCCCGATTATCAGCAGGAAGATAAAAAAAACAACTTTCACTTTTACGGCGCCGAGCGCCCCGGTTATTTTTGCGGCCTCGACCATAAACGCCAGAAAAAGTCCGGCCCCCGCGAGGTAGAGGTGGCGCTCGTTGGCTATATCGAGCCTCGGCAGAATCGAATTCGTAGGGATTAAATGGAGGAAGAACCAGAGGATGCCGAAGCCGATCCACGGTCTTCTCTTTAACGAAAGGATCCCGATAACGAAAAAAATAACGAGCAGGACGGACGTGGCTATTACCGCGGGGCTCCACCCCGTTATCACCGGAAGGTCAGGGTCGATATTAAGGCGATCGATGAAAAAAAATCTGGTAATAAGATATGCCACCCCGTTTATCTGGCTGAGGACGTTCTCTACAAGAGGCCGCTCAGCCACGCTCACCGATATGAAATAATTGTAGCCTCTGCTCCCAAGCATAATGGCGAGCAGAAGGAAGAGCGCCGCCCAATGGGCCCATTGCCTGCGGGCTATCTCTTTTACGCCTTTGCGCCCGCCGCGGCAAAATTCAAGAAGCGCCAACGCGAACGGAAAAGTTACGGCGGTCTCCTTTACCATCACGGACGCCGCAAAAAGCGCGGGTGAAATAACATGGCGCCAGCGCCCTGAATCCGCGCCTTTCAGATACGCGTAAGCTCCAGCGAGATAAAAAAACGCCATGAGCGAGGCCGACCTGCCGCATATGTAGGTTACGGCCTCCGTCTGAACAGGATGCAGCGCGAATATAAGCGCCGCCCCCATCGGAGCCAGGCTCGCTTCGCGCTCGCTTAACGAAGGAGTGCGTTCGATCAACCTCACAAACAGCAGATATACCAGTACCGTATTAAGGGAATGGACAGATGTATTAAAGAGATGGAACCCGAAAGGGCCGCCTCCGGCGACCCAGTTAAGGGTATATGACAGCTTGAGGAGCGGCCTGATGCCTCCCGCCGCGCCTTCGAACCAGGCCTGGAGGGAGTGGACGGACGGATTATTTACGATCACATTGAAGTCGTCGAACTGGAAGGCGCCCCGGAAGGCATTGAGGTAGGCTAAAAGGACAGAGGCTATCAGGATGAGAATACGCGGTCTCACAGAGACGCTACCTCGCCGCACGGCTGCCGGCTCCATGGAAACCCTTATCAAGCATCGCCTCCGCGTCCCACCAGCGGTTTGGCGCGTTGAGGAGCACGAGCATTATTTTCACCCCTCCCCGCTCTGCGACGGCGATAACGCATTTGCCCGCCTTAAGCGTATAGCCGGACTTGACCCCCATAGCCCCCGGATAGCGGCCTATAAGCTCATTATGATTAGAAAGCCTGAACGCGCGTCCGCCCCCGGCTGTCGTGATGTCGAATGCCGCTATGGAGACGATGTCGGAGAATTCTTTATCCATAAGGGCCGCCTCCGCGAGTATGGCCAAGTCACGCGCCGTCGAGTAATGACCTTTGCCATCATGCCCGCACGCGTTTGTAAAATGCGTGCCGCTCATGCCGAGCGCCCTGGCCTCCGCGTTCATCATCCTGACGAACCTGCCTTCGTTCCCGGCCACGTGATCAGCCAGAGCATGGCAGGCGTCGTTTGCGGAATTAAGAAGCGTGGCCGCGAGGAGAAAACCCACGTACATCCTTTCGCCGGGCTTAAGCCCCAGGCGCGAGCCGGTCTCCATCGCGGCCTCCGTGCTTACAACGGCTATCTCCTCAAGCTTGCTGTTTTTAAGGGTAATGAGGGCTGTCATTATCTTTGTGAGGCTGGCGGGAGGGAGTTTTTTATCAGGACTGCGGGCCCAGAGCGCCTTCCCGTCTCTCTTTAGAAGATAGGAAGACGCGCTCAAATCAAACGGGTCTTCAAGATCTTTCGCGGCGGCTTCCCTGTAGCCAGGGAGCTCTGCGGCTATCAATAAAACTATTACGCAAAAAAGGCGGCGCATATGAAGGGCGTCATTTCCCGAAGAGTTTCCAGAGCTTCTTCGCGGTATCCGTGGCTGTCTCGGAGGCGCTCGGCTCCTGTTTTACGGGGGCGGGGGCAGCTTTCCTTGTACTTCTTGATCTCGCGGTATAATCCCTCTCGCTCTCGGTATATGAACGTTCCATGTCAGCCGCAGGCTCGGTTTTTGCCGCCGGAGCGGGCTCTTTTGTTTCAGCGGCCTTGAACATGTTCTTCATAAAGCCGTCATCCATATTCGTATAACCCTGGGGCAGCTCGAACAGCTTCGGGTCAAGCTTCCCTATCTTTATGCTCCTGAGGCCCATCTTCATCTTAACTATCGTGCCCTCGAAATCGGCCGTAGCGTCAAGCTTCGCCATGATCCCCTCTTTTGTCACCCACATGAATCCCGTATACTTGTTGCCCTTCTTATCCGTCATTAACACCTTGCTCCTGGTGGTATTTATACCGTCAACGACCTCGCTTCCCAACACCTTTCTCTCGATCTTGAAATCATGGAGATCAGCGGAGTCCTGCGAGGCGTCTTCCATCTTAATTTCCTTGTATTTGGAAAGCTGCTGCATAAGCTGCCACGCGACCTTCTTGTCCCTGCGGATGATCATGGCCATGCCGCCGTCGAACTCCCTGCGCTCTTTTCCCGGCGAATAAAATACCGTCATGTTCATCACATGGCCGTTGGTCTCCATATATCCCTTGGCGGAATAATCCACCTTCGGCTCGTCAAATCTTTCTTCCGCCGCTGAGGCAACCCCGGATAAGAAAAATATCGACGCAATGATCAAGAGCTGTCTTAAAAACGCCATCTCCATCCTCCTGTCGGCATACGTTTGTTTTAACATGTTGCTGCGAAACCTGGAATTTATTGAGGCTGCTCAAAAAAGGTTGTAGCTCCCCGCGGAATCCGCAGGGTATCTTCGATATGTAAGGAAACTATTTCTATTCGCTCGCTTGACCCCGCAGAAGACTGCGGGGAATGCGGCGTACTATGTATGACGCCGCAGTGACGTGCTTTGATGCCAACGAAGCAGTTGGACATTTTCCGCAGCCCGCTAAATAGAAATTGCCCCGGTCAATAGACCCAAAGCACGGGGCATGGTGAGTTATTTGTGACGTTATACGAAACGCTGTTCCCTAAAATCTTCTCGGCAAGGGAGGCTCGCTCGGTGGCCATGACTATAAGGTTTGCGTGCTGCTCATAAGCAAGCTGGATTATCTCATAAGAGGTCTCGCCGTCGCGGAGTTCTGTTTTAATAAACTTGACCCCTTTTGCCCTGAGCTTGTCCGCTTCCCTCTCAAGAAGCTCCTGGCCTTCCTCAAGCCAGCGCTTGTGGATCGCGCTCCACTCCTCCGAGTCCGTGACGAGGACATCGGCGTTGTACCATTTCTGCATCACATAGACGAGCACAAGGCGGGCGCCGGTAACCTGGCTTAGATAGGCCGCGGTCTCTTCAGCCTTAAGGGTGAAGCCTGAGTCGTCAATGGGGCAGACTATACACCTGTACTCCATCCGGCCTCCGCGGTCTGTTTTCTGACAGGATATTGAAAAAGTTAAGCTCATTATACTCTACAAGCCTTTTTTTACAAATTAAAAAAAAGACCATGAAATATCCCGCAGGCTCCGAAGTAAACCCAAAAATCTGCGCTCCCCGGAGTTTTCAAATGTTGATCTGTAAAAACACAATGGAGATATGAAAATTTTGCACACCTTGCCGAGAGGGCAACTGATAAATGCTTAAAAAAAACAAGGTACCGTCTGATTTTCCTCCCTCCTCTTCAGGCTTACGGACCAGCCCTGGCTCTAATACTGGTCTAATCTCGAACATGTATAATGGGAACTGTAAGAACGGTATTAATAAAAACCTTAATGAAAAATGGAGGTAGAGATATGAGGAGAGAATTCAACCTGAGCACGGTATACGACCTGGTGACGATATCCTTAACAGTCGCAATCGTAGCGGGCTTCACGATAATAAAGCTTGTTTAACGGATAGACAGACTATAACGAAGGGGCCTGAGCGCGCGGCCCCTTTTTTATTTTTCAACTGGATGATTGCGGACAGGCTCCTTTTATGCTAAAAATTAGTTATCATATTTCTTTTTAGAAGGAGCTTATAAATGGCGGATCTTACGATAGATATAACTTGTCCGGGATGCAATACGGTCTTCAAGAAAAAGGCAAAGGATTTAAAGAAAGGCACTCTCATTAAATGCCCCAAGTGCGGGGATTCCACGACGATCAGGGACGATTATTTTACGGACATGGTCAAGGGGCTTGAGAAGGGCTCTCCGGAGTAGATTCCCCTACACCGCATACACATAACACCCCTGGCAGGCGTGTATCCTGCCAGGGGTGTTTTTCACTCCCTATTTCTTCCTCGGGTCATCTGCCGGGTTGGCGTAGTTTATCCTCCACGGGCCTCTTGTGTGTATCTGGATTACGGTCTCTTCATCCGTCCAGGCGAAATGGTTGGTATTCGGGGCCATGAGAAAAAAACTCCCCTCTGGAAGCGCCTTGCCTTTGGACATATCGAGCGTTTCCCCTTTACCTAAGTTAGCAGTGCCTGAAATGACGGTGACACGCTCTATTCCCGGATGCGAGTGCGGCGGTATCTTATAACCGGCGGGGAATTTCAGCCTCATTGTAAACGGGCCGGGCCTCAAGGGGTCTCCTTCAAGAACGACCATCTCCGCTCCTTTTGGAAGGGCCGGAGGCCCTTCCGCCCATTTCAGGTCAGCCGGGGTAAGTATTATCTCGGCGACCTGCCCGCGCATCCCTTTCATGTCCCGCGCGGCCGCAACCGCGCTTAAGCCCATCACAAGGATTGAAGCCAGAATAGCTCTGCCAAATATTTTCATAAGCCTCTCCTTTATATCGTTCTTTATGACCTTCCCGGGACGCAATACCCCTGGTATTTTTGAAGAACAAAATCTAAAAACGAAAGTCATCGCG
Source organism: Deltaproteobacteria bacterium (assembly GCA_016218105.1). Classification (GTDB taxonomy): domain Bacteria; phylum Desulfobacterota; class GWC2-55-46; order GWC2-55-46; family GWC2-55-46; genus GWB2-55-19. The sequence goes on from JACRET010000057.1 coordinate 5,348, forward strand.
GAGCGGAGCGATCTCTTTTAAATATCCCCC
>JACRET010000058.1 GCA_016218105.1 Deltaproteobacteria bacterium
GGTGTCGGGCCGGGTCCCCGGACCGGGGCGGGACTATACGGAAAACCATCCCCTCCCTTGCCGGGTGGGGACGGCGGGGCGGGTGAACTTGATGCCTCTTGGTAAAGCCTTTTTGCGCGCTACCGCGCGCTTCGGGGTATTGGCTCTGCTCGCTGTCGGCTCTCTCCCTGCAATAGAACTGAAGCACCGGTCGTTCGCCTCCTTTATGCTCGCTACGCAATACCCCTGGTATTTTTTGAAGAACAAAATCTAAAAACAGATGTCTTTGCAAGCGAGGCGAAGGAGTCTGGTTTAATAAACCCCCTCACCCAGCCTCTCCCCAAATGGGGAGAGTGGTCTTCTTCTGTGTAGGGCCCGTTCCCCCGAACGGGCCGGGATCAAAAAATGATGTTCGGCCTTAGGATGACCTGAAAGTTTTCCCTGTCAGCATTCCTGAGTTCGCCTGTATACCTGTCAGGGCTTTCCCAAAGAAAACCTACGGCGAGAGTGAACCCCACCCGATGCTCTTTCCAGGGCCATCTCCTGTCTACCGTAAAGATATGTCGCACAGGCTTTAGCGTCTCGCTGTCCATGTCAAATGTGTATTCAAAGCCGCTGTTTTTCAGGAGCGAGTCCGTCTCCTCGAAATCAAGCCTCCCGCGTCTGACCGATAGATAGACGATATCCTTTATGTCCGGGTTATTATGGAGTTTCCCTCCGACCCTGAAAGACCAGTGGAGGTCGTGCGTGGAAAACTTCCTGTCGCCTTTTATCTTCCATTCAAGCTCCACCCAGTCGTCTTTTATGAGTTTGTTGTCCTTGATGTGGTAGCCGCCGTAGCTTAAGAGATAGCCCATATAGCCGAAATTCCCGCTTCTCCAAGCCTCACCGGGCCTTGTGAAGCTGACTACGTTGCCGAGGAAGAGGGATACGGCCCACGGTTCCTCAAAACCCGCCGTAGCAGCCTTGACCAGATTAAGGTTGTCGGTTATCTCAGCGCTTTTATACAAGTCCTCGGCATTACTTTTTATTATTGCCCCGAGGCCGGGCATAGGGAAAACGGCCGCCTCAAGGACGAGGAAACGAGGGATATAGGAGCTGAAGAGCAGGTCTTTGTAGACAGACAGCTCATCCCTCTCGCCCACATCAGGGATAGCCTCCTCCGAAAGGCTGAGATAGAGCCCTACATTCGAATAGTAGGCGTCAAGCTCGTGCTCAAAGACGACGGTCTTCCTCTCAGGGGGATGGGGCTCTTCTTTTTTTTCAGGGGCGGCATGCTCGGCATAGGCAGGTATGGCCAGGTGAATAAAAAAAAGGATAAAGACATATCTTAACAGAAAAGATAAGCGCATTAAATCTATCCGGATTATATAAGGATCAGCTTAGGATTGGGCAATGTTATCAATTTTTAAGGGGGAAAGATAGGGGAAAGGGGCCCTTTAATTGAAAAAGAGATGTGAAAAGTGTTTTCGAAGGCAGGTGAAGGCCAAACAACCGCAGGTTCGGTAAATCTTTGCTGTGCAACCCCTAATTGAGGGCGGATCTCACTCTGAGTCTGATCGATATCTTTCAGCATTCATCATGCGCGGCTTGCGCGCGAGCAGGTTCAATCGTATACCGTATACCCGTTCTCAGAGAGCCAGTTCGCCTGCTCCGGGCTGAGCCGTTTCTCACAGGTATATCTGCTTGAATCGTAGACCCTGACCCAGCCCATCTGCTCAAGTTCTCCAACCTTTATGCCAAGCACGCAATACGCCAATACGTCATGATTTACCTGCGGGCACCCGTAAAACCTTCCGTCCCTTGAGAGCCATCCTGAGGTCAATGTGTCGTTATGGAAAGGTGTCTTCGTCCAGTCAAGCTCGGTTAGATCTTGGGCCTCCGCAGACTCTACGATAACATCCTTTTCGTGTTTCTCTCTCCAGATGGAACGGGCTACCCCTATCCATTTTTCGCCGTTGTCAAGGCTCCAGTAAAAGGGCCTGGGCTTTTGGGTGGCGGATGAGCCGGGTGAAACGAGGAAGTATTTCATTTCAAATCTCCAGTGCCTTTCAGGGCAGAATTCCTTACTGATGAAAGCGCATATTCAGGCTGCTGAAAAAGTCCATCTGCTTTGTTGTCTTCGACGCTCGTCACTGCGGCGTACAGACAAAGTACGTCTCATTCCTCGCTTCTCGACGCCTCGCAGCTGAATCTTTTTGAGCAGCCTGAATATGCATAGCGAGCGCATTCCTCGCAGTTTTCTGCGGGGTCAAGCGAGCGAATAAAAATTGTTTCCTTACATATCGAAGATTCCCCGCGAATTCCGCGGGGAGCTTCAATAAATTCCGGGTTTTTCAGCAACCTGGTTAGACCAAAAAAGGGACGATCTCTTTTTCAAGATCACCTTATATGTAGGCAAATACCGTACCATTTTACTAATTTTGTATCATATTGAAAAATATAGATTAAATTAGAAAGTGCAAAAACAGACACGGGACATTTTGCCCCTTAATGGGACTATTTGCCGCAAGACGGGGGCATTCTGCACCAGTAGGTGCGTTTTACAGGGAAGCGAGATAAGCGAATCTAACAAGACCCTTTGCCCGCCCCACTACTGCCCATTACTTGTTTGAACTGCTTTATATTAAGTTTAGTTGATTTTTTTTTGATTGCAGCAAGAAAAAAAGGGGGTAGATATTAAATATCCTCCCCCCCCTTAATCAATGGTGGCCAGAGACGGAATCGAACCGCCGACACGAGGATTTTCAGTCCTCTGCTCTACCTGCTGAGCTATCTGGCCGGAAAAAGTTTAGACAAATAAGTTAATTTAAAGAGCCGTTATTGTCAAGTTATTTATTCTCTCTTGGGTCGAAACCCCGCAGCGGGCTGTATTAAACAGGGAACAGAATAAATTGACAGCGCAAACCCTGTAATGTAGACTTTGAACTGCAACTTCTGCCTGCCTTTCTTCCAGATTATGCTAACAATGCCGGCCTGAACCAACGCGGGGATTGTTTCTCCTATGATGAAAAAAATCCGCTTCTCACTTACAGTCAAGTCCATCCTTGCCTTCCTCGCGGTGCTCCTCCCGATAATAGTAATATTTTTTTTGACCTATAAATCAAACAGAGGCCATGTGGAAAGGCTGGTTCTGGATAACCTCAAGGCGAATGCCGAGGATCATGAAGGAAATATGCTCCTTTTCATGGAGATGGCCCGGAACCGCATTGAGGACTTCGCCAGCGACGGACATATAAGAGGAGATATCGAAAGGATTAATGCCGGGAAGGCTTCAGGCGATGAGCTGAGCCGTTATCTCTTTGAGCAGAAGCTGCCGCTTGAGAAGAACTTCTACCGCCTCTCGGTCATCTCTATTGAAGGAAAGGTCGCGGCCTCCACCGTCGATGCAACCATTGGGACCGATGAGGGCGGCGAGGAGTTTTTTTTAAGGGGGGTTCAAGGCCCCGCCATAACTGAGCGCTACAGAGGCTATATGGGAGAGCCGGAATTGGCCGTCTCATCGCCGGTGACAAGCCTTGACGGAAGGCGCATAGGCGTACTTGCGGGTTTTGTGCCCTTATCGAGGCTTGGAGATCTTTTGACAGGCGAATTCAGAAAAGAGCTTGAGGCTGTTACGCTGGATAAGTTAAAAGCCCATGAGACGATGGAGGCTTACCTTGTAAACAGGGATAAGCTGATGATAACGGAGTCTTTGTTTACAAAAGGGGCGGTACTTAACCAGAGGGTGGATACGCCTCCCGTAAACTCGTGTTTAAGCGAGCGCAGGGAAGTAACCGGCTTCTACAAGGACTACCGGGGGGTTGAGGTCGCCGGCTCCGCCACGTGCCTGCCTGCCCTGGGGTGGACGCTCGTCGTTGAGATAGACAAAGACGAGGCGCTAAAACCGGTTTCAGAAATAGGGCAGTATGCCATTGTGACGATGGTCGCGACCATAGCGCTTATATCAGCCCTCTTCGTATTCTTTTTAAGGTTCGTAATAAGACAGCTTAAGGAACTTGCCTTGGCGTCCAGGGCGATCGCCGCTGGGGACTACGACATCAGCCTTCCCGTAAGGACGAGCGATGAGATAGGCGTGCTTACGGAATCTTTCAACGCTATGGCGTGGGGCATAAAGGAGAGGACCCTCGCGCTCATGGATACCGAAGAGCGCTTAAGGGGCATACTCGACAATACGTCGAACATAATCTACCTTAAAGACCTTGACGGGAGGTATCTACTCATAAACCCCAGGTATGAAGAGCTCTTCCATATTAAAAAAGAAGAAATCTCCGGCAAGACCGACTTCGACATCTTTCCAGCGGGTCTGGCTGAGAAGTTTAGGGCGAACGACCTTATGGCGCTTGAGTCGGAGGCGCCGGTCGAGTTTGAGGAGCTGGCCCCGCACGAAGACGGCCTTCATACTTATATTTCAGTAAAATTCCGCATTAAAGATCCAAAGGGTGTGCCATACGCCGTAGCGGGCATCTCAACCGATATCACGGAAAGGAAACGGGCCGAGGAGGCTTTGCGGAAAAGCGAGGCCCGGCTGGCAAACGCACAGAGGATAGCCCATATAGGGAATTGGGAATGGGACATCCAGAAAGATGAGGTCTTCCGGTCAGACGAGGTCTACAGGATATTCGGCCTGAAAACGCTCGATTCCGATCTTCCGTTCGGGGCTTTTTTCAATTACATCCACCCTGATGACAGGGAGAGGGTAAAAAACGCCATTGACGACGCGCTCTACCACGGCGCGGAGTACTATATAGACTTCCGGATAATCCCGGCCGTAGGAGGAGAAAAGATAGTCCACTCCCAGGCCGAGGCCGTCTTTGACGAGAAGGGGAAGCCTTTAACAATGTCCGGCATCATCCAGGACATCACTGAAAGAAAGCTGGCGGAAGAGGAGCTTAAAAAGAGCGAGGAGAGGCTGGCGTACGCGCAGAAGACCGCGCATATCGGGAACTATGCCTGGGATATTATAAAAAAAGACCTCTTCTGGTCAGAGGAGCTTTACAGGATACACGGACTGCCGGAAGGCATCCCCGTCACCTTCGACACCTTCGCCAACGCCATCCAAAAGGATGACAGAAAAAGGGTGCTGCAGGCGATAGATGATGCGCTCTATCACAGGCGGCAATATTCGATCGATTATCGCACGGTCGCCTCCGACGGGCTGATAAAGATCATCCACGCAGAGGGCGAGGTATTCTTCGACAACGATGGAAAGCCGCTGAAAATGACAGGGACGTGCCAGGACATAACCGAACTTAAGCGGGCGGAGGAAGAGATAAGAAAGTTAAATGAGGAGTTGGAGAAAAGGGTCACCGAGCGGACAGCGGAGCTTAAACAGGCGGTCGGCGAGCTTGAGGCGGCAAACAGGGAGTTGGAGACCTTCAGCTACTCTGTCGCCCATGACCTGAGGGCGCCGCTGCGGATAGTAGACGGGTTCAGCAAGGTCTTGCTTGAAGATTACGATGACAAACTCGACAAGGAGGGGCGGGACCATTTAAGGAGGGTACGCTCCGCAAGCTCCCGCATGGGGCAGCTGATAGACGATCTGTTAAATCTCTCGCACGTAATGCGCGCCGGGATGACGGCCGAAAGGGTCGATTTGACCCAGATGGCGAAGGCGATAGCCGCAGACCTCAGGAAACTCCAGCCTGAGCGTAATGTGGAATTTATCATAGAGGGTGGGCTTTCCGCGACAGGCGATAAAAGACTGCTGAGGATCGCGCTTGAGAACTTGTTGGGCAATGCCTGGAAGTTTACGTCCAGGAAAGACTATGGCCGCATAGAACTGAGGAGGGCCGGAGAAGAAGAGGGCAAGACAATCTACTCTGTCATGGACAACGGCGCGGGGTTTGACATGAAGTACGCCGAGCGGCTCTTCGGGCCGTTCCAGCGCCTTCATTCCGCCGATGAGTTTCCCGGCACAGGGATCGGGCTCGCCACTGTCGCCAGAATCGTGCATCGCCACGGCGGAAGGATCTGGGCGGAGGGCGAGCCCGGAAAGGGCGCTGTTTTCTATTTTACTCTTTAATCGGGTGCCCTAATTCCGGCTCGTTCTTCGAGTGGGCCATGCCGAGGAAGCCCCTCTCCCCAAATGGGGAGAGGCTGGGTGAGGGGGTTTAAATACGAGATCGCCTCGCTCCGCTCGCAATGACTTTCAATTTTAGATGTTGGTTTTTAAAAATACAGGGGTATTGCGTTGCTTGCTGCAGGGTTGCCTTGATATCCCGGCCCGTTCTTCGAGTGGGCCCTACTTTTCACTTTTGATGGACGGGAGGGTGAGAACCCCGGGATTAAGAAGACAGGATGGTCATTTTGCGGCAGGGTCTTTCGCAGGCACGGTCACAGCCTGGAATTCTATCTCATCATTAAACCCGTCCTTCTTTGTCTCTATAAGTATCGAGACCCTCCTGTTCGTGGAGTCCAGGGGATTGCCCGGATTTAAAAGCACCACGTCGGCGAAGCTTGTTACCTTGGTGATCCTCGCGGCGTCCAGACCGTGCCTGACAAGCTCTCTCCTTGCCGCGTTAGCCCTGTCAGCCGCAAGCTCCCAGTTGGAATAATTTTCCTGCTGGTATTTATTGCTGTCGGTATGGCCCTCTATGGCTATCTTGTACGGCACATCCTTGAGTGCGTCGGCGAGCACGCCGAGCACCTTCTGTCCGTTATTGAGAAGGTTGGTCTTCCCCAACTCGAACATGGTGTCATTTCCCTGATCGACTATCTCTATCCTCACGCCTTCGTCGGTCGTGAATATAAGGACATGATCCTTAAGCTCATATAAGCTTCCGTCAATAACCTTTCCAAGCTCAAGGGCGAGCTTCGCGCTCGGCTTTTCCTTGCCCTGGAAGTCGGTATCTTCGCTGCTCAGGTTGATCTGAACGGGGTTGCCGGCCATTATGGACATGCCTTTTCCGCCTCCGGCCTCGGTGCCTTTAAAAATAGTGTATGACCTGAAGTATTCAGCGATGGCCTTTCTGGATTCGATGGAGAGTACCGCCACGAGCCAGAGGACGAGGAAAAGGGCCATCATGGCCGTTATGAAGTCGGCATAAGCGACCTTCCAGGCGCCTCCGTGATGGCCTCCATGCGAGGCTTTCTTTATTTTTTTTATTATTATAGGGCGTTCAGACCCGGCGTTTGACTCTTCCATTTTTATGCCTTTTTCTTCCTTAGCGCGGTATCAAGTTCTTTGAACGAAGGCTTGGTGTCGCTGTAGAGAGACCTTCTGGCGGCCTCGACGGCTATCTGAGGGGCGCTCCCCTTCGCGAACGCCAGTATCCCGACCTTGATGGCTTCGAAATACTTGGATTCCTCCCTGGCCTTGTGTTCCAAATGGCTTCCGATAGGGCCGAGGAACCCGTAGCACATTAGAATTCCGAGGAACGTTCCCACGAGCGCGGCCGCGACGCTATGGCCGATTACTTCCGGGGATTCGCTCATCTTGCCCATCGTTATAACGACGCCGAGGACGGCGGCCACAATACCGAACCCGGGAAGCGAGTCGGCTATCTTTGTGATTACCGCCGGGGCTACCCCGGACTCCTGATGATGCGCATCCATCTCTATGTCCATCATCGATTCCATCTCCATCGGATCGACGCCGACTACGAATACCCTCAGATTATCGCAGATAAAATCAATCGCATGGTGATTTTTGAGTATCTCGGGATAGGCCTTGAAAAGAGGGCTCTTCTCCGGCTCCTCGATATCCTTTTCTATAGCCAGCAGCCCGTCTTTCTTTATTTTGACGAAGATCGTGTAAAGAAGACCCATCATCGTAAGGTAAGAGTCCTTACCCTGGCTTTTGCCGCTAAAGACCTTCGGCAGGCTCTTTAGTATCTGAAATAACAGCTTGGGCGGGCAGGTGATTACAAGAGAACCTATCGCGGCGCCGCCGAGGATAACGAACTCAGCCGGCTGGATCAGCACATAAAGATTGCCATGCTCGAGGAGATAGCCTCCCACTATTGAACCGAATACGATGACCAGACCGATAATTGGGAACATATACCTGTTCATGTACCGGCTTGCTCGTCCGGTACAGCCTTTAAATGGATTGATTGCTATTTAAAATATCGGCATTGTGTTATGGAACTTTAGGAGTTTGCCCTCATGAATCAAAAATTTTTATATGTCTATTTTGGGAGGCGCGGGAGAGGTTGATCCGTAAAACTTCAGGTTTATATATTTGCCTCAAATCAGGCGTTATGTTACATGAAAAATGTGGTATTCTTTGAAAATGCCCTCTTGCTGCGGGGAGCTTCAAATTCGCTATAATTACTCAGGGGTGATATGGCAGACCAGGATATTTCGAGATTAAGGATAGAAAAGCCCGCACAACGGGAGCGGAAGAGGCGTAATAAATATATCTATTGGATAGCGGGCGTTGCCATTGCGGTTCTGATAGCGCTCGGGTTCAGCGGGGTACTGAGCACCTCGACCGAAGTGAAGGGCGCCACCGTTTCGCTCACCTATCCCTCTCAGGAGATCACCCTTCTTAACGCAAGCGGTTATGTGGCCGCGCAGAGAAAGGCCTCCGTAGCCTCGAAAACGACCGGAAGGCTTATATGGATAGGCGTTGAGGAAGGCAGCCGCGTAAAGGAAGGTCATGTGATCGCTAGGCTTGAGAACGAGGATGTGGCGGCCGCCCGTGAGCAGGCTGATGCGAACCTCAAGGCCTCCGAGAAGGGTCTTGATCAGGCGAAAGCCGAGCTTAAGGACGCGTCCCTTAATTTCGAGAGGAACAAAGGCCTCCTGGCCGAAGGCATAATATCAAAGAGCGAGTTTGACGCCTCTGAAGCGAGGCACAGCAAGGCCAGGGCGGCGGTCGAGTCGGCAAAGGCCGGCATAAATTCGGCCAGGGCCGCCCTTAAGTCCGCGGAGATATCGGTAGAGTATACCCTTATACGCGCCCCTTTTGACGCGGTGGTGCTGACCAAGAATGCCGATATCGGCGATATCATTACCCCGCTTGGCGCGGCGGCCAACGCGAAGGCGGCGGTCGTCACGATAGCCGACATGGATTCCCTGCAGGTCGAGGTGGATGTGTCGGAATCGAATATAAACAAGGTCAGGATGGGCCAGCCATGCGAGATACAGCTCGATTCCATCCCGGACATGAGGTTTAAAGGCGAGGTGCACATGATTGTGCCGACCGCGGACAGGAGCAAGGCATCCGTCATGGTAAAGATCAGGTTCAAGGAAAAAGACCCTCGGATACTCCCTGAGATGAGCGCGAAGGCGGCTTTCCTCGGAAGGGAGCTTAACGAGGCGGAAAGGGCCCCGAGGATAACGGTAGATCCGGCGGCGATAGTTACGGAAGACTCTCAAAACCATGTCTTTATCATCAAAGACGGTACGGTTGAAAAGACCCCTGTAAATATAGGCGAAAAGATGGGAGATATGGTGGCGGTCTCAGGCGTAAACCCCGGGACGAAGGTCGTACTGAATCCGCCCGCCAGGCTTAAGAACGGCTCCAGGGTAGAGGTGCTCGAAAAATGAACGCCCCGGGGATAACGAACCGTCCAGCTGTATCCTGTTAGACCATAGAGAAAATAATGGAAGAAAATTCAAGGACAATAGTAAGTATCAGGAATTTAAGCAAGTCATACACGAGGGGCGATCAGATAATACCCGTCCTCAGCGATATAAATTTCGAGATCAAGGACGGCGAGTTCATAGCTCTTATGGGGCCGTCCGGCTCCGGGAAGAGCACCCTCTTGAACCTTATAGCCGGGATAGACAAGGCGGACAGCGGCTCGATAGAGATAGGAGGGGTCGAGATCACCGCTCTTACGGAGTCAGAGCTCGCCGGGTGGAGGGCGGCCCACGTCGGGTTTATCTTCCAGTTCTACAACCTGATCCCGGTGCTTACGGCTTTCGAGAATGTTGAACTGCCGCTCCTCCTTAAAGACATCGGGGGCAAAGAGCGCAGGGACCACGTGGAGCTTGTCTTGAATCTCGTCGGGTTGTCGGACAGGATGGACCATTACCCGAATCAGCTCTCGGGAGGGCAACAGCAGAGGGTGGCCATCGCCCGGGCCATGGTCACCGACCCGACCATCCTTGTGGCGGATGAGCCGACTGGAGACCTTGACCGCGCCTCAGCCGAAGAGGTACTAAACCTCATGGCCCGCATGAACAATGAGTTTGGCAAGGTGATAATCATGGTCACCCATGACCCCAGGGCCGCCGAAAAGGCGCATGTAATAAGGCACCTTGAAAAGGGGTACCTGAATGATAGGGCTTAAGCTCCTTTTCAGGAACGCATTCAGACATAAGCTTCGCACCTATCTGACTATCTTCGGCATTACGGTCGCCATACTCGCATTCGGGCTCCTTCGTACCGTTGTTGACGCGTGGTACGCGGGCGTTGAGGCCTCCGCCGCCAACCGTCTTGTCGCCAGAAATGCCATATCGCTCACCTTTTCCCTGCCTATAGCCTACCGTGAAAAGATAAAATCGGTAAGCGGCGTCGACGAGGTCTCTTACGGCAACTGGTTCGCGGGCATCTATATAGAGGAGAAGAACTTCTTCGCTAATTTCGCGGTCGATCCGAAGACATACCTTGAAATATATCCTGAGTTCGTCGTCCCGCCCGAAGAAAAAACCGATTTTCTCAAAGACCGCAAGGCGGCTGTGGCGGGAGTCAAGCTCATGGAAAGGTTTGGCTGGAAGATAGGCGACACCGTCATGCTCAAAGGCACTATCTTCCCAGGAGACTGGGACTTTACCATAAGGGGAATATACTCAGGCCGGGACAAGAATACCGATGAATCGCAGTTTTTTTCCCATTGGGATTATTTGAATGAGAGGCTTAAAGACCGCGAACCCATGAGGGCCGATCAGGCCGGTTTCTTTCTTATAAAAGTCGCTGACCCGGACAGCGCCGCCGGGATAGCTGTTGAGATCGACAAGCTCTTTAAAAATTCCCTCGCCGAGACGCTGACCGAGACCGAGCGGGCATTTCAAATGAGCTTCGTGTCCATGACCGAGGCGATCATGGTCGCCATACAGCTGGTGTCGTTCGTCGTCATAATAATAATCATGGCTGTCATGGCCAATACAATGGGCATGTCCGTCAGGGAGAGGATGGGAGAGTATGCCGTGTTTAAGACGCTCGGCTTCGGGGGCGGCTACATAGGGATGCTTATCTTTGGAGAATCCGCCGTTATCACAGCCTCGGGATGCCTGCTGGGGATACTCCTTACCTATCCGGCGGCCGATCTGTTCACAAGCCAGTTAGGCCAGTTTTTTCCCGTATTTATTATAAAGACCGCTACCATATATCTCGATATCCTCGCGGCCCTTGCGGTAGCCATTATTGCCGCCATCATACCCGCGTACCGCGCGGTAACGGTATCCATTACCGATGCGTTAAGGCGGGTCGGGTGAGGCCTTAAGGAGGGTTCTTTCTTTGGCGATACCTTTTTACTACAGCTACAGGTCGCTCCTTACCAGAAAGCTTACGACCGTGCTTACCGCATCCGGCATGGCACTCGTCGTATTTGTGTTCGCCGCCATTTCAATGCTCGCGGAGGGTCTGGAAGAGACCCTGGTCGAGACCGGCTCTTACGATAACGCCGTTGTATTCCGTAAAGGCGCCCTGTCGGACATCCAGTCGTCCATCAGCCGGGAGCAGGCGTCCATTATTGAGAATGCGCCTGAGATAGCTATCGGGACGAAGGGGACAAGGCTTTTGGCAAAGGAGATCGTAGTCCTTATAGCTCTGCCCAAGCGCGGCACGGACAAACCCTCGAATGTAGTTATCAGGGGCGTATCTGATAATTCCATGACGCTGAGGCCTCAGGTAAAACTCTTCCAGGGGAGGCTTCCGAGGCCCGGCACCTCGGAGATTATCGCCGGGATCTCTATCGCGAGGAGGTTTAAGGGGGCCGGCATAGGCGAGACCTTGAGGTTTGCCATGAGGGATTGGAACGTGGTCGGGATATTCGACGCGGGGCCGACCGGGTTCAGCTCCGAGATATGGGGGGACGGCGAAGTGCTGATGCAGGCGTTCAGGAGGCCTGTTTACTCCATAGTGCTGTTTAAGCTTAAAAACGCGGATTACTTCGAATCCTTTAAAAGATACCTCGGGGGCGACCCCCGTCTCACCGTTGAAGTCAAGCGCGAGACGAGGTACTACGCCGATCAATCGGAGGTGATGGCGAAGTTCCTCCGAATACTGGGGGCGTCGCTGACCGTAATATTTTCAGTAGGCGCTGTAATAGGGGCTATGATAACGATGTACTCGGCTGTGGCGAACAGGATCGGCGAGATAGGGACTTTAAGGGCGCTTGGTTTCGGCAGGGCGAGCATCCTCGGCGCGTTCCTGGCGGAGTCTTTGCTGATCGGGCTTGCGGGCGGGTTTATCGGCCTGTTCCTCGCCTCTTTTCTCCAGTTTTTTACGGTATCCACGCTGAATTTTCAGACATTCTCGGAACTGGCATTTACGTTTACCCTGACCTACGCGATAGCCTTTAAATCCCTTCTCGCGGCACTCATAATGGGGCTTATCGGCGGGGTGCTCCCCGCGATAAAGGCTTCACGGATGAATATAGTAGACGCGCTCAGGGCCGTGTAGGCGTCATTCCTCCGGCTCCCTTTTCTTGTTGAGTTTTACAAGATGAGCGAGGAACCAGCCCAATATGAAGCCCGTCCAGAGAGAGATGGCTATAATGGAGACCAGATAGATTAAACTGATTTGCAATGTGCCCGCCTTTTATAAAACAATATATTACATTAGGTTGGTAAAGTCAAGTATTTATTAACGTAATATTTAAAATCGGTTTTTCCCTGGAGCGGCAACCTTTAAACTGTTAGATCACAGGAATATCCGCTCGATAGCGGCAAGTAAAAAATCAAAGGCATTGGAGACGCTTTTTTGGACAGGGCTTGCGTTTAAACGGTCTGTTTTCTTTATTGTAAGCTTGTTAAGCTTTAGTTCTTTAAGGGCCCTGGAGGCGCACCTCCTCCAGAGCTTTCCTGAGACCCCCCATTTGAAGTTCTCATAAAACAATTTGCCTTCATGGGGCGGCGAATTGAAGTCATAGAAAGGCGCTCTCCTGAAACGCTCGTAATCGGTCGAAAATACCTTAAGCGCGCCCCGCTGCGTGATAAACGCCTCGATCATTTCCTTCTTTAAAAGCCGCTCGCCCTCGGAGAGGATGAATTTTACGCTATCCCTGCCGGGCAGAAATTCAGATGTGACCATCCGGCCTGCCCTGGAGTGATAGGAAGTGAACTCTAAAAGGCCTGGCGCCCCGGCCCCCTCCTCCTCAAGGAGCTTTATAGCCGCCCTTGCCGCGAATGCCGCCGAGTCGTGGTCAGGGTGGCCGCCCTCGTAAGGATGGGTAAAAACAACCGCCGGCCTTATCTTCTTAAAGAGCGACGCCGACTCCCTTGCTATGAACGGCAGGTTGAACGTCGCCTCAAGGTCCGGGATGCCCAGCTCGATAGTTTCAAAATTTCCGCCCGGCAAGAGTCTTAAGGCAGAGGCAAGCTCAGCCCTTCTTGCGAGAGAATACTCTTTGGAGCTGCTAAAACCCAGCGAGCCGGGCTTCATTTTTTTTGGCGCGCCGTCGGTTATATGGATTATACGCACATCTTTCAAATATTTGAGAAGACCGCCCGCCCCCAGTACCTCGTCATCCGGATGGGCCGCCAGAATAATCACGGGTAAGGCTGCCCAGCCGCTCCCCAGCAGGCGTTCGATAGCTTCAGAATGATAACCGCCATAGATATGATTATCCAGACTGCCATCGATAGCGGGCATTGAACGCACCGATTCACTGGTTAGAGCGGCTTTATATTTTGTTTTTACGAGATGCTTTTCAAGGTGAGACGAGTTGAGAAAAGAAGAGCTAGTTAGATAGATATTAAAGCCTATTTTGCGGTTTGTCAAGGAAGGCGCCGCTTATTTATCAAGCACCTCCCTGATTTTTCTTAAAAGACCTGAGGCGGAAATAGGTTTTATATAGAAATTCAACCCTTCCTCGAGTATCCCTTTTTTGTTGATGATATCCTCCGTGTAGCCGCTTAAGAACATCGCCTTGACCCTGGGGTTTATCTTTATTATTTCCCCGTAGGCCTCTTTCCCGTTCTTTCTCGGCATTATCACGTCGAGGATCAGCAGATCGATTTCCGCCCTGTTTTGGGCATATTTAAGCACAGCATCCTCGCCATCCACGGCCTCTATAACCCTGTAGCCGAATTCCTCAAGGAGCGCCCTTGTAAGTATCCTGACCTCCTCGTCATCTTCGGCCAGAAGCACTTTCTCGTTTCCGCCAACCGGCGTCTCCAGGGCCTCCTCCGGGCCCTTCACGGACGTGGCTTCCGCAAGAGGCAGGTATATCTTGAACTCCGTCCCGTTGTACAATTCACTATAAACATTTATATAGCCGCCATGCTGCTTGATTATTCCATAGGCGATCGCAAGGCCGAGGCCTGTCCCTTTACCGACTTCCTTGGTCGTAAAAAACGGATCGAATATCTTATCCCTGGTCTTTTTATCCATGCCCGTGCCTGTATCCGACACGGATATGACCGCGTACCTGCCGGGCTGCATATATGTCTGCGCATTTAAGGTATCCGTACTCAATTCAATCACATCGGTTTTTATGGTGAGTATGCCGCCGGAGGGCATGGCGTCCCTGGCGTTCGTAACGAGGTTCATTATGACCTGCTCTATCTGCCCCACATCAGCCGTGACGATGGGATCCGAGGGCGTGAGCGTAACGCTGAACCTTACGTCCTCGCCGATCAGCCTCGAAAGGAGCTTTGCGAGGCTTGAGATTATCTCATTAAGCATTACGGGCTTAAGCTCAATGAGGGTTTTTCTGCTGAAGGCCAGGAGCCCCCTCGTGAGGTTGGCGGCCCTGTCTGCGGAGGATATTATCTGCCTTACGTAGCGCATCTGTTTCGGGTTCTTCTCCATGATCATCTCGAGCAGATTCGCCGAGCTCATGATGGCGGTAAGGATATTGTTGAAATCGTGGGCGATCCCCCCCGTAAGCTGACCTATGGCCTCCATCTTTTGCGCCTGCAGGAGCTGGCTTTCAAGTTCCTTATGCCTTGTCAGGTCGTGGATGATGCCCCGGTAGGCGCTGATATTGCCTGTCCTGTCCTTAACTGCGTTAGCGGTTATTGTCGCGAATATCCGAGTGCCGTCTTTCTTCTTAAGCGTAACCTCGAAATCCCTTACGAAACCATGCCTTTCAATCTCCTTTTTGAACAACTCCCTTTCAGCTGGGTCGTCATAGAAGTCCTTGATATGGATATTGAGAAGCTCATCCCTTGTATACCCCAGGAGATCCTCGGCGGCAGGATTTACATCGACCACCTTTCCATCCCGGGTGCCTATGAATATAACATCTTTTGAATCCTCAAAAAGCTTTCTGTACTTCTCTTCAGAGAGACGCAGCGCGTCCTCTGCGCGCCTCCTCTCGGTTATGTCCTCACCCGAGCTTAAAGTCCCGGTTACGGCCCCGTCCTCGGTGAGGATCACCGTATTATACCAGGCGAACATCCTCTCCTCTCCTCCGACCGTATTTACGGGATTTTCATAGTAACTGAGATCTTCTCCCGCGAGGAAGCCCCTGAAGCGCCTTCTTAGATCCTCCCTGATGGATTCAGGGACAAACGAGTCAAACCAATTGAGGCCCTGTATGTCTTCCACCCGTCTACCCAGAAGCTCCGACCCTTTTTTGTTTATGAGGAGCACCCGTTCATCGGAGCCCAGGGCTACTATGACCACCCCGGCAATGTCCAGGTACTTTCTTGCCAGTTCTTTTTCCCTGTTAAGCTCAAGGTTCCTCTCTTTGATGTCTCTTGCCATACGGTTGAAGGCGCCGGACAGGCCCCCTATCTCATCCGAGGTCTTTACCGGTATCCTCACATCGTAATCGCCGCCCGCCAGAAGCTCCGAAGCCTTTGCGATCTTCCCCAGGGGCCTCAATATATGCTTTAAAAGAAGGAAGTAGAGGGCTATTATAAGCCCGCCGACGATAACCGCGGTCAAAAGCGCGCCCTTGAGCATCTCATCCGCCGGGGCCACGACCTCCTCCTCGTCCATCTCTACAACAAGAGTCCACTTCATTATGGGCAGGCACATCGACGCTCCAGCCACCTGGACGCCTCTGTAATTCACATAAAAATCGGATATTTCGGTATTGGAACCGAGGCATTCCTGCACGGGTACCGTATCTATCATCTGCTTAAGAACCGAGTCAGGGAGGTACATGGATTTTGTAAGCATCAGCTTGTCTTTGTTGACAAGATAAGCCTCCATCGTCTTATGTCTGCCCTTGGCCCATGATACTGCGCCAAGCTCTTTGTTGAATTCGCCTGTAAGGAGCTTGCTTAATTCGGAAAGGAGTATTGAGTTGGCTATTACGCCGATGGGCTTTCGCGTCTCGGTATCCAATATGGGCGCCGTTACTATCAGCTCCGGAACCCCTGTGATCCCCCGGTACTCTTCGGTTACGGAACTCCCTTTTATGCCTTTCAGGAAAAAAGTCTCCCCGGATAAATCCTTGCCTGTCTCACCTTCTTCTGTTGAGGCCGCTACCCGGCCGTCAAGGGAGATGATATTGATCACCTGGATAGTTGTATCGATAATTATTTTATTCCTGGACAGGTGTTGGCTGAGAAGTGTCGCGGCGGTTTTCTTTCCTTTATTTATTTCCTTAAGTCTCTCTTTTATGTAGCCGTCGCTTGAGAAGTCTTCGGCGCGTCTTTTGGTCATTTCCATGTATTGATAGACCTGCCCTTCATAGGCCTCGGCTACCACCGTCATTTCCTTGATGACCGTACTTTTAATCTGTTCTTTATTCCTTTTGTAGCCGTAAAGGAAGGTAAGCGAAATAGGGAGAAGGATTATAAAGACGGAAACCAGCGCTTTTTGCGATAGGGAAAATTTATTCATATATAGCCTTGCTTGGATCTCATATTATATCCTGCCCGCTTTTTTTTTACAATCCGCGAATCCGTGCATGTACAGGCCCCGAAGATGCAACCGGCTGGATTTAAAAGTTTTTTGCAGGGGCAAGCCGCAAGATGGGGTGGCGCTTGGATGTCAGGCGCAAGGGCTGGTTTTCACGGCAAAATGAAGATGCGGCAAGGCGCGTGGTGTCAGAGGGCGGGGGAGACTCGAGGGTGTTTATTCATGGGACGGGATTATTTAAACACCTTAATATTTCATGTACTTCCTTCTCATCCGCCGGTTTCGTCAAATATCCGTCGAAGCCCAACGCCATCAGCTTGTCTTTATCCTCCTTCATTACATGAGAGGTAAAGGAGATGACTATTATCCTGGATGTGGCCGGGTCTGCCTTGATCGTCTGGGCCGCATGTATGCCGTCGATCCCGGGGAGTTGCAAATCCATGAATACCAGATCAGGCAGGCTCTCCTTCGCCGCCTTTATACCATCCTCTCCGGTACACGCCTCTAAAACTTCCATCCCTGAATTATTAAGGATAAGTCTGAGCGGGTCCCTGTTATGCTTCATATCATCGACTATGAGAACTTTTTTTATCATAGGCCCTGATAGCAAGATCTACGGAAAACTGAGGTATGGATAACGAAGCTTGCGCCTCGCAATGCAACGCATTATATCATACATTTCAATTTTCATTTAACAGATTGCTAAAAAACCCGGAATTTGTCCATACGGTTTTTTCTTGTCTTTTGTTCTGAATCCCTGTTATTATGCGGATATCCAAAAAAAACCTTCCAACAAGAAACTGACCTATGCCATTTAATAAATTAGGCTTAAAACCGCCTGATAAGGATGGCCGGAACATGGCAAGAATTCTTCAGTCCCCCGTCTGGACGCTTATCGTAATAGCTTTTTCAATATTTATTTCTGAAACGATAGTCATGGCGATACTGAGCTTCCTGCCGCCCATTTCAAGCCAATGGAGCGAGGCCCTGCTTGATTCAACCTTCCTGCTGATTCTGCTCAGTCCAATGCTTTATTATCTGGTGTTCCGGCCTCTGCTGCTGCACCTGAAGGAATACAGAGAGACGGAACAGGCGCTGCATAAGGTTAAGGAGGAACTGGAGTATAAAGTAGTAGAGCGGACCTCGGAATTCCAAAAAGCCAATGAGCAGCTGACTGTCTGGGCAAAGGAGCTGGAGCAATACAATCACGAGAACAAACTTCTCAGCCAGATGGTCGACTACCTGCAAATATGCGTTACGTCAGGGGAAGCCTACGCCACTATCACCAAAATGCTCGTTCAATTATTTCCGGCTGATTCCGGGGCTTTGTTTATCTTCAAGGCCTCGCGGAATTTTCTTGAGGTAATGGCGGTTTGGGGCGACGCGCCGCCCAAGGCGCAGATGTTTATGCCGGATGAGTGCTGGGCGCTGCGGCGAGGCCAGCCGCATACGGTTGAGAATATCTCGCTCGATATGCAGTGCCAGCACGCGCAGGACGAAACATTTACAGGATACCTGTGCATGCCTATGATGGCGCACGGCGAGACATTGGGGATATTGCATCTTCGGATCGGCAAATACAGCGCCGTTCAAAACGCCAAACAGTATCTCGATGCAAAACAGAGGCTGCTTTCCAATGTGGGTGAGCGCATCGCCCTTGCGCTGTCCAACCTTAAACTGAGAGAGACGCTTCGCAGTCTGTCCATTCGCGACCCGCTCACCGGCCTGTTCAACCGCCGTTATATGGAAGAATTTCTTGAGATAGAACTGAGCCGTGCTGAACGTAAAAAAACGCCTATTGGCGTCATTATGATAGACGTAGACCATTTTAAGCGGTTTAACGACACCTTCGGGCATAAGGCGGGAGATATCGTACTGCAGGAATTGGGCGTCCTGATGCAACGGCACATCCGCAAAAGCGATATCCCTTGCAGGTATGGCGGTGAAGAATTCATACTTATCCTCCCCGAGGCATCCCTGGAAATAACCGCGCAACGGGCGGAGCGGCTGCGTGAAAGCGCCAAAAGCCTGCAACTGACGCACGAACAGCAGTCGCTTGGCCCTATCTCCATTTCGTTGGGGGTTGCGATATTCCCGGACAATGGCTTGACGGGAGGGTCTGTCGTAAAGGCTGCCGATGCCGCACTTTATACGGCAAAGCAGGCCGGCCGGGACAGAGTATGTGTAGCTGGAACAGTTTCTTCAGTGTAAATATGCATAGCGAGTTTTCCCGCGGCTTGCCGCGGGGAGTTTCAATAACAACCGCCCTTAACTCGTAAGACAGCCCTATTTGTTTGTCTTAAGGATGCTGAGCCCCTCTTCGGCATCGCCTTTCACCGGGCTGTTGGGGTAGCTTTTTAGAAAGTCCTCCAGTTTGAGTATCGCCGTGTCGTTCTCGCCTCTTTCTATATGGTCGATTATCCCGGCAAACTCCTTTGCTTCATCCGTGCCGAGCTCGATGGCATCTTTCCAGTAAAGCTCGTCAGGCGCCTTCTCGGCATCCCCCCTGACGCCGGATACGGCCGCTGTGCCCTGCTTTATCTTCTTTTTCTGTACCTTGGAGCTTACCACCCTAAGCCAATAGAAAAGGTTGTCTTGTTTTTCAGCGGACTCCGCCGCCCCTGCGAACAGGAACGCTGCCATGCAAAACACCAAAACGATTTTATTGCGCATAGCTCCTCCACGGCTTGAGATTGTCATAACCCTATATCAGTGTAGAGTTTAAGATACTTATATTTGATCTGCTCGTCCATGCCCAAGGCCTTCCTGAAAAAATCCTCAGCCAGCGCTCTCTCGCCCATCCTCAGGTATGCCCTGGCGATGTTTACCAGTATGCCCGGGTCGTTGGAGCGCTTAAGCGCCGAATTGTACGATGCGACGGCTTTTTCATAGTCACCCTTCAAGAAGTAAATATTGCCGACGTTATTAAGCACATTCGGGTCGTCGCCTGCCTTACCCTGAAGTTCAGCCGCGATCTTAAGCGCCTCTTCGAGCATGCCGGTCTTGCCATAAATGACGAGCATCTGTTTGAGCCCGGAGACACCGTTTCCCTTGAACAGCTCCGGAAGGAACGCTGCCTGTTTCCTTTTAAGCGCCTCAAGCTCATCGGGGAACTTTTTCTCGATGTCGCTTTTTGAAAGCTCCTGCTTGAATTCTGCCGGAGCGAGCGTTGGCTGCGCGTACGTGTTCCACACCTTTGTAAGGTCCACGAACCTAGTCTGCCCCTTCCATTTAACGAAGTTCTCATACCCCTTCTCCCAGGCCAGGGTAAATGAAGAACCGACGAGCGTTGCCTCAAACGGGATCCAGACCGTGCCTTCGTATATCACGTACATGTCTCTCTGGAACCCGAACTCGATCTCATTCTCCTCCGGGATGCCGGTGTCGAACATCATAAACAGGTGGCCAGGCGCCTCAAGCGGGATGACGCCGATGCCCAGGCTCTTGAGGGACGCCCCAAGGAGGCTGACGAGGTCGTCACAGTCCCCGGCCTTGCGTGAAAGCGTCTCCCTCGGGAATTGGACGTAATCCACTACGTTTGTGACGTTTGATACCATCGAGTACGGGGTCGGGTCAGGCACGTAAGTGAGCCCCAGGGCGCCCATAGCGCCGAAAAGCGCCCGCGCCTTGACTATGGCCTGGTTCATCTCCGGGTAGTTGTACTCACGCACGGCCTTCGTGGCGAAGCCCATGACGACCGGGTCCTTGACGGTGAAAAAAGACGCCAGTTTACCCTTATCGTCCCAAACAAGGGCGTGTTTCTCGTATACCTGGATGGGGTGGCGCATCTTGATGACCTTCTCGGCGCCGTCTTCGCTGTACGAAAGGTCTACCTCCGACTGGAGCAGGGTGTTCTCCGTCAGATCAAGTATGGAGTTGTTGAAAACCGCCTTTAGAGGGAGTATCTTTTCCTCCCTGGCCCCGAGGCTTTCAAGAGCCACCTCGGTCGGATAATCCATGTATCCCTTGATCGCGAGGCTCACCTTGAGTTTTCTGTAGGCTTCCTCGCTGTTGTTCCTGATGGATAGCAGTAGTATCGGCTCTTCGGCGTAGAACTTGTAGATATTGGAAAATACGTCCTTGGCCGAGGTGACGTGCATTTCTATGGGCGGGAGCGCCCCTGAGGCTATCTCCTTGCCCATGGTAAGCTCTATGTGCGTAAGAGTGTCCTTGAGGGGGCTTAAGAGCTTTTCGTAGGCCTTCCTGATGGCGATCTCCTTGCCCTCTTCTTCGTTCAAATGGACTACCGCGTTAGTCTTGCTGAGCTTGGTTATGACAAGGCCGTTGTTGCCGTTAAGTATCGTAAGGTCGATCTTGCCCTCGATGCTCTTGAAGTTAGACCCCATAACGCTGCCGGCCACCGCAGGTATCTCGGTCACCTGTATCACTATGGAGCCTTTCGTCCTGCTGCCGACATCCGCGCCGTACTCGCCCTCGCCGATATCCTCCACTGAAAATCCGAGATCAAGGAGGTCTTTAAGGAGCGACTTCCTGACGAACTCAGCCCCGCGTTTGCCAAGGAGCAGTTTTATCCGCAGCTCCCTCTGGGACTTCGGCGTGAAGTACCCCATGTCCCTGTTGAGCTGTCCCGCGTCTATAAACACAACTACGCCGTAAGAATAGTAGTTCTCCACCTCTTTGGAGGTCAGTGCGTAGTGGCTCAGGTAATATTTTTTAGCGTGGGGCAGTATTTTTTCTTCAAAGGCCTCGATGTCTTTCTTTTCCGCGCCAACGGCCCTTTTAAGGAACGCCTTCCTGAGGGCCTGCATGAGCGCCTTTTTGTAGACAGCCTTGTTGATCGCGCCGGACGCCTGCACGCTGATATTGGTGAAGAACATCTCCACACCGGAGACACCTTCCTTCATGCCGGGAGGCGTTATCCTCTCGCCGGTCAATTGCGCCCTGGCAAGAGTGCTGTTGAGATCCATCCTGCCCTTAAGAAGCTCGATGGCGCGCGCCTTATCGCCCTTTTTCCCGTAGGCGTAGGCAAGGAGAGGCACAAGCATCGGCGCCCTGTCCTTGTCCTTTTCAAGTATCGAGGGGGTCAGGCCGATGACGGTATCGAAGTCGTCTTTTGAAAGAGCGAAGGCTATTTCGGACAGGCCTGCCGTCCTTGACGCCCCGTCTCCCGGAGGGGTGACGCCGGAGGTCTGGGCGTTATCGCTCTTTGGTCCATTGCTGTCGGCCAAGACTCCGGTAAAAAGAGATTGCGCCAGGGCAAAGAATACCAGAAAGCAGAGTATGCCCGCCTTATGTCTGTTGATGTGAAGAAGATTCATGTTGATGCCTTTAACAGGCTGCTGAAAAAGTCCATCTGCTTCGTTGTCTTCGTCACTCGTCACTGCGGCGTACAGACAGAGTACGCCTCATTCCTCGCTTCTCGACGCCTCGCATCCGGAGCTTTTTGAACAGCCTGTATTAATTTCGGGTTTTTCAGCACCCATTCTGGCAGGGTGGTGTTGAAAAACATCCCGTCCGTCGTCAGATATCCGATATCGAGTCCAGAAGCTTGCCGATCCTGTTTGATATCTCGGCCGTATCCTTGCCCTTTCTCCTGTACATCACCTCGGCGTCCGAGAGTTTTTCGATGGCATCCTTGATCGCGCCCTCGCGCTCGGATTTCGCGGCCTCTTCCATGTACTTGACCTCGGGAGAGGCGAAGACCTCCCTTAGCTCGGCGCCCATCTGCTGTATGACCTTATCCTGCGCCTTCTGCAGTATCTCTATGTCAGAGGGTATCTCCTCCATCTTCATCGGCACGTTGAACTCGCCTATTTCAACGCCTTCCGTCCCCTCGGCATGCAGGTTTTCCTGCATCTCCGCCACATTGGTGTATATGAGCTTGCCTTTAGTGTCAACCACCCTGTAGCTTACCTTGGCTATGCCGACCTTCTTGTGCTGGGTCACTTTATATTTGATATCCTCGTAGACAGGTTTATCGATATTTGCTGGCGGAACTGCGGCGCTGGAAGTCTCTCCGCGGTCCCTCGCTTTCACCCAGGCTTCATAAGCCGGATTTTTGGTCTTTTCGGTGCGTGTTTTCGCGCGGACTGTCTTGAACACCTCTTTATGGGCGCCCTCCACCCTGAATTCAAGGACATCTCCGAAAAACAGATAATCGGCGCCCAGGAGATGGAGTATGCTTTCCCTCGACTTCTGGTCCATCTGGCCGACGAGCTTTACTTCATATTCCTTGAGGATCGTTTCCATGCCTTCCCTCTCAACGACCTTTATGTCCGTCCCGAGGTTCTTGTAAAGGAAGTGGGTGATATTGGCGGAGAACGTCTTGCCAGCCTCAGGGCTGTACGAAGGGCTTAAGAACGTCATTACGGCCACGCCCTTTACTGCCCTCTGCGTGAGCGTGTCTTCAAGCTTCTTCATGTGATCCCTGCCGCCCGCGAAGTAAGGGTCTATGTCCCTGACCATCCTGGCGAGCTGGTAAGACAAGCCGAAGTTCTCCCTCTCGGCCTCTTTTTTGGCCTTTGAGAAGAGCGAATCCAGGAAGGAGTTAAGTGCCTTTGTCGGGAAATCCATCATGCCCCTTTTCTCGGCGGGCACGTCCGCCAGTAGCGTGACGCCCCTTTTAACGAGCTGGTACGCCTTGAAGGGCTGGTCTGACTCGTGGAAGTCGAGCCCCTTTTTTACCAGGGCGGCGCCGCCTTCCATCCGCGCCTTTAACAGCATGGGAGCAGCGTCGGCTTTTTCAGGGAACTTCATGGCGGCCTTGTAAAGCTTTACCGCCCTCTCATAATCCTCTTTTTTGTAAGCGGCCTCAGCCACGCTCATGTAATAGGCGAAGGTATCCTTATTATCCGACTCTTTTATCATCTCGTCTATACCAGAATAGGCCGGGGATACGAACTTAACCTCTCTCAGCATCTGTCCGATGTAGTTCCAGTCTTCCTCAGCCTTCGCCTTCGCGACGAGCTTCAACAGGCCCTCCGTTATCTTCGCGCCATAATCCAGACGCACGGCCTCCGCCCTGGGGTCGAGCCTTACGGCCGCGTCAAGGGCCTCGACGGCCTTCATGCGCTCATCTGTTTTCAGGAGCCTTTCAGCGTCTTCCGTAAGCTCCTTTATCCTGGACGTAGTCTCGCCCATGGCTTTTGTAAGCCTGCCCACGGCCAGCGCGGATTCGTCGTTGTAGCCGTAAGATTCAAGCTTCGAAGCGTCCGACAGGAGGCCCTCTATCAAGGGGACGGGGAAGTACCCGTTCACCCTTTTTGTATTCATGGAGGCGTCGATCCTTGAGGTGATGAGCGCCAGTATGTCCTTCTTAAGAGAGTCCTTTTTGGCGCACGTCTCCTTGCTCTTTGTTTCCTTGCACGCATCATTAAGGACGTTGTACGCCTCCTCAAGGTTGCCTGCCTTTACGAGCGCATCGGACTCTTGAACGACCTGCTTTCCTCCTCCGCAGGCCTGTGCAATAAATGCCAAAACCACAAAAAGTATCGCCAGTCTCTTCACAATACTACCTCCGTCTGATCTTGTCTTGCCGGGTATGTTGTAGTTATAACCGGAATAAACACGGCCTTTTGCCAGGTTGTATTCCGAGCGGCTTCGGACGCCAACGTAACGCCACGCCGTCCGAATAAGTTATCTTATTAATGAACAGGGCAATACAACCCGTTCTTATATCAGGGGATCGCCAGGGCGAGCATGATAGAGCAGCCATAAGCTTCGTTACTGCGGGAATGGAACGTGGGCGCTTTCATGTCTGATAAGATCGAAAAACTCGATCACCTGCGAAACAAAGGAGAAGGCGCATCAAACTGCAGTTTAAGGCACCCGGCGATGCCAAAGCTTGGTTTTAAGCAAAGATTATGTCTTGGATATGTTTAGCTTTAATGTACCGAAGTCCATGCGCTTTGGCAAGCAACTTTTTGATGGGTCAGCTATTAAATTAAACGATAATTTGATGGTACAGGGAGAGGCGGATTAACTCTGGATAAGGTGGGGAGGGGATTTGAACCTGCGGCATACTGGCTATGAGAACGTTCCTAGCTAAATCGTAACTGTTGGTTTTTTTGGTATGATCTTTCTTTTTCGGAACCTCTTATTAATTCATTGAGTTGTCATTGCGAGCGTAGCGAAGCAATCCCTTTTTTAAAAGTGTTGAAGTAAAGCTTGCTCAATTCTGCGGCCCTGTTAATAAACGGGCGGTTGCCGGGGGTCGGAGATTGCTTCGTCGCTTCGCTCCTCGCAGAAACGGGAATTAATCAGATCTTTCCTTTTTCTTTTAAAATCGGATGGTTGGCAGGTTTACAGATTTTTCTATTCATTATGTGTTTGCTACACTTTTAGCAGATTTTTATCGCAATTTTATCACAGCCGCTTGGGTGCTGAACCCATTTGTTGAAATTTTGAAAAGGACATTATGATATTTATCATTGATTTTTTATAGACAATTGTCTATAATCATAAACATGAAAACTTTCTCAACGAAACTTAAAGAACTCAGGCAAATGAGAGGATTGACGCAAAAAGGGCTCGCGGAGAAGACAGGATTGCATATTACCACTATTGCCAATTACGAGATCGACAGGAGGGAGCCCAAGGCTAATCAGTTGAAAATACTTGCTAAAGCTCTCGGAATTGACGTTTCAGAGCTTTTGGAAACGCAAATCAATAATAAAGAAAGAGGGCTTGCCAGAAGGTATCTTGTAGCTGAGGTTTCCTTGAGATTAGAGAATGGTACCCTTATGTCGGCTTTAGCTGTAAATGTATCCAGAGAGGGTATCGGCATCTATACGGAAGAGGCTCTGAGGCCCAATGAGAGAGTCTCTGTAAGGCTTGTGTTTCTTGTTAAAGGTTCTCTTAATAAAACCACGGAAGAGGTGCAGGGTTCAATAAGGTGGTCAAAGGCGATTGGCAAGAATTATACCTCGGGGATACGTTTTGATAAGGCGATCAATAAGGACGAATTGCCCATTCTTTCAAGTTATCTGGAATATGCCACGACTCTCAGATTTTGAAGCCGAATCAGCTATCAGTCTGTTTAAGACCCAAAAAAACAGTGAAAAGAAGGATCGACTATGAGAATCGGCGCGAGTTGCGGAATGAAGGACGACAATTACCGGCTCAAGGTTGTCATACTGGGAGACAGGCAGGAATGCGTCTCGATCTCCGGCATCTTCGAGGGACGGCCCTGCGACCTGCATCTGGCTACTTATGGCGATGAAGACGCTTTAAAGTCCATAGCTGAAATCGAACCTGCCTTGATACTGGTATGCTCGTCTTTCAGAGACTTGGATGCCAGTGAGATATGCGGCCGTATAAGGTCCATTAATCAGTGCCTGCGCCCTGTGGTCATCGTGACTTCACCTGTTTTCAGTGAAGAGATCATGATCAATGCGCTGAAAGGCGGAGCCGATGACTTCATTATATTGCCTGTTGATAGCAGGGTACTGCTTGCCAGGATCGACGCACATCTGAAAACTCGCAAGTTCTCTGTTGATATGGCGCTGGACAAGAGAAATATCGAAACAGTCCTTGACATAACAAAAGCGGTATCCTCAACGCTGGATGCCCGATCTGTGCTTAGTACAATAGTCTGCAAAATAGCTGAAATCACAGGCGCAAAGAGATGTTCGATACTCCTTGTGGCAGGCAACACAGGCTATGTGCTCGCCTCGAACGATAGCCCGGAGATGCAGGAGCTCAAGATCGACCTGGCAAGATATCCCGAGGTGCTGGAGGCCATCAAGATAAGGAAGCACCTGATGGTGGAGGATATGCCCAACCATCCCATGATGGCCGAGATAAAGGGATTAATCAGCAATCTCGAAGGGATGAGCGTCCTCGTCGTTCCAATAACATTCGGCGAGGATGTGATCGGCACGCTATTTCTGAGGGCCCAAAAACAAGTCTTTGGGGAAAAGGAGATAGAGCTTTGCAGGATCGCTGCGAATGCGTCCTACCCGGCTCTAAGGAACGCGCGCCTTTATGAAAATCTGAAAGAAGAGAAAGAAAGACTGCTGCAGGAAAGGATAGACGACCTGGCGAAAAGCAGGGCGGAGCTCGTCGCTACCAATGAGGCGCTCAATAAGGAAATAGCCGAGCGCAGGAGGGCCGAAGAGTCGATCAGGGTCCATGAGCAGATGATCAGCTCCATCATAGATAACTCTACGGCTATCATATCGGTAAAGGACGCCGGCGCCAGATACCAGCTTGTTAACAGGAAATTCGAGGAGATTTATAGATTAGATATCGAAAAATTGAAGGGCAAGACAGACCACGATATCTTTCCGAAAAATACGGCAGACACCCTGCGCTCGGACGACCTTAAGGTGTTGGCTTCAAAAGCGCCCATTGCGTTGGAACGGGTAATAGAGCTGGACGACGGGCCGCATACGTATCTTATTACCAAATTCCCTCTCTATGACCCCTCCGGCGAGATCCTTTCCGTGTGCAGCATGTCAACTGACATAACAGCCCACAAGTGTCTTGAAAAAGAGCTTATGAAGGCTCAGAAACTCGAATCAATCGGCGTCCTGGCAGGCGGTATAGCACATGACTTCAATAACATATTGACTGGTATTTTGGCCAACATAAGCCTCTTAAGCGAATGCATGGACCGAGCCGACAAGAATTACAGGTGGCTACGGGAGGTTGAGAAGGCTACGTTCAGGGCCAGGGAGCTGACACATCAGCTGCTGACCTTTTCTAAAGGGGGCAAACCAGTAAAGGAGTCCGTCCATATCGGAAAATTGCTGGAGGAGTGGGCCCGTTTTGCCTCAAGAGGCTCTAAAACAAAATGTCTCTTTTCGATCCCGGAGGACCTGTGGCCGATCGAAGTGGACGCAGGGCAGATCTCACAGGTGATAAACAATCTCGTTATAAACGCAGAGCAGGCCATGCCTGACGGAGGGGAAATCAAAGTATCCGCCGAGAATACAGTCCTCAACGCGGAAGAAAGACTCCCATTGGGAAACGGACGATACGTAAAAATATCGATAGAAGACAAGGGTGTCGGCATACAAGAGGAGTTTCTGCATAAAATATTTGACCCGTACTTCACGACTAAGCAAACAGGCAGCGGCCTCGGGCTTTATAGCGCGTATTCCATTATTAAGAATCATAATGGGTACATCGGTGTCGAGTCCAGAATCGGGGCCGGGACGGCCTTTGATATATACCTGCCCGCATCGGAGAGGAATGCGGAGATAAGAGATGATGGGTCGGGAAGCCTTATTAGAGGCAAGGGCAAGATACTGGTGGTGGATGATGAAGAAATAATAAGGAATGTCATAGGCGCGATTTTAACGTTCACAGGATACAAGGCCGAATTCGTAGCCGAAGGGAAACAGGCTATTGAAACATACCGGAAGGCGCAAAAATCCGCGGAACCTTTCGACGCCGTAATAATAGATCTGACCATTCCAGGCGGCATGGGGGGCAGAGAGACCATTAAAGGCCTGCTTGATCTGGACAGTAAGGTCAAGGCAATCGTATCGAGTGGATATAATAACGACCCGATTATGGCCGATTATAGTAAGTATGGGTTCAAGGGGGCCGTAAGGAAGCCGTTCAGCGCTCTGGAACTTTCGAAAGCGCTCCACAAGATTATCTCAGAAGAGGATTGATATTGGCTTGCGTTGCAGACCTCTTAAGCAGGAATTCAGCGACCAGAACCTCGCGCGCTCTGAAATAAAAAAAGAGAGCGGCAATATGCCGCCCTCTTTTATATGTTTGGTAGCGGGGACAGGATTTGAACCTGCGACCTTCGGGTTATGAGCGCGTTAAATCAAATTTCATAACCGGGCCTTTTACCTGCACATTGTTGAAAAATCAGCGTTTTTGGCCTTCCGTCCTTTACGTATTTTCTGCTGTTTAATGCCTTTTTAGACGATTTCGGTTACGATTTTGTTACGCTGATTTGCTATTCGGAGTTGATAGATTTCTCTTTCATGAAGTGGCCTAGTCGAGAAAAGCGTTTACAGTTGAAGACTGTTTAAGTAGAAAGAGTCATGGTCTTCCGGTTAAGATATTGTTCCCCAACAAACTTAACCAAAGGAGGAAGGACCATGACTCGACAGCAGTATATCATATCCCGA
>JACRET010000059.1 GCA_016218105.1 Deltaproteobacteria bacterium
CTCGAGCGTCCTCTCCTTTACGGTCTCCTGCAGCTCCACGACGTGGCGCCTTATGGTGTCCTCGAAGCCCTTGCGCTCGGATAAGTCCCTCCATATCTCCTGCATCATGGGTCTGCCGTCGAGCGTCAGCACGGACGCCGCGATCTCGATCGGCACCTCGAACCCGTCCTTTTTTATTACAGCCCCGGCGTGGAGGTAGCCCTTTCCGTCATGGACCCACCTTTTGAAGACCTCCCTGTACTCTTCCTGCCTCCCCGGAGGGTAGAGACGCTCGGAGGGCATATCGGCGAGCTCATCGGCGGAGTAGCCTGTAAGGACCGAAGCGGCGGGATTCGCGTCGACTATCATCTTCGTCCCTATGTCCTTCAACACTATGGCGTCGGCCGCGCTTTGCACGAGCTTCGAGTGCCTCTCGTTCAGGTACTCGAGCCTCTCAGTGGCCTCGCAGAGCGACTCGGCCATCTCGTCAAAGGCCGCTCCGAGGTCCTCTATCTCGTCCCCGGTCTTCAAGCTTACCCTGTGCCCCATGTCGCCGCCGGCTATCGCGAGCGCGGCCTCCTTGAGCTTATCCATCGGCTCGAGGAGCCTTTTTCTGACAAGCATGAGGGCGGCGATGGAGGTAACAGCGAGTATGCCGCCTCCCCAGTAGATGAACTTTCTCGTGTGGGCGGCGATCACCCCCTCGTATTTTGCGAGCGAGAGGCTTGCCGAGATCGCGCCGTTCACCTGCCCCGGGTGCGAGATATGGCACCCGGTGCAATCCTCCTGCATGGTTATCGGCATGACAAGCCTCGCGGACTTATGAGTGCCCGTCCGCACAACGGAGAATACCGGATAGCCTTCGAGGGCGTTCCTGTCCATTGCGTCGACCGGCGTTTCGCCATCCTCTATGCCGTACTGCCTGTCCAGGCTTGCGCCGTGGATGATGCGGAGGTCGTCGACGCCTGAGAGTTTCTTGAACCTTTCGATGACGGCCAGGTTGCCGGCCCTGCCTCCGCCCGAGCGCATGGAGAGGAAAAGCTCTTCCCGGACAGAGCCCAGAAACTGCTCGGTCTCGTTCCTGCCGATGTCCTTGAGCAACACGGAATCGGAATATATGTCGTAGGCTACAAGGGAGAGTATTCCGGCAAGGAGTATCCCGCCGATATGGAAGGCGAACCTGTTGGTGAGCTTGAGCCTCATCCTGCCCCTTTGCTTAAAGGCTGGTCTTCCCGGTAATTCTTTTGAGGGAGGCCTGGTTCGCAGACCTCACCTCATTATTCTCTACCGCAAAGTTTTCGTCAATTGCCGGGGAGACTGTAGTTCCTGAAAAAGCTCCAGAAGTAGTCGACCCCGGACCAGATTGTGAGCATGAACGAGACGAGGAGGAGGACCGTGCCTATGAGGTGGAAATCGAAACCCATGAAGGGGTAATGCAGGAGGAGCGGGACGAGACATACTATCTGAGAGATGGTCTTGAGCTTGCCGAGCTTCGAGGCGGATATTACGACCCCCATGTTGGAAGCGATGGCGCGTAGCCCCGTAACAGCCATCTCCCTCGATATCATGAGCGCGACTATCCACGCCGGGACCCTCCCGAGCGGTATGAGCATGATAAACGCCGTCGTTATGAGGAGCTTGTCCGCCAGGGGGTCGAGGAACTTGCCGAGAGATGTTATTATACCCATCTTTCTGGCGAAGTAGCCGTCGAGCCAGTCGGTGATGCAGACCAGTATGAAGATTATGGTCGTCACAATGCTCATCGTCTCCCCGGGATAGAGGAGGAGGAAGGCGAATACTGGCGCCGCCCCGATCCTCGCGAAGGAGAGGCTATTTGGCAGGTTTATTATCTGGCTCACGGCTTTTCCGCTTTATTTTGCTTCAGGTCTATTTATATCAAAAAGAGGCGGGAATTCAAGGAAAAAGGGGAGAGGGGGAATGCGGGGCGCGTAATTCTGCGATGCATGCGCGTTTGAATGGTATTGACTGACCTCTGTCTCACAAGCATAAATGAGGTTCTGAATTTAAATTGATATGTTTGACAGGTATTTCTTTACAGCATCTTCTTTATTACCAAAAAAGGATTCTCCTGATATTGAATGACACTTAGTTTGAATCGATCGCCCTTCAAATAATCCCTGACATTCTTGTTGTCACGGTCGAGCACGTTATATTTAAAAGAGGTGAAGAACTGGCCGAAGAAGGAATTTAGATGTTCACCAGATGCAAAAAAATCATCTTCGAGCGTTGTCACAAATAATCCGTGCTCATCCTTCCAATGCGGACTTCCCTTGAAATAACGCTTTTTCACGACACGTAAGGCATCACCTGTAAAAAGAAAAGCAACCTCGCAATAGCCAAGGTATGAATGACTAAGACGAACCACGATATTCCGTTTCATCGTGTCAGTTTCAGGGAAGGTGATATTCACATTCAGACTCATATCACCGATTTTGAGTTTATTATCCGTCCATTCAAGACTTTTTCTTATGTAGGTGATTCTTGTCATTCCGATTCTTACAAAGCCCATGCGATTATTGTCTGCAAGAATCATTGGATAAATAGAGAGTCTGTCGAGATTGTATGGGCTCGTCTTACCTCGCGCCTTGCGAATGGTCCATTCCGTCAAATCATACCCATGATCGGCCATCAGGCTATCGTAGCCGCCATTATAAATATGTTCGATCGCTGCATAGATAACATCATTAGACATCCGAATACGGGACAGGCGCTCCAACTCTTCATATCGATGAATTAGGCTTTTTTGTTTTTCCTTTAGATGTCTTTCAAAGATATCTTCAAATTCAGTCCGTGTCTCTTTCACCAACTTCTTATGCTGTCGGATTCGTCTAACGAGTTTTGAGATAAGCAGGTCAACAAATTCTTCATCAATCGGTTCGGCTTTTTCCTTCCAATGCAATAGTATGTCAATCAATTTTGTTCCTGTAAAAGAATCAGATGGAACCACTGTGCATTCTTTATTCCTGCGGCCTGCACTTGTGAAATTCTGCGACCCGATTGTTACAAATTGATCATCTACTAGGAGGACTTTTGCATGAAGACCATGTAAGGACAAAACCGATATGCCCTTGGAAAAAGCTTTTTTAATTGTCTTTAATTGATTGGGATGATCAAGTAATGAGGACGGGTTGAAGTCTGTTATTAGCGCAACAGCTTTATTATCAATCTTTGAATTATTCAGCAACGATAGTAGCAGTTTGTCTAAGTATGGGCTAAAAACTGTGATGCACTCCTGGGCTTTAGAGACAAGCCGTTTCCACTTTGAGTAAGCATCGCAGGCAAGATAGGTTCGATTGGCTTCTGAGATTTTCATCCTTCACCTTAGAGTATTTTTGAGATATTTGCAGGTCTGGTCTTTTGATTGTTGGGCTTCACTGCGCTCAGCCCAACCTACCATTGATTGTAATCAAAACAAATAAAAACCCCATAAACCTTCCGGTTTATGGGGTCGTTATGCACAAAGTTGTCATGAGGCCCTAAGCCCCTGCGCTCTTATACTTCCCATAATAATACAGCACCCTCTTCACATAGGTCTGTGTCTCGGAATACGGCGGGATCGTGCCGTATTTCAATACCGCGTTCTCTCCGGCGTTATAGGCGGCTACGGCCAGAGGCACTTTCCAGTCGAACATCTTCAAGAGCTTGCTCAAGTACCTGATGCCGCCCTCGACGTTCTCCTCGGGGTCGTGGATGTCGCGCACCCCCATGATCCTCGCGGTCTCGGGCCTGAGCTGCATAAGGCCCCTCGCCCCGGCGACGGATACGGCTGACGAGTCAAAATCGCTCTCGGCCTTTACAATCGCCTTAACGAGCTTCGGGTCGATGCCGTAGCGCTCCGCGGCGTTGTAGATTATATCTTCGTACTTTGTGTTCGTGGGTATCTTTGTCGAATACGTCGTCTTCTTGTACGAGGCGGATACAGTCGAGTTCCCTGCCTTCGTCCTTCTCTCGGACATCATCCATTTGTACCTGGTCGTGGTCGGGACATTCGTTATATGCACGACCCCTTCCTCGTCCACATACCTGTAGAAGTCCGCCGAGGCCGCGCCGGAGAGCATGAACACGGCGACCGCCGCCAAAAAGACTATATTTATCGTTCTTTTAATCATCTGTCATTCTCCGGATACACACCGGCAAAAGGAACTTTCCCCGCCTAAAGTGTATTACTTAAAGTAAAATTTGGCAAGCACTTAAGTCACAGTGCGGCAGACGGCTCCGCGTTACCCCGTACCACTAAAAATTTGACAAAGCCCCCCTATTGTCTTACTCTTCACAGAAGGCCCCGTATTCTTATCGGATACCGGCGGCTTGGACTTTACTGTTTTTAAAGGATGAATGTGGAGATAAGGACTGATTTTCTGGTCATCGGGAGCGGCATCGCTGGATTGAGCTACGCGCTCAAGGCCGCCCAGATCGGGACCGTCGCCGTCGTAACCAAGCGCGCCATAAGGGAGTCGGCTACCTTCTACGCCCAGGGCGGAATCGCTTCCGTCATAAGCAAGGAAGACACTTTCGAGGCCCACATAAAGGACACGCTCTACGCCGGGGCCGGGCTCTGCCGCGAGGACATAGTCGAGCTCGTCGTAAAGGACGGCCCGGCGCGCATCCAGGAGCTGATACAGCTCGGCGTAAAGTTTTCGAGCAGGATCAACGGGCAGGAGCGCGAGCTCGACCTCGGGAGGGAAGGCGGGCATTCAAAGAGGCGCATAGTCCACGCCGAGGACCTCACAGGCAAGGCGGTGGAAGAAGCGCTCGTCGCCGCCGTCGAGGCGAACCCGAATATAAAGGTCTACGAGAACCACATAGCCATAGACCTCATCTCACACGCCAAGTTCGTCGGGGCGACCGATGATGAGGGCATCTGGGGAGCGTACGCGCTCGACAAGACTGTCGGAGAGGTGCATACCTTTCTCGCTAAGGCAACGCTCCTTGCCACCGGAGGCGCGGGCAAGGTCTACCTGTATACCAGTAACCCGGACATAGCCACCGGCGACGGCATAGCCATGGCCTACAGGGCCGGGGCCGACATAGCCAACATGGAGTTCGTCCAGTTCCATCCGACCTGCCTCTATCACTCCAAGGCCAAGAGCTTCCTTATATCAGAGGCGCTCCGGGGCGAAGGCGGGGTCTTGCGGCTCAAAGACAACGACGCCTTCATGAAGAGACACCACCCCATGGCAGACCTCGCGCCGAGGGACATAGTGGCGCGCGCCATAGACTTCGAGTTGAAGAAGAGCGGCGACGACTGCGTCTACCTCGACATGACCTCGAAGCCTGCCGAGTTCCTCAAAGACCGCTTCCCTAACATCTACAGGA
>JACRET010000060.1 GCA_016218105.1 Deltaproteobacteria bacterium
CGCTAACCCGACCTACGTTATTTAAGGAACGGCCTATGCCTGAAAATAAAGTTAACAGGGATCTACTTTTTGATTTTTTTATGACATTTGCGAAATTTGAATATGCCCTAAAAGCCAGTGGATATTTACAGCGCAGTATTCGGGAAGCTAAACCTGACTGGGATCGCTTCGCGCAAGTTTTACAAGATAAGTTCGATGCAAACAGAACCAATGTTTTGGAGAATGCCTGTTCTTATATTCTCATGAGCCCGCCGAATAAGCAGGT
Source organism: Deltaproteobacteria bacterium (assembly GCA_016218105.1). Taxonomy (GTDB): domain Bacteria; phylum Desulfobacterota; class GWC2-55-46; order GWC2-55-46; family GWC2-55-46; genus GWB2-55-19. The sequence continues at coordinate 266 of JACRET010000060.1, forward strand.
GGTTATAGGATTAAATAACGGACCTGAAACACTTGCGTGGGAAACACCCATGCGTGGAAATGAATCGGAAGTTGTATTTCTAATTAGGATGGTAAGATGTGTTAGGAATAACTTGTTTCACGGTGGTAAGCATAGTATAGAGCTTCATGAAAATATAGAACGCACCGAGGCGCTTCTGCGAAGTACTCTTGTTGTCATAAAGGAATGTTTAATTCTCTCACTGGACGTAAATGAAAAATTTGATGAAGCTATCATTTGATTGAGACGCAATAAAAGCCACGTAGGTCGGGTTAGCAGAGCGTAACCCGACGCAATAAAAGAGATGCGATCAGAAAACGACGGCTTCTCTACAAGACGGAGGCTCTTTAAAGTCTATCAGGTTTTCTCCGCCAGGCAAAACGCTCTGATATGATTTACCTGTCATAATGCGGTACTTGGGAGTAAAATATGATCGAGGTTGTGAACAAGATAGACCTCTCTTCCGGCCCTGAAAAAATACCCGCCCGCGTCCTCGTCCATATCTGCTGCGGGCCGTGCTCGATCATGCCCTTGAAAGCCATTCTCGGGTCTGCCGAGGTCTGGGGCTTTTTCCATAATCCAAATATCCATCCCTATTCGGAATTCAAACTCCGGCTCGATGCGGTAAAGAAGCTCGCCGGGTTTCTTTCCATAAATGTCCTGTACGACGAGGAATACAAGCCGATCCCTTTCATAAAAGGACTTAAGGCAACCTCAGATGGCGTAAAACACCCGCCCAAGGATGTTCGCTGTGAATTTTGCTATTCAACACGCCTTGAGGAGACCGCTAGGGCGGCTAAAAAGAACGGCTTTGACGCCTTCTCGTCCTCCCTCCTTTACAGCAAATACCAGAATCACGAGCAGATAAAAGGGCTTGGGGTTGACCTCGCCAAAAAGTACGGCATACTCTTCTTCTATAAAGACTTCAGGGACTTCTGGCAACAAGGCATCGACAACTCAAAGGAAATGGGCCTGTACAGGCAGAAGTACTGCGGCTGCGTATACAGCAAGATTGAGCGGTATCCTAAAAAATACATGAAAATACCACCTGTTCTAAAGTAAAGCTGATATTCGTCCGTATGCCAGGAAGGCCGCCTAAAGTGCCTAATATTTCGATAGAGATAGAGAGATCCATTCCCGTATCCGGGCAGGCGGTTGAGATAGTTGAGCGCAAGGGGTTGGGGCACCCGGATTACATCTGCGACGCGGTCATGGAGAGGATATCTGTCGCCCTCTCCCGCGAGTACATAAAGACCTTCGGCACAGTACTCCACCACAATATAGACAAGGGGCTGCTCGTTGCCGGAGAGACTGAGAAAGACTTCGGCGGCGGAAAGATAATCAAGCCGATGGAGTTGATTATCGGCGACAGGGCGACATTCTTCGCCGGCAGGACAAGGGTGCCTGTAGCTGACATTGCCAGAGAGACTGTAAGAGACTGGTTTAAAGAGAACCTTCCCAGGGTAGAGATAAAAAAAGACCTCAAGATCTCCGTCGTGCTCAAGCCCGGCTCAGCCGAGCTGTCCGACATATTCCTGCGGCGAGGGAAGGTGAAAGCCGCCAATGACACCTCGGCATCAGTAGGGTACGCGCCTTTTACGGATACCGAGAAGGCCGTATACGACCTTGAGAGGTTCATCAACTCGCCTGCATTCAAGCTGAGTTTTCCTGAAAGCGGCGAGGACGTAAAGGTAATGGGCATTAGGAGGGGCGGCGATCTGGACCTGACTGTCGCCTGTCCGCTCGTCGCCGGGCTCATTAAGAGCGAGCAGGATTATTTTAAAAGAAAGCGGGCGATATACGGCGCCCTTAAAGAATTCCTGAAGGATGTCCCTTTCAGGAACGTTACCCTTAACTTCAATACGCTGGACGTAAGGAACCACGGTAAGGGCGGGGTATATCTGACGCTCCTCGGGACTTCGGCGGAGGACGCTGACTCAGGACAGGTCGGGAGAGGGAACAGGGTAAACGGGGTCATATCTTTAAACAGGCCGATGGGCACTGAGGCCGCCGCGGGAAAGAACCCTGTCAGCCACGCAGGCAAGATATACACGATACTCGCGCACCAGATGGCCAACGAGCTTTACAGGCGCGTCAAGGGGATAAAAGAAGTCTACGTCTGGCTCTTGAGCCAGATCGGAAGCCCGATAGACGAGCCGAAGCAGGTATACGTAAGGATAATCCCGGGAAGGTCTATTGACCTTAAAAGCGTCAACCGGAACGTCGGACAGATACTCGAAGAGCTCCTCTCAGGTATCATCGCGTTTACGGGCGAGCTCTCAAGGGGCGAGCACCCTGTATGCTGAAGCAACCGTTCAAGGAGGTTTCTTTTGGCTAACAAAAATAATAACGGCCATCTCTCCGCAAGGCTTAAGAGGCTTAAGAAGGCGCTTTTGGAGAGAAAGAAAAAGATGTGGAACGACTTAAGGGACGACATATTCAGGAAGCTCGGGCGAGAGTACAACTCTCAGTTCGACAACCCTTATGACCTTGAAGAGCTTTCCATCATCGACCTGATAGAGGATACCGGATTGGCGATAGCCGATATGAGGCGCGAACAGTTGGAGAAGCTCGACGAGGCGTTAAGAAAGATAGACGACGGGACGTACGGGATATGCAATAACTGCGGTTCGGAGATAGACGAAGAGAGGCTGAAGGCCGTGGCTTTCGCCGAGTACTGCGTGGATTGCAAAAAGAGCCAGGAAAAAGAGGCTGAGGAGAAGAAGTTTACACTTTAAAAACCTGAAAATGAATATGCATAGCGAGCGCATTTCCCGCAGCTTGCCGCGGGTAGTTTCAATCCCCGGCTCATTCCCGGCAGTCTTTTGCTGGGAGCTTCAATAAAACCCCCTTCCATGATATAATTACACAATTCTTTACGGAGTTCTTATTTTATCCACTCACTGAGGGTGTAAAAAGGCCAGGAGGCCAGGTGAAGACCGAGAGGCAGATATCAGCCGGAGGCGTGATATTCAGATATAAGGACGATGCCCTTGAGGTCGCGCTTATATCCGTGAAAGGCGGAAAGGTCTGGGGGCTCCCCAAGGGCACCGCTGAGAAGGGAGAAAACCTGGCCCGGACAGCGCACAGGGAGGTGAGGGAAGAGACCGGGCTTGATGGCAGGATACTCGGCAATATCGGCCATGTCGAATATTTCTTCACCTTTAAGGATGAGGCGGAAACAAAGAGATTTTTCAAGATAGTCTATTTTTTCCTTATGGAATACCTTAGCGGCGATGTGGCTGACCATGACTGGGAGGTCGATGAATGTCGATGGGTAGAGATAGGCGAGGCGATAAAGCTTATGAGATACAAAGATGAGAAAGAAATAATAGAGAAGGCAAAAAAAATGATTTCCGCGCTTAATAAACCCGAAGAACGCCCGGCCTGATGTCCATGAGGCCGGTTGAAAAACCCCGGGCTTTAGACCAGAGTTTAGGGTCTTCTGCTCCTGCTCCCCATCGCTGAGACTCCCACATTCCCTTTTCCCATTTTTCACCCTTGTCATTTTCCTTAAATTGGGTTATTTTAAAAACTTATCCCTCCCAGGGTCACTATTAATGCGAAGAAGTGTATCAACTAAAAAAAAGAACTCAGGGCAAACCAGCTGTTTTATATGCGGAAAAGATAGTAAATTCGGGGGCGGGTATCAGGGGATTATGTTCGGCGGCGCTCCCTATGAGATCAAATTCTGCGCCTTTTGCGGCCTCGGCAAGACAGAGCCGTTCCTGTATGAGGCGAAGCTAAAAAAAATATACTCATCGACCTATAGGGAGGACGACTCTACAAGGTTCCCCAAGCCGCTTGAGAGACTGATCCGGACGGTAAGGGTTCAAAGGTGCAGGAGGGTAGAAAGGTTCGCGAATAAAGGGCGCATCCTGGATGTCGGGTGCGGCAGGGCGGATTTTCTTTCCCTTATGGCCGAGCGGGGCTGGGAAGCATACGGCCTTGAGCTGGATGAGAGGATCAAAAGCAGGGGTAAGTCGCACGGAGGCGTAGACCTCCGGTACGGGAGCCTCCATGATGTGGTATTCCCGGACGCGTATTTCGACGCCGTAACGCTCTGGCATGTTTTCGAGCACATCAAAGACCCTGTCTGGGCGGTAAACGAATGCAGAAGGATCTTAAAGCCCGGCGGCCTTCTGGTAATAGCGATACCGAATACGGCTTCGGTTCAGGCAAGGCTTACCGGCAGGAATTGGTTCCATCTTGACCCGCCCTTTCACCTTTACCATTATACGGCGGGCAACATCAAGGCGCTCCTTGCCAAGAGCGCTTTTAAAATTGAAACGGTAAAGAACTTTTCGCTAGAGTACAACCCGTACGGGTTTTTGCAGTCCATATTCAACGCCGCAGGCTTCCGGACGAATCTTTTTTACGACTTCCTCAGGTCAAAGCACGACAGGGGCCTGAAGACATTAATAAGCCTTATGCTTATGTTTTTAATGATGCCGGTAGCGCTCCCGGTATCGGTCATTTTGTCCGTTGCCGAGGCCGTATTAGGGCTCGGAGGCACTATTGAAGTCTATACTAAAAAAGGGTAGAAAAGGGCATGCTTAAGAACGGGATAGAGATAATCAATATCAAACAGACCAGACTTAAGGAATCACTTCTGGAAAACCCGGGTTTCGGCTCGATATTCTCAGACCATATGTTCTCATCTGTTTACGAGAACGGCAAATGGACAGAGCCGAAGGTAATGCCCTTCGGCGACATAAGCGTCTCACCGGCCCTTACCTCCCTCCATTACGGTCAGGCGATCTTCGAAGGCCTTAAGGCCTTTTACACCAAAGACGGCATGATAAATATCTTCAGGCCTGATAAATACCACGAAAGGATGAACAGGTCGGCCAGAAGGCTCTGCATCCCGGATATGTCCTATGACCTCTTTATCAACGGGCTTAAAGAGCTTATAAGCCTGGATCGGGACTGGATACCGAAGAAGAAGGGGTTCTCTCTCTACATAAGGCCGTTTATCTTCGCGACAGACAATTTCCTGGGCGTAAGAGTATCCGACACGTACAGGTTTTTTGTAATCACGTCTCCCGTAGGCGCGTACTATAAAGAAGGCATAAACCCTGTAAGGCTTATGACCTCAGGCGAGTACGTGCGTGCCGTAAGGGGCGGATTAGGGTCGGCAAAGACCCCGGCAAACTACGCCGCAAGCCTGCTCCCCGCAGAAATTGCCAAGAAAAAAGGGTTCACACAGGTGCTCTGGCTGGACGCGGTAGAGAGGAAATATATAGAGGAAGTCGGCACCATGAATATCTTCTTCCTCATCAATGACGAAGTGATAACGCCTTCCCTTGAAGGCTCGGTGCTCGCCGGGGTAACAAGGGACTCCGTCATCCATCTCGCTAAAAATTGGGGGATGAAGGTCACCGAGAGGAAGATATCCATCGAAGAGGTATTCGAGACCGCGAAAGACGGCAGCCTCAAGGAAGTCTTCGGCACTGGCACCGCGGCTGTTATATCGCCTGTCGGGGAAATAGAACATAATGGCGATAGAATTATTATCAATAACAGTAAGATAGGCCAATTCTCTCAGAAGCTTTATGATACAATATCAGGTATCCAGTACGGCGAGAAAAAAGACGAGTTCGGCTGGATATATACGATATGACCCTGGGCTGAAGCCCGGGGTTTTCCGGCATGTTTATAAATCTATAATGAGATTTTAAAAGGGGTAGATTCCGATAGATGAAAATAACTGAGACGACCGTAAGAGAGCACGGGCTTAGCCTCGATGAATACAGGGTCATAGTTGACTCATTGGGACGGGAGCCAAATCTCCTTGAGCTGGGGATATTCTCGGTCATGTGGTCTGAGCACTGCTCGTATAAATCTTCAAGGCGCCACCTTAAAAATTTCCCGACAAAAGGCCCGCATGTGCTTCAGGGGCCGGGCGAGAACGCCGGTATAGTGGACATAGGGGACGGGCTTGCCGTGGCGTTCAAGATGGAGAGCCATAATCATCCGTCTTTCATAGAGCCATATCAGGGCGCGGCAACGGGTGTCGGCGGCATCTTGAGGGATATATTTACGATGGGCGCAAGGCCGATCGCGTCGCTTAACTCGCTGCGCTTCGGCTCGTTTGAAAACGCCCGTACGGCTTATCTGATAGAGGGTGTGGCCTCAGGCATCGCCGGTTACGGCAACTGCATAGGCGTCCCGACCGTAGGCGGGGAGGTGTATTTCAATGATTCATACAACGGCAACTGCCTCGTAAACGTCATGACGGCCGGGCTCGTTAAAAAGGACAGGATATTCAAAGGCACCGCCTCAGGCATTGGCAACCCGGTCATATATGTCGGCTCAAGGACGGGCAGGGACGGCATACACGGCGCTGTAATGGCCTCGGACGTGTTCGGCGACGGAGGCGAGGAGAGAAGGCCCACCGTGCAGGTAGGAGACCCGTTTGCCGAGAAGCTGCTGCTCGAAGCGTGCCTGGAGCTCTTTAAGACAGATTATGTCGTCGGCATACAGGATATGGGCGCCGCGGGCCTTACCTCATCGAGCGTCGAGATGGCCTCGCGCGGATGTACCGGCCTGGAGCTTGATATAGACAGGGTACCCAGGCGTGAAGACGGTATGTCAGCCTATGAGATAATGCTCTCCGAGTCTCAGGAGAGGATGCTCATGGTCGTACACAAGGGGACGGAAGAGGCCGTAAAGAAGATCTTCAATAAATGGGACCTTGAGGCTGAGGTCATCGGAAAGGTCGTAGAGGGAAAAAACATCAGGATAATCGAAGGCGGCAAGGTCGCGGCGGATATCCCGGTGCCCTTCCTTACGGATGAAGCCCCTGTATATGACCGGCCGTCGAAGAGGCCGTCATGGCAGGACGAGGTAAATACCCTTGACGGAGCCTCGCTTCCCCTGCCGAAAGACTGCAACGAAACCCTTTTAAAGATGCTCTCATCCGGCAATATAGCCTCCAAGGAATGGATCTACCGCCAGTACGACCACATGGTCAGGACGGATACCGTGGTCTGCCCCGGGTCTGACGCGGCGGTCGTGAGGATAAAGGGGACTGATAAGGCACTGGGCCTGACTACCGACTGCAATTCAAGGTACTGCTTCCTGGACCCCTTCAAGGGCGGGGCGATAGCCGTAGCCGAGGCCGCTAGAAATCTTGTGGCATCAGGCGCAAAGCCCATTGCGTTAACGGACTGCCTTAACTTCGGGAACCCTGAGCGGCCCGAGGTCATGTGGCAGTTAAAAGAGGCTATCATGGGCATCAGGGAGGCCTGCATCGCGCTCGGAGTCCCGGTAATAGGCGGGAACGTAAGCCTCTATAACGAGACATCCGGCACATCCATACACCCCACACCCACGATAGGCATGGTAGGCCTTATAGACGATTTAAAGACACATACGACACAGTGGTTTAAGGGAGAGGGCGATATCGTCGCCCTGATCGGGGAGAATAGGGCCGGGCTCGGAGGCACAGAGTACCTTAAGGTGATCCACGGCCTTGAAAGAGGCCTTCCGCCGGAGATAGACCTCGCAAAAGAGAAGGCTGTACAGGACGCTTGTTTAAAGGCTATAAGGGAGTGTATAATAATATCAGCGCACGACCTGTCAGAAGGCGGGTTAGCCGTCGCCCTTGCGGAGAGCTGTTTGAACCCGAAGGGCCAGGCTGTGATGACTGGCGTAGAGGTGAAACTGGACGCGAACGGGCTTCGCCTCGATGAGTTGCTCTTTGCGGAGGCGCAGTCCAGGATGATCGTGAGCTTGAAGGAAAAGGATATTCAGAGGCTGGAGGCTGTCTGCGCCTCTTTCAATGCACCCGTCAAAGTCATAGGCAGGGTAGGCGGAAGGTCGCTTAAGATAAACGATGCCGTTGACCTGGATATAGAGAAGGTAAAAGACGCCTGGTCAAACTCCATTGAGAGACATTTAAAGGCATAGATATCCTGATACGGATAGTTTTGTTTTTTAGTGGTTTAAAAGAGTAAATTTCAGCGTCATTTAAAAGAGGGCCCTTTGTCTCAGGAAATTTCCAGAACGGACGGATTCAAAGACGAGTGCGGGATATTCGGCATCTTCAACCACCCCGAGGCCGCCAACCTTACCTATCTGGGGCTTTATTCACTCCAGCACAGAGGGCAGGAGAGCGCCGGCATCGTATCAACAGACGGCTCAAAGCTCTATTCCCATAAAGGCATGGGGCTTGTGGCCGACGTCTTCTCAAGCAGCGATATCTCCAGGCTTTACGGGAATAATGCCATCGGACACGTCAGGTATTCGACGGCCGGAGAGTCCCACATAAGAAATGCCCAGCCCTTTGTCGTGGAGTACTCAAGGGGGAGCATAGCGGTAGCGCATAACGGGAACCTCATAAACTCCATAATACTGCGGGCCCAGTTCGAGGCCTACGGCTCCATATTCCAATCGTCAAACGACACCGAAATAATAGTCCACCTCATAGCGTCGAGCAAGGAAAGCTCGCTCGTAGACAGGGTAATCTACGCCCTTAAGAGGATCAAAGGGTCGTACTCGCTCCTTTTTCTGAACGAAGATACGATGATAGCGGCGCGTGACCCGCACGGTTTCAGGCCTCTTTCGCTCGGCAGGCTGAAAGGCTCCTGGGTAGTGGCTTCTGAGACCTGCGCATTCGACCTTATCGAGGCCGAATACGTCCGTGACATAGAACCCGGAGAAATAGTAGTAATAAACAAGGACGGGATCGCGTCGTATAAGCCGTTCCCCAAGGCCCAGTATACGCCTTGCGTCTTTGAGTTCATCTACTTCGCGAGGCCCGACTCTACCATTTTCGGAGCTAACGTGCACGCCGTCAGAAAAAAACTCGGCGAAAGGCTCGCCGTTGAGCATCCGGTTGATGCTGATATCGTTATACCGGTGCCAGATTCAGGCGTTCCGGCGGCCATAGGATACGCTAACGCCTCCGGCATACCGTTTGACAAGGGGATAGTCAGGAATCACTATGTCGGCAGGACGTTCATCGAGCCGAAAGACTCGATCAGGCACTTCGGCGTAAAGATAAAGCTCAATGCCATAAAGGATATAATCAAGGGCAAGAGGGTCGTCGTAATAGACGACTCCATAGTAAGGGGCACCACGAGCCGAAAGATCATCAAGATGATACGTTCCGCGGGCGCCAGGGAAGTCCACATGAGGATCAGCTCGCCCCCGACCATATCGCCCTGCTATTACGGCATAGATACGCCAAGAAGGGATGAGCTGATAGCCGCAAAGCAGACGGTCGACGAGATAAACGATTACATAACCTCCGATACTCTCGGTTACCTGAGCGTCGAGGGGCTTTACGCGGCGGTAAGCGAGGCGGGCGGAAGTTTTTGCGACGCGTGCTTTACCGGAAGGTATCCGGTTGATATAATAAAGGAGCAGAATGCGCCCCAGCTGGCGCTTTTTAAATAGCAATGAGCCTCCCCCTCGGAAGTTCGGGAGCAACCGCAAAAGGGCATAAAGCCGCAGACAAATTTTCAAGGAGGCATCGCCGTGAGAAGGTTAACGACAACGATTCTTTTTTTAATGATGATCGCTCCTTTTTTAATCGCATCGAGCGTGTTTGCCCAGACGCCAAAATTCCCCATCCAGGACGATGACGAGCTCAGGATAGAGGAGGAGATGAAAAAAGAGGGTGAGAAAAAGCAGGCCAAGGAGAAGAAAGACCTTCCTCCGATCAATATGGTGTTTGTAAAGGGCGGATGCTACGAGATGGGGGACTTTACCGGCACGGGCGATGATGACGAGAGGCCCTCGCACGAGGTCTGCGTCTCGGATTTTTATATGCTCGAAACCGAAGTCACGCAGGAGCTTTTCGAGGCCGTCATGGGTTTTGTGCCGTCAATGCTCTATAATCCCAAGATGCCCAGGGATCCGAAAGACCCGGTTACATATGTCAACTGGTTCATGGCGAATGAGTTCATTAAAAAACTGAACACCATCACAAAGGGCTATTACCGCCTGCCTACCGAGGCTGAATGGGAGTATGCGGCAAGGAGCGGCGGCAAAAAAGAGAAGTGGCCCGGATTCAACAATGAAGCTGAGACGGGGAATTATGCCTGGTTCACCGATAACGGCGACGAAAAGCTTCATCATGTGAAGAGTAAAAAGGCAAACGGGTTCGGGCTTTACGACATGGGCGGATCGGTATGGGAGTGGGCGGAAGATAATTTTGACTTTGATTACTACCAGGTAAGCCCGAAAAAAGACCCCTATGGGGCTGATTTCTCGCTCTACCGCGCCGTAAGAGGCGGCTCTTTTGTCGATGCCCCTTTTAAGCTCCGCGCCTCTTACAGGTATGCCCTTGAGCCGTCACGCCGTCTCATGAACGTCGGTCTTCGTCTGGCTGAGTAAAATACCTCTTAAAAGGGCTTGGAAATGGTTAGACTCTCAGGGGTTGAAAGATACAGGGCCGTAAGCCTTTTAAAGGTTTTCGGCCTGTTTTTTATCTTTATTTCGGTCTTGGCGTCAGGATGCGCGGCGAAAAAGAACGCGCAGCATAAGGAGAGTTATTTTGAGAGCCTTAACAAGTGGACAAGGGGTATCAAGATATACGAAGGGCTTGAGACCAGGCTCTATATTAATGCCACCTATAAAGACACTGCTTTCAGGGAGGCTTATATAGAACGGTATGCGGCAAGCTACGAGCTCGAAGAGGGGCAGATAAGGTCTCTAAAAGAGCGCGAGCTTGAGCAGGCTGAAAAAATAAACGAGTTTTTCTTTACGGCCTATACCCCGAAGGACGAATTGAACGATTTTAACGACCCTTCCTCCGTCTGGAAGCTCTATATGGAAGATGACACAGGCGCGAGGCTTGTGCCGCTTTCCATATCCAGGCTTGATTCGACCGATCCCATATTACGCGAGTTCTTCCCGTACTTCGACCCATGGAGTTCGGCATATCTGGTTAAGTTCCCCAAATACTCCGAGACCGGCACAGAGCCGATACCCAACCCCGGCACCAAGGCGATAAGGCTCGTGGTAACCGGCATTTTTGGAAAGGGCGGACTTGAATGGCGAATGCACGAATAAGGCATCGTCTTACCCTCATTTTTTTACTCCTCATTTTTGTGTTCACGTCTCCGGCAAGCGCCTCCGACGCGGGAAATATAGAAAATTTTAGCGGAACAGTTTTCTTTAAGGCAAAGGGTTTCGCGAAATGGGAACCGGCAGAGCTGGGCAATCCCCTAAATCCCGGGGACAGGGTGAAGACCGCGATCGACGGCAGGGCGCTTCTTAAATTGACTGACGGCACAAGGCTTACGGTCGGCAACCTGAGCGAGATCGAATTGACCGGGTTCCTCCTGAGAAAACAGGAGAGGAGCGCCACTATTACGCTCTCAACCGGGAAGATAAGGGCGGTTGTCGGAAAGTTCGCCGGAAGATCAAATGTAGAGGTGAAGACCGCGACGGCGATCGCCGGTGTTAGAGGCACCGATTTCATCGTCATGAACCAGGGCTCCGCAAACGTGCTGTTTGGGGAATCTGACGAGGTAAGCGTAACCGGAGAAGACGGGGACGGAGTAGTCCTTAAGCCGGGCATGATGACCGAATCGACAAGCGGCTCGGCCCCGATAGCGCCCGTGAAGGTCGACCCGGGCAGCGCCCTTGAAGAGGTAAGGGAGGGGCTGCGGGCCGTAACCGATCTCGATCTTCCGGCTGATTGGGAAAAAACAGGGATACTGCCAAATTTGCTGGCAAGATGGAATATAAATTACGGGCATTACCTTGCGGACAGCCAGAGGTTTAAAGAGGCCCTCGATGTATTCAAGATAGCTATAGACCTCTCGGAGCTCCCCGGCATTAAGGCGGAAGCGAGGCTTGAGAGGGGTACCGTGCTTTCCAGAAATTTAAACAGGCCTGAAGACGCTCTTGTGGAATATATGGATGTTGTCAGGAATTACCCCGGCGAGCCATTTGTCGGGAATGCCCTCTTCTCAGCCGGGATTATACATATGGAGCTTGGAGAAAAGGCGGAAGCGCAGTCCCTTTTAAGGCGTTACATCGATGAATTTCCGGAGGGCATCCATAGGGATACCGCCGAACTCTTCATAAAGGCTTTGGAAACGGATTCAATAATTACCCTGCCATAAATGGCAGGGATTGTCGGCAAGGTATGTCTTTTGTAAGCTTAAGCTTTGACCCGCCCTTAAAAAGGCGGGATTTCCGCCGAGCACCCGATTGAAATGCATAGCGAGCGCATTCCCCCGCAGTTTTCTGCGGGGCCAAGCGGGAAAATAGAATTTTTTTCCTTACATATCGAAGCTCTCCTTCAGGTTCGCAAAGCCCGCTCTCTTCAATGGAACGCTCTCAAACGCTTTTTGTCGAAGCCAAGCCTGACCCATATTCCCAAGCCGGATAACCTCGAAATATTTGAGTCATATTCGGGAATACCTTTACTCGCTCCCTGCCGTGGCCGGAATTGACTGGGCCGATATTATGAATTATGATTTTATATACAGGATCAAAGGGAAAATTTTTCAGAAATGACTGCGGTGGCCTGAACCACGAGGGGTTTTGTGACCGGCCTTGTAGGTGTAACACATTGAAATGGAAGGTGTTTTTTGCGGAATCCATGCGCGCTTTAAGCCTTCCCGCCATGAAGATACGGTTATTGAAGCTAATTTCCTCTTGCAAGAAGAGCGTCTTTATGGTAGATATACTCGATTAAATACACACGCATGGGTTGAACCGGCGGTGTCCTTTAAATGGGGTCAAAGGGGCTGGATTTAAAGGGTTTCCGGTTTGTGTGCCTGTGCGGAGGAAAAAACCAAAAAAAGGAGAGAAAAAAGAAAATGGCTTACCTTACAATGAAACAGCTTCTGGAATCAGGCGTTCACTTCGGGCACCAGACAAAGAGATGGAACCCCAAGATGAAGACATACATCTACGGGGCGCGTAACGGCATCTACATCATCGACCTTCAGCAGACGGTAAAGCTCTTTAAAGAGGCATATGACTATGTAAGGAATTCATCCGCCAAGGGCGGAAGGGTCCTTTTTATAGGAACGAAGAAGCAGGCGCAGAACGCAATCCAGGACGAGGCCAAAAAGTGCGGGATGGGTTTTGTAAATAACAGGTGGATCGGCGGATTCCTTACGAACTTCGCCACGGTCAAAAAATCCATCAACAGGCTTAAAGAGCTGGACGGCCTTGAGACAAACCCTGTTTTCGCCTCCGCCACAAAGAAAGAGATCATCATGTTCCAGAGGGAGCGTGAAAGGCTTGAAAAATATCTGGGCGGCGTGCGCGAGCTGGACAAGCTTCCGGATATGCTCTTTATAATCGATTCCAAGAAAGAAACTATCGCCATAAAAGAGGCGAAGAGGCTCGGCATAAAGGTCGTAGCTATAGTAGACACAAACTGCGACCCTGACGAGGTCGATTATGTAATCCCGGGTAACGACGACGCGATAAGGGCCATAAAGCTTTTTGCGTCTTCGATAGCAGATGCCTGCAACGAAGGAAAGGCACAGTACCTGGAGGCACAGCAGGCAAAGGCGGATAAGAAGGAAAAAGGCGGGCAAGAGCAAGCGGCGGCGGCAGTAGCGCCAGCGGCAGTGTCGCCCACCGCGCCAGGCACGCCTGTACAGGGGTAATGAGGGGACTCTTTTAAAAACCGATACCCTGGTCTTAAACCCGGGGTATCCGTAGAAGAGGCTATCTTATATAAATTTAGTTTTGCAGAGGGGGTTTTTAGTAATGGAGATTTCCGCAACCGCAGTAAAGGAACTTCGGGAGAAGACCGGGGCCGGCATAATGGACTGCAAAAGGGCCCTTGCAGAGTCAAAAGGGGATTTTGAAAAAGCTGTTACTTATTTGAGAGAGAAGGGTCTCGCGGCAGCCGCGAAAAAGGCCAGCAGGGTCGCTTCGGACGGACTTGTCACTTCGTACATTCACGGCGGCGGCAAGGTAGGCGTGCTTCTTGAGGTCAACTGCGAAACGGATTTTGTCGCGAAGACCGATGGATTCGCGGCCCTCGTCAAGGACATAGCCATGCACATAGCCGCCATGAGCCCGCAGTACGTATCCAGGAATGAGGTTTCGGCGGACGTTATCGAGAAGGAAAAGCAGATATACGCCGTACAGGCTCGCGAATCCGGCAAGCCCGAGCATGTCATACAGAAGATGGTGGACGGCAAGCTCGATAAGTTTTTCAAAGAGGTCTGCCTTCTGGAACAGCCGTTTGTAAAGAACCCTGATGCTACAATTGAAAAGCTCGTCGTCGATGCCATAGCGAAGCTCGGTGAAAATATCACCGTAAGGCGTTTTGTCAGGTTTAAGGTGGGCGAGGGCATAGAGAAAAAGAGCGAAGACTTCGCGAAAGAAGTAGCCGCCGCGCAGGGATAACTTCAAAGGGGGGTCTTTTGATCCCCCTTTTTTTGTTCGCCGGCGCGTCATGTTTTGAAAGGACGCTTCGGGGCAAGACCCTTTGGTACGAATAAAATAAATTGAGGATGGGATTGAAGCTCCCCGCTGGAAAGCTTGGGAACCTTCGAAATGCAGGGACGCCGCAATCTAATTCGCGCTCTGACCCCGCGCCGTACTGCGCGGAGTGCGTCGAGATGCATTGTTAAGCCCATTCAAAAAAGGTATATGCCGAATCCGAAATATAAACGCATCCTCCTAAAGCTTTCTGGCGAAGCCCTCATGGGAGACAAGGAATTTGGGGTAGATACCGCTGTCGTGAACGCCATAGCGGAAGAGGTCAAGGAAGTATACAGCCTGGGGATCCAGGTCGCGCTTGTGATCGGAGGCGGGAACATCTTCAGGGGCGTTTCTGCAAGCGCCAAGGGCATGGACAGGGCGACCGCCGATTACGTAGGGATGCTCGCCACCGTCATAAACTCCCTGATGGTGCAGGACGCGCTTGAGAAGAAGGGCGTGTTTACGAGGGTCATATCCGCCATAGAGATGAAGGAGCTCGCCGAGCCTTATATAAGAAGGAAGGCCGTCAGGCACCTTGAGAAAGGCAGGGTTATCATCTTTGCCGCGGGTACCGGAAACCCTTATTTCACGACGGACACCGCGGCGTCTCTTCGCGCGATGGAGATCCACGCGGATATAATACTCAAGGGCACAAAAGTAGACGGCGTCTACGACAGAGACCCGATGAAGGACGACAAGGCTGTCAGGTACACGAAACTCAAGTACATAGACGTTCTCAAGGACGGCCTGAAAGTGATGGATACCACGGCTATCTCCCTTTGCATGGACAATAATCTGCCGATAATAGTCTTCAGCATCAAATCTCATGGCAATCTGATGAAGGTCGTCATGGGCGAGGATATAGGCACTCTCGTAACCTCATAAAAGGTAAATACAAAATTCAAGGCAGGGGTTTTGAATGAAGGAAGCGATATTTTCCGATCTTAAAAAGAGAATGACCAAATCGCTGGAGGGCTTTAACCATGAACTCGGTGGTTTAAGGACCGGGAGGGCCTCGATCACTATACTCGACGGCGTCAAGGTCGATTTTTACGGCACTCCGAGCCCGATAAAGCAGATAGCCACTCTATCGGTGCCTGAGTCAAGGACGATAACGATCCAGCCCTGGGATATCTCGCAGATACACGCCATAGAAAAGGCGATCCAGTCCTCAGGCCTTGGCCTTAACCCGTCCAATGACGGCAAGGTCATCCGTATTATCTTCCCGCCTCTTACCGAAGAGAGGAGGAAAGACCTTGTAAAGATAGCGAAAAAGCACGGAGAGGAATGCAAGGTCTCCATAAGGAACATCAGAAGGGATGCCAACGAAGAGCTTAAGAAGATCGAAAAGGACAAGAAGATATCTCAGGACGATCTTAAGAAGTTCCAGCATGAGGTGCAGGATTTGACGGATAAGCAGATCGCGAGGGTAGATGAGCTCTTAGCCGCCAAAGAGGCTGAGATAATGGAGGTCTGATAATAGGTAAAACCTCGAATCCGGCCTCATTTAAACTTGTGGTGGAGATAAGTTTGTGGTAGATTTTATTTAATGGACACTCTTGCCAAGGATAAACTCCCCCGACATATTGCTATAATAATGGACGGTAACGGCCGCTGGGCGAAGCAGAGGCTTCTTAACAGGATAAACGGCCACCGCAAAGGCATCGATGCCGCCAGGGATACCGTCAGGTTCTGCAGGGAAATAGGGATAGAATACCTCACCCTTTATACCTTTTCCAAAGAAAACTGGAACCGGCCCGCGCATGAGGTTTCCATGCTCATGAGGTTTCTGGAGAGCCATCTAAAGGGCGAAGAAAAAAGCCTTGTCGAAAATAATATACGCTTTAAGGCGATAGGCAACATCGCCGACCTCCCAGAGGGCGTAAGGGCTGTAGTAGACGGCCTTGAGGAAAAGACGCGTTATAACTCCGGGATGGTCTTGCAGCTGGCCCTGAGTTACAGCGGGCGTGAAGAGATAACCAAAGCGGCAAGGGAAATAGCGCAAAAAGTATACACAGGCGCCCTAAGGCCGGAAGACATAACGGAAGACCTCTTTAAAAGTTTCCTTTATACGGGTAACGCCCCCGACCCTGACCTCCTTATCAGGACGAGCGGAGAGAAGAGGATAAGTAATTTTTTACTCTGGCAGCTGGCATACACTGAAATATACATAACAGATGTCCTCTGGCCTGATTTTACGCTCAGCCATTTGGAGGATGCCATACGGGACTACCAGGGGAGGGAGCGCAGGTTCGGGCTCGTTAAAGAAGTTGGGGCGGCCGGCTAGGGATCGTTTTTTCGGCCTTTGAAGTAGAATATTCGCTGAGGAAAGGGGAGGGGATTCTGAAAAGGGTAGTTACCGGTCTGGTCTTGATCCTCGCAGTAATTTCCATTCTACTCTATACCTCCGTTTTTTCGGTGCTTGTAGCCGCTTCTTTGCTGACCCTCCTCGCGCTTCTGGAGTTCAATAGACTAACCTTACTCAAAATAAGGGACAGCCGTTTCGACATTATCGGGATAGCGGCCGGAACAATCGTACCCCCTGTTTTGTATTTTTACGGCATGGCGTCATTTTTGCCGGTGATACTCGGCGCGTTATTCGTATTTTTCTTTTACGGAATGTTCTCCGGCCGCGAGTTGAAAGACGCGGCATTTGAAATAGCCTTTAAAACGCTTGGCATCATATACATAGCCGTGCCGTTCTCGATGCTTTCCTCCTTGAAGGCCATGGACGCAGGAGAGTGGTGGATACTTTTTTTGTTCGCGGTCATATGGTCGAATGATACCTTCGCCTATATCACGGGAAAATCTTTCGGCAGGCACAAGCTCTGCCCGTCGATAAGCCCGAAAAAGACTATAGAGGGCGCGATAGGCGGCCTGGCGGGTGGGATTGTGGCGGCATATCTCTTTGACCATTTTGCCAATCTGGGCTTGGGGCCGGGAAAGGCCTTAATCCTTTCGGTAGTTTTGGGTTGCGTAGGCATAATCGGAGATCTATCGGAATCGCTCCTTAAACGGAGCGCCGGAGTGAAGGATTCGGGCACGATAGTCCCGGGCCACGGCGGGGTGCTTGACAGGGTCGACAGCCTCCTCTTCGCGATACCGGCGCTTTACTTCTTTTTGGAATGCCAGTCGAGGATAACTGGCGGTTAATGACGGCGGGCGGTTGATATGGGGGAAACAAGAAAAGGGATAGCGCTATTGGGCTCTACGGGCTCGATAGGCACAAGCACCCTTGAGGTCGTAAGAAGATACCCGGAGAGGTTTAAGGTCGTCTCCCTGGCCGCCGGGAACAACGTAGGCCTGCTTAAAAAACAGATACTTGAATTCAAGCCCGAGTTCGTTTCCGTCCTGAATGAGGAAACCGCGAAAGGGCTTCGAAAAGAGTTCGATATCCCCTTCGGTTCCGGCACCGAAGGTGCGGTAGAAGCTGCCACGCTGGATAAGGTCAACGTAACTGTTTCGGCCATTGCCGGGGCGGCGGGACTGCTCCCGACCCTGGCCTCGATAAAGGCCGGGAAGGACATAGCATTAGCCAATAAGGAGACTCTGGTTCTCGCTGGCCCCCTCGTGATGGAAGAGGTAAGAAAGAGGGGCGTCAATCTGCTGCCGGTGGACAGCGAGCACAGCGCCATTTTCCAGTCCCTTTCCGGGCACAGGAAAGAGGACCTTAAGAGGATAATACTTACGGCATCAGGCGGGCCGTTCCTTAATACCCCGCTTGAGGATTTCATCTCCATTACGCCTGAAGCGGCGCTTAAGCACCCCAAATGGTCGATGGGGAGGAAGATAACGGTAGATTCCGCTACGCTGGTGAACAAGGGGCTGGAGGTGATAGAGGCGTCTTTCCTCTTCGACCTTCCGGCTGAAAAGATATCCGTAGCGATACACCCTCAGTCCATAGTCCATTCTATGGTAGAGTATATAGACGGATCGATAATCGCCCAGATGAGCGTCCCTGATATGAAGGGGCCTATAGCCTACGCGCTCTCTTATCCGGGAAGGATCGACTCAGGCGCGAAGCCGCTCTCATTCGAGGGATTGAGCCTTGAGTTCATGGAGCCGGACCTTAAGAGGTTCCCGTGCCTGGGCCTGGCGTGCGAGGCGCTTAAGATTGGCGGCACGGCGCCCGCGGCCCTCAATGCCGCCGATGAAGTCGCCGTTGAGATGTTTTTATCTGGAAAGCTCCCGTTTACAGGGATACACAGGGTGATATCAGAAGTGTTGGAAAGGCACAAGGCCTTAAAAATAACCTCCATAGAAGATGTGCTTCAGGCGGATAAGTGGGGCAGGGAGACTGCCTTCGCCTCTGTGAGCGCCATCTAACCTAGAAAACAAAAATGACAACGTTTATCTCATTCATAATAGTACTGGGCATCCTCATATTCATCCATGAGCTCGGGCACTTCATGGTCGCCAAGTTTTCCGGGGTGGGGGTGGAAAAGTTCTCGCTCGGGTTCGGTCCAAAGCTTATAGGCATAAAGAGAGGCGAGACCGAATACCGGATATCCCTCCTGCCTCTCGGCGGTTACGTAAAGATGGTCGGCGAGGCCCCGGGCGAAGAGGTCTCCGATATCGACAGAAAAAAATCGTTCACTCACAAGCCTGTAAGGTACAGGGCGGCCATAGTCGCTGCCGGGCCTGTGATGAACCTGCTGCTCGCGGCGATACTCCTTCCGGTAATTTTCATGATAGGCGTCCAGGTGCCTTCGTACCTTGGCAATAAGGCGGAGGTCGGTTTCGTGGTTCCGGACGAACCGGCGTCCAGGGCCGGCATTCAGAGCGGCGACGTTATAGTAGGGGCCGACAATAAGCCTGTAAAAAACTGGCAAGAGCTCCTTGAAGAAATGGCTGAGAGGCCGAAAGAGCCGTTGAAGCTCAAGCTTGCCCGTAACGACGCTGTGATAGAAACGACTATCGTGCCGGAGCCTACGGCCGAGACCGGCGCAGGTTACGGCGGCATGTACCCTCCGATGAAGCCGGTTATAGGCGACGTCTCCAGCGGCTATCCCGCCAAAGATGCCGGTATACAGCCGGGGGATGTCATCCTTGCCGTCAATGACAAGATGATAACCCACTGGGCGGAACTTGAAGACATAATACACAAGAGCGGGGAAAAGAAGACCATACTTATAGGCAGGGAAAACCAGACGCTTACGTTTGAGGTCACCCCAAAGCATAACAAGGACGCGAACATATACCTTATAGGCATATCGAGGAAAGACGAACAGGTTTTAAGAAGATACGGGTTTATCGAAGCGACCGCTAAGGGGTTTACCACCTCCGTTGAGATGACGGAGCGCCTGCTTGCCGTCATCAAGGGGCTCGTGCTCGGCAAGTACTCTCTTAAGACCCTTGGCGGGCCTATAATGATAGCTCAGGTCGCCGGCAAGGCCGCCGAGTCCGGGATCTCTGACCTGCTTTCCCTCGTGGCGTTCTTAAGTCTCCAGCTCGGCATCATAAACCTCTTTCCGATACCTGTATTGGACGGCGGGCACATACTCTTTTTCTGCATAGAAGCCGTAAATGGAAAGCCTCTGAGCGAAAAGTTCATGGCAATCGCCCAGCAGATAGGCATAGCGCTCCTTATAGCGCTCATGGTCATGGTCACCTATAACGACCTCTTCAGGATATTCGGGTAATCGGCAGGCGGGGATGCGGGGAGAAAAAGTGAATATACTTGCCATCGACACCTCTTCTCCTTCAGGGAGCATGGCGCTCCTTTCCGGGAGCGATCTGATCTCCGAATGGACTTACGGAGAAGTGCCCACCCACTCCGAGTGGCTGCTTAAGGCCCTGGATGCATTTCTTGTCAGCGTAAATCACACGATAAAAGATGTCGGCCTCTTCGCCGTTGGCACTGGCCCAGGCTCGTTCACGGGCTTGAGGATAGGCGTGACGACCGTAAAAGGGCTTGCCTGGACCTTGAACAAAAAGACCGTCGGGGTGTCCACGCTGAGAGCGCTGGCTTACAATCTGAGATATTCAAAGATGTATGTCTGCCCGGTGCTGGACGCGAGGAAGGGGGAGGTCTACGCGGCCCTGTATTCCAGCGACGACGATGGCTTTAAGGCGGTTATTGAAGAACAGGTGATGGCGCCGGAGGCCCTGGTTGACGCTATCGGTCGATTGAATCTTGACGCGCCTGTGGTGTTCCTGGGTGGCGGGCTCAATGTCTACTCCGGGTTTTTTACCCAAAGGATAAAAGAGGCGCGCCTGGCCCCTAAGCCGCTTTGGCATATAAGGGCATCGAACATAGCGCTTTTAGCTTTAGAAGGCGCCGGGAGCGAGGTGGAGCCTATCGCCTTAAATCCGGCCTATTTAAGGAAGTCTGAGGTTGAGCTGAAGGCTAAAGGCAGTGATTCTAAATAGTTATAGACTTTTTCCTTAAATTATTTTACAACTGAAAGCTTGTATTAAAATGCCCTGTCCTTTGGCATTTGCCATGAAAATGCATCGCGACCGCATCCCCGCGGACTTACGGGGGATACTTAGGCATTAGGCTTCAAGGAGTATTATTGACAAGCCTATACCGTTGGGTTAATATTTAAAATTAGGTGTTTAGATAAATATTTTCGCTGGGTTATATTGTCATAGGAGGTTTGGGTCCCGGGAATAAGAGTTATCCAAAACTAACCTCGCATCAGAAAAGGAGGCCGTGTTTTATGGAAAACCAGAACGAAGTGATCATCAAGCAGCTTCTGGAAGAGGATGAGGGATTCAGGAAGACATACAAGACCCATAAGGATTACGAGAACAAGATAGCCAGGCTGGAGAAAAAGCCGCACCTCACGGCCGAAGAGAACGTAGAGAAGAACAGGCTGAAAAAACTGAAGCTCGCGCTCAAGGATGAAATGGAAAGAACGATCAAGGCGCGGCAGACTAAAGGATAGAAAGCAGGTTAAAAGAGACGATGCCGAACCGCAGTGACAGGATCAAGAAGGGGCTTGAAAGGGTTCCCCACAGGGCCCTTATGTACGCAACAGGCATTCCCAAAGGCGAGATGAAAAAGCCTTTCATAGGCGTGGCTACGAGCTTTACCGACCTTATACCGGGCCACATCGGGATGCGCGACCTTGAAAGGTTCATCGAAAAAGGCGTCCATACGGGCGGCGGATACCCGCTGCTTTTCGGACTTCCCGGGATATGCGACGGGATAGCCATGGGGCACAAGGGAATGCACTACTCGCTTCCCTCAAGGGAGCTTATAGCCGATATCGTCGAGAGCGTAGCCGAGGCGCACGCGTTTGACGGAATGATACTCCTTACGAATTGCGACAAGATTACGCCCGGCATGCTCATGGGCGCGGCGCGTCTCAATATCCCGACTATCGTCGTAACGGCCGGCCCCATGATGACCGGGCGCTATAAAGGCAAGCGCACTTCATTTATAAGGAACACCTTCGAGTCGATGGGCCGTTTCAGGAGCGGCGAGATCACCAAAGACGAGCTCGACTCCTGCGAGACCGGGGCGTGCCCGGGCGCAGGCTCCTGCCAGGGGTTATATACCGCAAACACCATGAACTGCCTGACTGAAGTCCTCGGGATGAGCCTTCCGTGGTGCGGGACAGCCCTTGCCCAGTCAGCCGACAAGAGGAGGATCGCCTTCGACAGCGGAGTGCGCGTCGTAGAGCTTGTAAAGAAAAATATTACGCCGCGGAAGATCCTTACGAGGGCGGCTTTTGAAAACGCCATACGCGTGGATATGGCCCTTGGCGGATCTTCAAATACCGTACTCCATCTCCTCGCCATAGCGCATGAGGCAGGCGTAAAGCTCCCGCTTGAAGTATTCGACACGATCAGCAGGGAAACCCCTCACATAACGTCTTTAGAGCCGGTCGGAGAATATTACATGGAGGACCTCCACTGGGCCGGAGGCATCGGCGCGGTACTTAAGAGGCTCAAAGACTCGATAAAAGATAACCCGACCGTTTCAGGCAAGAGGGTAAAGGCCATTATCGAGGATGTTAAATATATTGAAGAAGACGTGATCAAGCCGCTGGATCAGGCTTACCACGCTGAAGGCGGCATAGCCGTTCTTAAAGGCAATCTCGCCCCCCTGGGGGCCGTGGTAAAGCAGTCAGGGGTGAGCGATAAAATGATGAGGTTTAAGGGCACCGCCCGTGTCTTCGACTCCGAAGAGGCCGCCATGAAGGCGATACTCGGCCGCACCGTCAAGGCTGGAGAAGTGCTTGTGATCAGGTACGAAGGGCCCAGAGGCGGCCCCGGCATGAGAGAGATGCTTGCTCCCACGGCGACCCTCATGGGCATGGGGCTTGGCGAGTCGGTCGCGCTTATAACGGACGGAAGGTTTTCCGGCGGGACACGGGGGCCTTGCGTAGGGCACATATCCCCTGAAGCCGCGGAAGGCGGGCCGATAGCATTCGTAAAAGAAGGGGATGTAATAGAGTTGGATATCCCCGGCAGAAGGCTTGAGCTGAAGGTAAGCGAAGCCGAGCTTAAAGTACGGAAGGCGGCGTGGAAAGTGCCGCCCCCCAAAATAAAGGACGGATGGCTTTCGAGGTACGCAAAGGCGGTCACATCGGCAAATACCGGAGCGGTGCTGAAATAAAACCGCTGTGAAAGAGCGCGGCAAGCCGCGCCTGGCAGACCATAATAGCAAATAAATTCTTCAAAGAGAATGGGTATGGAAAAGAAGAGGAACGGCGCAGAGGTCTTTATCGAATGTCTCCTTAAGGAGGGAGTGGATACCGTATTCGGGTTTCCTGGCGGAGCGGTGCTTCCTATCTATGACGCCCTATACGATTCCAAGCTTAAGCACATATTGGTCAGGCACGAGCAGGGCGCGGTGCATATGGCGGACGGGTACGCCAGGGCGTCAGGCAAGCCGGGAGTGGTCATCGTCACATCCGGCCCGGGCGCGACAAATACGGTAACCGGCATAGCCACCGCCTATATGGACTCCGTTCCGATGGTGGTATTCACAGGGCAGGTTAATACGGCCCTTATCGGCAACGACGCGTTTCAGGAGGCCGATATAGTCGGCATTACAAGGCCGTGCACCAAGCATAACTATCTGGTCAAGGACATAAAAGACCTCCAGAGGATTATAAAAGAGGCGTTTTATATCGCGACGACCGGCAGGCCCGGCCCGGTGCTTGTGGATCTCCCGAAAGACGTCCTCAACACCCCGTGCGAGCTTAAATATCCGGATAAGGTAAATATCAGCAGCTATCAGCCCAATTACAAGGGGCACCCTGGCCAAATAAAGAAGGCGATGGATTTTATCCTGTCGTCCAGGCGGCCGGTCATATATGCCGGTGGAGGGGTGATCCTCTCCAACGCGGCCGATGAGCTTAAGGCGCTCGTCACGAAGCTGAACCTCCCTACGACGACGACACTGATGGGGCTCGGCGGTTTTCCGGGCACGCACCCGCTTTTTATGGGCATGCTCGGGATGCACGGCACCTACTGCGCCAATATGGCGGTTACCAATACCGACTGCCTTATAGCCATAGGCGCCAGGTTCGATGACAGAGTGACGGGCAAGCTCGATGAGTTCGCGCCGTTTGCGGGCATCGTACACGTCGACATAGACCCTACCTCGATAAGCAAGAACGTCCGCGTCGATATCCCGATAGTCGGGGATGTCAAGGATGTCCTTAAGGAAATGATAAAGATGATACCGGCCCCGGCGGCGCTTAAGGCCTATAAAAAGGGCCTTGAGGATTGGCATGGGCAGATCAAGACATGGAACGACACCCATCAGCTCTCTTACAAGTTCGAGCCCAAGGGGAAGATAAAGCCGCAATACGTCATCGAGGAGCTTTTCAAATTGACGAAGGGCGACGCGATAATCACGACGGAGGTAGGCCAGAACCAGATGTGGGCCGCGCAGTTCTTTAAATACGACAGGCCCAGGACATTCCTCACATCAGGGGGCCTCGGCACGATGGGTTTCGGTTTCCCGGCGGCCATCGGCGCCCAGATCGCGTATCCCGGCAAGACCGTCGTCGATATAGCGGGTGACGGGTCTTTGCAGATGAACATTCAGGAACTCGCCACGGCAGTTCAATACAAGCTCCCTGTAAAGGTAGTGATACTTAACAACATGGTGCTCGGAATGGTAAGGCAGTGGCAGGAGTTCTTCTATGATAAAAGGTACTCGCATACCTGCATCTCCGTCGCGCCTGACTTCGTCAAGCTCGCGGACGCTTACGGCGCGGTGGGGCTCCGGGCCAAGGCCCCCGGCGAGGTCGAGGGTGTGATAAAAGAAGGATTGGCGGTAAAAAACAGGCCTGTTTTGATGGATTTCAGGGTCGACCCCGCTGAGGACGTCTATCCGATGGTGCCTACGGGTCAGCCTTTAAATAAGATGTTACTCGTTTAGGGAGGGTTTTTGTGCGTCATACGATCTCAGTTCTTGTAACTAACGAGTTCGGTGTATTGTCGAGGATTTCCGGGCTGTTTTCCGGGAGGGGTTTTAATATCGAAAGCCTTTCCGTTGCCGAAACTCTGGACCCCCAGATATCGAGGATGACTATCGTGACAAGCGGGGACGACAAGGTGCTTGAGCAGATAAACAAGCAGCTCAATAAGCTCATTAACGTCATCAAGGTCTACGACTTTACCGGCGAAGAGCATATCGAGAGGGAGCTCGCCCTCATAAAGGTCACATGCACGGCGGAGGCGAGGGCGGAGATACTCTCGATAGTAGACATCTTCAGGGCAAAGGTCGTGGACGTAAGCCCGCGCTCATACACTATTGAGATAACCGGTGATGAGGAGAAGATAAGCGCCATAACGGAACTATTTCGCCCGTTCGGCATAAAAGAGATAGTGAGGACAGGCCGTATCGCGATGGCCAGAAGTCCCAAACAGAAATAATCTGATGCGAAAAATACGGAGGAGGATTCGGTTTAATGAAGGTCTATTATGACAAGGACGCAAATCTCGAGAAGATAAGGGACAAAAAGGTAGCGATAATCGGTTTCGGAAGCCAGGGACACGCGCATGCGCTGAACCTTAAAGAGAGCGGCGTAGACGTTACGGTGGGATTACGCAAAGACGGCTCCTCCTGGAAAAAGGCGGAGGCTTCTGGCGTCAAGGTGTCAAGCGTAGCCGATGCCGTGAAGGGCGCCGATGTGGTGATGATACTTATCCCTGACGAGACGCAGGGTGGTACCTATAAGGCCGAGATAGAGCCGAACATCAAGAAGGGCGCTTATCTCGCGTTCGCCCACGGCTTTAACATCCACTTCGGCCAGATAGTGCCGGGAAAAGACATGAACGTATTCATGGCCGCGCCCAAGGGCCCAGGCCATCTGGTAAGGCACGAGTACACAAAGGGCAACGGAGTACCGACGCTGGTGGCGATACATCAGGACGCTTCAGGCGACACGCTCCAGGTGGCTCTCGCCTACGCAAGCGCCATCGGCGGCGGCAGGGCAGGCATCATCGAGACCAACTTCAAGGACGAGACGGAGACAGATCTGTTCGGAGAGCAGGCTGTGCTTTGCGGCGGGGCCAGCGCCCTTATAACGGCCGGTTTCGAGACCCTCGTAGAGGCCGGATATCCTCCTGAGATGGCGTACTTCGAATGCCTCCATGAGCTTAAGCTTATCGTTGACCTGATCTATGAGGGCGGCATCTCCAATATGAGGTATTCGATAAGCAATACCGCCCAGTACGGAGACCTCACAAGAGGCCCCAGGGTGGTGACTGAAGAGACAAAGAAAGAGATGAAGAAGATACTCAAGGAGATACAGAACGGAGAGTTCGCAAGGGACTGGATGCTTGAGAATAAGGCGAACAAGCCCGTGTTTGGCGCACTTACGAGGAACGGGCAGGCCCATCAGATAGAGGAAGTAGGAGCGAAGCTCCGCGACATGATGCCCTGGCTTAAAAAGGGCAAGATAGTAGACAAGTCCAAAAACTAAAGAACTGTCCGCGGCCGCCCAGAGGCGGCCGGGGGCGATAAGAAGATATAATTATGCGTATTCCCATAGCCAGAGAGGGCATGCCCTTTATTCTGGCCGCTTTGATTTGTGTTTTAATAGTATGGTTTGCCGGCATATGGTGGCTTCAGTTCCTGTTCGTCCCTGCCGCCGTATTTGTAATAGCGTTTTTCAGAGACCCGGAAAGGGCGATACCGGTTGACAAGGACTCGATAGTAAGTCCGGCTGACGGCAGGGTCATCAAGGTCGAGCGTCTGAAGGACGACAGGATACTTAAAAGCGAGGCGATGAAGATAAGCATCTTCATGAACGTCTTTAACGTCCACGTGAACAGGACCCCGGCAACCGGCAAGGTGCTTGACATAATGTACAATCCCGGCAAGTTTTTTAACGCGAGCCTCGACAAGGCGTCCCTCCTGAACGAGCAGAACGCACTTATTATGGAGTCGTCATCTGGGAGAAGGTTCGCCTTTAATCAGATAGCCGGGCTTATCGCGAGGCGTATCGTCTGCCACGCGAGGAAAGGCATGAACCTTACCAAAGGCCAGCGCTTCGGTCTTATAAGGTTCGGTTCAAGGGTAGATGTGTATCTGCCGACCGACTGCAGGGTCTCGGTAAAGGTCGGGGACAAGGTCAGGGCGGGCTCTTCAATCCTGGGGTACTGGAATGTTAGATAACGAGATCCGTAACGAAGAAAACAACGGCATCAGTAAAAAGAAAAATATCAAAAAGGGAGTCTACCTGCTCCCGAACCTGATAACGTCCGCCTCTCTTTTCGGAGGGTTCTATGCGATCATCGCTTCCCTTGACGGGCACTTCGAGAGGGCGGCTATAGCTATCATCATCTCGGGTGTCCTCGACGGCCTCGACGGGCGCATCGCGAGGCTCACGGGCTCAAGCTCCAAGTTCGGGGTTGAATACGACTCCCTTGCCGACCTGGTGGCTTTCGGGCTCGCGCCGGGCGTTTTGATCTTTGCCTGGGCATTAAGGCCGTTTGGCAGATACGGATGGCTCGCGGCATTTCTGTATGTCGTTTGCGGAGCGCTTAGGCTCGCTCGCTTTAACGTCCAGATAACGACAATAGAGTCCAAGAGGTTTAACGGCCTGCCGATACCGGCGGCCGCGGCTATGGTCTGCACGACGGTACTGATGTTCTTTAACATCGGCAGGGGAGAGGAGATGGTCAAGCACATAACAGTGCTTGTCCTCGTCTATGTCCTTGCTTTTTTGATGATAAGCAATGTCAAGTTCTACAGCTTCAAGGAGCTGAATCTGTCTCAGAGGATGCCGTTCAGGCTCCTGGTAGGGCTTGTCTTCCTACTTATCGTGATAGCGGCCCAGCCCGTGATAATGCTCTTCATCCTTTCGCTGGGGTACGTGATCTCAGGGCCTATAACGACGCTTATTGACAGCAGGAGGAAACTCCCTGTTAAAGTCCCGTATAAACCTTATAAAAACGACAAGAAAGAGCCGAGAGGCTCCTAAACATTAATTAAAAAAACTATGAAGAACATTGACACGAGAGTAAGGATTTTCGATACGACATTAAGGGACGGCGAGCAGTCGCCGGGCGCCTCCATGAACGTGGAGGAAAAGATCATTGTCGCCAGGCAGCTTGCGAAGCTGGGCGTTGACGTTATAGAGGCCGGTTTCGCCTTCAGCTCACCGGGGGATTTCGAGGCGGTAAGGAGGGTCGCTATGGAGGTCGAAGGCCCCATAGTATGCAGCCTTGCCCGCGCGAAGCCGGATGACATTGACGCGGCATGGGGCGCGCTTAAAGGCTCCGCGAGGCCGAGGATACATACTTTCATATCGACTTCCGAGATACACCTCAAGCACCAGTTCAGGCTGACGAATGAAGAGGCGAAAAAGAGGGCCGTGGAGATGGTCGCCAGAGCGCGCGGCTACGTCGAGGATGTGGAGTTCTCGGCCATGGACGCCTCCCGCACAGAACCCGAGTACCTCTATGAGGTTATCGAGGCGGTCATCAACGCGGGCGCTTCAACGATAAACATCCCTGATACGGTAGGCTACGCGCTGCCGGATGCCTTCGGCGCCCTTATAAGGGGGATAAAGGAAAACGTACCGAATATCGGAGGGGCCATTATTTCGGTCCATTGCCACAATGACCTGGGCCTTGCCGTGGCGAATTCGCTTTCCGCCGCCATAAACGGGGCGCGGCAGATCGAATGCACCATAAACGGGATAGGCGAGAGGGCGGGTAACTGTTCCCTTGAAGAGATAGTGATGATATTCAAGACCAGAAAAGACCTTTTGGGGCTTGACACTTCCATCACGACAGAGCAGATATATCCCGCAAGCCGCCTTGTGTCGTCCATTACAGGCATAACGGTACAGCCGAACAAGGCTATTGTCGGAGACAACGCGTTCGCTCACGAATCAGGCATTCATCAGGATGGGCTACTTAAGGACAAGTCGACCTATGAGATAATGAGGCCCGAATCCGTCGGCCTTTCGCGGTCAACGCTCGTACTCGGCAAGCACTCCGGGCGGCACGCGTTTAAGACAAGGCTTATGGAGCTTGGATACGACATAGCGGGCGAAAACCTCGATAAGGCGTTCGACCGCTTCAAAGTCCTCGCGGACAAGAAGAAGGAGGTCTTTGACGAGGATTTGGAAGCGATAGTCCAGGACGAGGTCTTGAGGCTTGACCTGCCGGAGAGATACAAGCTTGTAAGGCTTAACGTAAACGGCGGAACCGATGCTCAGCCCACCGCTGAAATAACCATTGAGGTCGACGGAAAAACAGTTACGGCGAAAGGCACCGGCGACGGGCCCGTCGATGCCGCGTATAACACCATAGCGAGGCTCGTGGATACAAAAAGCAAGCTTCTGAAATACTCCGTCAACGCCATTACGGGCGGCACTGACGCGCAGGGCGAGGTCTCGGTAAGGCTTGAGGAAGCCGGGCATATAGTCCTCGGGCAGGGGGCTCACACGGACATAATAATCGCGAGCGCGAAGGCTTACGTAAACGCCCTTAACAGGCTTGAGTACAAAAAGAAAGACAAGCGTGAAAATCTGAGTCTGTAACGCGCGCCCAGGCATGACGCCGCATGAATATGAATAGCGAGCGCATACCCCGCAGTCTTCCGCGGGGAGCTTCAATCTATAGAATAGAAAATTTGAAGGGGAACGATTTTATGAGGCCGATGACCATCACTGAAAAGATTCTCGCCAGACACGCAGGCGTCAAGGAGGTAACCCCCGGGGACCTCATTAACGCTAAAGTTGATATCGCGCTTGGCAATGACATTACTGCTCCGATAGCGATAAAGGAATTCAAGCGCATAGGGGCAAAGAAGGTTTTTAATAAAAATAAGGTCGTCCTTGTCCCCGACCACTTCACGCCCAATAAGGACATCAAATCCGCCGAGCAGTGCAAGATACTGCGCGACTTCGCCAAGGAGCACAAGCTGACCCACTACTACGAAGGCGGAGAAGTCGGCGTCGAGCATGCGCTTCTTCCTGAACAGGGGGTGGTAGTACCGGGAGACCTCGTAATAGGCGCGGACTCCCATACCTGCACTTACGGCGCGCTCGGGGCCTTTTCAACGGGCGTCGGCTCAACGGACCTCGCGGCCGCGATGATAACCGGAGAGCTCTGGTTCAAGGTGCCTGAGACCATAAGGTTCAACTTCAAGGGGAAGCTCAGGAAGTGGGTGAGTGGAAAAGACCTTATACTCCATATCATCGGCGACATAGGCGTCGACGGCGCGCTTTACAAGGCGATGGAGTTTACCGGGAAGACGATCGAGTCGTTGAGCATGGACTCACGCATGTCCATGTGCAACATGGCGATCGAAGCCGGAGCGAAGAGCGGGATAATCACGCCTGACGCCATAACTGAGGCGTATGTCGCAAAAAGGGCCGAGCGGCCTTATAAGTTTTACTCTAGCGACGAAGGGGCCGTATACTCCGAAGTCAGGGAATACGACTGCGCCACGATAGAGCCGAAGGTGGCTTGCCCGCACCTCCCTGAGAATACCAAGAACGTCTCGGAGCTTAAAAACATCCCGATAGACCAGGTCGTCATAGGGTCGTGCACAAACGGCCGTATCGAAGACCTTATGGTCGCGGCAAAGCTCCTCAAAGGAAAAAAAGTAGCCAAGTATTTAAGGCTTATAGTAATCCCGGCTACACCTCAGATATATAACGAGGCGATGCACAGGGGCCTGTTCGACATATTCCTTAAAGCAGGGGCGGTCATCAGCCCCCCGACATGCGGCCCTTGCCTTGGCGGCCACATGGGCATACTTGCGGCTGGAGAGCGCGCTTTGGCGACTACAAACAGAAATTTCGTCGGCAGGATGGGCGACGTCAAGAGCGAAGTCTACCTTGCAAACCCCGCGGTAGCCGCGGCTACCGCCATAAAGGGGCGTATCGCGCATCCTGACGAGGTGGCGAAGTAATAACAGCCCCATTGACATGAGGTGTGGGTGGCCGGGGCAGGGTGGGGGGAGGGCTTGTTGCATTTAAGGAACCATGTCCCGTAAGATCAATCCCTCGCACTATTTGCTTTACGATTGGCTGGCCCCGTTGTATGACCTCGGGATCTGGCTTCTAGCGCTCCTTGCCGGAGGCGAGGGTAGGCTCAGGGCCCCTGTGTTAAAAGGGCTTGAAGGCAAGGGGGAAAGAGTACTTGAGATATTCGCCGGGACGGCGACACTGGGGCTGGCGGCGGCGCAAAAAGGCGCAAGGGTAACCGCAGTTGATATTACCGGCGGGATGCTGAGGGTGGCGAAGGAGAAGGCCGTAAGGTCCGGGCTGGATGTGGCGTTCGTAAGGGCCGATGCCGCTCTGCTGCCGTTCAAGGACGGGGCTTTTGACAGGGTGATCGTTTCACTCGGACTCCATGAGACCCCTGCCGGGAATGTCCCTCTCATCTTCAAGGAGGCCGCGAGGGTTTTGGCTGATGGCGGCCGTTTCAGCATCTTCGACTTTTATAAGGCTGAGGGCGTTACAGCCGCGCTACAGAGCTTGTTTTTCACTTTCTTCGAGGGAGAGACGGCAAAGGCATGGGTAAGGCTGGATCTGCAGCGGCTGCTTTCGGATGCCGGGTTTAAGTCTTTCAGAAGAAGTTTCCTGGCTGATAAAGCCTTTCAGTTCATAACCGTTGAAAAGAATTAATATACTTTATAAATATTTGAGGGGTGGATGATGAAGTTTAATGGCAAGGCTTGGAAATTCGGCGCGGATATAGACACTGACAGGATAATACCGGCGAGATACCTGAATACCTCAGACCCCAAGGAGCTTGCGAAGCACTGCATGGAAGACGAGGATCCAGGCTTCGCGTCGAAGGTGCAGGCAGGGGACATTATAGTCGCCGACAAGAACTTCGGGTGCGGGTCTTCCCGTGAGCATGCGCCGATAGCGATAAAGGCCTCAGGCGTTGCCTGCGTCATAGCCAAAAGCTTCGCGAGGATATTCTACAGGAACTCTTTCAACATGGGGCTCCCCATACTTGAGTGCGACGAGGCCGCGGATTCGATAAAGTCCGGGGATACTCTGGAGATAGACATGGATAGCGGAGAGATAGTCAATGTTACGAAGGGCGCAAGGTTCCAGGCCCGTCCGATACCGCCTTTCATGCAGGAGCTGATACAGGCCGGAGGGCTCATGGAGTCCATTAGAAAAAAGGGGGGGATATGAAAAAAGATGGGGCAAAGAGCAAGGTATTATTGAGTGACAAACTGCATATTGAGAACAAGACTCTTTTCGTAGACCTCAAAGAGAACGAAGGCGGAAGGTTCCTCCAGATAGCCGAGCTGTCGAACGACAGGAGAAGCACGGTGGTGATACCGTTCAGCGGCCTGGAGGCCTTCATGCAGTCCTTGACAAAGATCTCCAATTCGTAACCGACATAGGACATTAATTATTCTTAAAATGTTTGCCGGGACAGGTTTTTCGGTTTTCATTATTTTACGCCGATACGGAAGTTATATTATTTCCTCTATTTAAAAAATATCAAGGAGCGTGGGTGTGAAGAAGTTCAGCATCGCTGTACTGCCGGGCGACGGCATAGGCCCTGAAATAGTCGGAGAGGCCGCAAAAGTACTCAAGACAGCCGGAGAAAAATTTGGAGCGGAGTTTGTCCTTAACGAGGCTCTTGTCGGAGGCGCATCCATAGACGCCAACGGCGTTCCGCTTACTGATAAGGTATTGGACCTGGCCCTGAAGAGCGATGCCGTGCTGCTAGGCGCCGTGGGAGGACCCAGGTGGGAAGGGCTTGATTATTCCATAAGGCCTGAGAGGGCGCTGCTGGCCCTTAGAAAAGAGCTTGGGCTTTTCGCTAACCTAAGGCCCGCGAGGATATACAGGGAGCTTATAGACGCCTCTACCCTCAAGCCTGAGGTGATCGACGGGGTCGATCTGATGGTCGTAAGAGAGCTTACCGGCGGGCTGTACTTCGGCACCCCCAAGGGCGTAGAGACGCTCCCCGACGGAACGGAGCGCGGCGTCAATACAATGGTCTACACCACCCCTGAGATCGAGAGAATAGCGAAGGTCGGTTTCGAAGTCGCGCGAAAGAGGAGAAAGAGGCTTCTAAGCGTCGACAAGGCCAACGTGCTTGAGACGACCGAGCTTTGGAGAAAGGTCGTTATAAAGGTAGGGAAGGATTACCAGGATGTCGAGCTTTCCCACATGTACGTAGACAACTGCGCGATGCAGCTCGTGAGGAACCCGAAGCAGTTTGATGTGATAGTTACGGAGAATACATTCGGGGATATCCTCTCCGACGAGGCCTCGATGCTTACCGGCTCCATTGGGATGCTGCCTTCGGCTTCAATCGGCTCAACGAAGAACAGGGCGATGTACGAGCCCATCCACGGCAGCGCTCCTGATATCGCCGGCAAAGGGATCGCAAACCCCATAGCCACGATATTGTCGGTCGCCATGATGCTTAAATATTCGTTTGAGATGGAGGAAGCCTCGAACCTGATCGAGAATGCGGTCGAATCTGTCCTGAGTAAGGGTTTCAGGACAGCGGATATATCGAAGCCAGGCATGAAGACGTCAAGCTGCGCGGAGATGGGAGCGGCCGTACTGGCTGAGTTGAAGTAACAAGAGTTTGTTTTTCGCCCCCCGGCGGTTTTCCGCCGGGGGTTTTTTTTGTCGGGTGTTGACAAAAAATGATTAGTATGCTAACTATTAATCATGTTCAGGCTTGAGGACAGTCTGGGTTTTCTTTTAAACAGGGCCGCGTTGTCCATGAGGCGCTCTATCGAGGGCAAGCTGAAGCCATACGGCCTTACCGCTCCGCAATGGGCCGTTCTGGCCCGGTTGTGGGAAGAGGACGGACAGTCGCCGACCGTCATAGGCAAGAGCCTCTTCTTCGATAAGCCCACGATCAAGGGGATACTCGACCGGCTTGAGAGGAAAGGCTTTGTTAAACGGGCGCGGGACGCGAAAGACCGGAGGGTAACGAATATTTTTCTCGCCAGGAAGGGCGATGAAATGCGTGAGAAGCTCCCGAATATAGCGCTGGGGGTGAATAAGTCCGCCGCAAAGGGGTTGACGGCGGCTGAGATGACTGTACTTAAGAGATCATTAAAGGCGGTCTGGTGTAATCTGGAAGAGTAGTTTTTTTGTCTTTATGGTTAGCATGCAAACTAATTTTCAAGCCAAAAGGAGGCGCCTGTGAACAGGTATTTCAAGATTCTGCACTTCGCCGGCATGATCATGTTCCTCGGAAGCATCTTTACCTACATCGTAATCTCCTCATTAGCTGGAAAGGAAGGGCTGGCGGAGCTGGTCTTTGCGAGAGAGATCATAAAGACTGGGACTAATTTTCTCACTATCCCGGGTTTATGGCTGACCATAATCTCCGGTATCGTAATGGCTGGCACAAAGTACAGCCTGTTCGGGCATAGATGGTTGTATATAAAGCTTTTCCTGTCGCTCCTTATCGTGTTGAATACTTATTTCATAATCGGCCCGGCCATAAACGGGGCCCTTGCGGCTTCAAAAGATTCCCTGGCGGCGAATGAGATATCAGAGGCTTTTCATGCCGCTTATATGCGCGAATCGGTAGCCGGGGCCTTTAATGTCATTTTTGCGGTAATTGCGATAATCGCCGGGATATGGAAATTGAAGGGGAGGAAATGCGCGGAGGATTGATGTGGCTTAAAAGCAATCACTGACTGCGCGGGGCACAATTTTCAATAGACTAGCTTAAGAACGTCCCTGTAGCTTACAACAGCGGTAAGCACCAAAAAGAAAGCGATCCCAGCGATGCCGATAAGCTCGTAAGCCTTTTCAGTCATGGGGCGCCTTTTGATAGACTCTATGGAGATAATTACAAGATGCCCGCCGTCGAGCACAGGAAGGGGCAGGAGGTTAAATATACCGAGGCTTAAGCTTAGCATGCCCGTAAAATAGAGCAGGTCGAAAATACCGGCTTTGGCGGCTTTGCCGGCGATATGCGCTATCCCGATGGGGCCTGAGAGCTGGCTCATGGAGCCGGTTCCTGAAATGAATGAGACCAGTAGATTGAACATGCCGTAGAACCCGTCAACGATCGACGATGCGCTTAAAAGAATACTGTTATAAATGGGAAGTCCTTTCCCGAAGAAGAAGACAGGGGTCAATATGAGGAACGCGAAGGCTATATTAAAAGCCGGGCCTGCCGAAGATATTACGGTCCTCTTCCACCGGTCGGTCCTCAGAAATTGCGATGGATCTTTATCTCCGCTGTTGGAGAAGCTTACAAAACCCCCGAGCGGCAGGAGCCTTAAAGTAAACTCGGTTTCCTTGTGCCTGAATAGAGTGGCTATCTTTGGGCTGAAGGGGAATCCGATAGAGAACTCGTAGACCTTGATGCCGAGCCTTTTAGCCGCGAGATAATGGCCTAATTCGTGGACGAGTATCGCCGAGGTGAAGACGAACAGGAACGCAAGGATCGCAGTCATAGTCCCTCCTGAGGGAAGTCTTAAGCTTCTGTAATTATATTGGAAGAGGCCTATGATGTCCAGGGTAGAGATATCAGAAGGGTTTCCCGACCCACCGCTTAAGTATCATCACCGCCCCGCGCTTATCGAGCGGCTCGTTGTTGTTGCCGCATTTGGGGTCTTGCGTGCATGAAGGGCAGGCTATCTCGCACGGGCAATCCTCCATCAGGCTGATGGTCGAGGCAAACCAGTCTCTTACGCATTCAAAGCCCCTCTTTGCAAGCCCGACCCCGCCTTCGTGCCCGTCGTAAATGAAAATAGCGGCAGAGCCGAGTTCCGGGTTAAACGGATAGCTTAAGCCTCCCAGATCCATCCTGTCGCAAAGGGCGAAGAGGGGAAGGGTAGCGATAGCCGCGTGTTCAGCCGCGTGGAGGGCGCCCGCCACGCTGTATCCTTTTGCCTTTATTTCAGCGGTGATGCTTTCATCGACCGCAGTCCATATCCCGACGGTCGTGAATACGGACGGAGGCAGTTCCAGCTGGAATTCACCCAGCGACTGGTTCGTATGTATATGTTTTCTTATGTAGCCCGTGACCCGTTCAGTCACCCTGAGCGAGCCGAGGTTTATAATCGCGTCATTAAGCTCCAGGGTGTCTTCAGTGGAGATAATCTCAGTCTCTTCGTTAGTCACCGCCCGCGTATAATAGTTGATATCAGCGGCGGCGCGGCAAAACACCTTACGCTCCCCCATGTCGAGCCTTACTACCCTGTACTGCACGCCCTTATGGAGATAGACCGCGCCGGGATGGAGATCGAATAATACCCTCGATGAGCTTGACTCCCCGAGCATTTTTCCGTCTTCTTTAACGATGGTATACGCCTCTCCGGCCTCCCTTATCGAGACTTCCATCTGGGGGTACCGCTTCCTTGGGTACCAGATATCGCCTTTGACCCAGTGCCTTATTTTGCCTTCCCGCTCAAGATCGTTTAATACCGGGGTGTATTTGTGCGCATCGAAAATGGTTTCGCCGGGTTTCAGATACCCTTCGGCGGCCGCGCAAAGGAGGTGGGATTTCAGGATGGTCTTATTTTCGGGATCGAGGACGGCCGCCTCTACGTTACGCCTGAAAAAGTCGAGGGGGTTACGCATGAAGTATTGGTCGAGCGCATCCGCGAGTGCGACCATTACAATGAGCGAATCCCTTCCCGACCTTCCGACCCTGCCGCTCCTCTGCCATGTAGAGCTGATAGTCCCCGGATATCCGACAAGGATACAGACGTCAAGCCCGCCTATGTCAACGCC
This sequence comes from Deltaproteobacteria bacterium, assembly GCA_016218105.1. Classification (GTDB taxonomy): domain Bacteria; phylum Desulfobacterota; class GWC2-55-46; order GWC2-55-46; family GWC2-55-46; genus GWB2-55-19. The sequence goes on from JACRET010000060.1 coordinate 36,841, forward strand.
CAGCTCAAGCGCGCTGGTGGAGATAACCCCTGAAAGCTCTCCCTTAAAAAGCTTCTGTTCTATCTCGCGCCTCTCCTCAGGGAGGAACCCCGCCCGATAAGAGCTCACGCTCTTGTTAAGGTCGGGGGCGGCCTCGTTTACCCAGGTGTGCATCAGCTCAGTGATCTTTCTTGCCCTGGTGAATGCGATAGTCTTAAACCCGGCGCGCACGGACGAGATGAAGAGCCTGGTGGCAATAGTGTAAGGGCTTACTTCAGGCCTGGGATTCAAGAAGATGAAATTCCTTTTGCCTCTTGGCGCTCCGCTTTGCTCGACCAATTCAAAGGGAAGGCCGGTCAGCATCCCCGTAAGCTCCTGTGGGTTTGCGATGGTAGCGGAGCACGCGATAAAGACCGGGTCGCTGCCATACATGTTTGCGATACGCCGCAGACGCCTGAGCACGTTAGCCACATGAGAGCCGAAAACGCCGCGGTACGTATGCACCTCGTCTATGATCACGTATTTAAGATTTCTTAAATACCGCTCCCACTTCTGATGAAAGGCGTTAATGGCGAGGTGGAGCATGTCGGGATTGGTAAGGACTACGGCGGGAGGCGTCTCTCTTATCTTTTTTCTCCTGTACGCGGTCGTGTCCCCGTCATAAATCTCTGAAAGAGAGGGGACATATGCCCTGCGCCCGCCTTTTTTCTCAGCCGGGCCGCCTCTCCGTTCCAGCGGAAGCCTATCTGTAAGCTCCCTGAATGCCTTTAGCTGGTCCTGCTCAAGGCCCTTTAAAGGGAAGAGGTACATAGCGCGCGCATCCGGGTCTTCGAGTAGGGATTCCACGACCGGGATGTTGTAGATCAGGCTCTTTCCGCTCGCGGTCGGGGTCATTATGACTACGTTCCTTCCCTCGCGAATAAGGTCTATCCCTTCAGCCTGATGGCAGAAGAGCTTTTTTATGCCGAGGCCTTCAAGGGCGCTCTTGACCTCCGGCATAAGGGGCCTTGCGGTCTGTGCGTACGAAGGCTCGCGGGGAGGGATCTCTTCATGATGGACGAACTCTTTGAGGTCTTTCCGGGCCTTTATCTCTCCTATGAATTTATCTATCGGGTTGGCTGGCAAGGGCTGGCTCATAAGAAAAATATAGCATCTTTGGAATTGGATTGCTACGCGGATGGGAATGATGAGCGGAGGGCGTTTTGAAGCTATTTAGACAGGTGGTATTTTAGCCTTTCAAGCACCCTGTTCCTGTCAGCTGAAAGGCCTTTGGCTTTAAGACAGACCTCAAGGACCACTACGCCGTCTTTTTCATCTATATTGTAGGCGGCCATATAATAAAGGCCGAAAAACCTCAAGGACATCGTTGCGAGCACGAATATCCCGGCATACCAGAGAACCGGAACCCCCGGGTCGTATCTGAAACTTATTATGGGGGATTCTATTACATCCGTCAGAGTGACCCTTGTCCCGTCGATGTAGAGCGAACCGCCCACTTCAAGCCTGCCGATCTCCTCATCCTTTTTTACGTCTTTCGACCTGGACGGGTGCTTTACTACGGTATACGGCCTTATCGCCTCTATGGTTCCGTCGAGTTTTTTAAGCGTCCCTGTCCTGAATGTCCCGAATTTAAGCGGCAGGTCTACCCCCGGTATCATAAGCTCTTCGTCGTTTTCCGTCTCAAGGAGAATGGGGTTGTCGTCTACCCTCAACCTGAAGTTTTGCTCGAAGTCGATGAGGTAGAAGGTATACCCGCCGTATTTGATAGGGTCGTTTATCTCTACGAGCTTTTCAGCGAGGGTACGGCTCCCCTTTATGACTTTTATCTTTGCCCGCCAGTCAGTGACGGACAATGAATCGTCCTTCATTTCGTAGGCGAGGTTTTTCCATCCAAGCCCAATGGCGAGCCTTGAGAGCTTGTCCTTCGGGTATTCGAGGCGGGGGGACTCGACGTATTCGGTCTGGAACTGATCGAGTAAAAGATGGAATTCTGTCGGGTCCGCCTTGTCCTTCCATAGGCGCGCAAGCCTCCCGGCAGTCTCAGGGGTGACGGTCTGGGGGTCATGGGGCTTAAGCTTCATCGTGTCTTCAAACGCGAAGAGCCAGGTAAGCGTAAAACCGAAAAAGCAGGCGATAATACCGGCGTGGTAGAGCCATGTAAGGACCTTATACGGAAGCCCCTTTTCCATCACTATCCAGGAGCTGTCCTTCGACGCGATCCTGAACCCCAGGGATTTGAACGCCTTTTTTACTTCTTCGTGCGCGTTAGAAACGGTGCAGTGCAGGGGGATAGCGCCGTTCGGCTCGAACTTTTCAGGCAGCCTCCTGTCGAATACGGACGGATACCGCTCGTAAGTGCAGACGGAGAGATTAAGGAGCAACACAAAAGAGAGGAGCAGAAAAACAGGGGAGGTAAAGAAATCCAGGAGGTCGAAGGCGTAGATAATGGGTAAAAAACCGCCGCCCGCCTTCGCGTATTCATCAAGGCTTTCTCCCTGAGGGAAGATAGTGCCGATAATGAAAAAGAGCGCCATCAGCCCGATGATGTATATGGAGGTATTTATCGACGAGAGCTTTTTGTAAGCCCAGCGGTAATACCTCCCTGTCTCTTCGGGCAAGGTTCCCTTAAGCTCTTTAATATGGTTTTTTATGCGTTCACTTAAAGGGGACATAGGTTTCAAACGGCGTAGACGTGAAGGCTTGGAATACCCAGGAGCTTCGCGAGCCAGTTCACGCCGAGAAAGGTCATCATCATGCAAACAAAGCCTATAATATTGAATACCGATGCCGGGATATTTTTTAGCCCGGGAACGGCCCTGGAATGGAGGTAAAGGGTAAATACGGCCCATGTGACAAGCGACCAGGTCTCTTTAGGGTCCCAGCTCCAGTACCTGCCCCATGCCTCATTGGCCCATGCCGCGCCTGAAAGGATCGCGAAGGTAAGGAACGGATAGCCGAAGGCAACAAGCTTGAATGACGTTGAATGGAAGCGCTCGATATTCTCATTCGTAAGGCCGTACAGCCCCCCGGCATTCCTCCTAAGGAACGGCCGGACTATCAGGCAGGCCGCTTCCACGGAGGCGCTCACTATGAAGACCGCGTAAGAGAAAAAGGCCAGTATCACGTGCCACTCAAACCAGTAGCTCTGCAGGGGAGGCGCCAGTGTGTCTACGGCCGGGGACCTTGAAAGGAGCGAATAAAGGCAGGCGCCCATCGACAAGGCGCTTACGAAGAAGCCGGGAAAGTAGACATCCTGCCATTTTCGTGAGACATAAAGATACGTAATAGAGGCCGACCACGCGAACCACGAGAGGCTCTCGTAAAGGGTCTGAAATGGCGCCCTGCCGGCCTCGAACGTACGGAGGAGTATAAGCCCTATCTGGACGATGACACCTAATGTTAAAAGCTTGTGGGCGGCCTTGCCGGGGGCTTTTTCCCTAAGAATGATATGGAAAAGGAAGAGAAGGGCGGAGAGACCGTAGATGAAGGCGACTGACCAGAATAACCGAAGCTCAATACCAAGGAGGTAAGAGTCCCTGGAAAGCACAAATTCATTCAACATGTATGTAAAATTAACATATTCCTATTTAGTTTGACAAGGGGCTTCTTTAGGGTTAAGATTTAACAGCGGTTCCGTTACCTTGCAGCCGCCCGTGAATAACTTAATTACAGGAAAGGAACCGGAAATGGTTCAGAAACTCAGGTGTCACAGCTGCGGGAGGGAACTCCCAAAAGGCAGCTTGAAATTTATAATTGAAATCAGGAGCTTCGCCGATTTTGACGGCTATCTCGAGGATTATGACGGCGACGTCGAAGAGGGTATAAACGATCTTCTAGACTCTATGGAATCTCTCGATCAGAAGACTATAGAAGAGGACGTCTCAAAGGAACTTATCTTCATACTTTGCAAGTCTTGCAGAGATAAATTCACGAGCGACCCTTTCCAGACCGGAAAGGCGGTTTTTGAAGGTGAGGACGTAAAAGGCACCATACACTGAATATGCATGGCGAGCGCATTCCCCGGCAGTCTTCCAATGGGGAATGCGAGCGAGTGATGTTTGTACCGGCTCCATCCTGCCAATTCTGTTCACTTAATTTAAAATTTCAAGTTTAGGAACTGCGCCTGATCAAGAGCGGCACTTTTGAATTTTATGCGTTATGCTGTAATCTCAGATATCCACTCCAACCTTGAGGCGCTCGAAGCCTTTCTCGACCAGGCAGACAAGCTCAAAGCCGATAAGATAATATGCCTGGGCGACATCGTCGGATATAATCCCAACCCCAACGAATGCATCGAGCTTATAAGGAAGAATAAGATGCAGTGCCTGATGGGAAACCACGACTCAAGGGTCGCGGGGATCGAGGACGCGTCGGACTTTAACCTTTTGGCCGCACGGGCGATAGACTGGACTATAGGCGTATTAAAGGACGAGAATCTGCTGTTTCTTAAAAATCTTCCCAGGTCTCTCCTTGTAGACCGTAAGTTCCTTGCCATCCACGGCTGGGTAAGCGATACAGACCGCTACATTATGGGCCCGGGCGACGCGCTCAGAAATTTCGAGTTGATGAACGGGCTGGAAAAACCCGTGAGCTTATGCTTTTTCGGCCATACGCATGTGCCCGCCGCGTACATAGAGGAGGGGGGCAGTGTCGAGCTTACGCCTGACAATCCGGTTAAGATAGAGAAGGGGCGCAAGTATCTGATAAATCCGGGGGCTATAGGCCAGCCGAGAGACCGCGACCCGAGGGCGTCTTTCCTTATCTATGACAGTAAAAAATCCCAGGTAAACTTCTACAGGGTCGAGTACGACATATCCTCGACCGCCGGTAAGATCATCGAGGCAGGCCTGCCTGAGCGGCTTGCGGAGAGGCTTAAGCTCGGGTGGTAGGGGTCTTCAGTAAGTTGTTTATGTGGCTGGGTCGCCCGACCCGTTCGGGGAACAGGCCCTACTTGCCCTCTATTACCCACCTATCAGGCTCATCGTGCGGCTGCATTTCTTGAATATGTTCTCGTTTATCTGATGCCCCATCGGTTTTTCGGCCACTGCCTTGAATAATAGATGCTCGACCACCTCATCGCTTGATCCGTCCCTCAAGGCCTTTCTTATGTCGATCTCGTTATCCGAAAAGAGGCACGTCCTGAGCTTTCCGTCCGAGGTCAGCCTCAAGCGGTTGCACGACCCGCAGAAGTGTTCAGATACTGGGCTTATGAAACCGACCTCTCCGGGCGCGTCCTTGAACTTGTACCGCCTGGCTGGCCCGGCGCTGCCTGAGGTGTCCGTTACCGGTATGAGCGGCTCCACGGCGTCTATCATCTCTTTTAATTGTTTGGCCGTAAGGCATTTGTCCCTTTGCCAGCCCTCCTGCGTATTAAAGGGCATGTATTCGATGAATCGCACATGATAGGGTTTCGATTTGGACATGAAGGCAAAATCCAGCACTTCGTCTTCATTAAACCCCTTTATGACGACCATGTTTATCTTAACCGGCCGAAGGCCGGCCATGTGCGCCTCCTCGAGGCCCTCCAGCACCTGAGCGAGGTTATCGCCGCGAGTCATCTTGATGAACCTGTCCCGCTTCATCGAATCGAGGCTGACGTTCACTCTCTTTAGCCCGGCGCCTTTAAGCTCTTTTGCGAACTCTTTAAGCAAAACCCCGTTTGTAGTCAGGCTCAGGTCTTCCAATCCCTCCATGGCTGACAGGGCGGCGAGGAATTCTATTATGCCTTTTCTCACGAGGGGCTCTCCGCCGGTGACCCTTATCTTGGTGACTCCGTGGGCGACGGCGATCCTGGCTATCCTCAAAAGTTCCTCATACCTGAGTATCTCCTTGGACTCGATAAGGCCGATACCTTCGGGAGGCATGCAGTAAACACACCGGAGATTGCATCTGTCCGTGACTGAAATCCTTAGATAATCGATCTTGCGCTCGTACGCGTCGATGAGCTTTTTCATATATCCTCTAATCTACCGGTTCGCTGAGTTCCGGCTTCCTTGTCTTTGGTTTCGAATCCGTGTCTACCATGAAAAAGTCTGAGCGTGATTTGTTTGTTCCGGCCGATGATTCTACCGGGGCCGTACCGGCCTTGAAAACCTCGAATACCGGGTCCTGTGTCGAGGTGGTCGCGAGGAGCCCTGTTTCCGGGTCTATCTTCGCGAACTCGACGCCTTCCGGCACAGGGAAGCTTCTTACAGGCATCCCGGCTGTCGCGCCCTGCATGAATTTAAGCCATATAGGGAGCGCGGCGTGGCCCCCGGTCTCGCCCCTTCCAAGCTGTCTTTCCTCATCATAACCGAGCCAGGCGCCTGCCGTCAACCCCGGCACATAGCCTATGAACCAGGCGTCGTTCAGGTTGTTTGTCGTGCCGGTCTTCCCGGCCGCCGGCCTGCCGAGCGCCCTGGCCCTTAATCCAGTGCCGCGCTCGATTACGCTCTGCAGAAGGCTGGTCATGATATACGCCGTCTGGGGGCTTATAACGGACGTGGAAAAAGGCGTGTTTTCTTCCAATACCTTGCCGCTCCGGTCAGTTACCCTGGTAATGTACAATGGCTCCGGCCTTTCGCCCAGATTAGCGAGCGTTGAAAAAGCGGTCGTCATCTCCTGAAGCGTTACGGCCGATGACCCTAGGGCAAGGGACAAGTCCCTGGCAAGAGGCGAGTTGATGCCGAGCAGCCTCGCGTAGGATATGGCATGGTCGATCCCTATATCCTGAAGCACTTTTATCGTAATGATATTCCTGGAACGCGCCACGGCCTCCCTTATGGTCGTGGGGCCGTTAAATTGCTCGTCATAGTTCCTGGGCCTCCACTGTTCCTCTTTCTCTTTGTCCTTGGCGGCCTCGTCAAATACAAGCGGAGAGTCGATGACTATCGAAGCAGGCGTATAGTTCTTATCCATAGCCGCTGTATATATTATAGGCTTAAAAGATGAACCCGGCTGGCGCAGTGACTGTACCGCTCGGTTGAACTGGCTCTTTGAAAAATCCGCCCCTCCGATCATAGCCCTGATCGCGCCTGTCTCAGGCTCCATGGCAAGAAGGGATGCCTGCGCCGCCGGTTCCTGCTCAAGCTTGAGCGGTATGAGGATAGAGGGGCTTGACGGCACGTCCTTGACCATCACCTCCACTACGTCTCCTGAGTGGAATATTTTTGCTATATCGGCCTCTTTGCCGCCGTCCGGGTCTTTGGTGGGGTTATAAAGCTTAGCCCACTCAAGGTCAGGGGCCGATATAATGCCGTGGCGGTTTCCGATGTCGATTATAAGGGCAAGGTTTTTTGGGTTTACGGCTGTTATGACGCCCTTGTATATCTCGCCCTCCTTTAAAGGCTCGTACTGGAGCCGTTTGTCGGCCTCATCCCTGAAAGTATCTATCTCGTCTTTTGTCTTTAAGGTTGTTACAGGCCCCCTGTAGCCGTGCCGCTTGTCATAATCGCGGAGCCCCTCGCGCACCGCAATGTTGGCGGCCTTCTGCATCTCAACGTCAACGGTCGTGTAGACCTCAAGCCCGCCTTTGTAAAGGAGCTCTTCGCCGTACTTCTCCTCAAGGTAAATCCTGACATTCTCTGTAAAATATGGCGCTATGCCCAGGCTGTCGGCCTTTCTGGGCCGCAGTTTGATCTTCTTGCCTAAAGCCCTGGCGGCGTCTTCTTTTGTGATGAACTGCTCCTCCACCATGCGGCTTAATACGAATTCCTGCCGTTTTTTCGCAAGTTCGAAGTTTGAGTAAGGAGAGTATTTGCTCGGAGCCTTCGGCAGTCCCGCAAGTAGCGCCGCTTCGGCAAGGTCGAGCTCGTTGACGTCTTTGCCAAAGTAGGATTCGGCGGCGGTCTGCACCCCGTAAGCGCCGTTTCCGAAATATATCTGGTTTAAATAGAGGGTTAAGATCTCGTCTTTTGTAAGGTGTTTCTCGATCCTGTACGCGAGTATCGCCTCACGTACTTTCCTCGAAAGCTTCCTTTCGGAGGTCAGAAAGCTCTTGGCAAGCTGCTGGGTGATGGTCGAGCCGCCCTGAACGACCTTGCCGGCCATCATGTTCTTGAACATCGCCCTCAGGATACTGGTATAGCTGATGCCCTCGTGCTCGAAGAACTTTGTATCCTCTGCCGCCAGAAAAGCGGTTATGAGGTGCTGGGGCACCTTATTTAAAGGGACGACGACACGCCGTTCTATGTAGAACTCGCCTATGATGCGGCCGTCCTCTGAGTATACGTTCGTCACCAGATTAGGGTGGTAGTCCTCCAGTGTGACAAGGGCCGGCAGATCGCGCGTAAAATAGTAATATGTGATAAATCCGGCCGCAACTAGTCCGGCTATGGCCGCAAGGAGTAACTTTAGGGAACGCATATACAAAAAATAATAGCAAAAACAGCGCGGTAAAGCAAGGTAAACACCTTTCAGGAGGGTGCGAAAAAATGAATACGCGTGGCGAGCGCATTCCCCGCGGCTTGCCGCGGGAAGCTTCAATTGGTTAAAAAAAGATTAAATGTTCCTTGACAATTTTTAATATGGCTATCTACTTAGTCTATTCACAAAAAATGATTACAGCGACCTCATGACGGGGTGTAATCGTACGGCAATGTATGCCGCGTTCTGGCTTATGGAAGGCCAGGTTCGACGGCATTTTTTTTGCCGTCATCACCCTATTTTTATAAAAAAGAAAGGAGGACACTATGAAAAGACGCTTTGCCATAGCAATAGCAGCTTTATGCTTTGGTTTAATTGCAGCAGTCGAATCAAACGCATTGGATACATACATTCCTGGCGCTCCCGCCGGTAATATCGGTAATTCCAGGCACAATCTCGGCTCGTTCGGGATGCATGTCGGGACCATGAGCTGGCAATATGGCACCACCGAGATATGCACGTTCTGCCATACGCCGCACTTTACCAATGTAGGTGCGAATTTTGCGTATGGATTAGGGCCCATGTGGAACAGGGGCTCATCGGCCCCTACAAGCTTTACAGCCTACGGCGCGACCATCGGCGGCACTACGATCGCCAATACCGACGTCGGCTCCACGACACTCGCGTGCCTGAGCTGCCATGACGGCGTAACTACATTCGACACCCTTGCGAACGCGCCGGGTAAGGGCCGGATTGTTCAGGGCGGATCAGACAGGGGGTTTGCGTTTTACGATTTCGTCGGCTCTGTCCCTGTTGCTGACTACATGACAAGCGCCAGGCTCGTTATCGGTTTGAATCTCACAGACGACCATCCGGTGTCGGTTGTCTACAATGAGAATGTCGCTGGTCTCAGGCCGACGAATACGGTTATAAGCTCGATCGACCTGACCTCTGAGCTTAATTCCAGCGCAACTACCTATGACAACGGGAACCTTACGAAGAACCTCTGGTCGGTACGAGGGTTCATATCCGATACGGCTACTATCCAGAATCTGCTGAGAGGGCCTTATGGGGCGCCGGGTAACAGGGTCGAATGCGGATCTTGCCATGATCCCCACTTCAACAATAAGTCCTGGCAGGAGATCGACTCCACCTACACAAGCGTAACGGCTCAACAGGAAGGCCTGACAAACGGCCAGTTTTTGAGGCGCGTAGGCGGCAACACCGGTTCAGGCGTATGCAGGACCTGCCACGAGAAGTAAGGGAGTTAACATTAATAATGCTAAAAACGGGCCTGACATCCGGCCCGTTTTTTATTTCATGGGATGTTTCAGGGTAATATTTATGGTGAGTTTATTATATATATGAGGTCATCTATTGAAAATTAAAGGCTTTTGCGTTAAATTGAGTAAATATGGTCAGACTAGAGGAGATACTCGAGAAGGTAGCCGCCTATAATCCGGCCGCCGATCTTGAAGTCATTAAAAAGGCTTATGTCTTCTCCGGCGTTGTCCATCAGGGGCAGACACGGATGTCCGGTGAGCCTTACCTCAACCACCCCCTCGAAGTAGCTTATATCCTTACAGGCCTTAAGATGGACGCACAGTCCATAGCCACGGGCCTCCTTCATGACACCGTTGAAGACACCCATACGACTATCGAGAGGATAGATGAGGTGTTCGGCGCGGAGATCGCCAATCTTGTAGACGGGCTGACCAAGTTAAGCCGGATGACCTTCGAAAAAAAGGAAGACCACGAGGCCGAGAACTTCCGCAAGATGATCCTCGCCATGGGCCGCGACATAAGGGTGATCCTTATAAAGCTCGCGGACAGGCTTCACAACATGAGGACGCTCGGCGCGCTGGACCCAGTAAAACAGAAAAAGATAGCCCGTGAAACACTCGATATCTACGCGCCTCTGGCGAACAGGCTCGGCATAGGCTGGATGAAGACAGAGCTTGAAGACCTTGCGTTTACGTACATAGAGCCGGAAAAATTCGCCTGGCTTAAGGATAAGGTCGCCAAGGAACAGGACCAGAGAGAGACCTATATCATTAAGGTCAAGGAACTGATAGAGCAGAAGCTTAAGGAGCATGAGGTCAAGGGAGAGGTTACCGGCAGGCCCAAGCAGATGTACAGCATCTATAAAAAGATGCTCGACCAGGACGTCGATTACGAGAATATCCATGACATAATAGCCTTCAGGGTTATTGTCAAAGATGTCAGGGACTGCTACGAGGTGCTTGGCATAATACATTCGATGTGGAAGCCGGTGCCGGGGCGGTTCAAGGATTATATAGCGATACCCAAGCTTAATTTATATCAGTCGCTCCATACCACCGTAGTCGGCCCGTACGGCGTAAGGATGGAGGTTCAGATACGCACCGAGGAGATGCACAGGGTGGCTGAGTACGGCATCGCCGCGCACTGGAAGTACAAGGAAGGGAAGGTCGTTGACAGCAAGGACGACAAGAGCTTTGCCTGGCTTCGCCAGCTCCTTGAGTGGCAGAGGGACTTGAAGGATTCGGACGAGTTCATGGAATCCCTAAAGGTCGATCTCTTCCCTGAGGAGGTATTCGTCTTTACCCCCAAGGGCGCTGTAAAGGAATTCCCGGTGGGAGCGACCCCGGTTGATTTCGCTTACTCGATACATACCGACGTAGGCAACAGGTGCGCAAGCGCCAAGGTCAACGGCAGGATGGTGCCGCTTAAATACAAGCTTAGAAACGGCGATGTCGTCGAGATAGTGACGTCACAGTCGCACCATCCTTCAAAGGACTGGCTTAAGTTCGTCATTAGCTCAAAGGCAAAGGCCCGCATACGCCAGTGGATAAAGACGGAGGAGAGGGAGAAGTCCATCGACCTCGGCAAGGAGATCTGCGAGAAGGAGTTCAACAAGCACGGGGTGGAGTATGGGAAGCTCCTTAAGGCAGGGGAGCTTGAGAAGCTCGCCAGGGACTTCGGCCTTAAAGACCTGGACAGCCTGCTGGCCTCCGTCGGGTACGGAAAGATATCGATATTTCAGGTGCTCGGCAAGATATTGCCGCCTGAGAAGCTTGAGCAAAAGCAGAAGTTCTCGATAAGAAGGGTGCTTGACAAGTTCAAGGGCAAGGAGACCCGTAACGCGGTGATCGTCAAAGGGGTCGAGGACGTGATGGTAAGGTTCGCCAAATGCTGCAACCCTCTGCCGGGCGACGACATAGCGGGTTTCATAACGCACGGGCAGGGCGTGGCGGTACACGCCGTCGGATGCACCAATTTGTTGAACATAGACAGCGAGAGGAAGATCGACGTCGCATGGGATAAACGCTCAAAGAGCACGAGGCCCGCAAAGATAGAGGTCGTCTGCAGGAATGAGAAGGGGCTTCTGGCCGAGATGACAAACGCGATCAAGGCGGCGGACGCCAATATCTCAAGCGCGGAGATAAAGACCAATCAGGACAACAAGGCTGTCTGCACATTCGAGGTTGACGTAAGCGATCTCGCCCACCTCAAAATCATAATAGCCGGGCTGCAGAAGATAAAGAAGGTCATAAAGGTGGAGAGGATACGCGGGATGCCCAAAGATTCCGAGCATGAGAGCACGCTTTAGCAGGCTGCTGAAAAGCCCATCTGCTTTGTTGCCTTCTCCGCCTGAACAAATCTTGGGTTTTTCATCAAGCTGTTAGACTAAATGGGAATAAAGGAGAGCCGATGCGAAAGGAAGAGATAAAGACGGATATGGCCCCGAAGGCTATCGGGCCGTACTCCCAGGGCGTTAAGATGGGGAGGTTTATTTTTCTTTCAGGCCAGATACCGATCGAGCCGCTTACAGGCGAGGTCGTCCCTGGCGACATCAAGGCCCAGACAAGACAGGCGATAAAGAACCTTCAGATGGTGCTCGCGCAAGCAGGCTCAAGCCTCAAGGATGTCGTAAAAACGACCGTATATCTTAAAGACCTTTCCGAATTCAGCGATATGAATGAGGTGTACGGGGAATTCTTTACCCCGCCTTATCCGGCGAGGGCGACCGTAGAGGTAAGCGCGCTCCCAAAGGCGGTAAAGATCGAGATAGACGCGATAGCCGCCATAGGGGACGAAGATTAAAAAAAATACCGGCCACCACCCATGAGGGAGGGGGCCGGCGGATAGATAGTCGGTTCTGAGAGGAAGTTACGCGGCTTTTATGACGGAACCGGAACGGATGCAGCGGCTGCAAACCCTGATCTTTTTAACCTTGCCGTTCTGAAGGGCGCGAACGCTCTGAAGGTTCGGGTTCCATCTCCTCTTGGTCTTGTTATTTGCATGGCTGACATTGTTACCAAATGTCGGCCCCTTTCCGCATATGTCGCATGTGGCTGCCATTTTGAAGATACCTCCGTAAGATTTTAATCTTAAATGAATAGCATAAATACTCACGCATTGCAAGTTTTTTTTGGAAAATAGGATAATGAAAGAGAACAAACAAAGACGCGGTTACGCGCTTATCACAATCCTCTTCTCTGCGTACGTTTTGTACCTCTTTTCCAATTTCATTGGCGATGTCAGGGAAATTGAACCTGTTTATGAGGTTACGAAGGCCGATGCGATAGTAGTGCTCACCGGCGGCATCGGGAGGACGGAGGAAGGTCTTAATCTCCTTAAAAAGGGTGGCGGTTCCATGCTTATTTTAAGCGGGGTGCATGAGGATGCCGACCTGGATTCAATATTTTTTAATAAAAAGATTAATGATTCAGACAAGTTACGTATTGTGCTTGATAAGAAGTCTTCAAGCACCCTTGAAAATGCGCTTGAGGTCAGAAAGCTCATAGAGGAGATGGGGTTAGGCTCCATCGTTCTTATAACCTCAGCCTATCACATGAAGAGGGCCCTGTATATATTCAGCCGTATCCTCCCGGGCAATGTCAGGATTGAGGCGTACAGCATAGCTACTCCGAACTTCGATGAGACTAAATGGTGGGATTCCAACAGCCTGGGGCTTTTAATCGTGGAGTTCCTTAAATATTATTGGTACGCCGCGGGTTTTTCCATTGGCGTGTACGAATATGCATAGCGGGCGCATCCCCCGCAGCTTGCTGCGGGGAGCTTCAATTCTGAAAAAGGGTTATAATTAATCAGAAAATTCCCTAGGGTTCCTTTGATCCCGGCCCGTTCGGGGAACGCTACTTATTAGTTCCTTCTCCCCTTGAGAAAGGAGGGGAGGCTTCTTCAAGAGGTATTTATGAGAAGATATATCTATTTCATGATCCCGCTCATTTTAATGGCCTTTGTTTTTTCAGGCTATACATATCCGGCCAGGAAGATAGTACCTTTAAACGATGAGATACGGCAGGGAGCATCAGGGGAGGCTGTTTTTGAAAAGATGGGTATCGCCCCCGGCCAGAGATCGGTGGGGATCGATCTCTTCGGGCTTAAGCCTGACGCTATCTACTCTGTATGGCTTGAAAAGAACGGGGAGAAAAGAGAAAGAATGCCCTTGGGCGTGGATATAAACCACTTCAAGACCAACGCGTCCGGCAAGGGCCGCTACGTGACAACGGCGTCAGAGTATGACGTTGAATATAATTGGGATTACCTGATCATCAATTACCATCCCGACGGAGACCCAAAAAATACGGAAAACATGGTGACGGAGCTGAGGGGAGACCTGAAGTACGGATATCATTCGTAAACAGGGGGGATTACCCGCGATTATATCCCCTATGTGCGGTCTGACGTTTACCGGAATATGTTTTGAGTGGAAAAGCTGGTGTTCAAGCTTTTAAATCACCTTATACCTCCAGGCTATCTCCAGGCTTGAGTATCTCTACCTTCACAGGCTTTCCCTCAAGCCCCTTTTTAAACTTCTCAGGGTCCTGCTTTATTACCTCAAAGGTATTGTAATGCATGGGAACGGCTATCCTGGGCTTGAGGAGCCCAACCGCGTATATCGCGTCCTCTATCCCCATGGTGAAGTTGTCTCCTATCGGCAAAAGGGCGCAGTCGATACTATTTGTATCTCCTATGAGGGCCATATCAGAGAAAAGGCCGGTATCCCCGGCATGGTATATGGTCTTGCCGCCCATACTTAAAATAAACCCGCACGGGTTTCCTGTGCTGCCGGCCTCTGTCGATGAGCCGTGATGAGCTATCGTGAGCTTTACCCTCCCAAACGGGAATGAAAAACTGCCGCCGATGTGCATCGCGTGTCCCGCAGCTCCTTTTCCGATGCAGTAGTTTACAAGCTCGAAGGTGCCTATGACAGGTACGTTGTTCTTTCTTGATATCTCTACGGCGTCGCCAAGATGGTCTCCGTGGCCGTGAGTAACGAGCACCGCGTCAACAACCACATCCCCGGGCTTGATCCGCGCCAAAGGGTTTCCGTTCAAGAACGGGTCGATGATCACTGATTTACCGCCGCTTTCGGCTATAAAGCATGAGTGTCCCTGATAATGGAGTTTCATCTGCGCGCCCCCTCTATAGCGATTTTCAGAATCCTTTTATGGTCAGTCCGCTTCTTTCAAGCAAGGCCGCCGTGACCCCTGAACCTGCGATTGTATTTGAGCCGGCCTTTATTGATTCTACCCCGCATGAAGGGCTTTTTTCCTTCAAGTACGCCTCGGCCGCGCCGGTAAGCCTTGCTACCTTCAAGACTTCGGAAGCGCCTCTCATGAACGCGGCCGTAACATCTCGCCCGTTCTCATCTATAACGCCAGCCCTGCCTTCTATTACGTCCGCCCCGCCCCCTTCTCGTATCTCAGCCCTCGGCCTGGGTGTCGGAAGGCCGCCAAGCTGTTCCGGGCAGACCGGAATAATAACCCTGCCCTCAAGAGATGCCAAAGCGTCTTTGCTGTACGCGTCGCCCGCGTCAAAACGCGTCTTTAGACCCAAAAGGCAGGCGCTTACCAGGATCGGTTTATCTTTCATTGTTTTGTAAGGAGGCAAACCGGATATTAAATAATAACAGGAAGCAGATTAACTCGCAAATATCGCGGCCAAGGGGTTTTCAAGCACGCCTGCCGGCTCGGAGGCGCCTTTTACGATAACCCTCCTGCCGTTAATGCAGAGCCTCCCTTCGGAGTATAGCTGTATGGCCTGCGGGTATATCCGGTGCTCTTCTTCGAGTATTCTTTTGCTGAGCGTGTCAGCCGTATCGTTATCTCTGACCGGGACGACCGCCTGGATGATGATCGGGCCGCTGTCTACGCCTTCATCGACGAAATGGACGGTGCAGCCCGAGAACTTTACCCCGTACTCGATGGCTTTTTTTTGCACATTAAGGCCAGGAAAGGACGGGAGGAGGGCAGGGTGAATGTTGATTATCCGCATCGGAAAGGCTTCAAGCATGGGCCTTGTTATGATCCTCATGAAACCGGCAAGCACCACAAGCTCTACATCATGGATTTTAAGTATCCTCGCGAGTTCGGTATCGTATTGCTCTCTGGTGGGAAAATCCTCTTTTAAGATGACCTCTCTGGGTATGCCGTGCCTTGCGGCGCGCTTCAGAGCGAACGCGTCCGGATTGTTGCTGATCACCACCTTGATGCCTGCATCGACCTTTTTGGATTCGATAGCGTCGATTATGGATTGGAGATTTGTGCCGCCGCCGGATACGAGGACGCCTATGTCAACCATTTAAGCCATGCCTTTCGGAAAGGGGTTACTTTACAACGACCTCTTTTTCATGGGTCTTTTTTACAGCGATCTCGCCTATCACGTAAGGTGATTCGCCAAGCGCCTTAAGCCTCTTTTTTACGCCTTCCGCGTCACGCGCCCTTACCACCAATACCAGGCCTATGCCGCAGTTGAATGTGCGGTACATCTCTTCATCTTCTATTCCTCCACCCGACTGTATGAGGGTGAATATTTGAGGGATGGGCCAGGCGCCTTTCGTGATAACGGCCTTTAGGCCTTTAGGCAATACCCTCGGGATGTTGTCTGAAAAGCCGCCGCCTGTTATGTGCGCCATGCCAAGGACATTATAGGTTTTAAGAAGCTTAAGGACGGGTTTTACATAGATGCGGGTAGGCGTCAGGAGGACCGAGCCGATAGTGGAATTAAAGCCCTCCGGGGTGCTGTCCACTGTCAACCCCAGTTTTTCAAAGATAACCTTTCTCGCCAGGGAATACCCGTTGCTGTGAAGGCCGCTTGAAGCAAGCCCGATTATCTTGTCTCCAGCCTTTATCTTCGAGCCGTCTATTATCTTTTTTCTGTCCACGACGCCGACGGCGAAACCCGCCAGGTCATATTCTCCGGGCTTATACAGACCGGGCATTTCCGCGGTCTCACCGCCTATCAGCGCGCATCCCGCGTCCTTACAGCCTTCGGCTATGCCTTTCACGACGAGAGATGCCCTCTTTGCGTCGAGCTTGCCGGTTGCGAAGTAATCGAGGAAAAACAGCGGCTCAGCTCCGCTTACCAGTATGTCGTTAACGCTCATGGCCACGAGGTCGATCCCGACTGACGAATGTTTGTCAGCCATAAACGCTATCATGAGCTTTGTGCCGACCCCGTCTGTCGAGGATACGAGCACCGGGTCTTTAAGGTTTCTGAACCTTGCGGAGAAGAGCGCCCCGAACCCTCCGATGTCTCCGAGGACTTCTTTCCGGTAGCTTCCGCGGACATGGGGCTTTATGAGGTCTACGAGTTTCATGCCCTCGTCAATATTTACTCCGGCATCTTTGTAAGTAAGGGTCTTTTTCATGGCGTATAGATTAATAGAATCTTTTATTAAAGTCAATAATTGCTCTTAACAGGCTGCTGAAAAAGTCCATCTGCTTCGTTGTCATTGTCGCTCGTCACTGCGGCGTACATGCAAAGTACGCCTCATTCCTCGCTTCTCGACGCCTCGCAGCTGAATCTTTTTGAGCAGCCTGAATAATTCCAGGTTCCGCCAGGAGGTACACATTTTTTTGTGCAGACGTGCATAGAAATATATGCAGCTCTATCAATAGAATATTACAGCTAAGATTAAATCCTTTCAATTTTTATGAGTTTTTTTAAATAAGTATCTTTGGCATTGCCATTGCAATACACAGTTACATAAAAAACGGTTATAGATTGACATTCTTCACATGGCGGAAAAGGGGCTGCCAAAATCCCGTACATTAAAATTTAAAACTAACAAGGAGGGGACGATGCGTATTACCGAGATCAAAGTACTGCCTGTGGATGGGGATGAGAAGTTGAAGGCTTATGTGACAATAAAGCTCGACGATTGCTTTGTGGTAAGGGACATGAAGGTAATAAAGGGCACTAGCGGTTTTTTTGTGGCTATGCCGGCTAAAAAGATGAAGGACGGCACATACAGAGACCTTGTGCACCCTCTGGATAAACCCACAAGGCAGAAGCTTGAGGAACTCGTGCTCGATGAATATAACAAGATTCAAAGAGATGAGACGAGGACGTCTCTTTCAGAGGCATTTTAGCTTTTGTGGAAGAAAACGAAATTTACCCGGGCTGCTCAAAGGGCCCATGATAAAAGGCGTCGGGGGAGACTGAGGCGTAGTTGCCTTTTCGCTACGGTTACGTCCGGCGAAAACAACGCGATCAGATGGCAACAATTTCAGCGGCCTGTTGGAATACCTGCCAAATAAATCTCACATTTACTATCTAATTACGTCAAACCTCCACAGGGCCGTACAAGCCTGTGGGGGTTTGACATCCATCCGTTTAAATCCAGTCTCTGCCATAAATCCCAAAAATAATTGACGTTTTTGAAAATATATGATGAAATACTATGTTTTAAAAGACGCTTGAATGGGCTAGTCTTTTTAGCACCCTGTTTAGCGTCTTTCTCCCTAAGAATGAAATTTAAAAAGATACTGATAGTAAAGATAGCGGCGATCGGGGACATACTCATGACTACCCCGGCCATTCGTGCGCTTAAAAAGACTTTCCCCGATTCAAAAATAATATGGCTGGCAGGCTCCTCCGTAAAAGAGGCTATTGAGCGGAACCCGTATGTCGACGAAATAATAGAAATAGACGACAGATTATTCTTCAAAGGCACTCCTCTGGAAAAGGCGCTTACAGCGGCAAGGCTCATAAAACGGCTTAAAAAAGAACGCTTCGACGCGGCCCTGGTATTGCACAGGGATTGGAAATATGGATTGATAACAAGGCTTTGTGGTATTATCGAGCGGCCCGGACTGGGCAGGTCTTTTGTTTCAAGGTTGCTCCTTACGGACGCGGTTTCATTTGACGCTCCTGTGCACCATATATATCATTACCTTGAGGCGGCAAAACGCATAGGCGCAAAGGAAGACGGGGTTCAGATGGACTTTGCCGTGCGTACATCTGTAAGGGATAAGGTACTTAAAGAGCTTAAAGCGGCCCGCTTCAAGCCGAATAAGCTTATAGGTATTGCCCCCGGAGGGGCTCGTAACATAAAGGAAGTGATGGACTCAAGGAGGTGGCCCGCTCTTAAATACCGGGAGCTCGTGTCCCTCCTTGCAAAAGGCGGCTTTAACGTACTGCTCCTCGGGTCGAAAAGCGATAAATGGTTTTTAGAAGGATGGCGTTTGCCCGACGGGGTGATAGACCTTATAGGCAGGACTACCATTGAAGAGACAGCGGCCTGCATGGGGTTTTGTAAGGCGGTAGTTGCCAATGACAGCGGCCCGATGCACCTGGCAAGCGCTCTCAGGAGGCCGGTAATATCCATATTCGGGCCTACGGACCCCAGGGAGAAATATCCTTTATCCGAGGGTAGTTTCTACTTCTGGAAAGCCAATGAGATCAATTGCGCCCCGTGCTATTCGCACGGAGCTTTCCCTGAGTGTAAGACACTTGACTGCATGGAGAGGGTAAGCGTTGAAGAGGTATATAAAAAAGTGATTGAAATAGCCGAGGGTGTCTTACCGGGAGGCCCTGTTTGAAGGTCGCTCTCATACACGACTGGCTCACGGGCATGAGGGGCGGGGAGAAGGTGCTTGAGGTGCTCTGCGAGATATTCCCTGACGCAGACCTCTACACCATTATCCATATACCGGGCTCTGTTTCCGCTATAATTGAGAAGAGGAATATAAAGACCTCCTTTATACAGAGGCTGCCGGGCGCGAAAAAACGCTATAGGTCTTTCCTGCCGCTCTTTCCGATGGCGATAGAGGGTTTCAACCTGAGCGGCTATGACCTCGTGATATCCAGCAGCCATTGTGTCGCGAAGGGCGTGATTCCGCCGCCTCGCGCGGCGCATATCGCGTACATACACACCCCGATGCGTTATGTGTGGGACAAGTATTACGATTACTTCGGCCCCGGCAGGAGCGAAGGCTTAAAGGGCAGGGCGATAAGCCTCTTTTCGCATTACTTAAGGATGTGGGATGTAACCTCCAGCGTGAGGGTCGATCACTTCATATCCAACTCAGCCCATGTCGCGAAAAGGGTGGAGAAGTTCTACAGGCGCGAATCTTCGGTAATATACCCGCCCGTTGATTGCGGCAGGTTTAAGATAAAGTCCGAAACTCCGGGCGATTATTATCTGGTCGTCTCCGCTTTCGCCCCGTACAAGAGGATAGACACAGCCATTAACGCCTTCAATCAGCTCGGCCTTAACCTGAAGGTCATAGGTACCGGACAGGATGAAAAAAAGCTTAAAAAAATGGCGGCGGCAAATATCGAGTTCCTGGGCTGGAAGTCTGATGCAGAGCTTGCCGGATACTATGCTGATTGCAGGGCGCTCATCTTTACGGGCGAGGAGGACTTTGGGATAGTGCCTCTTGAGGCCGCGGCGACCGGGAGGGCCGTAATAGCATTTGCCAGGGGCGGCGCGCTAGAGACCGTCATCCCCATTGGCGAAGAGGGAAGGGAGCCGACAGGGGTGTTCTTTTACGAGCAGACGCCTGAGTCGCTCATGGGCGCGATCAAGGCCTTCGAGGACAACATTGACAGCTTTAAGGCGGATGCCATAAGAAAGCACGCGCTTGCCTTTGACAGGCCTGTATTCAAGGAAAAATTAAGAGAGCATATTTTCAGCAAGTATCAGGAATTGAACCCGGCCGCAAGCCGAGGGAAATTTTCGAAATGTTAGGATGTTATAAATTCTATTCGCCCGCCAACCACGCTTAAGGCCGCGGGGAGCCGCATGGATTTTCACGAGTAAAAAATAATGTTAAAAAAGCACAGCCAATTATTTGAAAGCCTGCTCTTTATTTCAGACCTTGTAATCATAGCCGTCTCCTGGATAATCTCCTACTACTTCCGGTTCTACGGTGAAGTGATTCGGGTTGAGAAGGGCATTCCGGACTTCTACATCTACTGCCTCTTGCTCGTCCCGATTATGATCATATGGGGTTTCGCTTTCAAGGGGTTCGGCCTCTACAGGCCCAAGAGGATCGGCTCGCATCTCTCCGAGGTCTTCGATATCACAAAGGCCTGCGTCGTCTCGGTGCTCATACTCATCTCGTTGACCTTCTTTTTCAGGCAATACGAGTTCTCAAGGCTGGTATTCCTCTTTTTCCTTCTGATCAATATCTTCGCGTTAAGCCTGGAGAGATGGATTTTCAGGGATGTGCTCAGATATTTAAGGAGAAAAGGATATAACCTGCGGTTCGCTGTAATAGTAGGCTCGGGCGAGCCGGCGGCCGCCCTTATAAAAAGGCTCGAAAGGCACCCTGAGGTCGGCATAAAACTTGAGGGGCTTATCTGCACCGAAAAGGCGGATGTAGGCAAAAGCATAGCAGGCGTTAGGTTTCTGGACGTTTACACCAATATCAGGAACTTCATAATAAAGAGAAGGATAGATAACGTTTTTATCGCGCTTCCGTGGGAAGAGCACTCAAAGGTCGTCGACGTCCTCTCGGCGATAGGGGACGAGGCCGTGGATATAAAGGTGATCCCTGATGTCTATGAGTTCATGACCTTGCGCGGCGGGGTCGAGGAGCTTGACGGCATGCCGATCCTTAACCTGCAAAACTCGCCGCTCTACGGCTGGAACCTGATCTTAAAGAGGTCGGCCGATATACTGTTCGCCGGGAGCGCGATCGTCGTTCTCTCTCCCTTTATGCTCCTTATTTCCTTGATCATAAAATTGACTTCCCGGGGGCCTGTCCTTTACAGGCAGGAAAGGATGGGTATCGGCGGCGATACCTTCCTGATACTTAAATTCCGCTCGATGAAGATGGACGCCGAGGCAAGTACCGGGGCGGTGTGGGCGTCCGAGAACGACCCCAGGAGGACCAGGCTGGGGGCTTTTTTAAGATCGACAAGCCTGGATGAGCTGCCACAGCTCTTTAATGTGTTGAAAGGCGATATGTCGCTCGTCGGCCCGCGTCCCGAGAGGCCGGTATTCATACAGGAGTTCAGGAAGAATATCCCCAAATACATGCTCCGCCATAAGATGAAATCCGGCATAACCGGCTGGGCCCAGGTGAATGGCTGGAGGGGTAATACCGATATCAAAAAAAGGATCGAGCACGATATATTCTACATCGAGAACTGGTCGTTTATCTTCGACCTGAAGATACTCTGCCTGACGTTATGGAAGGGGCTTGTAAACCGTAACGCTTATTAAGTTTGTTGCATAATACGTCTAACTTTGGTATTCTTTTAGGTATTTTCTGCTGAATTTTAAGCATTAACCGGGCTGATTTTATAAGGCCGGTTGGAAAACCCCGGGCTTAAGCCCTGGGCCGTCATTTTGCCCCCGGAAGGGATGGAATCCAGTGAAAAACAATGGAGGTTCAACTGATATGAATATCTGTGTTATTGGAACAGGTTATGTAGGGCTTGTTACCGGGACCTGTTTCGCGGATTTTGGCGTCAATGTGAGCTGTGTCGACAAGGATGTTGAAAAAATAGATATGCTTAAGCGCGGTGAGATACCTATTTTCGAACCGGGGCTTAAGGAACTCGTTGACAAGAATATAAATGACAACAGGCTGACGTTCACTACAGACCTGAGTGAATCGATAAAGAAGTCTCTCGTGATTTTTATCGCCGTAGGCACGCCTCCGAAGGGAGACGGCTCGGCCGATCTCTCGTATATAGAAGAAGTCGCCAGGACCATAGCCAGAAACCTCAATGGATATAAGGTCATCGTCACTAAGAGCACGGTGCCTGTCGGCACCGGAAGCCTTATAGAGGGCATAATCTCCAAGGAGCAGGGCGGGGACCATAAATTCGACGTGGCCTCAAACCCGGAGTTCCTCCGTGAAGGTTCGGCGCTGGAGGATTTCATGAGGCCCAACAGGGTCGTCATAGGCGCCAGGTCGCAGCAGGCCATAGCCATACTTAAAGACCTTTATTCGCCCCTGTACCTTCTGGAGACGCCTTTCGTTGTGACGGATATAGAGACGTCCGAGCTTATCAAGTACGCCTCCAACGCCTTTCTGGCCACGAAGATATCGTTCATAAACGAGATGGCCAACATTTGCGAAAGGGTCGGGGCTGATATTCACATGGTCGCAAAGGGCATGGGGCTGGACCAGAGGATAGGCCCAAAGTTCCTCCACCCGGGGCCTGGTTACGGCGGATCATGTTTTCCGAAGGACACGATGGCGATCACAAAGATCGCCAGGGCGCACGGCTATACATTCAGGATCGTGGAGTCCGTGATCGAAGTCAACGCGCGTCAGCGTGAGCTGATGATAGACAAAATCAAAGGGCTCGTTGGAGATTTAAAGGGTAAGCGTATCGGCGTATTGGGCCTCGCGTTCAAGCCCAATACCGATGACATAAGGGAGTCCCCGGCCATAGATATCGTCGAGAGGCTTTTAGCCGAAGGGGCGTCCATTAAAGCTTACGATCCGGCGGGGATGGAGCACGCGAGGCGCTCGATGTCTGAAGATGTAGCTTTCTGCAACGATAGTTACGAGGTCGCGGAGGGGTGCGACGCCCTAGTGATACTTACGGAATGGAATCAGTTCAGAAAACTCGACTTTAAAAAGATAAAGTCGCTGCTTAAATCCCCAAAGATAATCGATCTGCGGAATATTTACGAACCGGCCATGATGGCCAAGCTCGGGTTTGAGTATGTCTCGGTGGGAAGGGGCGATAAGTCTGGAGAGAAGATACCGGCCACGGCGGCGGCAGCACTCAGGGAGACGGTTTAGCGGGCTGAGCAAGTTCGGGTTTTTAAGCAGCGTGTCAGGGTGAGTACCCGCCAAGAATTATATTGACTACATCCGAACAAAGATGTTATCAATATTTGAAGTGAAGAGATTTACGGACAATAGGGGCGCTATCCAATTCAAGACGCTTTTTTGGCTGATTATCGTCGCCTCCTTTTTGTACGGCGCATACGTTGTCGCGCCTCCCTACGCCGGTTATTACATGCTTAAGACCGAGATAGAGGATGAGGCCAAGTTAGGTCACATGTACACCGATCAGACGATACAGAGGCGGATACTTGAGAAGGCCTCGACATGGTCTGTGCCGATTAGCGATGAAAATCTTGAAATAGCGCGCGAAAAAGAACAGATAACGATATCGGCTGATTATACGGTCACATTTAATTTTTTAGATAAGTACAAGAAAGAACAGAAGTTCCACGTAGAAGTGACGAAGCCGCTAAAAGAGAGCAGTGGCGCGCTGCATTAAAAAAAATTACCCTTTAATTTTAATCCCGAGAGATTAAAAAGGGAGCCTATAAGTGCCGTATAACAAAAAAACATATTCGAAATACCTCCGTATAAACTATTGCGGAGGTATTTTTTTTTGAGCCGGGCTGTTTATGAAAACTAAGACCGTAATGGATGAAAAGGGTATTGAAAGGGCGCTTGCAAGGATCGCCCATGAGATACTTGAGCGCAACAAAGGCACCGATAAGCTCGTCCTCCTCGGCATCCCTACAAGAGGCTATCATCTGGCGTTAAGGCTCCAGAAAAAGATAGAGGAGATAGAGGGGGTGAGCCTTCCGGCAGGGGCGGTAGACGCCACCCTGTACCGCGACGACCTGGGGATAAAAAAGACTCAGCCGTCCCTTAAAAAAATGGAGATACCCATCTCTATCGACGGGATGAAGATCGTCATGGTGGACGACGTCCTCTTCACCGGGCGCACCATAAGGGCGGCGATGAACGCGCTTACGGACTTCGGCAGGCCCCTTGCAATACAGCTTGCGGTGCTTGTGGACAGGGGACACAGGGAGCTTCCGATCAAGGCGGACTACATCGGAAAGAGCATCCCGACCGCTATCCGCGAAGGCGTCAAGGTGCATCTCAAGGAAGTTGACGGCGGTGCCTGCGAAGTCATCATAGAGCAGCCGGAATAACAGCAACTCTTTTGTATTTTATAACACGCACCCCTTAGGGGAATTCTAATAAAGCTGGAATGAAGTAGATGAGACTTAAGAGAAAAGACCTCCTCGGCATTGAAGAGCTGGACACGGCGGAACTGGAGCAGATACTTTCTACAGCCGCTTCCTTTAAAGAAGTCTCCGCCAGAGAGATAAAGAAGGTTCCGACACTGCGCGGCAAGACCGTCATAAACCTCTTTTACGAGCCCTCCACAAGGACAAGGACTTCATTCGAGATAGCGGCAAAGCGCATGAGCGCCGACGCCGTGAATATCTCCGTGTCCACAAGCTCTGTCGTCAAGGGCGAGACCATCAAGGATACCGCGAAGAACCTCGAGGCGATGAAGCCCGACTGCATAGTTATCAGGCACTCATCCGCCGGCACCCCGCAGATGCTCGCAAGGTATGTAGGCTGCTCGGTAGTTAACGCCGGGGACGGCGCGCACGAGCACCCGAGCCAGGCGCTGCTCGATATGATGACCGTAAAAGAGAAGAAGGGGAAGATCGCGGGGCTCAAGGTCTCCATAATCGGGGATATCGCGCACTCAAGGGTTGCGCGCTCGAACATATACGGGTTTACAAAATTAGGCGCCGACGTCACCGTATGCGGCCCTCCTACGATGATACCGCCGGGAATGGACAGGCTTGGCTGCAAGGTGACAACCTCCATGGAAAGCGCCCTTAAGGACGCTGACGTGATCATGATGCTTCGCATACAGCTTGAGAGGCAGAAGGAATCCTTCTTTCCGACCGTAAGGGAGTATTCGAGGATATACGGCCTTGACGAGACCAAGCTAAAGAGGGCCAAGGATGATGTGATAATACTCCATCCGGGCCCGGTCAACCGCGGCGTTGAGATCTCCTCTGAATTGGCCGACGGGCCGTATTCGCTCATATTGGATCAGGTGACTAACGGGGTAGCCGTAAGGATGGCGATATTCTATCTGCTCCTCGGCGGCACAAGAGAGGAAGCGCAATGACGAGACTGGTAATAAAGGGAGGTCGTTTGATCGACCCCTCATCAAATCTGGACGGCATATATAATATTTACATAATGGGCGGGCGCATAGCCTCCGTTAAAGAAGCGGAAAAGGACGCTACCGAGCTTGTCCCCGGCGCTCCTGGGCTTGAGATAATCGACGCCGCCGGCCTCCTCGTGACCCCCGGGTTTATCGACGCGCATACGCACTTGAGGGAGCCGGGGTTTGAATACAAGGAGACTATAAAGACCGGCACGATGGCCGCCGCCGCAGGAGGCTTTACGACTATCCTCTGCATGGCGAATACCAAGCCTGTGAACGACAACGAATCCGTTACGCGCTATATCCTCGACAAGGCCCAGAGGGAAGGCAGCGGCGTGAGCGTGCTGCCTATAGGGGCTGTAAGCCACGGTCAAAAAGGGGAGCGCTTGACGGAGATGGCCGAGCTTAAGGCCGCCGGGTGCGCGGCTGTATCCGATGACGGGGTGCCGATAACCGACGGCGGGTTGATGAGAAGGGCTCTTGAGTATTCAAAGATATTCAATATGCCCGTGATAACGCATGCCGAAGACCCGCATCTCGCGGGCAGCGGGGTGATGAACGAGGGCGCGGTCTCTACGAAGCTAGGGCTTAAGGGCATACCAAACGCGGCTGAGGATATTATCGTCGCGAGGGATATTGCCTTGGCGGAGCTTACCGGCGGAAGGCTCCATGTGGCGCACGTCAGCACCAGAGGCGCCGTGGAGCTTATAAGGATGGCCAAGAGGCAGAGCATAAACGTGACCGCCGAGGCTACTCCGCATCATCTGACGCTTACTCACGACTCTGTCTTCGGTTACGACACCAATACAAAGATGAACCCTCCGCTCAGGGCATGGGAGGATGTAGAGGCATTAAGGGCGGGGCTCAAGGACGGCACGATAGACTGCATAGCTACAGACCATGCGCCGCAGTCGACCATAGAAAAAGACGTGGAGTTCGATAAGGCCTCAAACGGAATAATAGGGCTTGAGACTGCGTTTTCAGTTGTCTATGAACTGGCGCAGGAAGGGATATTGGAACTCAACCAGATAATAAAGGCTTTGACGATAAACCCGGCCAAGGCGTTCTCGCTCGACAAGGGAAGCTTGAGGGTAGGCAGTTCAGCCGATATTGCCATCATAGATTTGAACAAGACATGGAAGGTAGAGCCAAGAGAACTTAAGTCAAAGTCAAAGAATACCCCTTATGGAGGCAGGACGCTCAAAGGGGTAGTTGTAAGCACAATAGTAAACGGGAAGGTAATCTTCGAGAGAAAGTCTTAGGTTTTTCATATAACTTCTTAATTTTAAAGAATTTAAAGGGGTGGAGATTTGAGAAAGGCTATATTGGCCCTTGCTGACGGTACTGTCTTTGAAGGCTCTTCATTCGGCGCGCAAGGCGAGACGATAGGAGAAGTCGTTTTCAATACCTCCATGATGGGCTATCAGGAGGTATTGACAGACCCTTCCTACAACGGGCAGCTTGTCTGCATGACATACTCACAGCAGGGCAATTACGGCATAAACGAAGAGGATATAGAATCCGTTGGGCCATGGGTGGAGGGCTTTATCGTAAAAGAAGCCTGCATGTATCCGTCCAACTGGCGTTCCACGGATAGTCTTATGGGGTATATGGCCAGGCATGGGATAGTAGGCATCTCAGGCATTGATACCAGGGCGCTTACAAGGATCATCCGCGATAAAGGCGCTATGCAGGCTATTATTTCTACAACGGATACCGATTTTGAAAGCCTTGTCGCCAAGGCCAGCGCCTCAAAAGGCCTTGTGGGCATAGACCTCGTAAAAGAGGTCACCTGCCGGAAACCTTACAGATGGGACGAGGAGCTATGGAAGCTTAAGAGCGGCTACTCCAGGGGGACTAAAGACAAAAAGTTTAAAGTAGTCGCCTACGATTTCGGCATCAAGAGAAATATCCTCAGGAACCTCGCTGAGGCGGGGTGCGATGTGGCTGTAGTGCCGGCCTCCACGCCTGCCGAAGCGGTTTTAGACGCTAACCCGGACGGCATCTTCCTTTCAAACGGCCCAGGAGACCCGGACGCCGTTACATACGCAAAAGAGAATATAGCGAAGCTCATAGGAAAGAAGCCCATATTCGGCATATGCCTCGGGCATCAGATATTATCCCTTGCCCTCGGAGGCAGGACATTCAAGCTTAAATTCGGTCACAGGGGCGGGAACCAGCCTGTTCAGGACTTGACCACCGGAAAGGTCGAGATTACGTCACAGAACCACGGGTTCGCCGTCGATATGGAATCGCTCAAGGGCATAGCCGATATCACGCACATAAACCTGAACGACAGGACGGTAGAAGGGCTAGCGCACAAGGAGCTGCCGCTTTTTTCCGTACAGTACCACCCTGAGGCCTCCCCCGGCCCGCACGACTCGCAGTACCTGTTCAAGAGGTTCGTTGATATGATGGAGGGTCGGAAGGGGTAGGTACTCGGGCGGACGGCGATTTGATGAGAAATGGAAAAGGATGAGGAAAACGCAAAATACCGTCTTTGCGAGTGCAGCGAAGCAATTTTATCTTTACAATAGATTACTCACTTAAGGAATGTTCGCCGCGGAAAATGTTCCTCGCAAAGGCGTATATAACATTTGTTATCCACCGGAGGTTTTTTAATTGCCTAAACGTACTGACATAAAAAAGATACTGCTCATCGGCTCCGGCCCTATCGTAATAGGGCAGGCGTGCGAATTCGATTATTCCGGCACACAGGCTTGCAAGGCCTTGAAGGAAGACGGCTACGAGGTAGTGCTGGTAAACTCAAACCCCGCCACCATCATGACAGACCCTACCCTTGCGGACAGGACTTATATCGAGCCGATAACGGTTGAGATGGTAGAGAAGATAATCGAGCGCGAAAGGCCTGATGCGCTCCTGCCGACTATGGGAGGACAGACCGCGCTAAACGTCTCAGTAAAGCTTGCCGAGGCGGGTATCCTCGATAAATATAACGTGGAGATGATAGGCGCGAAGCTTCCGGCCATCAAGAAGGCCGAGGAGCGGGAGCTATTCAAGCAGGCCATGCAGAAGATCGGCCTTGAAGTCCCGAGGAGCGGGCATTGCCGGAGTTTCAGTCAGGCGATGGATATTATAGAGAAGATGGACTTTCCCGTCATAATAAGGCCTTCGTTCACGCTCGGCGGCACGGGCGGCGGCATAGCCTATAACAGGCAGGAATACGAGGAGATGGTGAAGTTCGGGCTTGAAGCCAGCCCCGTCAGCGAGCTGCTTATAGAAGAGTCGGTGATCGGCTGGAAAGAGTTCGAGCTTGAGGTGATGAGGGACAAGAACGACAACGTCGTCATTATCTGCTCGATAGAGAACTTCGACCCGATGGGCGTGCATACAGGGGATTCGATAACCGTCGCCCCGGCGCAGACGCTTACCGACAAGGAGTATCAGCTCCTGAGGGACGCGTCGATCAGGATAATAAGGGAGATAGGCGTAGATACGGGAGGATCGAACATACAGTTCTCCGTCAGCCCGGAGAACGGCAAGGTCTACGTGATAGAGATGAACCCGAGGGTGTCGAGGTCATCGGCCCTGGCCAGCAAGGCAACCGGGTTCCCGATAGCCAAGATAGCGGCGAAGCTCGCCGTAGGCTATACCCTCGATGAGATACCGAACGATATCACTGAGAAGACGCCTGCCTGCTTCGAGCCTACGATAGACTATGTCGTAACGAAGATACCCAGGTTCGCTTTTGAGAAATTCCCGAAGGCCGATTCCGTTCTTACAGTGCAGATGAAATCCGTCGGCGAGGCGATGGCCATCGGCAGGACATTCAAGGAGTCGATGCACAAGGCCGTGCGCTCGCTGGAGATTGGCAGCTTCGGGTTCGAGAAGAAGGTGAGAAAGACAAGAAGCGGGGTCAATTTCAGGGCCACCCCCGAGGAGCTTGACTCCATAAAAGATATGCTCAAGACCCCGAGGGCCGAGCGTCTCTGGTACATAATGGAGGCGTTAAGGGTCGGGATGCACGTAGACGAGATATACGAGTACACAAAGATAGACCGCTGGTTCCTGAATAATCTGAGGGAGATAGCCGAGCTTGAGGAAGGCATAGCGAGGCAGGCGGACTCAGGCGGCGATATCGCGCCGGAGGTCTTGAGAAAGGCCAAGGAGAACGGATTCTCAAACAGGATGCTCGCTTCGCTTACGGGCAAGACCGAAGGCGAAATCCGGCTATCTGCCAAAGAGGCCGGGATAGAGCCGGTATTCAAGACCGTGGATACCTGCGCGGCGGAGTTCGAGGCATATACGCCTTATCTCTATTCTACTTACGAGAGGCCTTATTATCAGGTGTCGGGCTCCGGCATCCAGAAAGCCGCCTGCGAGGCCGCGCCTACGGATAAAAAGAAGGTGATGATACTGGGCTCTGGGCCGAACAGGATCGGCCAGGGCATCGAGTTTGATTATTGCTGCGTCCACGCGAGCTTCGCCCTTAAGGAAGAGGGCTTCGAGTCCATCATGGTCAACTGCAACCCGGAGACGGTATCGACCGACTACGATACCTCCGACAGGCTGTATTTCGAGCCGCTGACCTTTGAAGACGTAATGGCGATCGTAGATAAGGAGAAGCCCTGGGGCATCATTGTCCAGCTTGGCGGGCAGACCCCTCTGAGGCTCTCCGTGCCGCTTGAAAGGGCTGGCGTAAAGATACTCGGAACATCTTCCGACTCAATCGACATGGCCGAAGACAGGGAGAGGTTCGACGATCTCCTCAACAGGCTTCATATCAGAAAGCCGGAGAGCGGCACCGCAAGGTCGATAGACGAGGCGGTTAAGATAGCCGGCACTATCGGATATCCGGTGATGGTGCGCCCCTCCTACGTGCTCGGCGGAAGGGCGATGGAGATAGTCTACGACGAGATGAGCCTGATAAATTACATGTCGAGGGCGGTTGAGGCATCTCCCGAGCACCCGGTGCTTGTAGACAGCTTTTTACAGAACGCCGTTGAGGTCGATGTGGACTGCATAAGCGATGGCAATACGGTCGTTATCGGCGGCATAATGGAGCATATCGAAGAGGCGGGGGTGCATTCAGGCGATTCGGCCTGCTCCATCCCCCCGTATTCGCTTGACCCCGATATCATGGATGAGATAAGGCGGCAGGCCAAACTCATGGCAAAAGAGCTGAAGGTAGTCGGCCTCATGAACGTCCAGTTCGCGGTTAAGGATAAGACCATATATGTCCTGGAGGTAAACCCCAGGGCATCGCGCACGATTCCTTTCGTAAGTAAAGCCATAGGCGCTCCTCTGGCCAAGCTCGCCACAAAACTGATGGTCGGAAGAACACTTGAAGACCTCGGCTTTACCGAGGAGATAACACCTGTCTATACTTCGGTTAAAGAGGCGGTATTCCCGTTCATAAAGTTCCCCGGCGTGGACGCGATTTTAGGCCCTGAGATGAGGTCGACCGGAGAAGTGATGGGCATCGGCAGCGACTTCGGGGTGGCTTTCGCGAAGTCCCAGATAGCCGCCGGAAACAAGCTTCCTCAAAAAGGAACGGTTTTTATCAGCGTACGGGATTCGGACAAGGCCGATGTCTTAAGCGTCGCCTCCGAACTCTCCGAGCTTGGCTTTAAGCTCATAGCAACCGGCGGGACAGCGCGGTATTTAAGGGACAAGGGCATAGAGGTCGAAAGCGTTTTCAAGGTCACCGAAGGCAGCAGGCCCAATATAGTCGATAAGATAAAGAGCAGGGAAATAGCGATGGTGATCAACACCTCCTTCGGAGCAAAGAGCGTAGCCGACTCATATTCCATCAGGAGGTCTTCCATAGACCTGGGGCTGCCGTATTTTACGACGGTGGCAGGCGCCAGGGCGGCGGCCCACGGCATAAGAGCGGTTATTAAAGGCGGGCTTGATGTTACATCGCTTCAGGAGTATCATAAGAAACTCGGGAACCGCTCTATGGATATGCAGAATACCGGCGGGCATAAGTAACAGATGCAAAAAATAATAAAATCACTCGGCATAGTATTCGGCGATATCGGCACAAGCCCGATATATACCCTGACGGTTATCTTCCTCGTAACTAAACCCACGCCTGAGAACGTTACAGCTATACTCTCGCTTATCGTATGGACCCTCTTGACGCTGGTTACAGCCGAGTACGCCTGGCTCGCGACAAGCTTGAGCCATAAGGGCGAGGGCGGCACTATCGTCCTGCGGGAGCTGATGGTGCCTTACCTGAAGACAGGGAGGAAAGTTGCCTTTGTAACGCTTCTTTCTTTTGTCGGCATATCGCTTCTTATTGGCGACGGAGTAATCACCCCTGCTATTTCTATTTTAAGCGCTGTCGAGGGCACGCTTCTAATTCCCGGCTTCGAAGATGTAAGCCAGGGTAAACTGATTCTGACCGCGGCCATGATAGCGGTGCTTCTTTTTGTATTTCAAAGGAGAGGCACGGAAAAGGTAGCCTGGGTATTTGGCCCCTTGATGCTCATCTGGTTCGCGGCGTTGGCCATATCTGGTGTGGCGTCTATCTACCACGCGCCTTCGGTGCTGTGGGCGCTAAACCCGTATCATGGAATAAAGTTCCTCTTTGACAACGGCCTCGCTGGGTTCATAGTCCTTTCGGAAGTAATACTCTGCGCCACGGGCGGGGAGGCGCTCTACGCCGACATGGGGCACCTCGGAAGGGTTCCTATAGTAAAAGCGTGGTATTTCGTATTTGTAGTGTTAATAATAAATTATCTCGGGCAGGGTTCGTTCGTAATGAGAAATCCGGAGGCCCATAACGTGCTCTTCGAGATGATTTTCAGCCAGGCGCAGATACTCTATATTCCATTCCTGCTTTTAAGCATCGCTGCAACGGTCATAGCCTCACAGGCGATGATAAGCGGTATGTTCTCGGTTGTTTATCAGGGTATAACGACTCATATAATGCCTTTATTCAAGGTCGATTATACGTCCGTAGAGCTAAGGAGCCAGATATATATCGGGTTCGTGAACTGGTTCCTGCTTGCCTGTGTTCTTTTCATTATGTATGAGTTCAGGGAGTCGCACAATCTGGCCGCGGCTTACGGACTTGCGGTTACAGGCACCATGACGCTTACCGGCTTTATGATGACATGGATATTCTATAGCAGGCGCAATTTCATCAAGGCACTCCTGGCATTTGTCATTACGCTTATAGATCTTGTGTTTTTATTCGCAAACGTCTTTAAGATACCGCACGGCGGTTACTGGTCTTTGGTCATAGCGGCGTTGCCGTTCGTACTCATACTCATCTATACGATAGGCCAGAAAAAACTTTACAAGGCATTAAGGCCTCTTAATCAGGACGCGTTCCTCATAAGTTATAACCAGATATACAAGAGCCTTCCAAAGATCCGCGGAACAGCCCTCTTCTTCGCCAAAGACGCCAGGGACATCGCGCCTTACATAGTCCATACGATGTTCAAAAACAATATCATCTACGAGGATAACGTCATCATATCCATAGTAAGGACTGACGAGCCTTTCGGGGTTAATAATTTCTTCAGGGAACCGCTCGCCCCTGGTTTAAGGGCCTTCGAGATCCAGGCGGGATACATGGAAGTAGTCGATGTAGAGGAGATACTTAAAGAGGCCGGCCTTAATGAAAAGACGATCTTCTACGGTGTGGAGGAGATAAGCACCAGCAATATCGTCTGGAAGGTATTCTCTTTGATAAAAAAGCTTACCCCGACTTTCCTTATATTCTATAAGCTCCCCAC